>JBGTFH010000078.1:0-112243 GCA_041747375.1 Acidimicrobiia bacterium
GGCATGGCCACTCCTTCGCT
Source organism: Acidimicrobiia bacterium (assembly GCA_041747375.1). Classification (GTDB taxonomy): domain Bacteria; phylum Actinomycetota; class Acidimicrobiia; order Spongiisociales; family ZC4RG35; genus MA-ANB-1. The sequence goes on from JBGTFH010000078.1 coordinate 21, forward strand.
CTATCGCACCAACGCTGTGCCGATGATGATTCTTCCCGCAGTGGAGACGATGGGATTTGAACCCACGACCCCCGGCTTGCAAAGCCGGTGCTCTGCCAACTGAGCTACGTCCCCTGGCACGACCAGTTTACCAATAGGCAGAGCGGCGAGAACTCGACTCGCGATCTGATCTTGAACTAGGAATTGGATTCAGCGTTGCGCCACCATCGGACCGTCAGCCAAATCCCCAAGCTTGCCGTTATCGGTACAAGCGCAATCTGGACGTCCGTCGGAGCCAAGTCGCCACCGGCGGCAAGCAATCCTGGTACAGCGAATGGGATCCACCCGCCCGTCCCGAGCAGAACAACAATCTGGGTAACGGCGATAACGACGATGAGAGCACCAATGGCCGGAAGGTATCCGCGGCCGACGCTCGCAACGTAACCAGAGGGAAGAGCGAGCAAAGCAGCGAGGACGGCGATGGCAGAAAGCTTGCCCAGAGATGCCGCGATGTCTCCAAAATGCGAAGGTCCAACTTCGGCGACAAACCCAAGTAACGCCGTCACTGCCACGATCAACGCAACTATCAACAGAACCCACCATCCGAGCACAACGAATTTTGCCCGGGCAATTGTCGGTCGCGAGGTGGGTAATCCGAATAGAGCAGGAAAGGTCCGGTCGGCATGCTCTCTGCCAAAAACCCACGAGGTCATGATCCCAACGCCCAAGAACAGGGCGACCGCGACGATCTGCGCCACCAACCCGACGTAGCCCACCCAACCCTCGCCAACCAGGAACGCACTTGCTTTGAGAGCGAGCGGGCTCGTACCACCCCGCTCAGCTACGCGATACATCCCGAAGCCCATGAGGGGAAGGGCAAAAGTGAGAAGAAGGCTGATGGTTATGCCTACAGATGAACGCCTCACCTTCAGCCACTCTGCTCGGACCGCCGCCCTCACCCGCCACCGTCCAGGGTCCGATCAACGCCATAGACCATGTCAAAAAACTGCTTCTCTGGGTCACTTTCCCTGGGGTCGAGCGAACCGATTATGCGGGCGCGGTGCAGAACAGTTATCCGATCGGCGATTCGCGCGACCTGGTCAAGGTGATGGCTTGAGACAAGGATCGCTGATCCACGACGGGCGGCGTCGGTCAACAAGGCGCGAACGAAGACGACTCCAGACGGATCGAGGGCATTCGTCGGCTCGTCCAGGACTAGGACCGAAGGATCGTGAATGACCGCGGCAGCCAGACCGAGGCGCTGCCGGTTACCCAAAGAGAGCGTCCGCGACCTGCGATCCTTCCAGTGGTCGAGTTCGAATTTCTCGATCGCGTTCGACACTAAATCAGAGACTTCGGATCGGGGGACCCCATGGAGCTCTGCCGCAGTTGAGAGGTTTTCGACGACCGTGAGTTCCGGGTAAGCGAATTGAGACTCGATGCTGTGCCCCACCTCCGACCATAGAGCGGCCGGCGCCGAACCCGAGTCATGCCCGAGAATCATCGAGACCCCCGAGTCTGCTCGGGCCATGCCAACGAGGATTCTCATGAGGGTGGTCTTTCCAGCCCCATTCAGCCCGACGATCGCGTGGATCTCGCCGGCCACGACATCGATAGTCACTCCGTCCAACGCCAGCTCGTCCCCAAATCGGCGGACCAGGTCACGGGCAAGTATCGGAGGGGCGCTCATACGTCAATACCAACCGCGCCGAGCACACCGAGGGCCTCGGTCAGATACTGGTGTAGGTACCCGGGGCTCTCCCGCCCGGACCAATCAATAAGGGCAGACGTGACGGCGCCAAGGATGGCACCGGCGACAACCCGAGCTTCCATGGCCGAAGTACCGTTGAGCTGCAAAGCCTGCACAATCACGTCCTCAGTTCGATGGTTGTTTTCCAGGATGCGAGCACGAAGGGTCGAACTTCCCGTAGCGAGGCGAACCCGTCGCCGGATGTCATGGTCGTCGTCGGCGTCGAGCATCGAAAGCCCTGCAACGATTCCTCTTCTCGTCCGCTCGAAGGCGATAAGGCTTTTGTCTTGAGCGGCTACCAGCTCACCGATCATCGGATCGAACGGATCGTCAAAGACCACTGACTCCTTCGTTGGGAAGTGTCGGTAAAAGGTCATGTGAGATACCCCGGCCTGATGCGCGATTTCTTCAACCGTCACCCCGTCAAACCCACGTTCTTCAAAGAGTTGGATCGCAACGCTTTGCAAACGATCTCTGGTTTGCTCCGACCTTTTCACTCCCTTGGATGTTAGTCACTAACGTTTAGTCGGAGCCGACAAAACCTTTTGCAAACCCGATAACGCAATCCGCGCAGCGGCGACAATTCGACGCCGCGCGTGGGGGCCCAGGTGCGTGCGCTCAACTCGACGCAGTGACGGACAAGCCCTTCTTCCCCACTTCGGCGGCAAGTGGCAACAAGACAGCCCCCATCAACACGGCACCAACCATCACCAGGACTAATACCTCAGGCTGCCCGGTAAAACTGGTTGTGGCGATGAGAAGCGCAGCCGAGACGTTGCGCTGAGTGGTCCCGAAGGCGCTGACCCACCGCTGCCCACGGTTATTTCCTCCGAGCAGAAAACCGGCAGCGAAGCAGATCGCCATGAATAGCAGAACGGCGACAAAGGCACCGGTGCCGAAGGCGTCGATCAATTGGGGTAAACCCAGAATCAAGGCGATTACCAACGCTAGAGCCAATGACACCGTCGATACTTGATTGAGATTGGGTGCGAGCTTTGCCGACTCTTCATAGCGTGCGCGCACCAACAACGCGATAACGAGCGGCAAGAGCATCCCGAAGACCAGCGGCTTGGCGATGTCCCACGCCGAGACTGTGACCCCGTCGAGCAACGGGACCAATACGACGGGGATATAGACAACCGTAACCACCATGAGCATCACCATGAGCCCAACCGAGTAGGCGACGTCTCCATGGGCAAGCTGGGCAAGTTTGGGCAGGAACGGTGCACCCGCGGCTGTTCCAAGGAGGAGCAAGCCGAGAGTGAGGTTGTCGTCCAAACCCATAACTGCAGCCACTCCCCATGCCGCCGCCGGAGCAATCACAAAGTTGGCCACGAGTCCCATGATTACCAGCCGAGCATTTGTCAACGGTTCGATTATCTGCTTCATGGTCAACGAAAGCCCGAGCGACACCATCGACGCGAGGACAAAGGCGATAATTGCAACGTTGGCTAGCGCCGCCAGAGTATCTGACATCAATTGAGGCTAACAGTCAGTAGTTGGCCGTCAGCACGCCGGATCGGGTGCCGATCGGCGTGATTATCCTCGACCCCATGGACCTCTCCTGTTTCGAATGCGGATTCGACATCACGGCCGACGATCTCGGTTCGCTCGGCGACGCGTTCGTCGCCCATGCCAGGGCTTCCCACGACTGGCCATACTCCGATCAAGCGATCCGCAACTACTCAGATGCCACTCAGAGACTGACGGGGCCCACCGAACGACTCGATGAAGTGGGTCCGACAGAGGTCAAGCAAGTCACGACCGATCTCATCGACGACTGGCTGAGCTTTTTCGATCATGACGCCTTCGTCGGCACCCCGGAATGGGCTGCGTGCTACTGCCTCGAACCACACGTACGCGTTCCCAACACCCCTGCCGAGGAAGAGGACCCCGCCTGGACTGAGAACCGAGCCGACATGATTTCCCTGCTGGGCGAAGGAGTTTCATTTGGATATCTCGCCTACGAGCATGACCGCCCCATCGGTTGGGTCAACGCCTCATTGCGAAGCAACTACAAACTGTATGGCGATGTCGACCCCGAAGGTCCGGATGCAGCCTCCGTGATCGGGGTCTCCTGTTTCATCATCGCTCCTCCCTACCGGCGGCACAACGTTGCATCGGTGCTTCTCGATAGCGTTCTCAAAGATGCCGATGGCCGCGGTGCGGCATGGATAGAGGCTTACCCGTTCAATGAAGCCGGTGAAGCCGACAGTGCGAACTTCCGTGGGCCTTTGTCGATGTTCCTCGAGCGCGGATTCGAAGTGGTTGAATTCAGAGAACGAGACACGGTTGTGAGAAAACCGGTCAACGGCCGCAACGAAACCGTCAGCTGAAACTATCCGGAGCAGGAGTCGCGGCTCGACCCGGCCACAGGTTTTTCACCGTGAGCACAACGAAGAACATCACGATCGGCACCAGGGCCATTGTCGCCGAACCCGACGTATCGGCGTGATAACTGATCACGAGGCCGGAAGCCACCGAGAACACGCCGATCAGACCGGCGGTGATCATGATCACCGGTAGACGACGTGCGAGGAGTACAGCCGTGGCGGGTGGGCCGACCAGCAGGCCGAATACCAGCAGAGTGCCTACTGTCTGAAATGACGACACGATCGCCAACGTGATCATTGCCAGCATCGTGAAATGGGCGGCGCGCGGTCGAAATCCCAATAGCTGAGCCTTCAATTCGTTGAAGGAAAGAACGAGAAACGAACGGTAGAAAACCAGCGTGACCAGCAGAGTCAGTCCGAGCACCACCAGCAATGCGACGATGTCACCAGTGGTGATACCCAAGGCGTCCCCGAACAAAATGCCGGCGAGGCTCCCTTGATACGACGCCGTGGTCGAGATGATGATGACTCCCAGGGCGAGCATTCCGACAAAGAGAAGGCCGATCCCCGTGTCTTCCGAGAATGCGGTCTGTCGGTGGACCAAGTTTATGCCAAGGATCATGAAGCCGGCAGCGAGGCCGGCGCCCAACAACACATTGAAGTCGAACAGGATCGCCAGGGCAATGCCCGGAATCACACCATGGACGAGTGCGTCACCGAGAAACGTCATTCCTCTGATAACAACCCATGTCCCGACCAGAGCCAGGGAAACGGCCGCCAACGAACCACCGATGAGGGCCTTCTGCTGGAAAGCAAGTTCGAAGGGATCGATGAGCCAGTCCATCTCGTCAGGTTAGGAAAGAGATCCGGCGACGAGCTGCGCGTTGACCCGAAGCATTCCGATATAGGTGTCAGCGTCGGAACCCGCCGCTCCTAGCGATTCCGTGTAGAGGTCCACGACCTCCACATCGTCACTCAACTCCCTCGCCACCGCTTCAGCAAGTATGTCCGGTCGGGTGGTCTCACCGAAAATGACCGTCGTGTTGGTCTGACGCATTACTGCGACCAGCTCCGCCAATTCCGCGGAACTCGGCTCATCGAGTGTCGACCCACCGGGGATGACGGTACCGATCACGCCGAAGTCATACCGATCCGCAAAATAGCCAAATGACTCGTGATTGGTGACCATCACCCGCTGCGCTACAGGCACTACCGCCAGGATATTCACAATCTCGTCGTCGACCTCCTGCAGCTCGACGGCATACGCTTCGGCGGACGCCGCCCAGTCCCGATCCGGAGCGATCCTCGTCAGTTCGTGCCCGATCAGCCTTGCTCCTTCCGCCATACGCAATGGATCCATCCATACGTGAGGGTCTGGATTTTGCGAACCCTCGAGGGGAATCGGGTTCAGAAGCGGTCCGATCTCGAAAACCTCGATGCCATCGGCGACAAGACCCTCGACGAGGTCGGTCATTCCCTCCTCGAGCCCCAGACCGTTGAGAATCACGAGGTCTGCCCGGTGCATTGCGGCGACCTGGGCCGACGAAGCCGAGTAGTCATGAGAGTCGGAGCCGACCGGGATCAAAACCTCTACCGATGCCGCTCCATCGACGACATTTTCGACAATGTCACCCAGGATGCTGGTGCTGACCACAATCGACAATTGGTCCGTTTCGGCACGTTCGCCGTCGCAGGCCGGGACTGCGATCAACAACGCTGCGATCAAGAACTTCGGGGAGAGGTGAGAGCGCCTCATTTGCCTTTTCCCGCCAAACGGTTGATAATGAGAATAGTTATTAACATAATGAGAACCATAATCATTTAGGAGGAGAGTGGTCAAGTCAACACTGGACAAACAGGTGTCGAGCCGACTTGGCGAGGATGATGTCCGCTACACCGCCGGGCGTCGTGAGGTTGTGTTCGCATTGAGCGAAGCCGACGGCCCTCGCTCAGCCGCCGAACTGAGCGAAGACCTGGGACCATCGGTTCCGCTCTCGAGTCTGTACCGGACCCTCGCCGTTCTCGAGGCCTCAGACATCCTCACCCCTCATTTCTCGTCCCCTGGGGTCACCCGATATGAGCTCGCCGAGTGGTTGAACGGCCATCATCACCACCTGGTGTGTGTGGCATGCGGACAGGTCGAAGACGTTGAGACCGACGACGAAGTAGAGCGGCGCCTGCAGGCGATCGTCTCTGGTATCACGAAAAGGTCGTCGTTCATCGAAAGCAACCACGCCCTCGAGATCGAGGGGAAGTGTCAGAATTGTCAATAGCGTCACCTGCCATCGTTGGTAATGACGTTGTCGTCAGCTACCAAGACCACATCGCCATCAGGCGGTCGGACTTCATGATTCCGCTTAGTGGCATCACAGCGATCATCGGGCCGAATGGTTCGGGAAAGTCGACACTCTTGAGCGCGATAGCCGGTCTCCTCGAACCGCAGTCGGGGACAATCCTCTTCCCCGCGGCTGGCGACTCCAGGCCCCGGATCTCCTATGTCCTCCAGAGCACCAAGGTCAACGACGCACTCCCGGTGACGGTTCGAGAGGTCGTGACGATGGGACGCTACGCGGATGCGGGCAGGTTCCGCCGTCTCGGACCGGACGATCGCAAGGCTGTCGACACGGCGATGGCGCGTACGAACATCGAGAGCATCTCCAGCCGCCATCTCCAACAACTCTCCGGGGGCCAGCGCCAGCGGGTGATGGTATCGCAGGGCCTCGCCCAGGACCACGACATCCTGTTGCTGGACGAACCCCTCTCCGGCATCGACATCGTGGCCGCCCAAGCCATCGATGAAGTGATCCATCATGAGATCGCTGACGGTTGTTCTGTCGTCCTCACCACCCACGACCTTTCGGAGGCATCGATCGCCGACCACGTGATCCTGCTCAACGGCGGTGTCATCGCGGAAGGAGTCCCCGAATCGGTCCTCACACCTGAGAACCTGGCGGCGGCCTACGGGTCTTCAATGCTGCATCTCGATCGAGGCTCTGCCCTCGTCGATGATCCCGCCCACTCCCCGGTCCCGGGCCGTCACGTCCACAGAGAGCGCTCCGGGCACCCGGAATCGAACCCCCAAGACCTCCATGGACCCGGCTGATTCCCTCAACGCTGAACCGCTTGCGGATTAGAATTCATGGAATCGGGGTAGGTGGTCGATATCATTTCGGAGGGCTTCGATGTATGTACTGCTAGGCATTTTCAAAGATCGCGATGACCCCGACACGGTTATCGACGAACTGCGCTCCGCAGGCATCGTCGAGTCGGCAATAGGGGTGGTTTGGCGAGAGAAGATCGTTCACGTCGAGGAGGAAATCGAGGTGGTGACATATGTCGATCATTTCGACGGCCCGGCCATGGAAGCGCGGAAAGGTGCCTGGGGTGGTTTGATCGGTGGTGCGGCCACAGGCGTAGCCAGTGCAATCCTCGCAGCGGCCGGGGTGATCCTCGCCCCCGGTGTCGCGGCATTGATCGGAGCCGGCACGGCGGTTGCTGTTGCGGCGGCCGCCGCGGCGGGCGCTGCCGGAGGGGGCATCACCGGAGGTGCAATTGGAGCCCTTCTCGGAGCGACCGATCACGATGCGACGAAAGTCACGACCCACGAAATCAAATCTCACGATGCGACTGAGAGCGACGGCTTCGTGATCACGATCGAAACCGAAGAGGAGCAAACATCGGCAATGGCAGAGTTGCTGACCCGGAGCGGCGCGGGCGACATCACGGTCCTCGGTGGCGATGACCACCGCCTCCGCATCCACCTCGACTGACTAGCTCCAGACTCCGGAATACAATCAAGCAAGCAGATGTTTTCTAAGTCTGCACGACTCAGATCTTGATTGGAATTCTTGAGAATGACGGAAAAAACTTCGCACCTGACCTTGCCATTGCTGCCTCTGAACAACGGCGTGGTCTTTCCCCATATGGTTGTCACCCTCCGGATGGAATCCGCCGAAGGACAGCTCGCTCTGGCCGCGGCAAGAGCGAACGATGACCAGCTAATCCTCGTTCCCCGCCTCGATGGTCGGTACGCCACCGTGGGAACGATCGCAAAAATCCAGGATGCCGACGACGACGGAAATGTCGTCGTCTCCGGTGTTTCCCGGGCCCGTGTTGGGACCGGCTCCACCGACGACAGTGGAGCGTTGTGGGTTGAGGCGGAGCCGATCTCCGAAGCAGATGTAATCAACGACCCGGCCCTGGACGATCTGGTCGCCGAGTATCGCGCCGTGGTCACTGAGGTACTCAACCTCCGTGGAGTCGGCCGGGTGGCAGAGCGAATTCTCGCTGTCGACAACCCATCACAGCTCGCCGACCTCGCCGTCTACTCCCCCGACCTGTCGCTGGAGCAGAAGGTCGAAGTTCTCGAGACCCTCGACTTGAGGGCGCGGCTTGGACGGCTTCTCGACTGGATGGGCGAAGTGCTCGCCGACCTCAACTTGCGTCGGAAGGTGCGGGAAGACGCAACGGAGCGAATCGACAAGAGCCAGCGCGAATACATCCTCCGTCAGCAGATGGATGCCATCCGCAAGGAGCTTGGCGACGACGATGATGTCGCCGGCGACTATAGGAATCGTCTCACCGATCTCGACCTGCCGGAGAAGATCGCCGATGCGATCAACCGGGAGATCGACCGTTTGGAACGAATGAGTGAGCAGTCGCCTGAACACTCGTGGATCCGCACATGGCTCGACACCATGTTCGAGGTGCCGTGGGGGTCGGAAACCGAAGACCAGCTCGACCTCGACGAGGCGTGGACAGTGCTCGACGCTGACCACACCGGACTCCACGACGTCAAGGAGCGAATAGTCGAACATCTCGCCGTGAGGAAGCTGCGTCAGACACGTGGCATCGAGGGAGAAGAGGACCGGCGCGCCGGGGCCATCCTGCTTCTGGTGGGGCCGCCCGGGGTTGGTAAGACCTCGCTGGGCGAGTCGGTCGCCCGAGCCCTCGGTCGCAAATTCGTTCGCGTCGCCTTGGGAGGCGTGCGGGACGAAGCCGAGATAAGGGGGCACCGGCGTACCTACGTTGGCGCGCGGCCGGGTCGAATCGTCAGAGCTCTGATCGAGGCGGAGACCATGAACCCCGTGTTCCTCCTCGACGAGATGGACAAGGTTGGAAACGACTGGCGGGGAGACCCCTCCTCAGCGCTCCTCGAAGTCCTCGACCCCGCCCAGAACCACACCTTCAGGGACCACTATCTGGAAACCGACCTCGACCTTTCCAATGTTCTCTTTATCGCAACCGCCAACGTGCTGGAGACGATTCCAGCGCCGCTGCTCGACCGGACAGAAGTGATATCGATCGACGGCTACACCGATGCAGAGAAAGTCGAGATCGCTAGGGATCACCTACTACCGAGACAGCTCCGCGGTGCCGGCCTCGAACCCGAAGAGCTGGAAGTAACCGAGTCGGCCCTTGCAACGGTCGTCGACCGGTATACGCGGGAGGCCGGGGTTCGTAATCTGGAGCGACAGCTCGGAAAACTTGCTCGAAAAGTCGCGACCGAGGTCGCCCGGAGCGAGGAAGAAACTCATGTCCTGATCGACGATGACCGGGTGAGTGAGTATCTCGGCAAACCGAAGGTGTGGAAGGACGAAGCGAAGGACCGCACCGATGTTCCCGGCGTTGCCACAGGGCTCGCCGTCACCGGGGCGGGTGGTGATGTTCTGTTTATCGAGGCCACCTCCAAGCGAGGCAAGAGGGACCTAGTTCTCACCGGCCAACTTGGCGACGTCATGAAGGAATCGGCCAGGATCGCCCTGAGCTATCTGGAATCCCGCGCCGTGGAACTTGGTATCGAAGACGACCAGATCGACCGGAGCTTCCACGTTCATGTTCCTGCCGGAGCCGTGCCCAAAGACGGGCCTTCAGCCGGGATCACCATGACGACAGCGCTTGCTTCGTTGATGACGGGACGCAAGGTGCGTGGAGAGGTGGGGATGACCGGGGAAGTCACGCTTCAGGGCAAGGTCCTGCCGATCGGCGGTCTGAAGCAAAAGGTCCTGGCCGCTCATCGCGCCGGACTGACCGAAGTGATCATTCCCCGCCGCAACGAGGCGGATATCGATGACGTACCCGACGCGGTGCGAGATGTGATGATCTTCCACGTTGCCGACGACATGGGCCAGGTCCTGGATTGGGCGCTGGCCTAAGACAGCTTCCGACGGAACAGCACGCCAATAGTGGCACCAAACGCGGGGAGAACTGGCCGCTACTGATGGCGGCCAGTTCTCTGTTTGGTGATCGGTTCCGCCCGTAAGTGACGGCATGTACCGGGTTGAGCTCGCCGGACCCGACATCCCTGAAGCCGGGGCGGGCCAGTAGGTCGAGATAGAACTCCACCGTCACCAGCTGACCGTCGATCTGAGCCTCGAGAGCCGCCGAGGTTCTACTCCAAAAGGCAAGGGACGTCTACACGTCGCTGCAGGCCCCGGCACTGCTGGAGCGCATCGAGGCCCGCACGCGGGCTAACTGAAACGCCCAACGCGCAGGTGGCGGTTCGTGACCGGTGAATGGAGCAGACGAGTTATCTGACACTCAACGCGTAGTCGAGTGCGCGCCGGAGGGGTGGCGGTATTCGCGAGGGTTCTAAGGTCCCGGCCATGAGACCGGCGAGTCGCACCTTCCGACCCGATTTGGTACCCATAAATCTGTGCAACTGAGATTCGAGGTCTCGACTACGTTGGGCCGGCTGACCCCGGAAGAGTCTCCAGGATCCAGACTCTCCCTCTCGTTCGATAAGACTCAATACGTTGTCGGCACCCGTGGCGCGGATCAACTCGTCCTCGAGATCGGCAACGCATACGAAGAATCCCATCGACTCGAGGGAGTTTCGATCGGTTTCACGGCCTTGTTCCTTCAAAGCGCGGGCGACCACGTGCTCTTCAGCCAGGTCGTAGAGGCCGGCGATCCGGAGGTCGCTTCCCTCTCCCCCCCATAAACGGAGAAAGTGGCTGAAGTTGGTGACACCGCCCGTCGCCACAACCGCTACCCCATCGACACTGAGCTCCCGTCCCAGCCTCGCTGCCACGGCTTCGACAGCCGCCCGGTCGCTTTCTCCCTCGACGAGGATCACTGCGTTCGGGCGAAGGTCCTGTTCAATCGTGAGACTCGACATAGCCCAAGAAATGGTGAAGGTGTGAAGCGACCGTTTTCCTTGCCGACCCGAGCGGAAAGAACGGGGCGAGCAACCACCCTTTGCCCTTCAGATGGCGGATGCCGATCAACTCGACGGTAGAGCCGGCATCAAGCGGCTCCGCCCGAATTTCCCAGCTGCTCCCGGAACGAAAGATGTTGGACTCGACCACGATCCCCAGAACCCTCCCTGGCTCTGACCAGTCGTATCGAAGCCGCTCCCATACATAGCCGATCGGCCAGGGATTACCCTCCGAGACCTCCGCCCAACCGTCCCCGGAATCATGGACATCGAGATACTCGACATGGACATCGGGCCACATCTCGGCCCGGCGCGGCGAGAAATCGATGGCGGCAGCGAGTACCTTCTCCGCCGTGGAAGACGTCACATCACGAACGTGGACGGTGGGCATGCCCTCGATTCTATTCCACCGACGCACCGGGCCACTCCTCGCTTCCGACGGAACAGCACGCCAATAGTGGCACCAAACCCGGGGAGAAAGCGGAATCGACTTCAGTTCAGCCGGGGTGCGGCGATATAATCCCGTCTCCCCGACCTCTGGTCGATGGGCCCATAGCTCAGCCCGGTTAGAGCGCATCCCTGATAAGGATGAGGTCGGAAGTTCAAGTCTTCCTGGGCCCACCGCAACCCTTCGGGTGCATCGCACGAAAACGAGGAACGGCCCCGACCCGATCGATCAGAGTAGATCCGACCCGATCACCCTTCCAATAGCTCGGGGTCCGGAGGGTTGTCGGGCCAACTATCCCCGGGCAAGGCTCAGATAGGTCTCTTCGCCGTCTGGGGCCAATGTCTCCCGCACCGACACGACCACCGCAATCAATGGCACGGCAAGAAATGCACCCAAGAGGCCGAAGGCAAGACCACCGGCCGCCACGGCCAACAGCACAACGAGCGGATGCAGCTTCAGCGTCTTCCCGAAAACAAGGGGAAGTACTACGTCACCCTCCAACTGTTGCACCGCGACCACGATCGCCAGCACGATCAGCCCATCGGTCGCGCCCCCGTTCACGAAGGCAACCGCCACTGCAAGGAGGCCCGAAACGAACGCCCCGACGAGCGGGAAGAAGGCACCGAAGAACACAAGGATGGCGAGGGGGAGGATCAATGGGACGCCTACTATCCAGAGGCCGATGGCAATAGCTACCGCGTCGACAACGCCCACGACGGCAATTCCCGCCATGTAGCGAGAAAGGGTCTTCCATCCGATCCGAAGCCCTGCTTCCGTCTTCCGTGAGGTTTCCTCTGGCATCCGATTCAGGAGCTTGTGCACCATGGAGCGACCGTCCTTAAGGACAAAGAAGGTGACCATTGCAATGAGGAAGACGCCGGCGAAGAACTCGGCCACCGCTGTGGCCCCGCCAAGAACCGACCCGCGTGCGGCGTCTGTAGCGCTTTGCACGAAGGTGTCGATGGACTCGTCGACCTGACGCTCTGAAAGCGAGAAAGGCCCCTCGACCAACCACGAACGAAGGCTCTCCCAGGCTGTCGCGACATCGCCGCTCAGGTCCTCGAAACTGGCGGCAATCGCAGGTACCACAATGGCAATCAGCCCGACGAGAATCGCGAGCGCTGCGAGCATTACGGTCAAGACGGCCACCATCGGAGCCCAGTTAGCGCGATCCACCAGCCAACGCACCGGAACCCAGAGCACGGATGCCAGGAAGAGCGCGAGAAGGCCTGCAATGACTACAACGCTGACGCTCTGCATTATTCGAAAAGACCAGAAGGCAACAATCCCGATCGCGATAAGTCGCCATGAGATGGCGCCCAATTTCGCCAGCCAACCCGGGACTGTCACCGGGCGGGTAACTGGATGGGGCAGGACGAGGTCAGTGTCATCGTAGACAGCCATGTTCCAAACGCTTCCTATAGGAGGTTTGCCTATTGCCCGGTTCAGCGACTCTTCAATCCTCGAGCAACCTCAGGGAAACGCCCGGTCACCTCACCCATTGCACCGCCTCGTGCCGGGCGGCCTCGACCTCCGATCCCGACTGGCGCCGGGCCATCCGTCGCAAAACCCGTGGTGTGAAGAAGATCCCGACCGCCGCCCATGCTCCGAGGACCAAAACGGTTTCTAGAGTTCTCCAGCTACCCCCAATTTCGAGGGCTGCCGCACTGTCAGGCAGGAAGGCCGACCTCATCCCGAGCCCGAGCCAATACATCGGGAAGGCCTGAGCCAGGATTTGAATCCAACCCCACAGATTCTGGATCGGAAACAAGATGCCTGAGGTGGCAAGCAGGACAATCACGGGCAGCATTCCCCAGGTACCCATTTTCTGCACGCCGGGCACTACCGCACCCAGCATGAGCCCGATCGGCAGCGTCGCCAGGATGCCGAGGAGAGTGACCCACAGCATCGTCGTCCAACCGGAGAGCCCGTTGCTATTCAGGTCATCAAAGAGGATCGCCGACGGGATGAGGATGACGGCCAGAGACGGGATCAAACCCAGGGTGTTGCCGAGAATGTGTCCGGCCATGTGGCCAAGGACCCCATTGGGTGCGGCCCGGGCCCGAAGCAACGTGCCGTCCTCCCGTTCCATGGCGATCGAGTAACCGGGGCCAATTACCAGGTTGAAAACGATGAGCGCTCCGAGAATCCCGGGGAGGACCACGGCCGGATAGGAGAGAGACGATCCCTCTACCTCGGTGTTCCGGTTGAGGAAGAGATAGGCGAGCACAATCAATCCCATGAAGAGGAAGAACCCCTGGTCCTGGGGACTCCTCAGGCTCAGCTTGATACCCGAATTGGGAGCGTTCAAACGCATCGGCAAGGGGCCACGAAGTCTGAGATCTCATCAGCGCTCTACATCTCGATCAATACGGTGAAAACTCACCTACAAGCGATCTTTGAGCGACGGGGGTCTCGCCTGCAAGAGCGGGAGACGGGGAAGTTGACCACGATCGCCTGTCAGATTGGTTTCGAACTTCCGGGTATGGGTAACAGCCGCTGGCACCCAAAGAAAAAGGAGTATGCGGTGAATCGGGATCAACTCAATGAGTTGTTGTACCAGGCGATGGAAACCGAACTTGGGGGGGAGCAGGTCTACTTGAAGGCGCTTGAGTGCGCCCAAAATGAGGATCTGGCCAAGGAGTGGACTAAGTACCTGGAGGAAACAAGGAATCATCAGGAAATCCTGAAGAGGATATTTGCCGCGGCCAGCTTGGATCCGGCTACGGAGTCTCCGGGGCGCAAGGTCGTTCGGTTCAAGGGAGAAGCGCTGGTGGAGTCGATGGATATGGCCCTTGCCGAGGGAGGGGCCGACGCCGCCCAACTTGTGGCAGCCGAGTGCGTCGTCGAAGCGGAGACCAAAGACCATCAGAACTGGGAGTTGCTGGCCCTAGTCGCTTCCGAAGTCGACGGGGATCTCAAGGAGGCCTTGAGCGAAGCATACGACGAGGTTGGCGAACAGGAAGCCGAGCACCTCTTTCACACTCAAGGATGGGCGCGAGAGCTGTGGATCGAGTCGTTGGGGATGAAGGCTGCGCTCCCGCCACCCGAGGAAGAGAAGTCGGTCAAGACCAAGATTGGCGCGGGCAGGGCCGAGAAGCAACGAGACCAATACACCAGCTAACCGCAACCGGTTCTCCAACCAGCTGGAACCCCGGAACTCTGGGGGTCCAGTCGTTCTCACAGGTGGCGAGCACATCTGTGATGACCTCGAGTATCTCTACGACGTATTGGATGTCTGGCGGCATTGGGCCAACGACGTCAGCGGGATGCGGATACCCAGCGCCCATCACACGTCGCTGAAGAAATCCCTCCGATCTAGTATCAATGCTCATCCCATTCCTGCGTGATTGAAACCTTCAGCGTGCACTGCCCGCCAGAGACCGGCGTCTTCAATCCGTGGTTTTGAGCCACCTCGAGTTCTGAAAATTTGGGAAGGGGATCACATCCCGGTTCAGGTGGTTCCCTCATAGAGAGCCAGCTGATTCCCTTCGGTGTCGGAGAACACTGCAAACCAGCTGGTTTCGCTGATCGGTGCCTTCTCCATGATGACCTCTCCGCCGGCTTCGCTGACCTTGGCGAGGACATCGTCGATCGAGTCGACCTCGACATAGCTGCGTATAGTTTGGAGGTCGGCATTGCGCTCGGTGAACCCTCCCCCGCTTATCTCGTTCGGAGCCTGCCACATGGGATAGCCCTCGTATCCCGGCATTTCTGCGATCTGCCATCCGAGGACTCTGTTGTAGAAGGTTGTCGCTCGATCCATGTCATCGACCGGAATGTCTACGTGGGTGATATCACCGTGTGCCACTATTGCCTCCATGGTTTGGGCACCTCCACTTTACCCACCGCCCATCTCACCCCAAACGGGGAAAACGCCAGCGTTGTCTGCGACAATCACGGTGAATCCCCTATTGGTCAGGCGTCCTCGGCGGGAAGCCATAACAGCGTGTCGCCCACAGTGGCCCGATTGAAAATCGGTGCCCCACCTTCGGCGGCTACCAGCAAACGGTCCGTCTTGACCACGAAGAGAATCTGCCCGCCTTCACCAAGCGCTTCGTTGAAGTTGTCGCCGGTGAAGGCCTTACCGAGCGTGGTCTTTCTAACCTTCTCTCCGCTGTTGAATCTACGGTTCAATTCGGGATAAGTGAGGTGGTCGTTGAACAAACGACGGCCCCCAATATCGGCCACCGTGCGGCCAATGCCGGGTCCTAGCGACTGCGGAGCAAGCTGAAAGGTCTCACCCGAGCCGAAGAGCTCAGTGAACCGCCTGGCCGAAAGAGTGTTGACTTCGTCGTTGGGTGTGAGTGCGAGGAGCCGGCCAATTCCCGAGAGATCCAGGTCATTTGGGATCTCCTTCTCCACCAGATTGCCGTAATACGTGCGGTATCCCAACATCCGTAAACCGGATTCATCACGCCTGTTTGTCGAGGCGAAGACCACCGGAACATCTGCATCATTCAGGGCGCGCCCGATTTCACGCTCGACCGACCCCGCCCCGACGATGAGGACCCCCTGGTTCGACTTGTCGGCCAGGCCAAGGCGACGAGCCAATGGGCCGGCCCCAAAACCGTAGATCAGGACAGTTGCGACGATGACGGCGAAAGCGAGCGGTGTCAGGAGTTCGGCACCCTCGACTCCCGCTTCCTCGAGCTCCAACGCGAATACGGAGGCCACGGCCGCAGCGACTATTCCACGTGGCGCCACCCCGGCCAGGAGAATCCTCTCGGGATGGGGCATTTTCGATCCCCATGTTGATAGAGCAACTCCAAGAGGGCGGGCAACTAGACCCAACACGAGGATCACTCCAATGACACCCAGCGAAATCGATCCGAGCTGCTCCCGTGTGAGGCGTGCACTGAGGAGTACAAAGAGAACCCCCACGAGCAGCACCTGAATGACCTCGGAGAACTCGACGATGGGCTCAGTACGCAGGCGCGGATTGTTGGCCAGGGCAAGCCCGAGGACGGTGGTGGCCAACAGACCCGACTCCGAGATGATGGCGTCGGCCCCGGCAAAAGCAATCATCGCTGCCGCCAGGCCGACCAGGGGCACCAGCCGTTCCGGAATCAGATGGCGACGAATTGCGAATGTTGTGGGAACCGCAACGATCAGGCCGGCCAGAATTCCGGCCCCGGCAAAGGTCGCTACCTGCGAAAAGATCCCCACCTGCGATTCGTCGGACGCCAGGAGGAATTCCGCTACCAGGACCGCCAAACCCGCTCCGATGGGGTCGATGACAATGCTCTCCCACTTCAGCACAGAGCCGACACCGCCAGACGGGCGGACTGTGCGCAGGATCGGTCCGATGACTGTAGGCCCGGAGACCACGAGAATTGCGCCGAGTAGGACTGCGATCGGCCTCGGAACACCAACGAAGAATTCGAACGAGGCGGTACCCAGGACCCAGGTAATCACCACCCCAACCGAGACCAGGAGCCAAACAATGTGATGGTTGCCTTTGATATCCCGGAATCGAAGGCTAAGCCCGCCTTCAAAGAGGATCAGCCCGACCGCCATGGAAACAAACGGTGACAGGAGAACACCGAAGCTGGCATCGGGGTCGAGAATACCGAGGCCGGCGCCGGCGATTACTCCGACTGTGAGGAGGAGGACAATCGAGGGGATGCGTAGACGAGAAGCCGCCCAGCTTGCTCCCACAGCAATCACGACGACAGCAGTTACTTGAAATATCGCTCCATCCACCAGCGCAGGGTAACCCCCTCACCTTTGCCAATCACGACTCCACGTTTGTGATCCAGACCTGGCGGGTAGGACCCTGGCACATCCAGAAAGGTGAGAAATGCAGGAAACAAAGTCGATGATCACAGACCTCGTGGAGACGCTCGAGGACGGGCGGGAAGGGTTCCGTCAGGTCTCAGAAAAGCTCGCTTCCCAGGGTTATGCCGATGTCGCCGGCACGATGATGGAATTCTCCGACGAGCGCGCCCGGTTTGCGGCCGAACTGCGCCAATTCAGCAGGGAAACCCTCGGCGAGGATATCGAGGAGAAGGGTTCGATCGCGGCAGCCCTTCACCGTGGCTGGATCAGCCTTGCAGACGCCGTCACCGGTGACGACCCTCACGCGGTCCTGGCCGCCGCTGAAGCAGGCGAAGATCACGCAGTCAGCGAGTATGACGATGCGCTGGCTGACAATTCGCTGAGCGGCGAGTTGCGCGACATCGTGACGCGCCAGGCCGGCGAGGTCCGAAGCGCCCACAATGCGGTTCGGTCATTGAGGGACAGCTTCGACAGCTGAAGCACATTATTCCCTTTGCGAGTTGATCGGTGGGAGCGTGAGTAACCGACATCCGTATTGAACAACCATGGCAAAAGGCACCGACAACTCGCTTATGTCACAATGATCCCGCGGCAAGAGTTCGGCGGGATGCTCTGGCAGCTGGCCGACCTGGTTCGAGTCGCCGATAGCCGACGTTCCTTCCGTTCGAAGGCGTTTCGACGTGCCGTCTGGTCCTTGGACCATCGTTCAATCGATCTTTCAATCGATCTCAGCGACTCATCCGATGCGATGCAGGCCTTCCCCGGCATTGGGCCCGGCACCACGAGACTGATCGAAAGAAGAACTCTTGGATAGGGCACGCGAAGTGGAGATCGAAGGTCGATCGGCTATGGATAAGCCCGCTCTCATCGATGCCCTGCGCAACAGCTGAGACCGGTAAGCATCAACCAGATAGTGTTGTCCCAAAGGAGACGACACTATCTACGTGGACGGCCGGTTCGCGGACCGCTCTAGCGCCGGGCTCCAGCTCGGGGAGCGGCTGGCTTCGGGTATGCCATCTGGAAGCCATGGAGTCGTCCTCGGCCTCCCCCGAGGAGGAGTCCCCGTAGCTGCTGAGATCTCTCACCGGCTCGGATGGCCCCTGGACATTCTTGTTGTCCGCAAGATCGGATTGCCCGGCCATGACCAGCTCGCAATTGGAGCAGTTGCCTCAGGCGGGATCACCATCAAAAACCAATCAGTCATCGCCGACGCCAAAGTCAGCGAAGCAACCTTCATGGATCGAGCGGCTGCCGCTGCTGGAGAGGCGGTGGCCTTAGAGAACATGCTGAGGGGCGTCGCACCGATACCTATCTCCGGTGAGACCGTGATATTGGTGGACGATGGGTTAGCGACCGGTTCGACCATGAGGGCTGCAATCGAAGCAGTGCAAACGATGGAGCCGGAATCGGTGATCGTGGCCATACCGGTGGGCCCAAAAGACACCGTGGATGCCATCGCGTCTCTAGCCGATCAGGTGGTCTGCCTTCTGGTCCCAGGCCAATTCTTCGCCGTCGGCATCTGGTACCGCAGGTTCCCGCAGGTGCCTACCGCCGAAGTACGGCGCATCCTCCGCGAGTCACGCCGGATCTAACCCGGCAAGCCGCGACGGAAAGCATCTTGACTTCAACCGGGGTTGAGGTTCTACGCTGGACCGATGACGCTGACACCGGCAGAGCTGGACCGAATCGCCTCCTTCCGTACGATCGACATCACGACGATCGGACGGAGGTCGGGCAGGACGCGTCGGCTGGAGATCTGGTGGTTCAGGTTCAACGAGAGATTCATCATCAGCGGAACTCCGGGACGACGCGACTGGGTGGCGAATCTCAAGGCCGATCCAACCCTCACCGTCCATGTTGACGGCATGGATTTGCCCGCCACGGCCCGTGAATTGACCGATCCGGACTTCCGCCGTGAATTCTTCACGAGCTCGGCGGCAAGTTGGTATGCCAGCCAGGCCCAACTGGAACGACTCGTCGAGGAAGCGCCGATGATCGAGGTCGTTTTCAGCCCCGAAGGATGAACCCACCAAATGGAAAGCCGAACCCTCGGGTTCGGCTTTCCGTAAACCAGCAGGTGGTCTTAGAGGATCACTGCCGTTCGCCTGATGTGGAGGAAGGCATAACCGGTGAATACCAGGGTTAGGCCGACCACAAAGGCGAAGGCTGCAAGGGCATAAGCCATGACACCGAGGTTCAGAACTGTGGTCAATGCCGTAGCATTGATCCAGCTTGCTCTGGCCTCATTCGGGACCATGACTGACTCGCCGTTCTCGTCGAGAACTACGCCGCCGTTGTCATCGATCTGGGGGACTTCCCGATCCATCTGTGAGAAATACAAACCATCGGTGGAATCGAGTTGGTGGTGTGTAATGATGTTGGATTGGGCCCACATCGTGAACGGTCCGCGTACCGGGGTTTCAGGGATTACTGCGTCATCCGGTGTGACAATGTCCTGCGCTACCGCTTGGTCCCATGTGTACCAGGCACCAACGGCACCACCAGCCATCGAACCAAACCCAACAACCATTGCAAGGATCCCGGCAATCAGAAGAATTGAACTCCTCTTGAAAACGGGAACTTCCGTTGTAGAAATCGTTTCTCTATCGACTATGGCAGTCATCTCTCTTTGCTCCTATCGGTGGGAAACTGCTTTATGGGCCAATCCTGCCCGATCGAAATGGCGACTTCGAGAGCCAAAGGTCCCATCGACGCGGGCGTATGGTCACTTTCTCATTGGGTCCGGAGTCGGCCTGCGTAAACTTCGACAATGAGAGGCATCGAACTCCCGGCACCAACGGAAGATTTCACTGCCGACCCCGTGGAGCTCTTCTTCGACCTCGCTTATGTCTTTGCCTTCTCCCAATTGGTGTCGATTCTGATCAACGAGCCCACCTGGAGCGGGGTGGGCACCGCTGCTCTGCTGTTCGGGCTCCTGTGGCTGCCCTGGCAGCAACTCACCTGGGCTGCCAACGCCGTTTCCGGGAATGGCCGAAAGATCCGGGTCATCTTCCTGGCAGCGACCGTCCTCAGCATTCCCATGGCCGCCGCAACGTCCACGGCGCTCGAAGGCGGGGGTCTGGTATTCGCTCTTTCGCTGAGCGGAATCATGATTCTCGGCTTCTTCATCCAGACTCTGGGCTCGTCCGCAGGAACGGCGATGAGATCGGCCGTGGTTTGGTGGATCGCTCCGAATGTGATTTCGATCGCCGTCTTGACGGCGGGCGGACTGGCCGAGGGCGTCACCAGAACCGTCCTTTGGGTTGTCACACTCATTTTGGTCTTCGGAGCCATGATCCTTGCCGGGCGTAGCGAGTGGCTCATCCGCATCGGTCACATGGCCGAACGACATGCGCTGATTGTGATCATCGCCCTGGGAGAGGTGATTGTGGCGATAGGGATTCCCGTCGCGAACACGCTTCAGGAACAGGAGAACCTGCCGGTCGCAACGGTCGGTGCGCTTGTCGCCGCAGGACTTTTTGCAGGGCTGCTGTGGTGGAGCTACTTCGACCGGCCAGGTCCGGGCCTCGAACATAGGGGGCACAGCTTGCAGACCGACCGCGAGCGCGGACGTTACGTCAGGGACGTCTACACCTGGGCCCACGCACCGATTGTCGGCGGGATCATGTTGTCGGCGGCAGCGTTGGAGGAAATAGCCCTGCACCCGCTCGACCCGGTGAGCATCAGCTTCCGCACGATGTTGGCTGGTGGGCTCCTGATGATCGCGACCGGGATATCCAGCGCCGTGTGGCGCGCCAACGGTGCGGTCGCCGCTGAGCGGGTTGTCGCGACCATCGCCATTGCCGGATTTGTCCTTGCGGCAGCATCGATCAACGGGGTATCTCTGCTCGGGATGGTGGTGGCGATGATGTTGATCGGCCTCACCATCGAGGCCGTTCGCATCGACCGAACAGGGTCAGTCTCTCCAGTGTCAAACCTTGGCTAGCGGCAGCAAGGTCGTCGATTCTGAGGCTCGTCGTAACGGCAGCGCCGACGCATGCCGGCAATCGACTGCTCGAGATCGCGAAAATTATCTCTAGATCCGGCTTGCATCATTCCAGGGAGTCGCGTATAAATACTCCTGTCTGGCCGGAGGGCTCCTCGTGAGTCAATCGGCCAGACATTTTTTGTGCCCGATTCCTGACAATTCAACGTGGCCTTGAGCTTCGACCAAAGATTCAGCTGAGGTCGAATCTGGTGACGTCGTTGGGAAAATCGAACCACGCCAGAACCTTCGACGGGACAAAGCAACACAGGCCCCCCGCCTCGGGTCCCTCCCATGAATCCGGCTCTGGGCTATATCCCTTCGGACCGTACTTTCCCGTCATTGCGGAGGCGATGCGTTTTCCGAGGTCGATCCCCGGGCTGGCCGTGGGGCCGGATTTCCCCTCGACCACCACGGCCTGCCAGCCGTCTTCGAGATGAAGCGTGCACGCCGGATTTCGCTTCAAGTTTTTGACGTGGACTGTTTCCGGAGAGCCGTCATAAAACAGCTTCCCGTCGATCCAGACCCCCCAGCGAGGCACTACATGAGGCCGTCCATCTTCACGAGTGGTCGCCATCCAATACTGCTCCGACGCCACCAGCCTCGCCTCGACCTCATCCCAAGAAAGCATCCCTTCGCTTGTCTCGGGCACCCCATACCCGTGTGGCATCTGCGGTCGATCACGATTCTCACCAGTCATGGAGACATTATGAGCGACGTCAGCTCATAATGTGTCCGAAGAGAAAGGACGTGCCTATGAGTGGAATCCCGGAGAACCTGCGCTCGGTAACCCCGTCACTAACCGTTACCCCGTGTGCGGACGCGATCGAGTTTTACAAAGATGCTTTCGGTGCTGAGGAGACAAGTGAGAGGATGACCGGCCCTGACGGTGTGGTGGCTCACGCCGAAATTCGAATCGGTGACTCTGTGATCATGCTGGGCGATGAATGGCCTGACGGGCCAACACTTTCGCCGAGGACTTTGAACGGCTCGACTGCCTCATTGTTTATCTACACCGACGATGTCGATTCGCTCTGGAAGCGTGCCATCGACGCCGGTTGTGAGGTTGTCTACCCGCTTGAACTGCAATTCTATGGCGACAAGGGCGGACGGGTGAGGGATCCATTCGGGCACACATGGGGCCTCGGCCAGCACGTTGAAGACGTCAGCGACGAAGAGATGGCGAAGCGCGTGGAAGCCTTTTACGACGAATAGGTCCACTCGATAAAACGGGCGTTTCGCACGCTCTCACTTCCGTCGAACATATTCCGAACATAAGGGTGATCAGATAGGGTCGACCGGGGAGTCCTCCCCATCGGGAACTAGGAAAGCCGTCTACGACGTCAAACAACGAGACGGCCTTTCGTCCCCCATCGATCATGACACTCAAACACTTTTTTACCCCCTTCGACGACTCCCTGTCGGAGCGAAACTGATGCGCGTCCTCGTCGTCGAGGACGAAGCCGACCTCGCGTCGGCTATGGCGGACAGCCTGCGTCGTGACGGCTACGCCACAGACATAGCTCCCGACGCCTCCAGTGCTGTCAACCTGGCATCAGTCAACGCGTACGACCTTGTTTGTCTCGACCTGAATCTCCCCGATCGCGACGGACTGGATGTGTGCCGCCAATTGGGTATGGGTCCAATTCATTCCTTCGATCCGGGACCGCCACCCAAGGTCATCATGGTCACGGCCCGCGGGAGCGTGGAGGATCGAATCCGTGGCCTCGATCAGGGGGCTGACGACTACCTCGTCAAGCCGTTCTCATTGGGAGAACTGAATGCCCGAGTCAGGGCGGTTCTCCGGCGTGACGTGGGGGGCGCTGGTTCGCAGGTGACCTACGCCGGCATCGAGATGGACACTGCCCGTCACGAAGTCAACTACCAAGGACAACCTGTGAAATTGAGCGTCAAGGAGTTTGCACTTCTTCGCTGGTTCCTTCTACATCCCGAGGAAGTCCACAGCGCGGAGCGCCTGCTCGAGCATGTATGGGATGAGCACGCCGACCCTTTCACCAATACCGTCCGCCAGACCTTGTCCAACCTGCGTCGCAAACTCGCCGATGTGGGTGCGATTCAACAGATCGTCACCGTGCCAGGCCGTGGCTATGCCCTGCGTGATCCCCGATGAGTGACCGGGACCCCGATCGCAGAATGTGGAGCAGATCACGGCTCGCTCTTTTGCTGGCTTCGCCGCTTGCTCTCCTCGCCATCGCTGTCGTGAGTGCGTCCGCCTTCGCCCTCGCCAGTCTCGACCCGTTGCCCGGTAGCACAGCCGATGCCGGCCTGGCCCGAGTGGGAAACTCCCTGACTCTGGTGATCCTCGCTGAGAGGGGTCCCGACATCGCTGCCGTGCGGTCATTGATCGTCAACTGGGGCATCGTCGCACCCTTCGTTGTCCTCTTCACTGGTTCTCTTATCGCCTGGTGGCTATCCGGCCGGGTCACCGGTGCCATCACCGCTGCCAGAACGTCAATCGAGTCGGCGACCGACGACCGAAACCGTCGGCTGCAGGAAGTAGTGCACGAGCTTCGAACCCCGCTGGCTGTGATGGGCACCAATCTGGAGTTGGCCTCGTACGAGGCCGAACCGTCTACTGGCGCTGCCGGATACATCGAGGTGGCACGTCGCGCAGTTGGGCGGATGTCGCGAACGGTGGCCGACCTCGAAGGACACGGTCAATTAGCCGTTGAGACCTCCGAAGATCCGACGGACCTCTTCCAGGTAGCTTCCGCCCTGGCGGAAGAGAATGTTGGGCAGGGGCTATCCCGGGGAGTAAGGGTGCGACTCGGCGAGGGTCGGAGCGACGTAGTGGTTCCCCAAACCGACCCGGCGGCTCTCCGCACGGCTGCTGAGAATTTCATGAGCAACGCATTGCGGATGGCACCGCGCGGTTCGGAGATCGTCGTCGACTGGGGACAGCATCAGGGATGGGCCTGGTTGGCCGTCACCGATCAGGGGGCGGGAATCCCCCCACAACACCACGCTCGAGTGTTTGAACGAGGCTGGCAGGGAACGCGCGACCGAGCCCGACAGGAGGGATCCGGTCTCGGGCTCACGATCGCCCGCCAGATGACCGAAGCCCAGGGTGGTTTCGTAACCGTCGAATCCGAGGAAGGTGGAGGCGCTAGCTTCGTGCTTTGGCTTCCCGTAGACCTCGAAGCCGAGACCGACTCGATCCTGGCCGCTGACCGCATCCACGCCAAAGTGAGCCCATGGCGGCAGGAGCCAGCCGTTCTCTGAACACGTCCCCGAGACCCTACTGGACTCCCGCCGGCTGTCGTCGCTGCTAGCGAAAGTGGATCGAAATGTTCCTCATTGCCACCGCTCGACAACGCGTTAGATTGTGGCGGAAGGAGCCCGATCAAGGGGAAACAATGATCCGTCGAAGCGTCACACTCGCCACCGCCTTGGCAGTGTTTATGGCCATGGCCGGGCCCGGTGCCCTTGCCACCTCCAGTCAGACCGACCGTGCCCGCGTTGAGCACGAGAGAATCGTCGAATTCTGGACGCCCGAGCGAATAGACCAGGCGATACCACGCGACTTTGTCAAAGACGGCCAGGGTTTCACCCAGCTTCGGGAGCGACCCGGCGGCGGCGGCGGTCGCGGGGTCACCGGCAAACCCTGGACGAGCGGTGGCCAGGTGGTCGAAACAACCGGCAAGATCCTTTTCGCCATGGCAGGCCTCTACTACGTCTGTTCGGGAAGTGTCGCCACCGAGTCGGTGAGCGGACGTTCTGTCGTAGTTTCCGCAGGCCATTGCGTATTCGACGAGGAGAATGGTCAGTTTGCAACCAACTGGATGTTCATCCCTAACTATGACGCTGCTCCAGCAGCCATCGACACCAACGGATCATTCTGCGCTCAGACCAAATGGGGCTGTTGGACCGCCACATCCCTGGTCGTCCACAATGGGTACGCCAGCGCAGGTGGGTTCAATGACCAGGCGGTGCAACATGACTGGGGATTCGCCGTTCTGGGTACCGGCGGCAAAACCAATAGCCAGTTGGATGCCACAGTTGGATCACAACCCGTTTCGTTCGCGTCGGTGAGTCTCGGGACAACGGTCTCGGCCTTTGGCTACCCCGCGGCCGGTAATTACAAAGGCGATGATCTGATTTATTGCCAGGGACCGGTGGGCACCGATGCCGCGACCAACGGACTGACCTACGGTGTTGGATGCAATATGACCGGTGGGTCGTCTGGAGGCCCGTGGTTCGCGCCGTTCGACAACTCTGCTGGAACCCAAATTTCGGTGAATTCGTACGGGTACACGGGGGTAAAAACGATGTTCGGCCCGATGTTCAACTCGAAGACGGCTTCGACGTGGAATGTGGCGCTGTCAACCGGGGCCAACACGATCGTCCCATAGCAAGGGAACAGCCCGGATAGCCGATACGACTCGATGTCAGGGTCGGTCGTGATAGCTCCAAACCCTTGACAGACTTTTTAGACCGGTCCAGATACGTTCTGGCTTCTGACGCACTGAACCGGAGGTTTCCCCTTGACCCAACTAGATTCGCGGCCGTCCCAGAAGCGGCCCAAGCGTGGCTCGTGGCGCGACCTGCCGGCATCACCGCCGGTCGGAGAGATACCCGACATGGTGACGAGTACTCAGGTTCTCGAACCGGTAGCACCTGCGGAGGCCCCACCCGGCCCTGTTGCCGACCCCAAAACGTCCCGTCGCATGTCACGATGGGTTGCCGCCGGAGTTGTGGCTGCCCTGATCATCGCCGGAGCTTCCGGCATCCTGCTCGGCGACAATGGAGGAGGCACCACCCCGACCGTCGCCCCAACCGAGGCGGAAGCCGGTAGCCCGGCAGCAGTTGCCGCCGCTCTCGGCCCTGCCGTGGTCCACATCGAGATTCTCGGTGGGCTCGATGCAGGTGGAGGTGTTGGGTCGGGGGTAATCTATGACGAATCCGGCTTGGTCCTCACGGCCCATCACGTGGTCTCGTTCTCTGACGAGGTAACGGTCAAGCTTGCCGACGGACGCAGCCTCAATGGCCGCGTTGTTGGACGCGCCCCAGAACGGGATCTGGCCATCGTTGCCCTCGACGAAGCCGACGACCTGGTGGCCGCCACGATCGCCGAACCGGGAACTGTCGAAGTTGGCGAAGTTGCCATCGCTCTGGGTAGCCCGTTCGGGTTCCAGCAATCGGTCACGGCCGGAATAATCTCGGGACTCGACAGGGAGTTGGAGACGCCGGTTGGCCTTCTAACCGGCCTCATCCAGACCGATGCGCCGATCAATCCCGGAAATTCGGGTGGCCCACTTGCCGACGCGGAGGCGAGAGTTATCGGGATCAACACCGCCATAGCGTCGATGTCGGGCGGCAATGACGGTGTCGGGTTCGCTGTACCGGTTGAAGACTTCGCTGACCTGATCCAACAGGTCGAAGGTGCCGGTGGCGCTGATGCTCCGACGATTCCGGCGCCCGAAGACGGTCTCGACTCGTTGGTACCCGGACTCGACGACCTTCTTCCCGGACTGGACGATCTCCTCGACCCGAACGGTCAGGGATTTGGCGACCTGCCCGGGTTGCAAGAAATGCTTGAAGAGATGTTCGGGCTCAGCGACCTTCCCCCGGAACTCCAGCAACTATTCGAAGATCTACTCGGCGTGCCCGGGGGAGGACAAGGATGAACCAGCAAGACACCACCGTTTTCAGCTCACCAGGAGTACATGGAGCACAGCTCCGTGAGGTTGCGGCCGAACTGCAGCGCGTGATCGTCGGCCAGGAGCGAGTGCTCGAACGGGTCCTGGTCGCCCTTCTCGCCGGCGGACATTGCCTTCTCGAGGGTGTGCCAGGTCTCGGCAAGACTCTGACAGTTTCGACACTGGCTGGAACTCTTGGTGGGACGTTCACCCGCATCCAGTTCACTCCTGACCTGCTTCCGTCCGACATCGTCGGCACGCGGATCTATCGTCCCTCTCAGGAGAATTTCGACGTCGAACTGGGACCTGTGTTCGCCAACTTCGTCCTCGCTGACGAGATAAACCGTGCCCCTGCCAAGGTGCAGTCAGCCCTTCTCGAGGTGATGGCCGAGCGCCAGGTCTCTCTGGGCGGAACCACATACAAGCTTCCTGCCCCTTTCCTGGTGTTGGCCACGCAGAACCCCATCGAATCCGAAGGCGTGTATCCGCTACCCGAAGCGCAGCGCGACCGGTTCTTGATGCGGATTCCAGTCGACTATCCAACCGCGAGGGATGAACACGAAATCGTGGAGAGATCAACGACCAGGTGGGCGACGCCGGAGCCGATCCTGTCTACCGCAGACGTCGCCGGGTTGCAGCAAGCGGCCAACGAGATATTCGTCGATAAGGCGGTGCAGGATTATGCGATCCGTCTCGTTCTGGCCACGAGGAACCCATCCGAGCATGGCGTTGCCATCAACGGCTTGCTTGCCTACGGTGCGAGCCCGCGTGCCAGCATCGGTCTGGTCAGCGCAGGAAGGGCTCTTGCCCTGCTCCGGGGACGGGACCACGTGCTTCCCCAGGACGTATACGACATCGCCTACGACGTGTTGAACCACCGACTGGTCCTGTCTTTCGATGCCGTGGCCGATGGGATTGGCGTCGACGACGTTCTCCTCGAAGTCCTCACAACCGTGGTCGCCCCCCGCATGTCGACCTCGCAGTTGATGGGCAGCCGCTCCTCGCTGGTTGGCTGATGCTCCGACGCAAACAAACGCCCCCTTCGGGAGTCCAGCCGGTGCCACGACGCACCAGGCTCACCTCGCCGGCGACGGCACCCGTCGACCGACTCCGGCTCACCGTGATGCATCGCATCGACGGGCTCCTTTCGGGCGACTACGGCGGCTTGTTCCCCGGGCATGGCACCGAACGCGGCGAGGCCAGACCCTATATTCCTGGAGACGACCCACGCCACATCGACTGGGCTGTGACCGCGCGCAATCACGAACCGCACGTGCGAGACAGGATCGCCGACCACGAACTCGACGTGTGGTTGGTGCTCGACACGTCCTCGAGCCTTGGATTCGGGACCGCGTTGACTACCAAGCACGAGGTGGCATGGTCGGCCGCAGGGGCATTCGGGCTTCTTGCCTCAACCACAGGAAACCGGGTCGGGGCGGTTACCTCAACGGTCGAACCGGGAAAGACCCGGCCCCTGATGTTCCCGGCGCGGGGAGGGTCAGCTCATACGGCCGGCATCCTCGCCGCCCTGCGCACCGAGCCGTCTGATGGCGTGTCGGGTGACCTCGCAGGCGCTATTGACCTGGTGTCCCGCGCTGCGCACCGCCGTGGGATGGTTGTTGTCATATCCGACTTCCTCGACAACGGCTGGGAACGGGCATTGAGAAGGGTCGCCGCCCGCCATGACGTTGTGGCGATTGAAGTTGTCGACCCGCGCGAGCTCGCGCTTCCCGACGTCGGCCTGGTGGCATTGGTCGACCCCGAATCCGGGCGCCGCCGGCTCCTCGACACGAGAGA
The DNA here is from genome assembly GCA_041747375.1 of Acidimicrobiia bacterium. GTDB lineage: Bacteria > Actinomycetota > Acidimicrobiia > Spongiisociales > ZC4RG35 > MA-ANB-1. Next base: position 28,913 of record JBGTFH010000078.1, read on the forward strand.
TGTTGCGGCCCGCGCCGCTTACGCATCCGCTGCTGAGGCACGTCGCAATGCCCTGGAAACCAATTTCAAGAGAAGTGGGGCAGACCACCTGGTCCTCAGGACCGACCGGGACTGGGTGCTCGACTTCGTGAGTTTTGTATCCAACCGTAAGGCACGATTGTTGACGTCGAGGAGGACAGCCTGATGGAAGATTTTGCATTTCTCGCACCGGCGCGTCTGACTTTGCTGGTGCTCCCACTTGCACTCCTTTTGGGATACCTGCTCGTCTCGGCACGTCGTCGGAGCTATGCCCTTCGATTCACGACCATCGAGATGCTCGATGAAGTTGCTCCTGACAAACCCGGGTGGCGACGTCACCTGCCCGCCATCGGACTGCTACTCGCGGTAGTGGTGGCCACCCTCAGCTTCGCCCGGCCGGTGATTGCAGGCGAGGCCACGGAGTCGTCGAAACTTGTCATCCTCGCAATCGACACCTCGATTTCGATGCGAGCAGCCGATGTTTCGCCAAGCCGCATCGACGCAGCTCGCGAAGCGGCCGGTGTCTTCCTTGAGTCCGTGCCTGAAGGGGTGGCGGTGGGCGTGGTTGCGTTTGACGGCTCAGCTCGCCAGCTGATAGCACCGACCACCAACCTGACCGGTGTGAAACGGATTATCGATAACTCGATCCGCGATCAATCCCTCGGTGAGGGCACGGCGATCGGCGAAGCAGTCTTCCTCGGGATCGATGCCATCAAGGGGGCCATCGACCCTTCAGGGGCCGATGCTGCCGAACCCGAAGGCCCGGTCGGAACAATCGTGCTTCTCTCCGACGGTGACACCACGATGGGAAGATCGAACGACGAGGCGGCAGCGGCGGCGCGGTCAGCCGGCGTTCCCGTACACACGATCGCATTTGGCACCGACTCTGGTTTCATCGACGACCCGTTGATGGGAAATGTTCCGGTTCCGGTCAATGAAGCTGCTTTGAAGGAGCTCGCTAACCAGACCGGAGGCCAGACACTCACTGCCGCAACCGCCGACCAGCTGAGCGACGTCTACGAGACCCTCGGCCAGTCAGTAACCGTGGAACGAGAACAAGTGGAGATCGGCGACTGGTTCGCTGGCGGTGCGATGGCACTCCTGGTGCTTGCCGGTCTGGGGTCGTTGGTCTGGTTCGGCCGCCTGCCCTGAAACCCGCCCATACAAAGAGAATCATCCATCTCCGGATCCACCGCGTCCCCACCGCTTTCGGCGACTTCACGACTGTGAGGGGTGGCTCCGATCGAGGGGCCACCACTCCTGATTCGTCCTTCTCAGGATTCCTGCAATCGACGGTGCCGCCGATCCCGCGGGGTTCTAGCTCCTTAACGCCGGGATCGATCCGAGCTTTCCCTTTTGGAAGTCGTCGTAGGCTTGGGCCAATTCTGCGTGGGTGTTCATTACGAATGGACCCATCCAGGCGACGGTTTCGCCGATCGGTTTTCCACCGAGAATCAAAACGTCCATGGTCGGGCTGCGGGACTCCTGCGCAGTGGACGCTGCCATCGTCACCGAGTCACCGGCACCGTACAGGGCCAACTGACCGCTTCGGATCGGGTGAGAATCCTCACCCATCGTGCCGACCCCGTTGAGCACATATGCCAACGCGTTGAAGTCGCGCCTCCAGGGCAGTCGTAGCCGGGCACCGGCAGCCAATGTCGCGTGGATCATCGTTATCGGGGTATGGGTGCTCCCCGGCCCGGTGCTATCGCCAAGATCACCTGCGATCAGACGAATCAGCGTGCCGCCGTCGGTAGAACTGAGCAGCACAACATCGTCGCCGCGCAAATCCTGATATGCGGGCGCGATGAACTTCTGAATTGCGGGGAGGTTGACCCAAAGCTGAAAGCCATGAAACAGCCCACCTGACATCACGAGTTCCTCAGGCGGCGTCTCGATGTGGAGAATTCCGGCGCCAGCAGTCATCCACTGGGTATCGCCATTGGTTATCAACCCACCGCCTCCCTGAGAGTCGCGGTGTGCCATCTGCCCATCGATCATGTAGGTGACGGTCTCAAACCCTCGGTGCGGGTGCCATGGCGTCCCCTTGGGCTCTCCGGGCGCGTACTCGACCTCTCCCATTTGATCGAGGTGGATGAACGGATCGAGGTCGGCGAGGTCGACACCCTGGAAAGCACGCCTCACCGGGAACCCCTCGCCCTCGAAACCGCGCGGAGCCGTGGTCACGGATCGCACGCGGCGGGCAACAGTGTCTGGGCCGGGTTCGGCAACCCTGGGTAGAGCAAGCGTGTTGTCGACAGTGATAGCCGGCATTTCTCTTCCTTCGTTTTCGTTTCAGGTCGGATTTGGGAGTGCGACCAAACGGCCGCAGCCCCAAAAGGACCTCTATGCCTGGAGAACCGCCTGAACGGCGAAATTGATCTTGAACTGCTTGGAGACGAGAACGCCGCCACCCTCGAGTGGAACATTCCAGGTCAGCCCCCATGACTCCCGGTCAATCTGGCCGTCGGCTGTGAAAACCGCCTTTTGGTTGCCAAACGGGTCAACGACCGAACCCTCGTATACCAATTCGAAGGTGACCGGCTTTGTTATTTCGCGAATCGTGAGGTCACCGGTCAGCTTCCAGTTCTCACCGTCGGACGCAACCGCTGTCGACTTGAAGCTGACTGTTGGGTACTGTTCCACGTCGAGAAAATCGGGCGAGCGTAAATGATCGTCCCGATCCTTGGTGCCAGTGGTGATGGAGGCGGATTGAGCTATCACTTCCACTACGGACTGTGCCGGGTCTTCACCGACTTCCAGGGTTCCTTCTATCTCCCGAAAAGTCCCGGTGACTTTGCTCACCATCAGGTGCCGCGCGCTGATCTGAAGGCTGCTGTGTGCAGGGTCGAGAACATATCTCCCAGCTATCGGGGTCTTGGTACGCGATGTGGCTTCGGTTGTCATTGCTATTGATTCCTTCCGTCTTCTTTGCATTGGTAGAATATTCAACTATTGAAGAATCAACTTTATTCCGCTAACATGGGAGAGCTTTGACAGTATCAGTTGACCACAAACTCGACGGCCGGGAATTGGAGACTTGGAACTCCTACCTGATGGCAACACGCCTTCTCCTGGAGAAACTCGACCACACGCTGAGCGACGAGGTGGGGTTGTCTCTACCCGATTTCATCGTCCTCTTCAAGCTCTCCCAAAATGGCGATGAGGGAACCAGGATGAGCGAGTTGGCCGATGCGGGCGTATTTTCGAGAAGCCGGATCTCCCATGCCTTCCGTCGCCTCGAGGACGAGGGATGGGTGGAGCGCAGGGCCTGCCCAACCGACCGACGCGGGAGTTTCGGATATCTGACCGACCCGGGGCGCGAAAAGCTGGCGCATGCCGAGTCGATTCACACAGATGCCATCAGGAGATACTTCCTCGATCCCGTTGGCGATTCTCATGTGGTTGTCAGGAGTGTCTCCGATTCGATGACGATCGCTCTCGGAGGACAACCAAACGACTCCGCCTGCTGATGTACCAGCTCCCGCCATTATCATCTCGACTGAGATGAGAGGACGACGATGAGTCTTGGCTTCGGTTTGCTGAGTGCCCAAACACGACCGGGTGAGACCGATTGGTCCCGCGCCTATCAGGAAACCATCGATCTGGCCAGGGAAGCCGAGCGGCTTGGCTTCAGCTCCGTGTGGACAACCGAGCATCATTTCGTTGACGACGGCTATATGCCGTCGCTCATGGTGATGTCAGCCGCCATCGCTATGGCCACCAGGAGGATCGAGGTCGGTACCGGCGTGTTGCTGGCCCCATTGCATGACCCGCTTCGCCTCGCAGAGGATGCCGCCACCGTCGGTCTGATCAGTGGGGGGCGGTTCACTCTCGGTCTGGGCCTCGGTTGGAGCCAGGTCGAATTCGACGCGTTTGGTGCGGCAATGTCTGACCGTGGCGCCGCAATGGACGAGATACTCCAGATCCTCCCCCGGGCGTGGAGCGGCGAGCCTTTTCAACACAGTGGCCGGGTTTATCAGTTGCCCGAAGTTGGTGTGCGCCCTACACCGTCGGAAAAGATCCCGATCTTGATCGGTGGCAGCGCGGAGCGAGCGATCAGACGGGCGGCACGCCTTGCGGACGGAATCTTTGCCAACGCCCCGGTCGACAAATTCCTCCAGCAGATGGAGTGGATCAAAGACGAACTCGCCACCTCCGGGAGAGACCCGGCCGGGTTTCGGGTGATCCACTATTCCATTCTCCTCCCCGGCGAATCCGAGGAAGAAGCATGGGATCGGTACTTCCCTCATCTATGGCAGATGTCCTGGAAATACTCCGACATGGAAGCCTCAGCCACCCGGCCCGGGCCTCCACCCGATGCACCTGAGCTCACCGAAGACAGACGCCACTGGCTCCGGCAACGCTCGACCCTCGCAGGCCCGGCAGATCAGATCGTCGAAAGCTTGCTCGAGGTCCGCGACCGTTCAGGGCTGGACATTGAATTCGTCACGCGGAGCTTCTTTCACACCTTGCCCTATGCCGACCAGGTCGAACTGATGGAGCGGCTCGCCACCGGAGTAGCACCACACCTCTGAGAAAACAGGAACGGAGGTGGGTGCCGGGCACGGAGCCCGGCACCCAATTTCCAGGTCAGGAACCCGGGATGCTCATATAGATGAGTTGCCCCTCTTCACGCTTGATGGTTATGTCGCCCACTACCTCTTCGTCGACGTATGGCAGATCGTGGGCCTGGACATCGAGGAGCCAGGAACCGGGACCGAACCACTGGGATGCATCGACGATGCCGCTGGACTCCCCGCCGGTATCCACGACGTCAGCCACGGCGGTCCAAGTGCCGTCGGCGAGCTTGTTCTGCCAGATCTGGGCGAAGGAGGTGTCTTCCTGCACCATGAGGCTGTAGAGGCTGGTGTCGATGTTGTCCGGAGACGTGAAACCGACATACTTGGGATGGGTAGTGGGAGCGTCGCCATCGGCATAGACGGTGAAACTCTTCACCTTCTTGGGATCTCTTTCGTCAAATACGAACTTGAAGATGCGGCCGTTGTCGGCAAGTCCGGTGACGCCAGTGGGCCGATGGAGTCGCCCCGTCACCGGGTCGGGAACGACCCTGCTGGCACCGGTATCCGCAACGTAGACCACGCGACGGTCGTTCTTGTCGACAGCCACGTCTTCAAGGCGAATGAAGGTAAAGACGTTGTTCTCTATCGACCAGTTTTCCAGCGCATCCTGGGGTGCCTCGTCTGTCTTACCACGGGCGACATCTTTGGGGACCTGGATGAACTGGCCTTGCATTTCGTCCTCGAGGCCGAGATCGAGGTAGTCGTTGGCATTGTTGAACGGGTCGTGCCGGTTGACAGCCACACCGTTCTTCCTCGTGACCTGAAATGCCCACAAGGATCCCTTGTCCTGCCAGACCTGAGACTCGTTGTTCGCGAGATACATGTAGAGCTGGGAGGTGGTCGCGGTAAACGTGTCGTCAGTTGTCAGCAGCGCGATCTGACGATACCCCGGCATCGCGACCGTGTTCTCATGATTGAGTCGGCCCATACCGGCAACCTGAGTGTATTTGCCGGATTCGGTGTCGAGCATCACGGTGTAACCGCCTTGACGTTGCGGGGCTATTGCAGGGTCGGCCCCGTAAGGAGCTCCGGGTGGCACATCGACGATGTCATTACTCTCCTCGTTGGCAAAGAAGACCGGTGTCGAGAACCCGTGCTCAGGACCGGCGATCGCCGACGAGCAAAATCGGATGAACCCGTCGTCAGGGGAAATAGGCTCGGCGGCCGAGAGAACCGCCTTGGATGCGATGTCCAATGTCCAACTCGTTACCGAGGCGTCCTGGAAATCGTGCTCTCCAAAGAACGGGACCGTCGTCTGCTCATGGGCGACGAACACCTTGGCAGTACCGGGCGAATCGCCGTCGACAATGCCCAACCCGTCAGGGAGTCCCTCGAATTTCACCCCGTCGACTTCTTCGCCCACGCTGATGATGGGTGTAACGGTCCCGGGCACATTGAGCGTGACCAGCGCCGGGTCCGATGTGATAAACCCTTCTGCCGCAGAGACCGGCGTTGGCAGCAACGCCATCGTGACAGCTAGTGCGACCAGAAGTGGCCATGTCTTCCTGATTCGAATCGCCATGTGGATTCCTCCTGCGTTATGGGCGGAGCTTTTTCCCACCCCAATCCGGTCTGAAACCAGCAATCTTGCAGACCCTACACTTCCGGAGAGGAGGCGGTGAGAGTAACTACCGGGGAGCATCGAGGCGGTGCGGCAGACAAAATTCGGAACGAGAACAGGAGCGCCCGTATACCCTCCGGGTATGGGACTATTCAGGACCGAAGCAGGCCCGGTGCAGATCCTCGGTCAACCCATGAATTGCGAGATCTGCAAACACGGCATGTTCTATCAACGGGAGGGCAAGCTCCAGACCACCGGCATGACCTTCCTCGACCTCGATTGGCTCAATGCCAGCGCCAACTGTGTGGTTTGCGCCCGGTGCGGCTACGTCCACTGGTTTCTCCCCACCTAGATGCCAGACGCGCTTTTTTCGCGAGACGGTGATGTCTATCACCCAACCCGCCTGACCGAGGGCCCATGGTCACCAGACGCCCAGCATGGCGGCCCGCCGGCGGCGCTGCTCGCCGGAGCCATAGAAAAGGCCCCCTCTGAGGTCGATATGATGGTGGCCAGGGTCACGATTGAACTCCTCCGCCCGATTCCATTGCAACCGCTACGACTCACGACCTCTGTGACACGATCGGGAAAGAAGGTGCAACTGGTCTCGGCGATGCTGACGCATGAAGACACCGAAATCGCTCGCGCCACGGGGTTGCGAATCCGGGTAGCCGACCTCGGCCTATCTTTTCCGCAACCCGCGACCGCTATCCCGTCCCCGTCGGATGGGCACCCGGCAAACTTTTTCGCCAATCCCGGTGCCTTCGCCACGGATGCGATGGAAATCAGAATGGTAAGCGGCGACTTCAACGAGGCCGGTCCAGGGCAGGCATGGCTCCGGCTAACGGTTCCCCTGGTACACGACGAGGAAACGACGACGGTGGAACGTGTAGCCGTTGCGGCGGACTTCGGCAACGGTGTCAGCAACCTTGCAGGTGCCATCCGCGATTGGGTTTTTATCAACCCGGACCTGGAAATCCGCATGCACCGGCGACCGGAAGGCGAATGGGTTTACCTCGACTCGCAGACCCACATCAATCAAATGGGGACCGGCATGGCGACCAGCTCCTTGGGAGATGAGGAGGGTTGGCTCGGTGTGGCGGCCCAGTCTCTCTTCGTCGATCCGATCCGGGAAATTTAAAGATCGGCGAGCTATTCAGTACGTGCGGTTTGCCAGCCGGGCGCAGACCAATCCGATGACGCCGAACATGACCGCCATACCGCCATAGAAGAAGAGCGCGCCACTTCCGAAGATCTCACCGAGCTGCTCTTTGGCAAATGAAGCAGCGGAGATCCCGGCGAGGACAGCCAAACCAGCGAGGACATAGAAGATGTATGAGGCGACTTTCATCCGGCGATGGTAGAGGCTGGGGCGGCCGATGCGTCATCTCGGCGAAATAGGGCCGGAGCATGCCGGGTTTCTCGAAGCCTTACAACTCGTCCCTAAGGTTGTCGTATGGCCGACCAAGCTCGCGGGACATTCACCGGCATCATCGCCGCGATCGCCCTGGGGGCATTCGTTGCCTGGGCAGGTAGCGATGGAAGTGCCATGGTCGGTTCGGTGGCGGTCTTCGCCTTTTGCGGGTTTCTCGCCTACCTGATCAACTGGCTGGTCTTCATTCCGTCCAACGCAGCGAAGACAGAGAAGTTTTTCGATCTCACCGGGAGCCTCACCTATGTGGCGATAACCCTTGTCGCGGTCATGTTGAGTGGCGATCCCGATGCTCGAGCACTTATTGCCGCCGGCATGGTGATCGTGTGGGCGGTCCGCCTCGGCACATTTCTCTTTCAGCGAATCCGCGAATCCGGTAAAGATGTCCGATTCGATGTTCTCAAGGCCAGCACACTCCGCTTCCTGATGACCTGGACACTTCAGGGGGCCTGGATCCTGCTCACGGCAGCGGCAGCCCTGGCGATTATCACCTCGCTCGATCGAAAGGAGCTGGAGTGGTGGGCACTTCTGGGCATCGTCCTGTGGCTGGCCGGGTTTGCCATCGAAGTGGTGGCCGACCGGCAGAAGTCAGCCTTTCGAAACGACCCCGCCAACAAAGGACGGTTTATCTCCTCCGGGCTATGGGCGTGGTCGCGCCATCCGAACTACTTCGGTGAGATCACACTCTGGACCGGGGTCGCAATCATGGCCGTCCCGATACTGTCCGGCTGGCGATGGGTGGTCTTGATCTCTCCCATCTTCGTAGCCCTCCTCCTTACCCGGATCAGCGGAATCCCGATTCTGGAACGAAGGGCAGACGGCCGCTGGGGTGAAGAGGCGGCATATCGGGAGTACCGGGACTCGACGCCAGTGCTGGTACCGAGACCCCCCGCCCGCTGAGGTTATTGACTGGGATGTGGTCCTGCCGGACGTAGCGAGGAACAACCCGGATTGAGCTGGCTACCGGATGGCGAGGACAGCTAGGCACGTTTGGTCCGAGAGCACACGTCATTACCCCTTGCCCCGGACGAAATCCATCAAATCGGTCTTGATCAGGTCGAGAAGCTCGAAGCCGAATACCGAATGCTCGGTGCGGAAGTGTTGGGGACTACCGACCTCACAGAGATCTACTCCCGCCTCCGCGACGATCCCGACCTCCACTTCGACTCCGGCCCCGAAATCGTCGAAAGCTCAGAGATCGCCATGGCGAGAGCGAAGGCAGAAATGGACGACTGGTTCGGGCGCCTCCCCAAGGCAGATTGCGTAGTGGCGGAGACCCCGTCGGGCCCCACCGCTTTCTACTTCCCTCCGGCCGTCGACGGCTCGCTGCCCGGGACTTTCTACGTAAATACAGCCGACCCGACCCGGTGGGGGCATTTTGAGATCGAAGCCATGGCTTATCACGAAGGGATACCGGGGCATCATCTACAGCTCGCCATCGCCCAAGAGCTCGAATACATCCCCGAGTTCCGCAAGCACGCTCTGATCACCGTGTATGCCGAAGGTTGGGGCCTGTACACCGAACGCCTCGCCGATGAGATGGGGATCTATAGCGGTCCGATGGAAAGAATCGGGATGTTGTCAGCCGACTCGATGCGGGCCGGGCGACTCGTGGTCGATACCGGGATCCACGCCAAGGGGTGGAGCCGCCAACAGGCTATCGACTATTTCCTCAACAACTCGCCGATGTCTTTGGGGACAATCGAGGACGAGGTCGATCGCTACATCGGGATGCCCGGCCAGGCGCTTGCATACATGATCGGACGCCTCGAAATCATGCGCATGCGGGCCGAAGCCGAGGCTGCGCTCGGCGAGAGGTTCGACATCAAGGGTTTCCATGACACAGTCTTGAGTAATGGCCTGGTCCCGATGCCCACGCTCGACCGCATGGTCAAAGACTGGGTCGCAGGCGTTGCCTAGGAGACCTCGCTCAGCGAGCCTTGCCCTCGCTGAGCAATGCGACAGACCTGGCGACCCGCCTAGCGCGAGTGTCCTCAGTTTTCGCTCCTTCGATTTGCTCCGCGTGCCATCTCTGATTGCTGTAGGACATGGATTCCCAGAAGGCTTTTGCATTTGGGTTCTGAGTTAACGCTTCGGCCAGGTCGGGCGGGACCTCGATAGTTCGGGGGGCTGTGTCGAGTTCGATATCGACTTCGAGCACATCTCCACCGGCGATGCCGCCCGCCTCGCGCCTTTCTTTGCTCACGCCGAGCAGGAACTGGCCATCCATCCGGGCGATCGATGATCGGTAGGTGAATCCATTGACCGTGACAGTGACCTTGGGCTTCTTTCCGCCACCCAGCTCTTCGACAAACGCCTCGGGAATCTCAAATCCGGTGTTGTTCCCGAACACCAGCAATTCGGTCGTTAGTTTCATGGTTCAATCCTATGCCATGCGTCGCCATCGCAGGCAACGAGTAGATACTCTCATCGGCAATATGCGCAGTGAGATTCAACCTGCCCGCCAACCAGGACGCCGTTCTTGACAGATTTCGGCCGATTCGACGTATGCGTCGTCGGGGCCGGTCTGATCGGTCTCGCCGTAGCCAAATCACTCGTTGACTCCCACGATGGAATCTCGATAGCAATCCTCGAAAAAGAAGACCGGGTTGCCGCCCACCAGAGTGGCCATAACAGTGGCGTCGTCCACTCGGGCCTCTATTACAAACCTGCATCCCTCAAGGCCAGGCTCTGTATCGAGGGAAGAGATGCCGTCCACGCCATGTGCGACGAGGCGGGTATTGCCCATGCTCGAGTCGGCAAGCTCGTCATTGCCACGGAATCCTCCGAGATTCCCGCACTCGATGAATTGGAGCGCCGCGGGGAGGCCAACGGCCTCGTCGGGATGTCCCGGATAGGCAAGGCGGAGATTTCTGAGATCGAGCCCGCCGCCATAGGGATCGCCGCGCTTCATGTCCCCGAGGCGGGCATCGCAGACTTTTCCGGTCTGGCGAACCACCTCGCGTCGCTGTTGAAGAAGAGTGGGGTCTCAATCGTGAAGGGTGCCGAGGTAACCGCCATCCGCCAGGACGAGCATGTGACGGCGACCACCACAAAAGGTGACTTGGAGGCGCACATTCTGGTGAACTGTGCCGGGCTTTTCTCCGACTCGGTGGCTCGCCTCGCCGGCGTCACCCCCGGGGTTCGAATCGTGCCGTTTCGAGGGGAGTACTACAAGTTGACCGAGAGCGCCAAACACCTTGTTCGAACCCTCATATACCCCGTGCCCGACGCACGTTTTCCGTTCCTGGGTGTCCACTTCACTCGCACCGCCGGAGGGGACGTGGAGGTCGGCCCGAATGCCGTCCTGGCCCTTGGCCGGGAGCACTATCGGAACACTCCTGCCGATTGGAAAGAGCTCAGGTCGATCGTTTCGTACCCCGGTTTCCGGAAACTGGCCGCCAGGCACTTGTTCTCAGGCGGCAGGGAGTTGCTGAACTCCCGGTCCAGGCATCTCTATGCAAAACAAGCACGAAAACTAGTGCCCGCCCTGAAGTCTGGCGACCTCATCAAGAGTGGCGCCGGGGTGCGCGCCCAAGCGGTAGACGCCTACGGAAATCTCGTCGATGACTTCGTCATTGAGACGGCGGGACGGACAATCCACGTTCTCAATGCTCCCTCCCCCGGCGCAACGGCCAGCCTGGCAATCGGAAACCATATCGCCGGGAAGGTCGCATCCATTTTGTCGGGGTAGAGCCCAAGGTTGGTAGATCCCGTCGTACAGATGGGCCATGGTGCAAGCAGTCTCCCCACCACAGGACGGCAACATCCTGGCGGTCGGGCCCGACCTCGTGGATACCGTCAGATCATGAGTGAGCAGACCCTGGCCCCGAGACGTCGTTTGACATGGTGGCAACTGGTGTTTCCGGTTTTGGTGCTCATCGTCTTGTTCGGGGTGGTCCTTCCCATGTACATCGACTACGAAGACGTCTGGCAGGAGATCACCGCGTTGGACGGCGCCAGCCTTCTTCTGCCGACCCTTCTGGGGATCATCTCGTCGTGGTCCGAAGCCGCTATATACACTTCGTTGATACCCGGGCTGAGTTACCGGATTGGTTGGAAAGCATTTCTCGGGGGCAACACCGTGGCATTCGCTATTCCTCTTGACAATGCATTCAATCCGATATCTCGGGATGCTGTATCTGTTCAGAGAGGTCGGTATCACCACCCGTGTCGTCTCGCCAGCGAGTTGTTCGCTGTCTACGCCATCGAAATCATGATGTCGCTGATGCCCGTAGTTCCCGCCGGATTGGGCGAGGTCGAACTGACCTACGTTTGGCTCCTTGCCCCAGACGACCCGCAGTTGGCCGACCAGATAGCTGCCGCCACATTCACCCACCGAATCTTCTTCTGGCTGCTTCCGATCGTCATCGGGATCTTTCCTCTGGTCGACTAGATGAGGCGGGGCGGCGGATCAATGGTCAATGTCGCACAAGCTCCGGACCTAAACCTCACATGAAGTGTTCATCCGGGTGCCAGCACCAGCCAGGTGAGAACCACTCCATCGAACCAGAAACGACCAATCGGCATCGGGCTATCCACGGGGTACGGCGCATCGAACGAATCGGAGAAGTAGCCCAGGAGATGATCTGAGCCAAGTTCGACTCGTGCCATATCGAATCCAAAGAACCGGCCGATTCGAGGATAGTGCGCCTTGTAGATCGTCTCCTTGGCCGAGAAGATCTCGATGGTCGCCTCCTCACGGGCGCGGCCTTCGAGCCGGGTCAACGCAGCGAGTTCGTTCCCCGACGCGATCTCGGTTTCCAGCCCGGGAAAATACCTCCCGATGAGTTCGAGATCGATGCCAATCCCGGCGGCGTCAGAATCCCACGCGACCGCGGCCATTACATGGTTTCCATCATGGGTGATAGAACCGACAACACCGGGTGGCCAGATGGGCTCGCGGTTCAGGCCCCGGAGGACAGGCCCGGGCTCACATCCGATCTCATCCAACGCCAGGTGAGCAGCGTGGCGGCCCAGCCTGAATTCGACCCACCTTTCGGGCGAAGTCTTCACCGGAAGGAGGTGCGCTTCTTCGGGGAATATCTCAAAATCCGCGTCGAACGAGCGATCGAGGGCGACCAATGAGACGTTTCCCGGAAGCGATTGCCTGACCTTGGAGAGGTCCAAAATGTGTGGTCTCCTGACTCGGATGCCCCTGGTTCCAGAGATCGCCTCATGACGCAACCGCTACACTAAGAGATGACGGGGGAAACGGGTACCACTGGCGAAATTGGCGGGCTTGGTTGTGACCGATGAGACGACAACACATCTGATCGAGGGGACAGAAACGCCTCTGTCGGCCTCACAGCGTCGGCTCTGGTTCCTCAGCCAGTACGACGGTGAAGACGCATACGTGATTGCCCGGGCCACCCGATTCAATGGCCCCCTCGACATCGCAGCACTTCGCATGGCGCACCAACTCGTGGCCGACCGCCACGAGATTCTTCGCACCTCGTTCGTCAATCGCGATGGCGTCGTTACATCCGTAGTGGAACCTCCCGGTCGTCCCATCGAATTCACCGTCGAAGACATCGTCGATGCGGGACGCGGAACCGACTCTGATCGCTCGATCGAAGATTTCCTGCGCGATGCCGTGCGAACTCCGTTCGATCTGACGAAAGGGCCGATATGGAGGATCCGGGTCGGCAGATTGGCCGCGGACCACCACGTCGTGGTCACCGCCGTCCACCACGTCGCCGCCGACGGCTGGTCGTTCCCGATACTCCGTGATGAGGTTTCCACCGCCTACCGTGCAATTGTTGCCCGGACCGAACCAGACCTGGCATCCCTACCGACGCAATATCGTGACCATGCCTTCGGTCAGCCGGCTCCGGCGGAGTCGGTGGAGTACTGGGAGCGACGCTTCGGCGACGACCCCGACCCGATTCCGAACCTGGGAGACCGTGCCCGCCCCCATCGCCGATCCCAGAACGGCGGCTGGGCAGAAGTTGGCCCCCTCCAGGCGACGGGCTCACGCCTTCGTGACGTCGCCACCCGCTGCGGAGGGTCATCGTTCATGGTGGGGCTTGCCATCTTCTCCTCCTTTCTGGCCCGGATCACGAGGACCGACGAAGTGATCATCGGGATACCCCATGCCGACCGCAGTGACGTTGCCGCCCATGGACTCATCGGCCCATTTGTCAACACACTTCCTCTGCGGATCGAGACCCCGGCCGGTGGGTCGCTGATCGAGCAGGTCGGAATCGTCCGCACCGAGATGCTGACGGCTCTCGATCACGCCACCGTCCCTTTCGAAGACATCGTCAGGGCGGCCAAACCACGCCGTGACCCCAGCCACACTCCACTGTTCCAGGTCATGTACCAGTATCACGATGGCGCATTTCGGAGCGGCTACGACCTTCCCGGGCTCACCGAGAGCAACGTCCCGGTCGACGGGGCTACCAGCAAATTCGACCTCCTGTTGGAACTGAGCGGTATCGACGGAGCGATCAGCGGCTCCCTCAATTACAGCGCCGACGTCTTCAACGAAGAATCTGCGATGAGCCTCGGGCGAGCCCTCGCCGTGATGTCCGATGCCGCACTCGCTGCCCCGGACCGGCCGCTGGACCAACTACCAATGCTGGGGCCGTGGGAACAGGGTTGGATCATCCACGAGCTCAACGCAACCCGCCGTGCGTATCCGGGTTCGGCCCGCCTGTGGGATCTCTTCGACGCAAGTGCTCGGGATCGACAAGACGACGTTGCCGTCGAGGACGGCGAGCGTGCGATCTCCTATGGGGAATTGCGAAACACAGCCCTCGGAATCGCTGGCCGTTTGAGCGAAGCCGGGGTCGGTCCGGGCGAGGCCGTTGGCCTCGAAATGGAACGTTCAGCGACGCTGGTTGCCGCGATGCTCGCGGTGGTCCAGGTTGGGGCAGCATATGTCCCGCTCGACCCCTCGTATCCCGAAGTGCGACGGGCACAGATGATCGAACAAGCCGGGCTCAGATATGTCATCCGTTCCGGTAGCGGGGAACAAGACCACGTGAATCTGGTATCCACCGGCCGCGGCGGGACGGCCGGCATCGATCCAGATGCGGCCTACATCATGTTCACCTCCGGCTCGACCGGGAATCCAAAAGCCACGGTGATCCCTCACCGGGCTGTTGCCCGTCTCGTCTGCAACCCGGACTATGTGACTCTCGGCCCCGGGGATATGATCGCCCACCTCTCCAACACGTCCTTCGACGCCGCCACTTTCGAGGTATGGGGTGCCCTCCTGAATGGAGCGACCCTCAGGGTGATCGACCCTGCCACCGTCATCGATCCCGGGCGTTTGTTCGCTGCGCTCGGCGGGTTCGGGATCACCACCGTCTTCTTGACCACTGCCCTCTTCAACCTGGTCGCCAGACACCAACCCGCAGCCTTTGCCGGTGTCCGCGACGTCCTGTTCGGCGGTGAGCGTTGCAACGTCGATGCCGTCGCCGCCATCCTCGAGGCCGGGCCACCGGAACGTCTGGTCCATGTTTACGGCCCGACCGAATCAACCACCTTCTCGTCCTGGCACCTGGTCACCGGGGAAGACGCCATCGCCGAGACCATCCCCATAGGTGCGCCCGTAGCAAATACCACGTTGTATGTGGTCGATCGTGCCGGCGAACCGGTCCCAACCGGTGTCGTCGGCGAGTTGTGGATCGGTGGCGACGGGCTCGCTCTCGAGTATCTCGACGAGCCCACTCTCACTGCCGAGCGGTTCACGCCCGATCGTTTCGGTGACGATCCGTGGGGCCGGCTCTACCGGACGGGAGACCTGGTCCGTCGGCGCGGCGATGGCGCGATCGAGTTTGTCGGGCGTAATGACCGTCAGATCAAACTACGGGGGTTCCGCGTCGAGCCGGAGGAGGTCGAACGTGCCCTCCGCTCGCATCCGGACGTCGCCGATGCGTTGGTGGCTGTCGTTCGGCCCGGCGATGATGCAAGGCTCGCTGCGTGGGTCGTATCCGCCTTTGGAGCGACGCCCGAGCCCACCGAGCTTATCGATCATCTCAGGGAGATTCTTCCCGCCTACACGGTTCCCGCCTCAGTCGTTGTTATTCCCGAGATACCAATAGCGCCGAGCGGCAAGGTCGATCTGTCGCTGCTCCCATCGCCGGTTGAGCTGGCATCCAAGTACGACGGCCCGATCGCCGGGTCCACCGCCACCATGATCGAGGTATTCGAGAAGGTCCTCGGTGTAGACAAGGTCGGCCCCGCAGACAGCTTCTTCGACCTCGGTGGCCATTCTCTGCTCGCTGTGGAACTGGTTGCCCTTGCCGAGAACCGAACTGGTCACCGCCTTCCACTTGCGTCGCTATTCGAGGATGCCACCCCGGAGCGGCTAGCACGGCTGATTGAGAACCCGAGGGCCGATGACGCCGATGGGCTGGTCACTTTCGTCCATGGTGATGGCGTTCCGGTCTTCCTCTTTCATCATCCCAGCGGGACCGTCCTCGCCTACGAGCCTCTGGCCCGCCGGATTGGAGGTGGCCGCCCCGTCTATGGCATCCAGGCACGTGGGATCGATGGCAGCGGTCGGCCAGTCGAATCGATCGAGGCTATGGCAGAGGAATACGCCAACCGGATAGAAAAGGCCAATCCGGTGGGTAGTTGCGTGCTCGCAGGCCACTCGCTCGGAGGGTTGCTCGCCTGGGAAACGGCCCGCGTCCTCCGCGGACGTGGCCGACACATCGCGCTGTTGGCGCTATTCGATTCTCGGGTCCCGCATCGGGGATGGGTAGACGTCGACGGTGAGACTCGACAGCTGACTGCACTCGGGATGATGCAGCGCCGACTGAGGCGATTGGGCGGCGACGCATATTACGGAACGCGTTACACAGCTTTTGCAATTCGTCGCGCCGCCGTCCCACCGGAGCTCGCCAGGATCCGACAGATCCGCTCATCCTCCCGAGCTTTCGAGGCTTATCGACCGACTCCTCTGGAGGAGCACGTCGTCTTCTTTGCTGCCCGCGGGTCGGGACGGGGTCGTCCACCGGTGCCCGATGGCAGGCCGAGCGAGCAGGACTGGCAGGAGCTGGCGGAGACGATAGAAGTGGTAAGGGTCCCTGGCACCCACACCGGTGACGACTCACTCCTCGCTGAGCCCAATGTCGAAGTGCTGGCAAGAGAGCTGCGAACCCGCATCGAAGACTCGCTGTCGATTTCCGGCAAGTCGGCGAGGCCCACCGAGACCTCGATCGACGCGCAAGCAGAATTTTCTTCGGAAACGGCACACGAGAACGTGTAGAATTCCGTCGGCGGTCTCACAGCTATCTGGTGTCACCGTCAGAGAGCGGGAAGACCCTGGTCAACCCGTCGAAAACAGGCATAAGCAGGCACGTAAATGTGCCGTGTTTTGGGGCAGGGCGACTCGATCGCCCGAATGAGGAGGAACAATAATGAGAGGCAAGATCTTCACCGCTGTGGTAGTTGCCCTGTGTCTCGTCACCGGGGCATGCGGGGCAGGCAACAGCGAGGAACCCGGGTCGACGACTACCGCGGCGAACGAAACCACAACGACGACACCCGCGACGACCACCACCACCACCACCCCGGCTGAGATGGACCATTTGAAGGTAATCATCCTGCCCTATATCACCTACGCCCCGTACTACATCGGGATCGAGGAGGGATACTTCGCAGAACAAGGCATCGAGGTCGAAGTGGTCAACATGACCGTGACCGAAGAAGTCATGCCGGCCCTCTCCAGTGGTCAGGTCGATGTCGCCTCCGGTCTTGTCAGTGCGGGAATGCTCAACGCAATCGCACGCGGCGCAGACGTGGAAATTGTGGCCGACAAGGGCTACATCGATCCCGAAGGTTGCGTCAATTTCGCCATCATCGGACGATCGGGACTGGTCGAAGCGGGCGAATTGGAGACTGCAGACCAACTGGCCGGCAAGACGGTCGGCGTCGTCCCAGCGACATGGCTCGAGTACTACCTGCAGCGGGTACTCGACACCGGTGGCATCGGTCTCGACGACATCAACGCAGTCAACATCGGGTCACCATCGATGGTCGAGGGCCTGGCTTCCGAACAACTCGACGCGGTAGTCAACTCCGAGCCCTGGATCACCATTTTCAAGTCGAAGGGCCACAGCGAGGTGCTGGGAACTGCCCAGGAGCTGACTCCCGACGAGAGCGTCGCGGTGCAGATCTACGGTCCGAATCTCCTCAACGACAACCGCGACCTCGGTGTTCGCTTCATGGCTGCGTATCTGAAAGCCGTTGAGCAGTACTCCGAGGGCGCCACCGAGCGCAACCTCGACATCGTCGAAGGTTTCACCGAACTCGAGCGGGGACTTCTCGAGAACATGTGCTGGCCCGGCATCAACCCAACCGGCGAAGTACTCGTCGACGGGGTGCTCGCTTTCCAGGAGTTCGCAGTGGACCGGGGCTATCTCGATGAGATAGTGCCCGCCGAAGACTTCTACGACAGCTCATTCCTAGAAGAGGCACGCACTTTGATGGCAGGATCGGGGTGACCACGACAGCCCCTCCGGTGCTTGCCGTCCCGATCTCCGTTGCCGGGGTGACCAAGACGTTTGCCAGCAAACGGGGGCCGGTTGAGGCGCTGGAACGAATCGACTTGGCCATTTCCCCCGGCGAGTTTGTCTGTCTCGTCGGCCCCAGCGGCTGTGGCAAGTCGACTCTGCTCAAGATCATCGCCGGCCTGGTGGCGCCCTCCTCAGGCGAGGTGACGTTCGGATCCGGGCCAGATCCACGCACCGCCATGGTGTTTCAGGACCACGGGTTGTTCCCGTGGATGACGCTCCTGGACAATGTGGCATTCGGGCTGGAGGCTGCCGGGGTCGATAAGGAGGATCGTCGAGCGTCCGCCGGGTCCCTGCTCGACCAGCTCGGCCTCGCCGAGTTCGGGATGCGATTTCCCCACGAGCTGTCCGGTGGCATGCGCCAACGCGGTGCTATCGCTCGCGCTTTGCTCACCCGGCCACAGGTGCTGCTGATGGATGAGCCTTTCAGTGCACTCGATGCCCAATCGAAGCTCGTCCTTCAGGACGAGCTTCAACGCCTGTGGGGTGAGCACGGCCAGACAGTCGTGTACGTGACCCACGACGTCGAAGAAGCGGTGATCCTCGGAGATCGGGTGGTAGTGCTTAGTGGCCGCCCCGGGCGAATCGTCAAAGACATTGCCGTCGACCGTCCCCGGCCAAGGGACCTTCGCGATAGAAGCAGCGAGGAGGTGAAGACGACGACGTGGACTATCTGGAAAGAGATCGAAGGCCAGGTGCGACGGAATCTGCACGTGCCGGGCTGATCCCGGGTCAACCCGACGAGCCGAAGCGGGCGCTGCCCGCTTTTACGGCCCCTCTAGCCATCTTTGTCGCGATCCTCATCGCATGGCAGATCGCTGCCACGCGCGGTCTGATCGACTCCCTCCATTTCCCGGCGCCGACAACTATTGCTCAGGCGACCTGGAAAACACTGATGGACGGGACGTTGCTGTCCGATCTGGTGGCTACCGGCGGCCGTATCCTGTGGGCGGTTGCAATAGGCGGCGGCCTCGGGATGATTCTCGGTGTTGCCATGGGCATGTCCGCCCGATTGCGGGCGATTCTCGATCCTTTTGTCGGGGCCCTGCATCCGCTCCCCAAGATCGCGATTCTCCCTCTGATGATGGTTGTCTTCGGAATCGGCGATCTGTCTCTGATTCTTATCATCGCCGCGGCTGCCTTCTTCCCGATGCTGATCAACACGATGGCCGGGGTCTCCCAGATCGACCCGATTCATATCGACGTGGCCCGTCTCCACCGTGCCCGGCGTCGGTTGGTATGGCGAAGAGTGCTGGTTCCTGCCGCGGCACCCTCAGTACTAGCCGGTCTCCGCCTCTCGCTGAACACGGCGCTGCTCGTCGCTATCGCCGTTGAGATGATTGCGGCCGACTCCGGTTTGGGAAACATGATCTGGATGTCGTGGACGACTTTCAGAATCGAGAACATCTACGTCGCGGTCTTTGCCACGATTGGCTTCGGCCTCGGCGTCAATCTCTTGATCACCGCCATTACCCGCGTTTGGGTGCCCTGGCAAAGGGAGCGAGCACAATGAAGAACAACACATGGTGACATCCCAGATTCGACTCGCTACGGAAAGCAATCTGCCGCCCGAACTGCAATGGACCGACGCCGACCTGGATGGGACAGTGACGGATCGGCTGTTCAAGGTGGCCGCCGCCACACCTGATGCACCCGCTTTGGGGGGTCTCGACGGGACTCGGATGACGTTCGCGGACCTACGATTCGCGGCCATCACCATGGCTGAGGAGATCGTCGAGCGGATCGGGCCCGGGCCTGGCCGGGTTGCGACTTATGTCGACCCAAATCCTGGCGCAATCGTGGCCATATTCGGAATCCTCGCCGCCGGCAAGACGTATGTTCCCGTCGATCCCGGTGATCCATCGGCGCGCGCCAGGGCAAAACTGGAGCACTCGGGCTCAGAGCTCCTCATCGCACCTCGGGCGCTGAGTTCTCCGGCGCTCGAACTCATCGACCGCAGCCGGATCGTGCAACGGGAAACCCGTGTCACCACGAATTCGCTCACCGCTCCCGAGTTGGTGGAGCCTGACGGACTTTTCAATCTGGTTTACACATCGGGTTCGACCGGAATGCCGAAGGGGGTGCTGCAAAGCCACCGCAACGTTCTCTTTGAGACCCGCACCGGAGCCCTCGACATGGGCACACGTCCCACCGAGAGATTCGGTCTTGTGATGCCGCTGACATTCGGCGCCTCCGTGTCCGATTTCCTCGGCTCACTGCTCAACGGAGCCTCACTCCATATGTTCGACCTGCGTCGCCGGGGCTCAGCCGCGTTGGCTGAATGGATGGATGACGAAAGTATCAATGCATCACATATGGTCCCCACCGTGTTCCGACGCTGGATGGCCGAACTCGAACCAGGGCGGCGTTATCCCGAGATGCGAGCGATAAAGCTCGGGGGCGAGCCGGTGTTCCACACCGACGTCGCCGCATTCCAGAGACACTTCGGACCCGAATGTGTCCTCCGCAACGGTCTCGGGACCACAGAGACGTATCTCATCACCGCACTGATGATTGGTACCGACGACAACGTTGCCGATGGGATCGTTCCTGTCGGGTATGCCGTTGACGGCAAGTCGGTGAAGATATTCGACGACGCCGGCGAGCCAGTTCCCGATGGCAATATCGGAAACATCACCGTGATCGGTGACTATCTCTCACCGGGTTACTGGCAGGACGAGGAGACCACCGCCCGCAAATATGGAGTCGATGCGGCATCCGGGACCCGCACCTACCAACCGGGAGATGTCGGAAGGATCCGCCCTGACGGCATGCTGGAACATCTCGGGCGTAGCGACGACGTGGTGAAGATCAACGGCAGCCGTGTCGAAGTGGGAGAAGTAGAGGCCGCCCTCCTCGAGCAACCGACGATTGCCGAAGCGGCGGTTGTGGCCCAACCCACACCGGACGGTTCGCTACGACTCGTCGGCTACATCGTCGGTTCCGGAGAGACGGTGAACCATGCCACCCTGCGAGCCAATCTCGCTGATCAGATGCCACCACACATGGTCCCGTCAGTGTTCGTCGAGATGGATGCTCTTCCGGTGCTCTCATTCGGCAAGATCGATCGGAGGGCGCTGCCACTGCCTGACGGTCGGCGCCCCGAACTCGGGATCCCTTACAAGGCCCCGTCAAACGACGCCGAACAGGTCATCGCAGCTCACGCCGCCGCGATCCTCCGCATCGAGCAGGTCGGTGTCGATGACGACCTCTTTTCACTCGGCATGGACTCCCTACTCGCAACCCGTCTCGTTGCCCTTACCGGCCAGTCGCTCGGACTCAACCTGACCGTGGATGTCATCCTCGACAACCCCAGCGTGGGCGGTCTTGCGGTTCAGGCCGCCGCAGCTGAACCCGACGACGTAGAAACCGACCTTGCCGCGATGGTGGCCGAACTCGAATCCTCCGAGCAGTCCGTACCCCAGTCTTAAGGGGCCGACCATGACGCCTGACGCCTCTCTCGTCGACAGGATCACCCGTCTTTCCCCGGAGAAGCGGCTTCTCCTTGAGCAACGCCTGACATCGGTGATCACTCCGGTGGAAGGTCCGGTCGCCCATGGCGATGTCGATATCGCACCAACGTCATACGCCCAACGCAGTCAATGGTTCGTCAATCAACTCGATCTCGACAATCCGTTTTTCAACAAAACCGACGCGGTGCGTATCAGTGGTCCTCTGGATGTCGATGCTCTTCGCCGGGCGGTCTCGGCGCTGGTCGCCCGTCATGCCTCCCTGCGAACCGGGTTTCGACTGACCGAAGACGGCCCGGTGCAGGTGGTACATCCGGCCGCACCGATCGATGTGCCCATCCTCGACCTTCCCTCCGGTCTGCACCAGGTCGCCGAACTGCAACGTCATCTGGCCGCCGAGCAGCGTCAGCCGTTCGACCTCGAGAACGGTCCGATGTACCGGGCGCATCTGATCCGTCTCAGTGCCGACGACTATGTGCTGGCACGGACCAATCACCACATCGCGTTCGATCGTTGGTCATCGGCCATCGCCAACGCAGAGTTGTCGGAGCTCTACTCGCTCTACTCGTCGGGTGAAGGGCGGGATCTGGAGCCGCTCCCCTACCAGTACACCGACTACGCCCTGTGGCAGCGGAGTCACCTGGACGAAGAGGCACTTTCCAAACATCTCGAGTTCGCTGCAGCGCACCTCGCCGGGGTGCCTCAGATCCTCGACCTTCCCATCGACCATCCCCGGCCAACAACCCAGAGTCATCGCGGGGCGTCATATCACGTGTCGCTCGACCGGAACCTGGTCCAAAAGGTTCGTGAGACCGCCAGGGCAGTTGGAGCCACACCATTCATGGTCTGTCTTGCAGGCTTCGGAGTGCTTGTCGGACGGTACGCGCGCACCGATCAATTCTTGTTAGGTGTCCCCGCGGCCGGCAGGAACGCCGAGGCGTCGGATAGGTTGATCGGGCTGTTCATAAACTCGATGGTCATCCGGCTCGACTTGCGGGGCGACCCGACCTTCGCCGAGCTGGTGGCAAGGGTGCGAACCGCTGCTCTGGGGGCCATGAGCCACCAGGAACTCCCCTTCGAGATCCTTGTGGAGAATCTGGCGAGGGAAAGGGTCCCCGGGCGGACACCGGTGTTCCAGGTGATGCTCGACTACGTCAATACGCCAGCGGCGGCTCTCAAATTGGGTTCGCTCGATCTCGAGCCCGTCCCCATCGCCGACGAGGCATCCGTCTACGACATCAATCTCTACTTGTACGACGACGCGACAGACATCAGGGCCAAGTGGGAATACCGGAGCGACCTATTCGACCGTCCCAGCATCGTACGGATGTCGGAGGCACTTTCCGCGATCCTCGGGGCCGCAGTGACGGACACAACCCAACCCCTGAGCAGGCTGCCGCTGGTTTCTCCGTCAGACGCAAACCGGATCAACGCCCTCGGTGTGGGCCCAGCTACCGGAACACCTGTCATCGGGTCGTTTCTGGCGAGGATCGAGGACAATGCCCGGGAACGGCCGGATGCCATCGCGGTGGTGTCCGGGGACACCGTGATCTCGTATCGCCAAATCTGGGACCAGACGATCAGGGTTAGCCGACGCATCGAATCGGCCTGCGCTCCCGATGCCCGCGTGGCGCTGGTCACGGGAAGGTCCGCCCAACTAGTCCCGGCGTTGCTCGGGACTCTCCACTCGGGTCGTACCGTGGTCATGGTCGACACCGTCCAGCCTGAACACCGACTGGCCGCTATGTTCGACCAGGTCAAAATCGGCGCAATCATTTCGGGCGGAGACTCCACAATGGCCGATTCGATGCCCGGTGTACCCGACATCGAGCAGATGCCTGATGGGGAGGGGCCACCCGAAGCGATGCGCGCGCACGACACACAAGCCGCCGCATACGTCGTGTTCACTTCGGGTTCGACCGGGGCCCCCCGGGCGGTTGCCATTGGCCGCGGTGCACTGGAAAACTTCGTCGATGACTCGTGGCAAAGATATCGGCCCGCGCCTGGCGACAGGGTGCTCCAGTTTGCGTCTCCAGGATTCGATACGCTCATCGAAGAGGTTCTTCCAACCCTCGTGGGTGGCGCCACTCTGGTTATGCGCCCGTCGGAACTTTTCTCCACCTTTGCCGGGTTCACCAAGTTTGTGGCTGAAAATGCCATCACCATCCTCGATCTTCCAACGGCCTGGTGGCACGCATGGGTCGACGACATGATCCGAACAGGTGCCGCTTCGGTCCCCGAGTGTGTGCGTCTGGTGATCATCGGCGGTGAGGCGGCGAGCAGCGATCGCTGGCGGGCGTGGCAACGCATCGCCGGGCGGATTCGTCTGGTGAACACTTACGGCCCCTCGGAGTCGACTGTGGTAGTCGCTACATTCGAGCCTCCCCGTGACTGGTCGCCGACCACACCCCTGATTCCGATCGGGAGGCCGATCCAAAACACCCGGCTGCTCGTTGTCGCTGAAAACGGGAGCGAGGTGCCGCCGGGTGTCCCCGGAGAGCTGGTCGTCGCCGGGGCCCCCGTCGGGGATGGCTACCTCGAAGACGACGGGCGGAATTCGAGTTTCGAGCAGACGGACAGCGGAAAGCGCTACCACACCGGCGACCTGGCCAGGATGTCGGTCGACGGTTCGTTTGAGTTCTTGGGACGAATCGATGATCAGTTCAAGGTCAATGGCGTTCGAATCGAGCCGGGCGAGATCGAAGCGGCGCTGGCGGGTCACCAGTCGGTCGACGAGGCTGTGGTTCTCGAGGTCGACGCCGACGGTCAGCGGGAAATCGTCGGCCATCTGGTCGCTTCGTCCCCGATAGACGATGCCGCGCTCAGGGATTATCTACGCCACCGGTTGCCCGCGGCGATGGTGCCGGGCCGTTTTCAATTCCACACCACAATCCCGACGACACCTTCCGGCAAGGTCGACAGGGCAGGCATGCGCTCGATGTCCATCGAAACAGGTGCCGGAGTGCCGGAGAAAAAGACAGATCGCCCTCCCACCCCGACCGAGCGTCGCATCAGCAGGATCTGGAACTCAGTGTTGCCCCGGTCGGTGATCGACCTCGACGCCGACTTCTTTGCCGTCGGTGGGCACTCACTCCTCGGGGTCCGGCTGATCTCGCATGCCGCTGACGAGTTCGCCGTTGCCCTCCCCCTCCGGATGATCTATGAGGCTCCCACCATCGCCGCCATGGCAGCCTGGATCGATCGTGAGCTCGAAGCGACGGTCTCCGGAGTCGAGACGGTCCATGCCCGATAGCCGACCGAAGAGTCTGCGCACCAAGGCCGTCCTGGCAGATCTCGAAGTCCTTGTCGAACCAGGGGAACGATGGCGATGGGTGGTCCTCGTCGTCCTTGCTGTGGTCGGGGCCGGTATCGAGGCCGTCGGAGCACTGCTGATCTTCTACGTGACCAGCTGGCTCGTTGGTGCCGACTCCGCTGACGTCCTGGGCGGGATCCTTCCCCAACCCGGCGCCGAGGGAATACCAGCCGAAGTCATCGCCCTGATCGCGATCTTCTTCATGGTGCGGGGTGGCTTTCTCCTGCTCCTCACCTGGTTCCAGTCCCGGGCGGTGTATCTCACCGCAGCCGGGATATCCGATCGACTGTTCCGGCGCTACCTGACCGCCCCATACCAGGTCTATCTGACCAGGAATTCCACCGAGTTGATGCGCAACGCCCTCAGCTCTGTGGAGGGTGTCGCCACCCGGTTCCTGACACCTCTGGTCTCCGTGGTCACCGAGGCGATTGTGGTCGTGGTACTCATGGTGGTGCTCGCAATCACCGCTCCGTTGGCGACTTTGCTCGTTGCGGCGGTCCTGGGTATTGCATCGATTGTCGTGATGCGGCTGGTTCGCACCAGGCTGAGGCGGTACGGAAAACAGGCGGAACGGGCGACGCAGACGAGCCTCGCCACCATCCAGCAGAGCTTCAACGAATCCCGGTCGATCCGCATCCTGGGAAGAGAGCGATACTTTGCCGACGCCTTCAGCGTCGACCGGCTCGAATTCGCCGAGTCGCGGCTTTCGCTGGCAGTGTTCTCCAAGATCCCCCGTGTCGCGATCGAGACACTGGTGTTCCTGTTACTGGTCGGTTTCCTCAGTTTCATCTCCACCGCCGATCCGGTGGGGTCAATCGGGGTCTTCGGCCTCTTCGGATACGCAGCACTGCGGATCATGCCCGGGTTGAACGCCGTCGTCAGCGGTCTCAACCTCATCCGATACGGTCAGGCGTCCCTCGACAACGTCATGGGCGATCTAGCCGACGCAGGCCAGAGTCCACCTGAACTCGACACGTCGGCCGCACCCACGGCAAGACTTCAATGGTCGGAGTTGGTCTTCGACGATGTGTCGTTCACTTACGGGGAAAAGGCGCCACCGGCATTGGTCAACGCCGACCTGGTCATCAGACGCAATGAGATCCTCGGATTGGTCGGTCATACAGGCTCCGGAAAATCGACGTTGATCGACCTGATGTTGGGCCTGCTCGAACCATCCCATGGTCATATCCAGATCGACGGTCGGCAGCTTTCCGACGTCAAGAGAGCCTGGCAGTCGAATCTCGGCCTGGTTCCCCAGGACATATTCCTGCTCGACGACTCGATACTGAAAAACGTCGCCTTCGGCATCCCCGAAAATGAGATCGACCGGGAACGTGTCGAGGAGTGTCTCCGAATTGCACAGCTGGCGGAGTTCGTCGCCAACAGCACACAGGGCGTCGAGACGCGGATCGGGGAGCGCGGCACTTCGATCTCCGGTGGGGAACGGCAACGGATCGCCATCGCCAGGGCACTCTATGCATCGCCCACGCTTCTGATACTGGACGAAGGAACCTCGGCGATCGACACAATGACCGAGCTCAACCTGGTCAACGAGCTGAAGAGCTCTGCAGTCATCGATACGGTCATCGTGGTCTCGCATCGTCTGTCCAGCCTTCGAATCTGCGACTCGATTGCCATCATGGACCACGGCAGGATCGTAGAGACCGGCCGGTATGAGACACTCATGGAAACCAGTGAAATCCTGTCCGACCTGAGCCGGGCTTCCCATGCGGGGTTGATCGGGGAAGGTGATGCACCGGAGGCAGATTCACGGCGTCTACCGTCGGACCGGTGAGCACCGACCCCTCGATACCGGCATACGTTGTCGACAAGAGGCAAAAGTGGCTGGTGCTCGTCACTGTTGCGACCAGTGTCCTTCTCCCGACCATCGACGGGTCGATCGTGAATGTCGCGTTTCCGACCCTCGTCGAGGAACTCGATACCACGTTTAACGTGATCCAATGGGTCGCCCTCGGCTATCTCCTCACCATCGCCACGTTCACACTGGGCATGGGGCGACTGGGTGATGTCGTCGGCAAGAAGAAGATCTATGTCTACGGTTTCGGTGTCTTCACCGGCGCTTCCCTGCTCTGCGGTCTCGCCCCGCAGGTCGAATGGCTGATCACGTTCCGGGTAGTTCAGGGAATCGGCGCTGTGATGGTGCTCGCCCTCGGATCGGCGATCCTGGTCGAAGCATTTCCCGACCACGAGCGGGGCAAGGCCCTTGGCTGGATCGTCACCGCCGTAAGTGTTGGCATCATCACAGGCCCGGTGCTGGGCGGAATCCTCATCTCGGCCTGGAACTGGCGGGCCATCTTCCTCGTCAATCTTCCTGTCGGAATCGTGGGTACCTGGATGGCAATTCGATTCGTTCCTAACACGAGACCTATCCCCGGGCAGAGATTCGACTTCCTCGGGGCGTTACTGATGGCTCTATCGCTTTTCAGCCTTTCCCTCGCACTGACTCTCGGACAGGAGTCGGGATTCTCATCAGCCATAGTGCTATCGGGTTTTGCGATCGCGATAGGCACCGCCATCGCCTTTGTCCTCGTTGAACTCCGTGCTGATTCGCCCATGCTCCAGTTGCGTCTTTTCAAGAACCCCGGACTCACGGTCGGGGTGGTCACCGGGATCATGACTTTTATCTGCCTGACGGCGACGTTCCTCCTACTGCCCTTCTACCTGTCAGAAGTGCTCGGTATGGAAGTCCTGGCCATGGGTTTCCTACTCGGGGTCACGCCACTGATGATGGGAATCGTCTCGCCAATTTCCGGAACACTTTCAGACAGGACCGGTGTCCGTGCTCCCGCAGTTGCCGGCCTCCTTATCCTCGCCGCGGTCTACTTCGCGTTCCTCAGCCTCGGCGTGGAGACGACCTGGTGGCATTTCGCAGCCCTATCTGTGCCCTATGGAATCGGGATCGGGCTGTTCCAGTCGCCCACCAACAGTGCGATCATGGGGAGCGTTCCCGCCGAGTACATGGGTGTGGCAGGTGGGTTGCTCCACCTGACCAGGCTGATGGGTCAAGTGGTGGGCATAGCCGTCCTCGGGTCGATTTGGGCGGCGCGAGTCGCTGTCGCCAACGGTGGAACGCTGCCGGCCGGTGGAGCGACGGCTGCTCCTGGCATTGCCCAGGTCGCCGGATTGCACACAGTCTTTGTGATCGCCGGCATGATCATGGTCGTTGCCGCAGCCATCGCCGGATGGGGCCTGAGATCCGAGCGCTAAACCGTCTCATTGCTCGGCAATTGCAAGTTTTAGGTCAAGACCCTGGAAATTCGGCTAGCCACCAAAGGGAGAGGTTGCCGATCGGCCCGTTCAACTGGCGCCATCCGTCGGTCCCAGGGAGCGCCCTGCCATGGGGTGCGACAAGCAGATGGATCATGGAGCCCGTCGTGTCCTCGAGCGGCGCACCGGTGATCGGCTCCTGGCCGAGACGGACCCGGCCCTCGAATACCAACTCCTCCCCATCGGCGATTCGCCCGTCGCCCTGATAGACCCCGCCCCTCGCCGAAGTGTCGAGCCCGATGTCATCGATATTGCAGAGGCTATCCGTACACCGATCCGGGACGTTGAAGACGATGAACCAGAGCGTGTAGGTTTCCGGCTCTCCCGGTCCGCCTACCGACACCTCGGGATGAGCCGAGCCGAACGGCGGCATCATGTCCGCCGTGGGATAGATATAACTACCTGCCGGTGGGGTCGGCATCACCATGCGGAACGCAATCCCGTCTTGGGCCCGATCCAGGGTGGCTCCGTCGACGGCGACAGGCTCACCGTCGCCTCCTTGGGCGCCGACGTCGGCAGTCTCGGATGAGGCAGACGAATCCGAGCAGCCAATGGCGGCGAACGCGATCACCACGAGCAAAGCCGGCCAGACGGTGCCCTTGATGGTTCGCTTCAATTTGTTCGCTGCTAGATGGATCATCACGTTCCTCCTGGGGTCACTATCACTGCTGCAAAGTCAAGCGGAAGCTCGGTAGGCGGCTCACCCCCGAAGGGAACCAGGAATATGCAACTGACCGCTATAGACCCCCTCGGCATCAACGCCGTCAGAGTTGTCACCCCGGTGGGCTCGATGACGGACTGCGCCAGCACCTCGCCATAGGAGATCGGGCGGACGTGGGCCAGCGCTTCTCCGGCGAGAGCCTCGAGTGTCATTCCGTCAGGCACCATGTACATCCCGACGCCAGCGGGCTGGTCGGCTCGGTTCGCGAGCTCGAAGGCGATCACGCGTCCGGGGGCCAGTCGCAGCTTGCCGCCCTCGATCTCTCCTCCTTCAACAACCTCAGGGGTGCACGATCTGTCTCCCACGGCGATGCGGACCGTCACGTCCGGCTCCATCTGCCAGACAGGGCTGCGCAGAGCGAAGTCCTGGACGGTCAAGTGACCAAGGCCTATGTCGCCCGCAAGGTTGTCAAGTTGGCCGTCGACGTCATCCAGATACCCACCCTCTCGAGACAATCCGACCGCCTGTTCGGCGAATCCCACCACCTGCTCGCCGCTTTCCAGGGTGCCGTCGAGGAAGGCCGCCACAGCTTGTTCGACGGCCTTGTCGAACCGCTTTACAGTTGAAGTCAGGATGTACTCCCGTTCGATGGGTGATGCGGAAGTGAGATAGGCGTCGACGTTGCTGCCGATGACCCAAGGGTGGCCGGCCTCAGACTCACTAGCTGCGGCCACCACTCCCCGCCCCGACTCGCCGGCGTCGTAGAAGATGACATCGGCTCCTTCCGAGAAGAGCAGCGCCGCTAGTTCTTTGGCCAGGTCGGGACGCCGGATGGCGGTGACACCCGGGTTCTCGACCGGGCCCAGGTACCTCGACAACACCTTGATGTCCGGGTTTTGGAAGGCGGCGCCTTGCTCGAAGCCGGAGCGGGACTGCTCGACACTGAAGGTTGGGTTTCCTCCGATGAAGCCGATGATCCCCGTGGTCGACTTCATCGCCGCGGCGACTCCGGCCATGAACGCAACGTCCTCTACGGCAAAATGGACCTCGGTCACGTTCGGGTGCTCCTCCTTGATCCAGGAAGGGTCGATGGCGACGAAGTGGGTACCCGGGTAGTCGTCGGCAACTCGGTCGATCACAGTGTCGAAGTCGCTGCTCACAATGATCAGGTCGGAGCCGGTCTCGGCTATCTGCCTCAGGTCAGCTTCGGCGTCGATCAACGGCTCGACGAGTTCAATGGCGAGGTCGTGTTCGCGTTCCGACGCCGCCGCTCCCGCCAACATCAGGTCGTTCACTGCACCGTCGTTGGTGACACCATGGACCATCGCGATGCGGGGGCCGCCCCCCAGGGCGAAGACCAGACCACCGCCAAGCACAATGAATAGCAATAGTGTCGCCACGCCCAAACCGACCAGACGCCGTTTCGCCTGCCGGTCCAGTTTGGACTCTCGAGCTGCCCGAATTGCCTCGGCTTCCTTGCCTCGCTCGCGAAAAGCAACGGAGGTTTCGAGAAATTCGGCCTCGCCTCTGCTCAGAGTCAGGGTGCTGTGCTCGGCCCACCTCTCGTAGCCTGCCAGACGCTCCCCGACAAGCAGATAACCCTCGGCCCGGTCGGACTCGGCCCACTCGGCGATGGCCGCGGTAAGGAGGGCGTGACGAACAACGTCGTCCCGGCCCTCCTCGATCCACCCGGCCAGCCGGGGCCAGACGCGGAGCAGTGCCTCATGGGCCACCTCGACGATGCTGGACCCGGTTGCGGGGTCGCGATCGAAGGTGAGTAACCGATACCGACCGAACCCGTTGAGGACAGTCTGGAGATCGACCGTGTCTACTGCCAGGTTGATGATCTCCGAGGCGGCGACCCGGCGCCTGCTCCAGGCACCGATGTCGTTTATGGTCACCAAACGCAGGAATAGCTGCTTGGCCGCAGCCTTTTCCCCCGGGTCGAAGGTCTGGTAGAGCTCCTCGGCTCGGCGGGTGATGGCTCCGCTCACGCCTCCCATTCCGTCATAGGCCCCGAGAGTCAGGGTGGCGTCCCTTCTGCGGTCGAACAGTTCGGTGAGGGTGAATTGGAAGAGAGGAAGTGCCCCCGTCTGGCCGGCGACATCGGTCAGGAGGCGAGCGAGAAGCGTCTGTTCGAGGTGAGCGCCGGCTGCGGCGGCAGGCCGTTCGGCAGCGGCTTCGAGCTCGTCGGGCAAGAGCGGAACCGCGTTGACGACTCCCGCGCCGAGCATCTCACCGAATTCGGGGAAGTCGAGCAGGCGCTCGTAGAAGTCGGCCCGTAGAGCGATGATGACCACCACCCGGTGGTGGGGATCCTCGAGGGCGACCTCGAGGTTGCGTATGAATTGGCGCCGTGCCTCGTCGGACGTGACCAAAGTGAACAGTTCCTCGAACTGGTCGATGATCAGTAGCAGCCGTCCCGACCCCTGTGGGATGATGCGAAGCGCCGCTCTCAGCAGTCCATCCTCGTCATCAAAGTACCTCATCACGTCTTCGGGCGGGTCCAGCGCCGATCGAGCCAGAGCGGCTTCTAGTTCGGCGGATGGTCTGGCGCCGGGAACCATGACTGCGATTCGCCAATTCTCCGTGTCTCCCAACGCGCCCTTGCGGAGAGCAGGGATAAGACCGGCTCGAAGCACGCTCGACTTCCCCGAGCCGCTCGACCCAATGAGCGAAATCAAGGGGATCCCCTGGGACAGGCGACGGACGATGTCAGCGACCAGGCGGTCGCGACCGAAGAAGACGCCGGAGTCTTCCTCGCCGAACGCCTGTAGCCCTTTGAAAGGATTCGTGCCCACCGCGTCGCGAGGAAAGTTGTCCGCCGGGTCGAGCCGTTCGTCATGGAGCAGGACCTGCTCCTCGATGCTGCTCAGCTCGGCGGACGGTTCGACTCCGAGCTCCTCTCCCAAGACGCGGCGGTAGCTCTGGAAAGCACGCAGGGCGTCGGCCTGGCGCCCAGATCGATACAGGGCCAGCATAAGGAGTCCTATGGGCCGCTCCCTGAGCGGGTAGTTCCGTACCAGCTTCTCCAGATCTCCCACGATCTCGCGATGCTGACCGGCCCGGAGCTTGGCATCGAAAAGGTCCTCGGTAGCCAATAGCCGGGCCTCTTCGAGACGCGCCATCTCGTCCCTGGCGAATTCGTCGTACTCGAAGTCTTGATAGGCACTGCCCCGCCATAGGGCGAGGGCACTCCCCAGCAGGTCCGCTGCCGTGTCGGGTTCGTCTCGCACCAGGGCGCGACCACGAGCCGCCTCCGCTTCGAACCGGCAGGAGTCGACGCGGTCGGGATCGACGACCAATTGGTAACCGTGATCTCTCGTGACGAGGACAGAACTCCTCGCATTGGCCTCCCGGTCGGGCTCGAGAGCCGATCTCAGTCGAGAAATGTAGACCCAGAGGGTCTTCTCCTTTCCCAGCGGGTCCTTGGGCCAGAGGTCCTCGAGGATCCGTTCCGTCGAGACCACCCGGTTCATGTTGGCGAGAAGCAAGGCGAGAAGGGCGCGTTGCTGTCGGGGGCCGATGTCCACCGGCTCGTCATCATCCAGTACTTCAAGTGGACCCAAGATCAAGTAGTCCATCCAGCTCTCCAAGATTGAACGCTGAGCGCCACCAGTCTCATATTGAAGCACACACACCTTGTCGCCGGCTTAATGCCCTGATCCCGCCCCCTGAACAAGGTTTTGGTAAGCCCGGTTAAGCCGCCGACAAGCGAGGGCGGGTTGAGTGGCGGCATCTGGATGGTGGGGCGGGCAAGGAAAGAAAGCGGCCGTTCGGTGGAATCAGCCGAATGACCAACAAGAGAAGGGAAAGAATCGAATGAGACGACAACTCGGTTTGACTTTGGTGGTGATCGCAATGGTGTTTTCCATGGTGGCCACAGCCGGAGCAACGGGGTCGGTGAAGCAAACCGCCACCGTCAGCTGGCACGCCCAGCAGGCCCCATTAGGCAAAACCGGAATCGTTGGAGGCACCGGATCAGTCGTGCGAAGTAACCAGGGGATCAACTTCAATCTGTCCACCTCGGAACTCGTGGAGGGCAACGCCTACACAGTCTGGCTTGTGGTAATCAACAATCCATCGTTCTGTGCAGCGACGCCGTGCACGGCGCCGGAGATCTTCAACCCCGAAAGCAGATCACAGGTCCGCTTCGGCGATGGTCTGGTTGCCGGCTCATCCGGGCGAGGCATCTTCTCCGGCAGCGTCAGTGAAGGACCACTGAGCGGATGGCTTCCGGACGGAGCACTCGAAGACGCCCGAACGGCAGAAATCCACCTGGTGGTAAACGACCACGGGCCGGCGATAGACGAGTTCATGCCAGGCATGGTCCGCACATATCGTGGCGGTTGCTCGGATGCGAGCCCGTTCCCGGCCATATTCCCGGCGACAGCTCTTGCTGACGGCGAGGTTGGGCCGAACATCTGCCGCCTGTACCAGGCATCAGTGTTGGCGCCCTGAAACTGAGTCGCCGATGAGGTATCCGGTTGCGGGTACCTCATCGGCCCTAACCAACCTGGGAGCACGGAAATGACGTCTGAAAGATCGACTACACATCCCGCCGGGACCACCCGAAGGGAATTCTTGAGAAACAGCTCGATGGCTGCATTCGCACTGATGGTCCCGACAACCTTGTCCGCAGCAAGTCGCCCGATCTCAGGGCCGGCAAGGGTGCACGATGCCGGAGTCGCCCTGAATTGGTTCGACCTCGCCCTTGACCTGGTCCGGACCACACCGGGGTTCTCCCCTCCAGTCGCGTCTCGGGCCTTCGCCTATCTCGGTATCAGCCTCTACGAGTCCGTGGTCCCGGGGATGCCTGGATATCGGAGCCTCGACCGCCTTCATCCCGCCCTCGATCTTCCTCCCCGAACTGGGCAACAGAGCCGCTTCTACTGGCCGGCAGCGGCCAATGCTGCCCTCGCCGCCGCCGCTCGTGGGCTATTCCCGACAACCTCGGCCACCAATCTCGCCGCCATCGACGACCTCGAGAACGCTCTCAGCGCTTCTCCCGCCTCGCCAGGTGTGCTCGTGGCCGAATCGGTCGAGTGGGGGAAAGACGTGGCCGCCGCCGTTCTCGAATGGTCACAGTCGGATGGTGGGCACGAAGGCTATCTCCGCAACTTTCCAACTAGCTATGTCCCGCCGATCGGGGCCGGTCTCTGGGTGCCGACAGCACCCGCATTCCAGAGCGCCCTCCAGCCTTACTGGGGTGAGAATCGCACTTTCGCTGTCCCCTCGGGAGCCGACTGCGCCTCCGGGGACCATCCGCCATTTTCGGTGGAGGTCGATTCGGACTTCTATCGGGACGCGGTCGAGGTCTACGACGCGGTGAACGAAATCACCCCGGAGCAGGCTGAAATAGCCTATTTCTGGTCGGACGACCCGGGAATCACCGCCACCCCGCCGGGACACTCCATCTCGATCTTGAATCAGGTGGTCAGGGCCGAAGCCGTCGACCTTGCCCGCGCCGCAGACTGCTACCTCAGGGTGGGAATCGCTGTCTCTGATGCCTTTGTGACCTGCTGGAACACCAAATTCCGGTACAACCTGCTTCGACCGATCACCTACATCAGAGACCTCATCGACGACCAGTGGACCCCCATTCTCAACACTCCCCCATTCCCGGAATACACGTCCGGTCACTCCGTGCAGAGCGGAGCGGCCTTCGGGGTGATGGCCGACCTCTTCGGGGATCAACATCGGTTTGTCGACCATACCCACGACGATCGAGGCCTGACCCCGCGGAAATTCACCTCCTTCACCGGGTGCGCTGAGGAGGCCGCAGTGTCCCGCCTCTACGGAGGTATCCACTTCCGACCAGCCATTGACCTCGGCGTCGCCCAAGGACGTTGCGTCGCCGACGCCGTCGCTCGGCTCCCAATCAAAGGATGAAATCCAGGTACCTGGCTGCCATCGTTGGGAAGTGACCTGTCTTCGTCCGCGAGATGCTCAGGAATCCCACATATGAGACTTTCGAGGTATTCCTCACGCCCTGAACGACGGATTCAGAGGGTTGTGCTTGCCGGGCCACGGGTCTTATAAGGGCCGCGTAGGCTGTCTGGCGTGAATCAAACAAACGGCGCAGCGGCGGTGCGCGCGGCCGAGGTGATCGGCTCAGCGTGCCTCGCCACCGACCTCGCGATGGGATTTCCCTTCGAGCATGGGATCGAGTCGACCGTAGTCGCCTCCCGGCTGGCACGACTCCTAGATGTCGCCATTGAGACCGAAGCGGAGGTCTTCTACGTCAGCCTCCTCATGTATCTGGGATGCAACACCGATTCAGAAGAGAATCTCCACCTCTTCGGGGGGTCAATGTTGGAGAATCTCACCCCACATCAGTTCGGGGGGAATCTCGAGATGTTCAAAGGAGTACTTCGGACTCTCCCCGACCCTGACGCTGGCGCCATGGCCAGGTCCTATCAGGTGGTTTCCCGTCTACCCCAGGCGCGTAGCTTCCAGGGCGACCACTTCGCTTCGATGTGCGAGGTAGCGGTTGTTTTGTCGGAGAGGCTTGGTGCCCCTGGTGAAGTGAGTCGGATGTTCAACGTGCTCACCGAGCGTTGGGACGGCAAAGGGGTACTCGGGCGGGCGTCGAGAGAAGACGTGCCGATTGCACTGCGAATCGCACAGGTGGCCCGCGACGGTGCGTTCCAGAACCTGATCGGCGGGGTTAGCCACGCCGCTGCCGTGGTGAGGGAAAGGGCAGGCCGTGCTTTCGACCCGACCATCGCCGTGACCTTCGCCGACAATGCCGCCGACCTGCTCGCTGTCGATACGGAAGGATCAGCCTGGTCCGACTTTCTCGCCCTCGAGCCCAAACCTCACCGAATGCTCGACGCCGAGGAGTTCGATCGGGCCGTCGCTGCCTTGGGGGACTTCGCCGACATGGTCTCGCCTCGGATGGGCGGTCATTCATCCGGGGTTGCCGACCTGGCCGAGGCGGCCGCCCTCGTCACGGGACTCGACGAGGCGGACAGACGCCGCGTCCGACACGCCGCCCTGGTCCATGACGTCGGTCGGCTCGCAGTCCACCCCCGGGTCTGGCAGAAGCCGGGTCCGCTCACCGCGGACGAGTGGGAACAGGTTCGGCTCCATCCCTATCACACCGGCCGCGTCCTGGCGCCCGCGCTCGCGCTCCAGGGCCTTGCCGACGTGGCGTGTTGTCACCATGAAAGGGTCGACGGGTCGGGTTATCACCGTGGGGTTCCCGCCGCCGCCCTCGCTCCAGGTGCCCGGCTCCTAGGCGCGGCCGACGCCTTTCACGCCATGGGCGAGCTCCGCCACCACCGAGATCCGCTGGGCAGCCAGAAAGCCGCAGAGGCACTGGCAGATCAGGCGAAAAAGGGGTATCTGGACCCGGATGCGGTAGCAGCCGTCATCGAGGCGGCGGGGCTGGATCCATTGGAGGTTTCCGACCCGGGCGACCTCACATCCCGAGAGGCCGAGGTGATCGGTCTACTGGCCCGTGGGTTGCAAACAAAGCAGATAGCCTCCCGCCTGGGCATCTCTCCGAAGACCGCTGACCACCACATCCAAAACGCTTACCGCAAGATGGATGTTTCCACCAGGGCCGCAGCCGCTCTTTACGCCAGTGAACACGGACTGGTGCCGTGGGGAGAACTCCCCATTAAATAGAGATCTCCTACCCCGTACTTTCGTGGGTATGAGAAGCAGCCACGACACCAGGACATCGCCCCAGCATCTGGGTGTTGCGATTCTGGGCAGCTTCGTACTGGTGGCCGCAATCGTGGTGACCTCGATTCAGGATGGATCAGCCTTTGGGACGCCTGGATACTGGGCATGGATCCTGACCGGGTTCCAGGTTGTCGCACTCCGTGCAGCGGCGACCGGCCGAAGTTCGGGTTGGCTGTTGGGAGCGTCTGTTCAACTTCCCTGGATTGCGTACGCACTGGTCACCTCGCAGTTCGGTTTTATCCCCGGTTGCCTCATCTCCGCAGTTGTCCAGGCCAACGGTTACCTGCGTCGATCGCCAACAAGCCACCTCAAGAAGCCCACCTACGCATAAGGAGAAGACCATGACTGCCCAACCAGCACAGAAATCTCAAGAGGCCCTGTCGATGACCGACCGGGTCCTGGACACGCTCGTAATCGGGGGCGGGCAGACCGGGCTCACCGTGGGGTACGAGTTGTCCCAAACCGGCCGGTCGTTCGTCATACTCGACGCCAGCCAGAGGGTCGGCGACGCATGGCGCAATCGCTGGGACTCATTGGTCATGTTCACCCCCTCCGGATTCTTCGAACTCCCCGGGATGGACTTCCCCGCACCTGCTGAGCATTTTGTATCCAAAGATGAGGCTGCCGACTTCATGGAGGTCTATGCCAGGGAAATGGCACTTCCCCTGATCTCCGGCGCCCGCGTTGACCGGCTCAGCAAAGACGATTCGCTCTTCGTGGCCGAGACGACAGAGGGCACCTTTCGCTCTCACAATGTCGTCGTGGCGATGGCCAACTACCAGGTCCCGAAGATACCGGCCTTCGCCGGATCTCTGGCCAACGGAATAGTGCAGATTCACTCCAGCGAGTACCGGAATCCCAAATCGCTTGGCCGCGGCCCTTCGCTCGTGGTGGGGATGGGCAACTCCGGTGCCGAGATCGGCCTTGAGCTGGCCAGGGACCGGGATACCTACGTCGCAGGCGAACCCAGCGCGGTCATCCCGTTCCGAATCGACAGCTGGCTCGGACGCAAGATAGGCATCAAGCTGGTCCGATTCATGGCGACCAAGGTGTTGACCACGTCGACCCCGATTGGCCGAAAGGTCCGGCCAAAACTTCTACATCAGTCAGCCCCGGTTGTTCGGGTCAAAATGCGCGATCTCAAAGCAGAAGGAGCAAAGCGGGTTCCCAGGGTCATCGGCGTAAAGGATGGACTTCCCCAATTGGAAGATGGAAGAGTCCTCGATGTCGGGAGTGTCGTCTGGTGCACGGGATACCAACCGGGGTTCGACTGGATCGATCTGGATGTCTTCGGCGAAGACGGCAAACCGGTCTATGAGCGGGGTGTTGTCCACGAGGTTCCTGGCCTCTACTTCTGCGGGCAATTCTTCCAACATTCCCTCTGGTCAGAGACCGTCGCCGCGATGCCCTATGACGCCCGCTACATCGTCAACCACATGGAGTCGAGCAAGGCCAGCGCGGGTCTCACCCACGCCGCAGGCCCGGAGTAGGTTCAAAATTCCTGTTGCCGTCTGGCTGGGGACGGGGGACCCGTCTAGTTTTGCTTGATGCAAAAACCAGTCCGACCAGCCAGGAATGACCCTTGACCACCCGCAGCCGGATTCTATGGCGGGTTTCGCCACCGATCATCAGAGGCGCCGGAAGGCTGTTCTTCTCCCTCGAAGTGTCCCGACAAGGTGATTTCCCTCGAGGGGCTTTTGTCATCGCGGCCAACCACTACTCACATTTCGATCCGCCAGTGATCGGCGCGGCGGTTCGAAAACCCAT
This sequence comes from Acidimicrobiia bacterium, assembly GCA_041747375.1. Classification (GTDB taxonomy): domain Bacteria; phylum Actinomycetota; class Acidimicrobiia; order Spongiisociales; family ZC4RG35; genus MA-ANB-1. The sequence goes on from JBGTFH010000078.1 coordinate 67,230, forward strand.
GAGGTTTCTCGCCCTCGATGACCTCTTCGGGGTCAGCCCGTTGCTCGATTGGCTGGTCGAGGGATACGGCGCCATTCCCACACCACGGGATAGACGACCGATCGCCGCCGTGAGGACTGCTCTACGCGCACTCCATTCGGGGGAGGTCGTCGCAGTTTTCCCCGAGGCAACCAGGGTGTCGCATTGGGGGACCCTCCCGCCAAAGCGGGGGGCCGCATGGTTGGCGACCCGGGCACAGGTTCCGCTCGTCCCGGTGGCGGTGATCGGGACAGGGCGCGCCATGGACTTGGAGAATCGGATACGCCGATCTCCGGTCACTGTCGTCATCGGTGAGCCGCTAGAGCCCGACGGGGATTCCAACGCTCTCACCGGGCGCTGGGCGGATTGGATTACCGCCCAAGTCCAAGCTTTTCCCGACAGCGAAGTCGATGGGCCACCACGTGCCTACTTCAGCGGCGACGAGGACGGAGCAGCACCGGGGCATTCCTCCGCAGAATAGAATTGGAGAGGCATGGAAAGTCGTTCGCCTCCTTCCGAGAGTCCCGGCGGACTCACTGTCACCCTGTTTGTCGCCGCTGTCTTGATCGGCGGTACGAACTTCATCGCCGTCCGATTCAGCAACAGGGAACTCGACCCCTTCTGGGGAGCCGGATTGAGGTTTGGCCTCGCCGCGAGCCTGTTCATAGTCATCGCCTTGATCCTGCGGCTTCGTCCTCCTCGCGGCCGCGACCTGTGGATGACCGTCCTCTACGGGCAGTTGAGCTTCGCCATCTCCTATGCGTTGATGTATTGGGCGCTGGTACGGATAAACGCTGGACTTGCCGCAGTGGTGCTCGCGGTGGTCCCGCTGGTGACGGTGCTCCTTGCTGCTGTACACGGCATGGAGCGACTGACCGCTCGATCCATGTTGGGCTCAGTGCTGGCCATCGCCGGGATCCTCTGGATGACACTGGGGCCCGAGGAAGTCGTGCTCCCATTTACTGCTCTTGTAGCGATGCTGTTGGCTGTTGCTTCCATCTCGGAGAGCGTGATCGTTTCAAAGAAGGTATCTGCCAACCACCCGGTGATGACCAATGCGGTTGGAATGACGACGGGTGCTCTGGTCCTCCTGGCGATCTCCGCGACGGCCGGCGAGACGTGGATTCGACCGACGGAGCCCGAGGCGGTCTGGGCTGTGGCCTATCTGGCAACCGTGGGCTCGGTAGGGCTCTTCGTGCTCTTCTTGCTCGTTGTTCGAAAGTGGACGGCCAGCGCCACTTCGTACGCCTTCGTCCTCTTTCCGGTGGTGACGATGCTCCTCGGCGCGTTGATCGCCGATGAGGCGCTTTCGGTCCAGGGGATCATCGGTGCGGTCCTCGTAATGTCGGGGGTCTGGTTCGGAGCGCTCTCACCGGCAGCACGGGGAGCGACCCGTCCCAAGCTGCAGAGTGCCACCGGCAATGCCTAGGCCGCCCGAGCAGGTCGGACAACTCGTCACTCCACATGAATAACGATATGGCCACGCTTCTGGCCGGTCTCCGCATATTCATGGGCGTCCGCAGTCTCTTCCAGGGGATAGCGACGATCAATCGCCACCTCGAGTTCACCATTGGCCACCATGCCTAGCAAGGTGGTGAGGGCCTGGCGACTCTCCCCTTCGGAAACAAATCGGGAACGACGTTGCCCGCGATGCCGCGAGAATTTGCTCTGAATGAGCCGGAACAGAGACAAATTGGAGTGGAGGTACAGCCCACCCGGCTTCAACGACGGAGCGGCACGATGAAAGTTGCTCTTATCGACGACGTCGAGAATCAGGTCATATGCATCGAGATTCCTGGTGAAGTCGTTATGGGTGTAGTCGATGACATGGGCGGCGCCGAGTGATGACATGAACTCCAACTTGTCGGTCCGGTCGACTGCTGTCACCTCCGCGCCTGCTCTCCTTGCGAGTTGGATGGCAAAGCTGCCGATACTGCCTCCCCCACCATTGATCAAGACGGACTGACCCCGTCCCGGCGCGGCACGGGTGACGAAGTAGTTGCCGTAAAGACCCGCGGTCGGAAGTGTTGCGGCGTCTTCGAAGGAAACGCCTTCTTGAATAGAAGCAACGATCCCATTTTCGCTGACGGTTGCGTACTCGGCATAACCGCCAAAACCGAAGCCGGCATGTGCGCATACTCTGTCACCGACTTCGAATCGGGAAACTGCATCGCCGACGGCAACCACATCTCCGGCGAACTCCTGGCCCGGAATCCGCTCGCCCCGGGGACGGAAAATCCCAAAGTAGAGGCGGAGCGGCACGGTGAGGATGTTCCAGAATCGGAACCGACGCATTTCGACCTCACCGGCGGTCACTGTTGTCGCCCTCACGGCAACGAGCAGTTCGTGGTCCCGGGGCACCGGTCGGGCCACATCGCGTAGCTGAAGTACATCCGGCGGGCCATATGCGGTCCAGACAACAGCTTTCATGAATCGTCCAGGTTAAGAGCAGAGCGCGCCGGCCGAAAGCTCTCTACGAGTTCTCCCAGTCGACAACGATATCTCTGTCGTCGGCGTCGGGGATGGGCATCGACCTTGCTTCGTTCTCGATATTGTCCTGTGCCGCCCTGGCGAGTCGGCGCCAGGGATGGATCAGCACCCTGGTCTTGGATCGACGCCAGGTCCCGACGATTTCGCCATCGACCAGCACTGCTCCCGGCCAGACCCGGGAAGTCCACAACAAATTTCGGTTGTCGGGGTCGGGCACGAGTAGCTCACGATCAGGCCCCTGGAGGAGGTAGTAGGCGTCGCCGCTGGGCAGTAGTCGGGCAGTAGCGGGCCTCCCTGCGTCGGAGCGAAGGTCGGCCTCGTCTTCAGGGAGAATGAGGGCATCGCCGATCGGGGTCGCTACGGGAACAAGTGATGAAGCAAGGGCGTCGAACGCGGCCCGGGCTTCATTTGTCCGGATCCCTGCCCAAAGACCGAACGCTTCCGGGGTGGAAGGTCCGAAGATGTGTAGGTAGCGGCGCGCCAGTTCGAGTCTGGCATCGGTCGGATCGACCTCGGGGGCTGGAACTATCCAGATCTCCGGCTGGCGGGCGCCGTCCCATCGGATCAATACCCTCCCGGTGGGAGCGGCATAACGGAGACTGTTGAGATGCATCTCACCAAGACCCCGCGCGGCCGCAGCGAGGCCCCGGGCGGCCTCCCCGAAGGGCATCCGGGCTCCACCCAGAAAGGCCTCGAGCCGGTCGGCGAGGTCCTCGCCGATGCGACGACGCTTGGGGTCGTCAGGAAGTCTCCCCAATGTGAAAATGGCGCGGTCGTCAGCGGCGACAACGAAGACACTGAACCGGGGACCCCACAGTTGTACGAGAGTCGGGTCTTCCCAACTGTTGGAACTGGTTCCCTCCATGCGAGCATGGATCGACAGGACGGCGGCCCGCGGCATGCTGTCTTGCAGCCCGACATATGCCACCCGGCCCAGAGTTCGCTTTCCCCGGGGGAGGCGCTGATCGAGCGCCCCGACCCTCCGTCGGTACGCGAGTATCTGTTGTCGGGTCAGGTCAAGCCGGGTCGATGCCACACGTAATTCCCATTTTCTCGAAAGTGTATTTTGCCCTCACGAGCCCCGGTTGTCTCTCTCAAGGCCCGTGATCGGGTCCGAAACCGTAAAGTCCATGCGTATGACTTCTCAGAGCGACCGTACCGCCCGGTTCCACGAACTTCACGAGACGGGATGCTTCGTAATGCCTAATCCCTGGGACGCCGGGAGCGCCCGAGCCTTGGCCGATATGGCCTTTCCGGCTTTGGCGACAACCAGCGCCGGGGCAGCCTGGACATTGGGCCTCGCCGACAACCAAATCACCCTGGAACAGTCCCTGGAGCACCTGCGCACTATTGCGTCATCCGTCGATGTGCCAGTGAATGCCGACTTCGAGGGTGGCTTCGCTCGCGACCCCGACGGCCTTGCCGCTAACGTCAAGCGGGCCACGGAAACCGGGATCGCGGGGCTCTCCATCGAAGACTCCACGGGCGACGAGACCGAGCCTTTGTACCAGTTCGATCTCGCAGTCGAGCGGGTCCGGGCCGCGCGAAATGCGATCGATGAGACGGGGACCGGGGTCGTCCTCACGGGCAGGTCCGAGGGCTTCGTGGCGGGACGTCCCGACATCGAAGAGACCGTGCGGAGACTCGCCGCCTACGCCGAGGCAGGCGCCGACTGTCTCTACGCACCACGGCTCGGCACCGTCGCGCAGATCGAAGCGGTGGTGAAGGCCGTGTCACCCAGGCCGGTGAACCTCCTTATCAATGCCCCTTTCATAACCGTCGCCGAAGCGGCCTCGATGGGGGTGCGGCGCATCAGCGTCGGCGGAACATTGGCCCGGACCGCATGGGGTGGATTCCTCCGGTCGGCGCAGGAGATCCGGGACGAGGGCACCTTCTCGCACTTTCAAGACTTGCCCAACGTCGACGCCCTGTTCCAGAACCAGGAGTCCGGCTGACGGTGCTCTAGTTGGTGATCCGTTCGATGGTCTGACGGACCGCGCTCTTGACACCATCCATGGCCTCACTCCCTGAGGCGAACTCCCGAACCTTGGCTTTGGTGTACCCGAGGGCAAACTTGAGTTCGATGGTCGGCGGCATCGTCACCTCATCCGGGTTGACGACAACGTCGACCACAGAGGGACGGTTCGACGCCAGGGCTGCAGCTATGGCGCCGTCGAGGTCGGCCGGATCCTCGACCCTCCAGCCTTCGGCGCCCATCGCCCGGGCGACTTCGGCAAAATTTGGGTTTTGGAGCTCGATCCCAAATGCGGGGAGACCTTCGGCTTCTTGCTCCACCCCGATCAACCCCAGCTTCGAGTTGTTAAAGACGACGACGGTGATGGGAAGTTCGAGGTCGACTGCGGTGATCAGATCGCCGATCAACATCGAGAAACCCCCGTCACCGGCAAGCGCCACCACCGGCGACTCGGGGTAGGCAAGTTGGGCCCCGATCGCCCCCGGAAGGGCTATCGCCATCGATGCCAGGTTGGCGGAGAGGGTGAATCGGTCGCCATGCTTGATGTCGAGGTGGCGAGCGGCCCACACGGTGACGGTGCCGGTGTCACAGACAAAAATCGTTCCGGGCTTGGTATGACGACTCAAGGTGGCAGCTAAGCGTTGCGGCCGTATCGGGGCAGAGTCGTCAGACTCGGCGGCAGCCATCTCGGCCCTCCATTCAGCAGCCCCGTCAGTCGCCTTGGCCAGGTGCTTTCCCCCATCGGAGGGGGCGACCATCCCTTTGAGCTGTCGCAACGCGGCACCGGCGTCGCCGACCAGGCCGACGTCCACACCGGTCCGGTTGCCGATCTGGGCGGGGTCGATGTCGATCTGGATGGTCTTCGCCTTCTCCGGGTAGAACTCCTTGTATGGGAAATCGGTGCCGACCATCAACAGGACGTCGGTGCGGTCCATCGCTTCGACCGATGCCGTTGTTCCGAGCAGACCGAGACCGCCGGTGGAGAGGGGGTGGGAGTCCGGAATCAGGTCCTTGGCCCGCAGGGTTCTGATCACCGGTGCACCGATATGTTCCGCCAGCGCAAGGACCTCGGGGATGGCTGCACGGGCGCCTATCCCGACGAGGATGGTGACGGCATTCCCCTCGTCGATGAGTCGGGCTGCGGCTTCGACGTCGCCTGGTTCCGGATTGGGAAACCCGATCGCCGGTGCGCTTCCGGCGTGGCCTGAGGTGTCAACCGGGGCGAGGGCCAGATCGGACGGGAGGACGAGATGTGCCACCCCGCGACCCCGCAACGCCTCCCGTATCGCCTTATCGACGAGTTCAGGCATCTGCTCCGGATTTATGATCGTCTCGCTGAACACTGCGACGTCCTCGAAGAGGCGGGCGATGTCGATTTCCTGATGAGCCTCAGAGCCGATTTGCGAGGTCTCCACCTGGCCGGTGATGGCGAGGATCGGGGCGTGGTCCAATTTGGCGTCGTAGAGGCCATTGAGAAGATGGATTGCGCCAGGCCCGGCAGTGCCGGCGACGACTCCGAGACCGCCCGTGAGCTTGGCCTGCACACCAGCGGCAAACGCGCCTGCCTCTTCGTGACGCACGGTGACGAAATCGACTCCGTTGTGACGACGGGCGGCGTCGAGAAGACCGTTGATGGCGTCACCGGGGATTCCGAAAATGTGACGGGCTCCGGCAGCGTGTACAGCGTCGAGGATGACAGTGGCAAGGTCGGTGGACATGGGCAGAAACTACCCGACCCGGGTCGCAACTAAACCCCGTGCGTAGTCGAACTCACGTTCAGGTGGACATCTTCTGCCTGCCTCAACCGCCTACCGTTTCGCGTGCCACTCGGAGATCCGCGCCGCCAGACCGGTGGGGTCGTCGGTCATCGGAAAGTGATTTGCGCCAGGGATGACAATGTCCTGGATGTCGTGGAAGTAGTCACGGAACCTCTCCTGGAAACCGAACGGGTCGTTCTTCGCTCCGAACACGGTGAGTACCGGCTTGTCGGAGAGTGTCGTAGCAAGCTGGGTCTCGACCCATGCGAGATAGTCGGTCTCCGTTCGTGCCGCCGCCATGAGATCGTGGAATCGGGCTCGGGCCGTTCTCCGTTCGAAGCCTCCGAGAAATGCACTGCGCCCGGAAGAGTCGAGATTGCGGCCGACCCCGAAACGGGTCGAGGTCATGCGCGGTACCAGATTGGTTGCGACGTTCAAAGACTTCACCGCCCTGTTGCCCATCACCCCGAACATGACCCGGAGCGAGGTCTTGTCGGCCGGCCAGGCAAACGTGTTCACCAGGACAAGGCCGCTTACCACGTCCGGTCTTCTCCCTGCCATCCCGAGCCCGACGCATCCACCCAGGTCGTGGAGCACCAGCGTTACGTCGGCGAGCTCTAGGTGAGCGACGAACGCCTCGAGGACTCGCGAGTCGGCTTCGAGACTTGCCGGCCCATCTGATTGACCGGAGAGCCCCGACCCGGGGAAGTCGAGGGTCACCACCCGGAATTCGGGTTGCAACTCGGCGATCAGCTGGCCCCATACGTAGGACCACATGCCATCGTGGACCAGGACCAGCACCGGTCCCGTTCCCTCGTCGGTGTACGCGATGGTGTTGCCGTCGACCCGGGTCGTCCGGATCTGGAACGGCCAGACGTCCTGTGGGAGCCAGTCGGGCCGGTCAATCTTGTTTTGTGTTATTTCTGCCACAACAATGTCCTTTGCTCATGGCGGTGATCCACCGCCGGTGCACTGGCCTTCCGTCGGATTTAGTCGTCTTGGCGGAAGGCCCCTTTTTTTCTCGTCCTGGTTCTCAGTGCCGCGATACAGCCACCTCCACTGCCGGCGACAACATCATGGGGACCGTCACCCCGAGCAGCCTTTCCAGGTCGGCATCAACGTCGCCGCCCAGCATCGAGGGCAAGCCAGGGGTCTCCACCGAGGCGAACATATAGACGACTATCCCGACAACACAGCGGAGGCGCCAGGCAATCTCGTCTGCGCTCAAAGAGGGGATTGCGTGTCCGAATGCCGCGTAGAAGCGCACCTGAGTTTCAGCGAACTGTCGGCCCATCGTTCGTTCCATGAGCTCGGAGGCCTCCGAATACATCCGGGACACGAAACGGGGCAACGACGGATCCCGGGTTCGAAGCTCCTGAATCAGGCGAAGGTCTGGAAGCAAGAACGCGGTAAGCAGGTCGACCGTGTCTGGAGTACCCGCCTCTTCCAGCTCATCGAGAAGCATTATTCGCTCCTCATTGAGGGGGGCGATGATCCGGTCGAGAATTTCGACGAGCAGACCCTCCTTCGAGCCGAAGTGGTAGTTCACGGCGGCGATGTTGACTCCGGCCGCATCGGTCACCTGACGCAGTGAGGTGTTACTGAACCCCTCACGGGCGAAGAGAACCTCGGCGGTCCGCGCTATCTGCTCTCTGGTGTCCTCGACCATCTTTCAAACGCTCGTTTCAAATGTTTGTTTGAAAGATACGGGATGGTTCGAGAAAAGTCAAACCAGGGTCGTTGACCTCGGGCGGCGAGTTTCCAGACTGTTATCGTCCGAAGATGTCCGGGCTACCCAAGGGAGTGGTCACTTTCCTATTCACCGATATAGAGGGCAGTACCCGATTGTGGGACGAAAACCCCGAGGCGATGACATCGGCCCTGAACGAGCACGATCGGATCATCTCGGAGTGCGCCAACAGGAATTCGGGGAAGGTGGTCCGTCCCCGCGGTGAGGGGGACAGTCGATTTGTCGTTTTCGAATCGGCCGTGGATGGCATAGCTGCTGCGGCCGCCATCCAAGAAGAGCTTCGCAACGCCAGTTGGCCCACGTCGGGGCCGCTAAAGATCCGGATCGCAGTCCATACCGGGCCTGCGGAGATCATTTCCGAGGACTACTACGGTTCGGCCGTAAATCGAGCCGCGCGACTTCGTTCCATCGGACATGGGGGCCAAACCCTGATATCGGGAGCGGCATGGGCATTGGCACGACAGGCTCCCCCATCCGGGATCACGGTCACCGATTTGGGGCTCCATCGCCTCAAGGACCTGACCGAGCCAGAGCATGTCTATCAATTGGATCCCGGCGGCGAGCCGGAGACCTTCCCGGCTCTCACCTCGCTGGACTCGCATCGCAATAATCTTCCGGTGCAGCTCACTGCCTTTGTCGGCCGTGATCACGACCTCGCCCAGTTGGTCGATCTGATCACCACACACAGGCTGGTCACAGTTTTAGCTACAGGCGGAATGGGGAAGACCAGGCTCGCACTCCAGGCGGCGGCCGACTCAGTGGACCACTTTCCCGACGGGGCCTTCTGCGTCGAACTTGCTGCCGTGGATTCAACAGATCAGATCGTCCAATCGATTGCGCAATCGATTGGGGTACCACTGACGGGCGAACAGTCTGCATTGGATCAATTGCTGGCGTACCTGGGGGTAAAGAAGCTTCTGTTGCTCATGGACAATTTCGAACATCTCGTCGAAGGGGCTGACATAGTCGATCAGATGCTGCGTCGGGCGCCTGGCATTACATTCCTGACAACCTCGCGCACTCGCCTCAATCTGAGTGGCGAGTACCTATTCGCCCTAAAGGGATTACAGGTTGGAGATCCTGCCTTGCCAGAGATCAGGGACTCCGACGGTGCTCGTTTGTTCATCGCAACTGCCCGCCGGGGTCTCCCAGACTTCGTGCTCAGCGATGCCGACGAAGTCCACTTGGAGTCGATTCTCCAATCGGTCCAGGGGACACCTCTGGGAATCCTCCTTGCCGCGTCCTGGACGAATTTGCTTCCGCTCAGTGAGATAGCAGCAGAGATCAACAAGAGTCTCGACTTTCTCGAAACCGACATGGGCGATCTGGCGGACCGCCATCGCAGCATCCGCGCCGTATTCGACTATTCGTGGGCGATGCTCGAGGAGACTGATCGACATGTGTTTGCCGCGTTGTCGGTGTTCAGAGGAGGCTTCACCCGCGACGCTGCCACCGCCGTGGCGGGCGCCTCCCTCCGTGACCTGGCCAATCTCGCTAGCAAATCGTTCGTCTCGAGTGACCCGCGTACCGGCAGGTTCGCTGTGCACGAATTGCTGCGACAGTTCGGCGCTCTCGAACTGATGAAGGATCCTGAGAATTTTCGGGCCAGATCAGACGCTCACGCTCTGTTCTTTTCACAGTTCATGGCGGCGGCGTACGACATCATCGGCGAGTCAGATCAGCCGAGAGCGGTTCATATGATGGAAACAGACATCGAAAACCTCCGCTCGGCATGGAGATACTTGTTGTCGTCCGGCCAGCCAGACCGGGCGAGGCATTTTGTATTCCCCTTCTGGTTTCTTTACGAGGTTCGAGGCTGGTATCCGGCAGCACTTGACTTCTTTGAGACTCCGGTGGTCGAATTGTCCGAACGCGACGACGCATCCTCGAAGCTGGTCGTTGCTGTCAGCATGGCCACCAAGGGATGGTTTGTCTCACTTCTCGGGCGGCCCACCGAAGGTGTTGCTCTGGCCAAACCCGCCGCGGAGTTGATCCGATTCGCCGATGACAAACCTGCGCTATCCCAGACCTTCAATGCGCTCAACCTCGCTGCCATGTACGCCGGTGACCTGGAGTTGTTCCGGATCACTGCCGACGATGGCGTCGAGGTGGCAGAAGCGATCGGCGACCCGTGGATCATCAACTCTATGAAAACCTGGCACACCTTCATCGATTTATTGCAAGGGAGAGTCGAGGAGGCGACGAAGGACGCCCGAGGAGCCGACGCCTACTTCGCAGCATGCGGAGAGATTTGGGGGCGGTCGTTTGCTCTTGCTGCGCTCGCTTCTATCGCGTCCGCCGAGGGCGACTACGCCGAGTCGCTGCGATGCTTCCAAACGAGCGCCGATTTGTGTGCGCGATTGGAATACCGGCGTGGTCTGCAATGGGCCCAGGATGGCCTGGGCGACACCGCCCTGGCAATGGGTAACTCGAATCTGGCAATGGATTACTACCTCGAAAGCCTTGCCATGTCTTTCGACTTGGGACAGACACGGGAGATGCTGGGCGCCCTGGCGCGAATAGCCAACACAAAGCTGGCGATGGGTACTCCCGCCGATGCCGCGGCGATCCTGACCACGATCATTTCCGACCCGATGAGTTCGCTCCTACTTCCTCTTCATGCGGAGTCCATCCGCCAGGAGGCTGAGCAGGTCCTAGCCGGACTGGATAAAGAGGTGCGTAGCGTTGGAGAGTCGGCGAACGGCGGAGCTTCTGAACCGACGGCGGAATTGGTAAAACGGCTACTCGACGGCAGCCAGGGGAACCATTCTTTTCCCGAATTCGAGCCAGGCCCCGTGGGGTTTGATACACCTTTGCAAGAGCAGGCGCCCATACCGATCTAGGTAGGGTGTGGACCATGTCTTGCCAGTGTCAGAGCAGCACATGAATCGAAGACCCCTCGGCGCCCGGAGTGGCATCGACGTGTCCGAGGTCGGCATCGGGCTATGGGCGGTTTCCGCCAGCGAATGGGGTCCGGCCGACGACGAAGACAGTCTCGATGCGATCGAGGCGGCTTTGGGGTTGGGCGTCAACTTCTTCGACACCGCCGACGTCTATGGAGCCGGGCACTCGGAGGAGCTACTGGGCAAGGCTATGAAGGGGCGGCGCGACTCGTTCGTGGTCGCTACCAAGATCGGTTGGATCGACTTTGACCGCGAGGCCGACCGGTCCCAGTACGACACCGTCGACAGCCTGGTGGCCGGTGTGGAGCAGTCGCTGCGCCGACTCGCCACCGACTACGTCGACGTCATCCAGTGTCACATCAACCATACGGAGCAAAATTCGTCGGTATTCATCGAGGGATTCCGGAGTCTGAAAGAGGCGGGAAAGGTGAAGGCATGGGGGGTCAGCACCAGCGATCCGGACCATCTACGCCAGTTCAACGCCGGGGGTGACTGCGATGTCCTCCAGACCGACTACTCGATACTCAATCGCACCGCCGAGAAGGAGTTGCTCCCCTACTGCGCCGACAACGGGATCGGGGTGATCGTGCGGGGGCCACTCGCAATGGGATTGCTGACCGGCAAGTACTCGGCCGACGACACGTTCCCGGAGGGAGATTTTCGTCGAGCCTGGATCGACGATCCAATCCAACACGAGCAATACCTCAGCGACCTGGCAGTGGTGGACGACTTGAGGGAGGTAGTACCTGACGGGGAGACAATGGCCCAGTTCGCTTTGCGTTTTGTCCTCAGCAATCCAGCGGTGAGCACGGTGATTCCCGGTGCTCGCAATCGCCACCAAGCAGAGGCGAACTCGACGGCCGGACTCAAACCACCACTGTCCGATCACGAGAGAGAATCTGTTGATCGTCTCGTCCCCCCGGGCGGAGGCCGGAAGATCTGGCCCGCCTGAAACCGGTTCGGGCATCACAACCACGGCCCGCCTGAGCGGCCTGAATGGCGACTCTCTAGTTCGGCCGAACTGGGAAGGCGGCCTGCCTCTACCGATTCGGGTCGACATCGTCGTCGTCAGCGATCAGGGACTTCCGGTTCGCCGTTGGGAGACCCAAAGTTGTCTTCCACTTTTTGGTGTCCGGTTACCAAACGTGCCCGACGCTGTCATCTAGGCGACCTACGTTCATGGTGTTTCAGAATCAATTCAGTGAAAGGTGAGACATAGATGCGTCTCCGGAACAGTATCGGGTTGTTGTCAGTCGTTGCCATGACATCCGCGGTGGTTGCAGCCCCAGTCCAGGCCTCGGCACAACAACATGGAAATCCACCTAGTTTCAACCACGTAGCCACCTTCGACGTCCGTGAGAATGCGGGAAGCCAGGTTTCCGAGATCGTCGCGGCAACCAGCAACGGAAAAATCCTTGCCTACACCGACTCGGCTTCCGAACTGATTGGCCTGGTTGACATCGCCGATCCATCGGCTCCGAGCGCTCTGGGTACCGTCGCTATGGGAGGCGAGCCCACCAGTGTCTCCATCAAGGGAACCTATGCCCTGGTTGGTGTTAACACCTCGACGGTCAGTGAGGTCGCTTGCCTGGATGACGGCGACGCTTCTGAGGTTTCCTATATTTCGGAATGGTCCGGAGAGCTAGCGATCGTCGATGTCGAAGCTCAGACGGTGATCCGGACTCTGGCACTTCCCGGACAGCCCGACTCAGTGGCGATTTCCCCCGATGGTCGGTTCGCCGCAATTGCAATCGAGAACGAGCGCAACGAAGAAGTTAGCGATGGCTTGATACCCCAGGGCGGCGACACTGACGGCGCCGACGTTCCTCCGGATACCGATTGCGGCGACGTCGAGTTGACTGCCACCGGCGTTCCCGTACCCGGGTCGTTGGTGATAGTTGACCTGAGGCAAGGGCCGAATTCATGGTCGACGCGGGTGGTTGATCTGACCGGAGTAGCCGATTTCGCTCCGAGCGATCCGGAGCCCGAGTTCGTCGACATCAACGCGCAAAACCAGGCCGTCCTCACGCTGCAGGAAAACAACCATATCGCTGTGGTGAATCTGAAAAACGGTCAAATCGTCAGGGACTTCTCGGCCGGTTCGACAACTCTCACCAACCTCGACATCACCGAGGACGGGTTGGGTCCTCAGGAGACCGGGTTGATCAATTTCACGGAAGGCCCAACGGTCAGAAGGCGTGAGCCCGACTCGGTGACGTGGCTTCCGGGAAACCTGATCGGTACCGCCAACGAGGGTGACTACGAAGATGCGTCCGGAATCGAAGGGGGCAGCCGAGGCTTCACCGTTTTCACTCTGGGTGGAACCGTGAGATTCGATTCGGGCATGTCCTTCGAATACGCATCGGCGAGCGCCGGTCATTACAACGAGGCGCGGTCGGAAAACAAGGGTGGTGAGCCGGAATCGATCGAGTACGGAGAATTCAACGGATCACAGCTCCTTTTCGTCGGGGCGGAACGGGCAAATGTGGTAGGTGTTTACCATGTCGGCCCCGGCAGCGGCCGACCTGAGCTTCTCCAGACGTTGCCAACAGGTATCGGTCCGGAGGGTTTACTCGCTATCCCGAGCCGCAACCTGTTGGTTGCCGCCAACGAGACCTCTGAGGGCGACATCCCGGCAATGATTACCATCTACCAGGGGGATCATCGGGTTGCGGCATCGTATCCGGGGCTCTACAGCTCGAACAGCGCCGATGGCACCCCAATACCCTGGGTGGCGATGTCTGGCTTAGCGGGCGATCCGTCGGATGCCGACACGATCTTCGGTGTGAGTGATTCTTACCTTGCCAATGGGTTTGTCTATCCAATTGGAATCTCAGGGGCGAAAGGCGTCATCACAGATCGAATCGAAGTCACCGACCCGAACGGCGTGACCAACTGGGTGAAGGGGTTCTTCCCCGATTTCGAAGGCATCGCCGTCGCACCGGAAGGAGGCTTCTGGATGGCCTCCGAAGGCCGGGTCGGCGATCGACCTGACGCCATCATTCGCACCGATCCCTCAGGTGTCGTCTTGGAGTCGATCGAACTGCCTGCTGACCTCGTGGCCGGCGCCACGAGCAGCGGCTTCGAGGGCGTCGCCGTGACTGGAAGCGGCGGATCAACAGAGTTCGTCTACGCAGTGGTCCAAAGAGAATGGGGCGCTGGTACAGGTGGTGTGCTTGCCGATCCAGCGAACACGGTCAAAATCGCCCGATGGGACGGATCTGAGTGGGCATTTGTTTCGTACCCGAAGAGCGCACCCGTAGCAGCGGGGTGGGTCGGGCTCTCAGAGATCACTCTTCTCCCCGACGGGCAGTTCGCGATCATCGAGCGGGACAATCAGCTCGGGAACGATGCGATCTACAAGCAGGTGTACACGGTCGATCTTGCTGGTGCCTCGTTCACAACCGACTTGACGACGCCATTGCCCGTCGTCGCGAAGACCCTGTTGGTCGATGTACTCGATCAACTCGCCAACAACAGTGTCTTGGTCCCCGACAAGTTGGAGGGCTTCTCGGTCAGTGGGCCAGAAGCCACCGTTCACATCGTCACCGACAACGACGGTCTCGACGAGGCGCTAGGCCAAACAGTCTTCCTCCGGCTGGGCCTACTCGCCGAACTCGACGACTGATCCAAAGGACTCCGGCCCGGCGTCGACGAACGCCGGGCCGGGCAAGTGTTCTGCGCAAGCCAGCCTCAACCCATACTCTCTGACTACGAGAGAGCGATTGCGTGGATCGTTCCGTTGTTCCAAGCGGGGTCGAAGGATTCGCCGGCCTGAGAAAGCCGACCAGTTCATGACTTGTGGCAGAACGATCTGGTGTTGGCTCTAGGATCAGCGACCGAATAACCGGAGAAGGATCCAGTGCAGGTACGAGAAATCAGTCCGATTCCGGGCGCGTCTAGGTCACTCGATGCGTCTTCGAGATAAATCGGTCCTGGTGACCGGTGCCACGGGTATTGCGGCGGCCGCGGCGCATCGATTCGTCGAAGAGGGCGCTCATGTCTTTGTGGTGTCGCTCAACGAAAGTGATTGCGTTGCCCTCGCCGCTTCGACGCGGCTCGAAGGGTGGGCGAGGGCCGATCTCACCGACGAAGCTGGCGCGGTGGCAGCAGTTCTATCGGCGTCTGAGGCACTTGGCCAGATCGATGGACTTTTCGCCGTGGCCGGAGGAAGCGGGCGCTCCGCGGGAGACGGACCCCTTCACGAGGTGCCGTTATCGGGGTGGGAGGAGACGATTTCGCGCAACCTGACTACGACCTTCCTCGCTGCCAGGGAGACAGTCAGAGCAATGCTGCTAACTGGCGAAGGCGGCTCGCTCGTCTTCGTGACCAGTGTTCTCGCTTCGAGACCGTCCCCGCTATTCGCCACACACGCCTACGCCGCGGCAAAAGGTGCCCAGGTCTCCCTGATGACGGCGATGGCAGCCCACTACGCGCCGGAGCGGATCCGGGTCAACGCGGTGGCCCCTGCCCTGGTCAGGACTCCGATGTCGGAGCGGGCCTACAACGACGAGGGCAGTCGCAATTACGCAGAGATTAAACAGCCCCTGGTTTCCGGGTTCCTCGAGCCTGAGGACGTGGTGGACGCGGCCACATTTCTCCTCGCAGACGAGTCGCGGGGCGTGACCGGACAGGTTCTCGGCGTCGACGGGGGTTGGGCAGTGTCGGAACCTCCCGGATGAAGCTCCCTGATTCGATTCGCACAGAGAAGCTGATACCGATCGCGCGTGGCGTTTTCCCCGATCGAGCACTCCTGCTGGCCACGGCGCTGCTCGAGGGGGGCTCGTCTGTTCTCGAGATAACACTCGAATCGGGTGATGGCATCGCCTCGATCTCCGCACTCTCAGGTTCTGGGATGACCGTCGGAGCAGGCACCGTCACCACCATCGAGGAAGCGGAGACGGCGATGGAAGCCGGGGCCCACTTCCTCGTCTCGCCCCACCTCGATCCCTACCTGGTGGAATGGGCAATCGAAAACGACGTCCCCTACCTGCCGGGCGTTTTCTCTCCGACTGAGGTAGCGGCGGTACTCAGCCTGGGCCTCGAAACCATGAAGATCTTCCCGGCGAATGTCGGTGGGCCCGACCTCATCCGGTCGCTGCGTGGCCCATTTCCCCAACTCGAGGCCATAGCGACGGGTGGCGTCGGAGTGGACAATGCCAGTGAATACCTGGCCGCGGGAGCGGTGGCGGTAGGTGTCGGGACCTGGCTGACCGGCTCCGAAGATTTCGTGCTAATCACCGAGCGGACAAAGGCACTTTTCCAAGTTGTCTAGACAACTTGGACAGAGCCTGTCACACTGGGGACATGCATCCAGAAAACCTCACCGCAAGCGACGTCACTTATGAAGAAGTCGCCGGAACGATTGACCATTCCCTACTCAAGCCCGAACTGAGCATCGACCAGATCCTCGAGGGGTGCGATCTTGCCGATCAATACAAAGTGGTCTCCGTCTGTGTGCGCCCGGCCGACGTGCCGGTCGCAGCTGAAAGACTCTCCGATTCTCCCGTTGCGGTTGGCACGGTGGTCGGGTTCCCGCACGGTTCCTCAACCACCGTGGTGAAGGTCAAGGAAGCCGAGCAGGCTATGGCAGATGGGGCAGTGGAACTGGACATGGTGCTCAACATCGGGTGGCTGATCTCGGGCCGATACGAACAGGTAGAAAAAGACATCCAGGCTGTCGTTCAAGCTGCAGGAGACGATGCCCTGGTGAAGGTGATCCTGGAAAACGCCTATCTCACCGACGACCAGAAGGTCAAAGGGTGTCAGCTATCCGAATCCGCCGGGGCCCACTATGTGAAGACGTCCACAGGCTACGCACCGACCGGAGCGACGATCGCCGACTTGCGTCTCATGCGCGCCACCGTCGGCCCGAACGTGAAGGTCAAGGCGGCGGCGGGTGTTCGCACCCTCGACAGCTTGCTCGCCGTGATGGAAGCAGGAGCGACCAGGTGCGGGGCGACGCAGACTGCTGCCATGCTCGACGATTACCTGGCCCGTACGTCCGGCTGATCGCGCCCGGCCAGGGCCGCGCCGATCGCCCCGGCCAGCGAACCCAGACTGGCAGGCACCACGGAGAGGCGGTCAACCGGGACCAGGGTCACCCGGCGCCGTATCGCCTCCCGAAGAGGCACAAAGAGCAGGTCGCCGGCGGCCGCGATCCCACCACCGACCACGACTACGTCGGGACCGATGACGGTCACTGTGTTGGCGAGGGCAATGCCGAGGTACTCGGCAACCCGGGCAATTGCGTCGAGGGACCTTTCGTCGCCGCGGGAAGCGTTCTCAAACACCTCCTCGGCCGAATCCATCCCTGCCAGTTCCGCCAGAGCATCAGCCTTGGTCAGTGCTTCGACACACCCCCGGTTTCCGCACCCGCACATCGGACCGTCGGGCAGAACGGTCTGATGTCCGATTTCGCCGGCCGTTCCGAACGCTCCGAGATGCAGCCGGCCATCGACGGTGATGCCGCCGCCCACTCCGGTCCCCAGAACCATCGCCACCACGATTCGCGCCCCGCGGCCCGCTCCCATGGTGCTTTCGGCAATGGTGAAGGCGCGGGCGTCGTTGATCATGACCACATCCGAGGCGAGACCCCGGCTCACCTCATCTCTGAGCGGAAAACCTCGCCACGGCCCCGGAAGGTTAGGAAACAGGCTCACCTCGCCGGTTTCTGGGTCGAAGAGGCCGGGAACCCCCAAACCAACGGTCTCGACCGGGGCGTATTCTCTGAAAGCGTCGTCTCGAGCCTGGACCAACCGGCTGGCGACTACTTCCGGCCCCTCACCCCCGTGCGTGGGCAAGGTCCCCCGGCCGACAACTTCGGGAACACCGTCGCCTTCGAGGACAACCCACTTGATATTGGTCCCACCGAGGTCGAGTCCGAGATGTCGGCTCATTACCGGGTTTCCTCGCCCCGATACAGCATCGCTTCAAATGAATACCGGTCCGCCTTGTAACAGGTGACGGTGTGCTCGATTGCGAGGTCGTCCTGATCCCAGATGACCCGGTCCTCACAGAGGAGCACGCCCTCACCGGGGACAAGACCCAACAGCTCCCGCTCCCGGTTCGAGGCCTTGCGCGCCGTAACTTCCGCCAGGGCACGGGTTGGAATGTGGCCGGCCTCCTCGAAAGCGAGATGAAGCGACCCTTCTTGGCTGTCGGGATGAAACGAGTCGACCAGAGCTACCGGTATCACGGCGCGCTCGATCGCCATCGGGATCCCGTCGGCGAGGCGGATCCTCTCCAGGATGCAGACCAGTTCGCCCGGCGCCAGTTCGAGAATTCTCCTCTCGTCTCGTGATGCTTCGGTCACCGCCCTCTCCAACAGCTTGGATGACGCCTCGAGCCCGCGACGTCGCATCGACTCGGTGAAGGACAGGGGAGAACCGAGTTGGCGTGGGACCTTGGTCGCCGAGACGAAAGTTCCGGCGCCCCGCTTCCGGATGACCAGGTCTTCGGCGACGAGCACCTGCACGGCCTGGCGCGCCGTCATCCGGGAGACGCCGAACTGTTCGCACAGCTCCGCATCCGAGGGGAGACGATCACCGATCGAGGACCTGGCAACGACTCCCCGGAGATACTCGGCAATCAGCGCATACCGGGGGGATGGGCTCAAGTTCCCTGATCCTTGGTTGCCGTGTTGGTTTTCATATGAATCGGACAGTGCCGCATGTAAGTCTAAATGTATATACATTTACATGATGAGCCGATTTGAAGACACTCCAGCTAACCGTTGGATCAGCGAGGCGAAAGACCTCCTCGACCAAATAGCAACGACCCAGATGTCGTCCATCCTTCAAGTGGCAGAGTGGTGTGCCGCAGCGATCGCCTCGGGTGGCCTTGTCCACCTGTTCGGTTCCGGGCACTCGCGGATCCCACTCGAAGAGATGTTCCCCCGCTACGGGTCGTTCTCAGGTTTTCACCCCATTGCCGAGCTCTCGATGACTTTCCACACCGAGGTGGTTGGCACCAACGGGCAACGTCAGGCGATGTATATCGAGAGAGTCCCGGGGTTGGCCGAGGTCCTCCTGTCCAACTACCGCTTTGGGCCTGAGGACGTGATGATCGTGTTCAGCTCATCAGGGCGGTCGGCAGTCCCGATCGAGATGGCCACCGGAGCGAAGGATCGGGGAATGCGGGTGGTCGCCGTAACCTCGGTCGCCGAGTCGATGGCGACTCCCCCATCACATCCCGCAGGCCGGCTTCTCGACAACGCCGACATCGTGATCGATATCGGGACGCCACCCGGCGACGCCCTCGTCAGTTTGGATGGTTTGGACACTCCCGTCGGCCCGGGATCGACGATTTCGAACGTTGCGGTCGTCAATGCGATCAAGGTCGAGGTAGCCAGCCTGCTCATCGCCCGTGGTGTCAAGCCAGCCGTCCTCACCAGCGCCTCGCTGGTTGGTGCCGACCGGTCATCCCAGCTCTTCGACGACGCGTATGCCGACTATTCGCACCGACTTGCCGCCGCCATCGACATGTCTCCCCGGGAGCCCTGAGTCGGGCTTTCGCAGCTGAGATGTCCGTCGATCTCAGGCGTCGGACGTGATCCGTGTGTAGGCGGCGGCCACGAACACGATGATTGCGCCGAAAAGGATCTGACGTACTGCTTCGGGGTAACCCAGTGACGAGAGCATCGAAGAAATTACAGTCAGGATCAGCGCCCCGACGATCGTGCCTGCATAGCCACCCCGGCCACCCATGATCGAGGTGCCACCGATGACCGCGGCGGCCACCGATGGGAGAAGAGCCGAGTCGGCCAGAGTGACGCTTGCGACGTTGGTGAGACCGGAGAACAGGAATCCGGCGATACCAGCCAGGAGCGCCGAGAAAACGTAGAGAACGATCAAAACCTGCCAGGAGCGAGCACCGGAGAGACGTGAGGCAATCGGGTTGTCCCCGATCGCATAGAGAAGACGCCCGAATCCGGTTCGATTGAGCACGAGGAAGATAACGGCTGCCAGCGGCAGAAAGACAATCAGGCTCAGCGGAATAATGTCGAGGAACATCTCACCGCCGATGCGTCGGAACTGATCGGGAACGCCGGAGCCGGTCTGCACCATCTGCAATTGCCAGACATTGGTGAAGCCCAAGACGACGAGGCTCATGCCCAGAGTCATGATCAAGGGGTGCACCCGGAATACGCCAACACCGATTCCGGTGACCAGCCCGACTAACGCGGCGACTGCCAGAGCGATCAGAATCCCCACTCCCAGACCGGGACCGCCGACAAGAGTTGCAACGACGAATCCGGTCATCGAGGCCACCGCTCCCACCGACAGGTCGATGCCTCCAGTGAGCATCGTCATCGTCTGGCAGCCAGCGAGAATCGCGAGCGGGATGGCGGCACGCATCATGACCCCGGCCCAGTTGAGGCTGACAATGCCAGGTCGGATGATTTCGCTGAGGACCACAAGGATTGCGAGCATCACCAGGAGGGGAATGATGGGCCGTTCCCGGAAGAGCGACCGTATCCGGGCAGGCGACCACCAATTCTGACGCGACTCCGTCGGGGTCGTCACATCGGTCACAATTCGCTCCGCCTGAGCTGGATCAAGCTACCCACCATGACGACTCCGACCAGGATCAAACCCTGGGCGACCGTGGCGAGGTTGGTGTTCAGGTTGAGGAAGGTCATGTCGGTGCGGATCAAAGAGAGGATGATCACGGCGATGATGGGACCGAAGACGCCACCGCGACCACCGACCAAGCTCACACCACCCAGGACTACTGCAGCCACACTCAACAGGGTGTACGGCCCGGGGACCGGCGTTCCTATCCCGGTGGTTGCCGTCAGGCTCAAACCACCTAGTGCCGAGAATAGGCCCGCCAGCATGTATGCGAAGATCTTGGTCCTGGCGACTGACACTCCGCTGCGGTAGGCAGCGAGCGGGTCACTGCCGATCGCGTAGAGGGAAAGCCCGAGCCGCGATCTCCTGATCGGGATCCAGATCACGCTGACGACGACCAGGAGGACCAGGGCGGCCCTCGGGATCCACTCACTAACTACAGAACCCCTGGCGAGGTTGGTCAACCACTCCGCAGACCCGCCTCCCGGGGTCTTGAGGACGAGTAATGCGCAACCGGCCCAAACAAACAACATCGCCAACGTCACCACGATGTCGGGAACCCTTGTGAGCACGATCAGCCCGCCATTGACGGCTCCGAGAATCATGCCGAAGACCATCACCCCGATGACCACGCCGATTGCGGCACCTTCGCCACGCTCGTCCATGAGCGTTGCGGACACGACGCTGGTCAGCGCCATCATCGACCCCACAGAGAGATCGATGCCTCGGGCGATGACCGCACATGCCTGGGCAACGGCCGCCAGGGCCAGGGGAAACACGGAGATACCCAGACCCTGAATACCCGCCGGGCCGTAGGTGGGTTGGATGATCTTGGTGAAGACCAGCAGGACCACGAGGATCCCGAGGAGGGCGAGTATCCACACGTTGCGTCGCACCGCAGCGGCCATAGACTCGAAAATCGCCGGTCGTTCGTGTTCCACCGGAGGCGCACTGGTGCTCATTACTCGGTCGGCTCCCCGGACTCTTCTGTCGATTGCGCATCGCCGTCGTGTGCCGCACCAAAAGCCTCCTCGGGGAGAAGGGCGTCGGAGGGGAGGTTGTGCGCCGCACGGAGAAGCGTGGCCTCATCTGCGGTCGCGGCGTCGATCTCGGCGACGACTTCGCCTCCGAAGATCACGATTGCCCGGTCGCAGACGAGATTGATCTCACTCAGCTCGGAGGTATACAGAAGAATCGAAGCTCCGGCGTCGGCTAGCTCCCTAATCAACAGGTAGATCTGATGCTTGGTCCTGATGTCGATACCGCGAGTCGGGTCGAAACAGAGCATCGTCTCGACCCCTCCGGCCACCCATCGGGCGATTGTCACCTTCTGCTGATTGCCTCCAGATAGGAGACGAACTTCTTTCTGTGCCCGGGTGTCGATCTGGAGGGTGGCGATGGCACCGTCTACTTTGGGTCGTTCCTCTCGCCGGCGGATCAGTCCCCAGTTGCGCATACGGACGCTGAACGGCAACGCAATGTTTTCCCGGACGGACTGCTCGGCCAGGAGCGCCTCGGCACGATCTGCAGGAACGAAGACCATTCCTGCCCTGATCGCGTCAGCAGGGTGGTGGAAAGTGACTTCTACGCCGTCCAAGACCACCTGCCCGGCGGCGGGCCGGGCCGATCCGGCGAGGATGTCAAAGAGCTCGTCCTGGCCCTGACCTTCCAGTCCCACCACTCCGAGAACCTCTCCCTTTCGGAGGGTGAATGAAACATCCTTGAGGCGAGAGCTGGCACCGAGGCTCTTGACCTCGAGCCGGGGCGGGCCCGATGCGGTGTGCTCTTCCTTGCGTTCGCGCCGTGCCGGCATCTGGCCGACGATCTCGCCGAGCATCAGCTCGACGATCCGGTCGGCCGAGTCGGCATTGACATCGACCACCCCAACGGTCTCCCCTTCCCTCAAGACCGTCGCCCGGTCGCAAACCGAGGCAATCTCAGTCATTCGGTGGGAAATGAAAATGATGCAACCGTTGCTGCCCCGTCGGTCGTTGACCGTCTCCAGGACTCGTTCGGTGAGGTTGGCGGGCAGGGCAGCCGTCATCTCGTCGAGCATGAGGACGTCGGGCTCGATGGCCAGCGCCCTCGCGAGGTCAATGATCCGGAGCGAAGCGAGGGGAACATTTCTCGCCATCACCCCCAGGTCGAGCTTGTCGAGTCCCAATTGGCCAAGCCAGTGTCGAAAGGAGTCGACTGGTGTCCGGGTCAGCCGGAGGTTTGACCTGATGTCGAGGTCAGGGATGAGGGAAGGTTCCTGGTAAACTGAGACAAGGCCCCCGCGCCGCGCTTCGGCGGGCGAGTGGGCCATTCTCGTCTTCCCGCGGACAACAATCGATCCCCCGTCAGGCCGTATCGCACCGGTGAGTACCTTGACCAGCGTGCTTTTCCCGGCACCGTTCGCCCCCATCAATGCATGAATCTCGCCGGATCGAACGCGCAGTGATGCCGACTTGAGAGCGATAACCGCCCCGTATCTCTTCGAGATGTCAGTGGCCTCGAGCAAGTATTCGTCGTGGTTCAGGGTCATATCACCGGATGTGGCCGCAGATAAAGCAATGCGCCGGCGATCTTAGATCCGCCGGCGCATCACTACTAGCTAACTGTCGGCGCTTCTACTCGCCCGGGCCTAGACACGCAACAGCCTGCTCAGGCGTGTACGTGGTGAAACCGGGGATCTCCAGACCGAGCGGCCACAACGGGTCGAGCCCGTCCACCTGCCACGATTCCAGGAGAGCGATGCCCTCCGGGGACGTGTTGTCGGCGAGCAACGGAACAAGGAGAACCGTGTTCGGCTGACTGGCTTCGGGTGCGGTCTCCACCTCTTCGTTGGCAAGCAAACGCAGCGCCAGGTTGATTCCGGCACCACCCACGGCGGCCGTGTTGGTTACCGCAGCACCGTCGAGGCCTGCGAAACCCTCGGTGTCGAGGAGCTGAGCAACAAAGGCACCGAGGTCCGCACCCACGATCGGAACGTAGTCGAGGCCGGCCTGGCTGATGGCGTCAACCACCTGTGAGTCCATACCGGAGGTCCAGATACCGTCGATTTCTTCGTACTGGCCGCTGGCGATGAAGTCGTTGATGAGGCCGGTCGTGGTGGCCGGGTCCCATCCGGTGTGAACACCTTCGGGGCCGGGAACCACTTCGATACCGGGGTTCTCTTCGAGAGCCATCTGGAATCCGGTGTCCCGGTCGGTGTCGGCCGGGTGTCCGGCGATACCGCGCATGTAGTAGACGGTGCCTTCACCACCAAGCTGCTCGAACAACCATGAGGCGCCCAGGTAGGCGTATTGAACCTGGTTGTTGTACAGGTTGTAGGTGTTGGCGTCGGTCACGAATGCGTCCACCGAAACCGTGACGATGCCGGCAGCGTTCGCCTCTTCGAGGGCGGGGTTGAGCGCTTCGGCGTCATTCGGGTTGAAAACGATCGCGTCGACATCCGCCGCAATCAGGTCACGTATGTCAGAGAGCTGGCCGGCAGCGTCGGTATTCCGGTGGATTACCACCAGTTCCGTCACCTGGCCGGATGCAAGTGCCTCCGCCTTGGCCGTACAGACCTGCTCTTCCCGGAACCCGTTGCCGACGCCTCCGCCGTTCGAGTATCCGATCTTGTAGGTCATGTCGCCGTCGACGGTGCCCTCAGTTGTGGTCGTGTCTCCTGACGCCGCAGTCGTTTCGGTGCTGTCGCCGTCGCCGTCGCCACAGGCTACGGCCACCAACGACAACGCCATGAGCGCCACGAAGGTTCTGAACCATCGCATTTTGATCATTGATTATCTCCTATTTTTAGGCACCCCAATTGGTCTTCGTGGGTGCCCGAACGCGGAGTCTCGCACGCGATTTGGGGGATGTCCACTTATACGGAAAAGCCAGCTATACGTTTGCCAATGTTGTCTATAAGTCCTGTTGTCAGATAACTCACGCCGTGAGAACATCGGGTGGGAGACCTTTTGTAATGTCCGGGTCTCATGTCATCCGGCAGCTGGATTTCGAGGATTGGAGACGGATGAACTTTGGAGAAATACGGGCTGGAGTCGTGGGCGTAGGATTCATCGGCCTTGCCCACATCGAGGCCCTCCGGCGGCTAGGCGTCAACGTAGTAGGAGTGGTTGGATCGTCGCCCGAAAGGGGGCGGGACAAGGCGGAGTCGACTGGTGTCGGCCGGGCCTTTGAGAGCGTGGCGGAGATGGCTGCCGACCCGAACATCGACGTAATCCACCTCGCCAGCCCCAACTACGCCCACGCCGAGCAGGCTCGTCTCGTCCTCGACGCCGGCAAGCACATTGTTTGTGAAAAGCCGCTGGCACTCAATTCCGAAGACACGGCCGACCTAGTCGCCCGGGCCGACACATCCGGGCTGGTCAACGCGGTCTGTTTCAACATCCGGTTCTATCCGGCCAACCACCAGGCCATGGCCATGGTCGCCGCAGGCGAGATCGGAGAGCCGCGATTCATCACCGGTTCGTATCACCAGGATTGGCTGCTCCTGGAAACCGACTGGAACTGGCGTCTCCAGCCGGAGGAGGCGGGCCAGCTACGCGCCGTCGCCGATATCGGTTCCCACTGGCTCGACCTGACCAGGTTCATCTCGGGCCGGGGGGTGATCGAGGTCATGGCCGACCTCCACACTCTTGTGGCAGTGAGGAAACACCCGGCCGGACCGATCGAGACCTTCGCAACCGTCGCTAAAGGCCAAGAGCTGATCGAAGAGACGATGACCAGTGACGACGCCGCCGGAATTCTGTTGCGATTCGAGGACGGGGCCCGGGGAGTGGTCACCATCTCGCAGGTATCCGCTGGCCAGAAGAACGCGGTCCGCTATGAGATTGCCGGGAGCGAGTCAGCGCTCCGTTGGGACTCGACCGTCCCCGACGACCTCTTCATCGGGCACCGGGGACGCCCCAACGAGGTGTTGAGTCGCGACGCCGGGCTCTATGCCCCCGATGCAGCAGACCTCGTGGGCTATCCAGGCGGTCATGTCGAGGGCTTCCCCGACACGTTTCGCGCCCTTTTCTCGAAGGTCTACGAGGATGTGTTGGCCGGGACTCCATCCGCTGCACCGAGATACCCCACGTTCGCCGACGGACACGACGCCGTGCTCGTCACCGACGCCATCGCCAGGAGTCATCAGAGCCAGAGTTGGACACAGGTCGCAAGATAAGGAGAAGAGATGAAACTAGGACTACTCACTGCCCCGTTCCCCGAGACACCCCTCGACGAAGTCGCCGACTGGACAGCGGCCAATGGGTTCACCGCCGTCGAGATCGCGTGCTGGCCGGCTTCGAGTGGTGACACCCGACGCTACGCCGGCACCAGCCACATCGATGTGGCCGACCTCTCCGAGACCAGGGCTTCGGAGATCACGGGTGGAATGACCGAGCGAGGCCTGGAGATCTCCGGTCTGGGTTACTACCCCAATCCACTCCACCCCGATGCCGAGCATCAGCGAATGGTGATCGATCACCTCAAGAAAGTCATCGCCGCGGCCGGAAAGATGGACGTTCCGATCGTCAACACGTTTATCGGCGCCGATCGGTCGAAGACCCAGGACGAGAACTTCGAGGGGGCGAAAAAGGTCTGGCCGGAGATCATCTCGGCAGCAGACGACGCCGGGGTGAGAATCGCCATCGAGAACTGCCCCATGATTTTCTCAAAAGACGAGTGGCCTTCGGGACACAACCTGGCCTACAACCCGAGGATCTGGCGTCGGATGTTCGAAGAGTTCGGCGAGACTATCGGCCTCAACTTCGATCCGTCGCACCTGGTCTGGCTGATGATCGATATCGAGAGCGCCATCATGGAGTTCGGCAGTCGCTTCTACTTTTTTCAGGCGAAAGACGTGATGATCGACTACGAGGGCCTCTACGAAAACGGAACCCTCTCGTCTGGTATCGGCTGGCAGATTCCACGTTTGCCCGGTCTCGGCCACGTCGACTGGGGTGTGGTGTTTTCTGCCCTCTATCGGTCTGGATACGACGGTCCGATCATCATCGAACACGAGGACCGCGATTTCGAAAAGACCGACGAACTCGTGAAGAGGGGTTTTCTCATCGCCCGGGACGTTCTCCAGCCCTACATCCACTAGTGCGCGGTGCGGGCCGGTCAAATGCCGCCGGGCATAGCTACATAGATGCCTGATTACGACGTCGTCGTCGTCGGGTCCGGCTCAGCCGGATCTCCTGCCGCGATCGCAGCTGCGAGGGGCGGGGCAAGGACCCTGCTCATCGAGAAGCTCCCCTTCCTAGGGGGCAACTCGACGGCGGTTCTGGACACCTTCTACGGTTTCTACACGCCGGGCGAACATGCTCACAAGGTGGTCGGTGGAATCGGCGACGAAGTCGTCTCGGCGCTGCGGAAACTGGGGCCGGTCCTGGAACGACCCAACACCTATGGGGCGGGAACCGGAGTCACCTACTTCGCCGAACACCTCAAAGTGGTCTGGGAGCGTCTGGTCGAAGACGCCGGGGTTGACATTCTGCTCCACGCATTTGTTCAGGACGCGTCTCTGAATGACGGTCGGGTCTCTTCGCTGAAGGTGGCAACCAAGGCGGGGATGAGGGAGGTCTCATCGAGCGTGGTGGTGGATTGCTCCGGCGACGCCGACGTCTGTTTTCACGCCGGCATCGGATACGAGCTCGCCGGCGAGTTGGATTCTGCCCAAACCCTGACCACCACATTCCGCATGGTGAACGTCGACCACGTGGCGAGAAAGACAATCACAAAAGAGCAGATGCACCAGTTGATGTCGGAGGCGGCCGGGTCGGGTTACGACCTGCCCAGACGGGAGGGAAGCGACCACATCACTCCGATCGACGGAATGACGGCAACTGTGATGACCCGTGTCGATCAGGTCAACCGCTGGGACGACGGCACCGTCCGCAACGCCACCGACCCGGAGATCCTCACCACCGCCGAGATCGAAGGACGACGTCAGGCGCTCGAGTATGCCCGCTTTCTGATCGACAAGGTGCCCGGGTATGAGAACGCTTCGCTGGTGGCGCTGTCCTCTCAGATCGGGTTGCGGGAAACCCGCCGTGTCTACGGCGACTATCGAATCACCCGTGAAGACGTGTTGCAGGCAGCGCAGTTCGACGACCAGATCGGGCTTTGTGGAGCGCCGATCGAGGATCATCACGGCGGCGAAGGGGACGGCACCACCTGGGAATATCTCCCCGAGGGCCAGGCTGTCGGCATCCCTTATCGGACTCTCGTCGCCCGCGACGCAACGAACGTGCTCATGGCGGGCCGATGCTTTTCCGCGACCCACGATGCCCAGGCCTCGATTCGTTCGATGGCGCAATGCATGGCGATGGGCCAGGCTGTCGGGACCGCCGCCGCCATCGCCGCTTCGGGCTCGGGCAGCGTCAGAGATATAGCGGCAAGCGTATTGCGTGACCGGCTCCGGTCCGACGGGGCGATCCTCGAACTCTCATGATTGTGCGGACGGTGCTCGGTGACATTGAGCCCGCGTCGATGGGGGTCACTTTCGCTCATGAGCACCTCATAATCGACAGCGAGGTGGTTGCCGAGAAAATGCCC
Organism: Acidimicrobiia bacterium; assembly: GCA_041747375.1. GTDB lineage: Bacteria > Actinomycetota > Acidimicrobiia > Spongiisociales > ZC4RG35 > MA-ANB-1. Next base: position 95,234 of record JBGTFH010000078.1, read on the forward strand.
CACATCTCCCTCCCACACGTTGAAGAGGCTGTTGCCGAGGTGTCGGAGTGTGCCGTGGCTGGTGTCGGGACGATGTTGGATGCGATGCCGACCGGGTCGGGTCGGAACCTCGAGAAACTGGCTGAGGTCTCGCTCCGGACCGGGGTCAACGTTATCGCCGCGACCGGGATGCACACTCGGAAGTATTACGAAGGTGTCGATTGGGTGGACGACTCGGCCGACGACCTGGCCACCCATTTCACAGCTGAGATACTCGATGGAGTCGACGGAATCCGAACCGGTGTGATGAAAGTGGCGTCATCGACTGAGCGGATCACCCCACAAGAGCGGGAGCTGTTCCTCGCCGCAGGGTTGGTGCACCATGCAACCGGTGTCCCCATTCTCACCCACTGCGAAGATGGCAAGGGGGCAATCGAGCAGGTCAGCGCACTGGTCGGTGCCGGGATCGAGCCTGGACAGATACTCCTCTCCCATACCGACAGGGTCACAGATCGGGGCTACCACCGGGAGATACTGTCCATTGGCGTCAACGTGGAATATGACCAATCGTTGCGCCAGCATTTGGTGGGCTCCGACGACACCGCCCGGTTGATTGCCGACATGTGGCACGACGGTTTCGGCCACCAGATCTTGTTGGGGACCGACGGCGCCCGACGTTCCCTGTGGACGACTTTTGGCGGTGCCCCCGGCCTGGCCTGGCTCTACACCGGTCTCCCGGGTGTGCTGACAGGACTCAGTCTGGGCCACTCAGAGATCAAAACGATGTTCATGACCAACCCGGCCCGGGTGCTGTCATTCAACCCACCACCCGACGCACCGATGGATGACGAGTAAAACGCGCGATTTCCACCGTCCACCCCCGGCCGTTGCACCAGACGACGGAGTTTGCGGAGCAAACTCCCAAGGAATCCGCAGGATTCCCGGCCACCCCCTCCATCGCTCCCGCGTTCTTCTCTCCCTCCAATTTGGAGGGAGTGGCATCGTCCCGAACAGGGACGATGACGAGGGTGGGCCTAAAGACACCAACACTGCCGAACGCGTGGTCTCCACCACCCACCCCTCCATTCGACTCCTTTAATGGAGGTGGAACAAAAGGCGATGTCCGCGTCCTACTCTCCCTCAAATTTGGAGGGAGTGGCATCGTCCCGAACAGGGACGATGACGAGGGTGGGCCTAAAGACACCAACACTGGCCGAACGCGTGGTCTCCACCACCCACCCCCGGCCGTTGCTTCCCGCAACAGCCACCCCCTCCATTCGACTCCGTCTCTGGAGGGGGAGTTGGAGCCTCAGCGGTAGCAAACGCGACTGTCCCCCACCGGTCTACAACAGCGCGGCGGCTGATTCGTCCGCCCACACCACGACATTTGCGGCCTCACGAAGGTAGGTCGCCGGTAGGTCCGGTCCCAAGTTGTCGTTCAGAGTTCCTGCCAGGACTTCCGCCTTGTGCCGCCCGGTGACCAGGAGCCAGATTTCCCGGGAAGCGAGGAGTCGGGCCATTCCCACGGTCATCCCCCAATCGGTTTCAGCGGCGGCCCCGTACTCATCGATCCCATTTGCGGTCGATTCGCTCAGTTCAACGACGCGGGTGGGGCTGTGGGCGTCGGAGCCCGGTTCGTTGAGACCGAGATGTCCGTTCCCTCCGAGCCCGAGCATGGTCAGGTCGAGGCCTCCATGGGCGAGCAGCATCTCATAACGGCCACACTCCTGATCGAGATCTTTCGCCTGGGGGTTCAACCATTCGACCATGGCGGGTGGAGTGGGAAGCAGAGCCAACAAATCACGTCGCAACATCTCATCGCATCGGCCTGGGTCTCCCGGGGGCAGCCCGAACTCGTCTAGGAGGAACACTGTCGAGCGGGAGAAGTCGCCGCGATTGGCGGCCAACGAGTAAACCGAACGTGGGGTGGCTCCTGTGGGAAGGCACATTCGCAGCGTTGGATTCGCCGCCAATCGAGCGGTCCATTCCGATGCGACAGCTTCAGCCCAGTCGGGATCGGCTACGACCTCGAGACGGAGGGTCAACCGCCGGTCACGATGTCGAAGATGGAGCCGGTGTCTTTGTCGGCGAGGATCAGCTTGGAACGCCCGTCGGGCAAAACCTCCTCTTTGACAATGGCGTGCCCCTCGTGGAGCGCCGTTTTCTTCTCGATCCTCGGGGTGCTGCCACCCCTCCATTCGACATCGACTGGTTCCCAGAGCTTTGAATCAGCTGACTTGTAGGCGGCGTCCATGATCGCGTTGACGACGTATCCGTCGTAGAAGGTTTCCTGGGGCTCGCGGCCCTCCTCCATTGCCTCGAACATGTCGGTGAACATGTCGACATACCCGAGTTCGGCGACCTCGTCACCGACGGGGAATAGCCAACCCTCACTCGATTCGGATTTCTCGGCGACGTAACCGCCACCGCCACCTGATGTGTACATCTCAAACCCGGTGCGGAGAAAGTGGTCCAACCAGATGGTTCCCTCGGTCCCTGCTACCTCGTCACGAAGGTCCATCCCGCCGCGGAACGTCCACGAGACTTCGAACTGGCCGAGTGCGCCCGACTCGAATCTCACCAGTGCGACCGCGTTGTCCTCGGCCTTGATCGGGTGGACCAGGGTGTCTGCCCAGCACATCACCTCGATCGGTCGGTTGCCTTTACCAACGAAATTGCGGATTATCTCGATGCAGTGGCATCCGAGATCGACGATGGCACCACCTCCCGCCTGGTCTTTGTCCCAGAACCAGGCGCTGTGCGGACCGGGATGGGTCTCACGCGAGCGCACCCAGGTCACGTCGCCGATGGCGCCACTGCGCACCGATGCGACCGCTTTGAGAGATTTGGGTGTGTAACAAAGGTCCTCGAGGTATCCGGCGAAGACACCAGCCGACTCGACCTTGTCGAGGATCCGCTTGGCCTCGGCGCCGTTCCTGGCCAGAGGCTTGGTGCAGAGAACTGCCTTGCCGGCGTCGGCGACTTTGCCGATGACTTCCTCATGGAGATGGTTAGGCAGGGCAACGACGACCACATCGGTGTCGGAATGGTTTATCGCCTCGTCGATGTCGGTGGTGTGATGGGCGACGTCCCATCTCCCTGCGAAGGCACTCCCCCGTTCCTCGGATCTCGAGTAGACCACTTCCACCCGATCCCGGGAACGTTGGGCATGAAGCGTCGCCGTGTAGAAATCACCGATCAGGCCCGTTCCGAGCATGGTGACTTGGTGTGACTTCATTGGGGGTGACCTCCGGTTTTAGTGGTGTTGTCTATACAACCTAATCGGCAGAGATCCACGTCGCCTCCGAGTCCGATCAGGAATTGGCGAAGCAAAGACTGGTTCAACGCTTACATTGACTTTCACGATACGTGAATATATATTTATGATTCGTGAAAGTAAGTACCCGGTTGCCGATCTTCAGATCGGCTGAGCAGGAGAGGCTGTTAGGCGAACTCTTCGTCTTCGCCGACCATCCGATCTCGCTGACCGAGTTGGCCGCACGTACCGGAACTTCGCTGGGTGGCGCCCACAAAGAGGCGGAGCGACTCGAGTCGGCGGGGCTGATCAGGTCCACGACGATTGGACGGAATCGCTTGATCGAGGCCGACCCGTCCTCCCCGGTATACGTCGAATTGTCCGGACTGTTGCGGAAGACACTAGGCCCCGAGCCGCTGCTTCGCGCCGGCCTCGCCGACGTGGACGGGATACTTGATGCCTTCATCTACGGCTCCTGGGCCGACCCGACGAACAAAGCTCCAGCAGACATAGATGTGCTCGTCGTCGGCGATCCCGACGTGGGAGCCGTCTACGACGTCGCCAGCGCAGTGGAGGTCGAGATCGGGCGGCCCGTCAATGTCACGGTCCGCTCCCCGGCTGAATGGGAAGAATCCAACGGCGGGTTCGAAAAAGCAGTCAAGTCCGGTCAGCGGATCGATCTGCGATGAGCACACTCGATGATTTGCGAGACAAGGGGCTCATCGAGCCGGTCGAAACTGATGAGGGCACCGCCACCCGATGGTTGGACGACGCCGCTCGTCACCTCGAAGCCGCCGCCAGGATCGCCGACCTCGACCCTTCGGGGGCTTATGTTCTCGCATACGACGCAGCTAGAAAGTCGATCGCAGGTGCCCTCCTGACAGCTGGTTACAGGGTTCTGAGCCGCCCGGGGTCGCATCAGGCTCTGGCTCAGTACGCGGACTCTCTGGCCGCCGAGACTGGTGAGCAGGCGCTAAAGCGGTTTGACCGACTGAGACGAAACCGAAACGGATCCGAGTACGGGTCGCGAACCTTCGGAAAAGCTGAGGTTCAAGAAGCCATCGAAACGGCCCATGCCATCCGTGCCGCCAGCGCGAATCGGACCTGATATCGACACAAACGTGGTCATGGTCCAAATCAGCGTCACCAACGACAGAAGTCCGATGGACGGCCAGCCACCACCGGGCAACACGAGATGCGATGATGGATCCTGTGACTGAACTTCTCCAGCCATTCGTCGGGTACATTCCTGCGTCCGATTTTGGACGGCGCGTGGTCGGGCCGCCGAGTGCAACCCTCACCGACGAGCAGAAGGAAGCTGCCATTGGGGATGCACTGAGTTTCAGACAGTCGGCGGGCCGAAAAGCCGGGTGTTCCAGCGCCGAGGCCGAGAACTGGCTCGACGGCCTGCTCAGTGACGGCGCACTTCTCGAGACAGGTCCTGGTGTGGTTGTCTACCGACAGGAGGCGGGCGACTTCGTTGCCGAGGGCATCATTGCTGACGTTTCGCTCGACGCATACAAAGCGGGACGGGTGAAACGGCACGAGAAAACGATTGCCAAGACCCAAGGGAAGATGGCCGAGTACATGCGGACCACTCGCTTGTTCGGTAACCCGACGGTGACGGCATTTCCCCCCAAATCCGAAGTCGAAGAAGCAATCAAAAGTCATACCGTGCGAGAGCCCACATCCACCTTCACGACGGTGGACGCGATCAAACACCACCTCTGGCACGTCGGCGGCGACGCGGCCTACAGGCTTTGTCGACTCATCGACACCGACCTCTACATCACCGATGGCCACCACCGGCTGGCGGCCGCTGCATTGGTCGCCTCTGATGAGGGCCGCCCCGATGCCCGGATACCGGTAGGCGTGTTCTCAGCCGGCGAGTTCCGGTTACGCTCTTTCGCCAGGTGCATCACCGACACCGACTTCGACGCCACCGCCGTCATCACCGCGCTGCGGACAGCCTTCGAGCTGGAAGAGGTCGCCATGGAGGAGGCGTTCCCCCGCTCCCGGTACGAGTTCGGTGCAAAGATCCGCGATCGCTATTTCCGTCTCCGCATCCCTCACGATCGAATCCCGGCGGACCACTACGGATCGCTCAACACCAACCTGATCCAGGATCTTGTCCTCGGGCCGGTTTTTGGTGTCACCCACCCACGATTGGACAAGCGGCTCAAGTTCGTTGCCAACCTCGGCGACATCGGCGAGTCATGCGTCGTATCTGATGCTTGGTTTCTGCCTTTTCCATTGGAAGTGAGTGACGTGATGGCGGTCGCCAACTCGGACCGAACGATGCCGGCCAAGTCGACCTGGTTCGCACCCAAGCTGCCGAGCGGACTGGTAATCCGACCGCTCGACCAGTCTTGAACGCCGGCGGGCACCACGTTCTTTCGAGGGGTCGCCCTCTATTCCGTCAGGAACGGCCAGTCGTAGTGGGCACCTGATGGCGCGTTAGGTTGGCCGGGTTCTTGGTCGGCGAGCTCGGCGGTCTCCAGACGCCGGGGCGCTTCGGAAACGCGAGCGAAGTTCTCTCGCCTGGCATCACCCGAGATTGAGAACTCGTATTTGACTGTGACGTTGCCGCACGCCTCACACACGCGACGCTCAAGCCCGCTTGTCGTAACTGCGATGGTTGAGGGGTGACGGCACGGCCGAATCTTCTGGAACATTTGTCCCTTCATCTTCTGCCTACTTTGGTTTCGACTTGTTAATTCCGTTCCAGGGTTGCAGGGCGTCGTCACGGCGCAATGGTCAAGCCGGATAACCACCAGCCGGACTAGTCACCTTGCGATCGCTCATCGGGTGGACGGCGTCCTCTCATCGGGGCAGATTGCACGTGGATACATGTGTCTATTGCTACGAAAAGCGTCAGCTGTGTCATTAGGTTTGATCAACCGTCAAAGAAGGCGCGTTACGTCCATGACGCTGACCGCAACACGACAAGTTGCTAGTAAACGCCCGACGCTCTGACCATGCGCTCTGCAGGGCGCGTCAAACACGCGAAAGCGAATTACGTGGTGTGGATAAATCGGGCTTCGATCACGGAACCGGCGCTATGAGGATGACGAGAATCTTGATCAGTTGAGCAGCTGCCTACTCCAACTCCCCCTCATTGGCCATCCGGTTGGTTTCGATTTGGTAATCAGATTCGGCAGATTGAATCGACTCGATTATTGGTGACAGCGCATCCATAGCCGTTGCCGCAGTATCTGTTATCGCAGCATCGTCGATAGCGTCCAGCTGCACCTGGGCCAGCCTGGTGGATGCCGAGACCAATGTGTTCTCGATGTCCTTGAGAGCGCTGTGTATTGAGTTCCTGTCGTCAAGACTGTCGGCCATCGCCGTCCTTTTCTCTGGGTCAGGCTCCATGGTGGCACACAGTGCTCGATGAGCGCCAACCTTCATCCTGCCGTTACGTCCGTGGCGGTGTACCTCAACGCCGGCGGCACCGAATTGCCAGGCGGCGGACCCTGCTTTCGCCGCAGCGAAATATGTCGGGTTGGGCCACAGCCGCGTCAAACATGCTTCCCGATAGGGCATCAACGAACCATGTCGCGTTGAGCGAGGAGCCTTGCTTCGTTCCGGTATAGGCCCCGGACTTGCCCCGAGAGCGGCGTATCTCGACCCTGATCACCAAGGCAACCAATCGCGGCTCACGTCGAGAAACGTCGGCGCGCAGTATGGGTCGTATCTGGTAGACATCTCACAACTCTCTAGTCTCGAAAAAAAGCCAAGCAAGAGGCAGGATCCCCTGTCCGCCGAGCCTCATTAGGACCGTTGGACCGATCTCTACCGACCGAACTCGGAGTTGACGACATGTACGTAGTAAGCCTCGTCCTCAGCGATTTCAGGGCAATCGCCAAATCGAACATCGAGTTCATTCATCCGCTCTCCGCCGAGTCGGACAGTCGCGAGCTCCCCAACATCAATCTGTTGGTCGGCACCAACGGCGGAGGCAAGTCGACCATTTTGAAGGCCATTGCGGCCGCCGCTCTCGGAGACGAAGTGAGCCTCGAGGACATCACCGGTGACGCCGTCCTTCAGTGGCCGAGGATCGGAGGCACCGGCGACTGCTTTGCCGAATTGACCTATGTCGAGACGATCGGGGCACCAGGCGAGGCGACACCGTCGGCCCGGCGATCCAGACAGTTCACCACCGAGAAGTTGGCTATCACCGCCGCTGGTGTGCAGCACTCACATGACGATGAGGTTGGTACCGCCGGGCGAAAATTGAATCTGTTCGGGTATGGCCCGCTGCGGTTGACTTCGTCCGAGTTGGACATGTCTCACGCCCTGGATCCGGCGTCGATGGTCGCCAACCTCTTCGAGAGCGATCCACGCCTCTTTGCACCCGAGGAGTGGCTGCCCGATGTCGGGGTTGACCGCATCGGCGAGATCAACGTCCTGATGCCTCCCGACACACTTCTCACCGGGGAACTCAAGGAAGGCCAGGTGGAAGTAGAAAACCGGGGCTTAAAAGTGGCGCGCGGCATGCTCTCCGACGGTATTCAGAGCTACATGGCCTGGGTCCTCGACCTCATTTTCCGGCTAATCCGGTTGAGCGCCGACGGAGATTTCAAAGGGGTTATCGGATGTGTCCTTGTCGACGAGGTCGATCAGCGAATGCATCCCCAATGGCAGCAGGGTGCTTTGCGCAAATTGGCGGACGGATTGCCCAACATCCAGTTCATCTGTTCGGCGCACAGTCCGTTGCTCGCTGGTGGATTGCGACCTGAGAACCTGACAGTCTTGGAGCCAGACCACAACGCCCCGGGCGAAGGCGCCATGAAAGCGAGCCATCTAACTGAGGACATCTTCGGGAAGACGGCCGATGGCGTACTGACCTCCTCGTATTTCAACCTGGCCAGTTCCAGGTCGGAGACGTTCCGACAACAGCTCCTCACCCTGGCCGAGGCCGCAAGGACGATCGATGAGGCGGCCGTCGAATTCATGCAAATGCTCACCGCCGGTTCTTCCGACGACATACGAGTCCGGTCGGAGATCGTCCGTCGGCCCGACCGCCTCCGCAGGCGTCGCCAATGATCCGCTACCCCATTCTCGAAGGTCAGCTACGCAGCCGTGTCGAAGAGTTGCGTCCCGGATGGTTGGAGAAGGTGGCACTCAGGACTGAGGTGTTCCGAGCCGCCGGGGAGTACAACGAGTCGAGCGGGGCATGGAGCGAAATCAAGAGTGCATACATGGAGCTGCAGGGGTTCAAGTGCGGTTTCTGCGAACGTCGCCTGGAGAAGTCGGTCTACGGCAACGTTGAACACGACGTCGAGCATTTTCGTCCCAAAGCAAAGGTGAAGAAGTGGCCCAGCGACTCCGACCGAACCGAACGGGGGATCAACTTCCAGTTTCCTTTAGGTGACGACGAGGACAACGGGTATTACTTGCTCGCCTATGAATTGGAGAATTACCTCATCTCCTGCAAGACCTGCAACACGCGTCTCAAGGCGAACTACTTCCCTATCTCATCGGCGCGGACTGTAGATCTGGACCGATCGAGAGATCTCGACGACGAGAAGCCGTTCCTCGTCTACCCGATCGGAGCCCGTGACGCCGATCCGGAGACGATCATCACATTCCGCGGAATCCTCCCGATCCCGGCGGCGAGCAAAGGTCACCTGAGAAAACGCGGTGAGGTGACGATTCGGTTCTTCGAGCTCGACACCCGAGAAGTGCTTCTCGAGGAGCGTGCCGAGACGATCCTCAGGATCCATCTGGCGATGGCGACAGTGGGACATCCCGATCCACTAACCGGCCAGGCGGCGAGTGTCACCCTCGACCGAATAGTGGACCGACGGAGCCCTCACGCAAACTGTGCACGCGCCTTCCACGACCTGTGGCTGTCTGACAATGTGCTCGCTCGAGAATTCGCCGGGGCAGCGCTCGGCTACCTGGAATCGGTGTCGTGATAGGAGGGGGCGTGTGTAGCCCTTGGGCTATCGACCGCAGACTGGTCGGGGCGTGATCGGACCAATCCCCCCGTGCGGGACTCGCAATCGGCCTGTGGGTGCGAGTCCCGCGGCGTAGCATGGGGATTGCGATGCGCACCTTGTCGACTACTTGGACCGGATGGAAGAGGTTGGCGCCTGCAGTCATACTGGCGTTTCTGGCGACGGCCCCTCAGTCGGCGTCAGCGCAGACGACGGAGGCCGACGTTTCCATAACCTTGGAAGTCCAACCGATGTCGCCCTTCTTCCATGAAGAGATCGATGCTGTTTTGACGCTCGAGGGGACGGGAGACCCGATCGACAATGTCGCAGTCGAGGTCTTCGGCGACTGTGACGGCCTCTTCCTCGGACCCAACGAAGTGTCCGGCGACGGTGACACGACCCTGGAGATTGGAGAACAGTGGTCGTACACCTGCGAATCCAGAGTATTTCACGGTGTCATCAACATAGAGGTCTCTGGAATGAGCGGAGGGGAGACCGTGACAGGATCTGGTGGCATCCAGTATGGCGCACCATTCCCCATCGACGGTGAGCTGGTCTTGTCCACCACGAATGTCCAAGTCGGCGAGGCGGTCACGTGGACGATCACTGTGGGAAATCCCGCCTCGTATCCACTGATCGACGTCGTTGCAGAGATACGGCTCCTCTACGACGGCCAGACCTTTCCCGTCCCGTTCGAGCCGATGACAGGCCCTGTCGAGACAGACGGCAACGGCAATGACATCCTGGATCCGGGCGAGACATGGGAGTACTCGTACTCTTCACCGATCGTCGCAGACTCCCGTGCGGAGGTGACCGTTTCCGCCGCCCCCGATGGGGCTCCGCTAACCAGATTCCAATCGACCTTCGAGTCTGATGTGGTGACTCTCCAAGCTATCAGTTCCACCACCTCAGTACCCTCGCAAGGCGGGGCGACGCTCCCATTCACAGGAGTGGACGACGAGTCCCATTTCCTGGTCTTGGCCATATTGGCGTTGATGGCAGGGATCGGATTGGTCGCTGTAACCCGTAGCCAGGGTTAAATCGAGCTGAGGGACGCGTCTTGATCAGGGTCTATCGCAACGTTTACTCGCTGAGAATGCTTCGGAGGGAGGTAGCGAGGTCAGTCTGTTTGAACTCGTACCCAGCGTTCACGAGGCGTTCGGGTAGGGCGCGGGTGGAGGAGAGGCCAATCCCTCGCGCCTTTTCTGCACCCAGGGCCAGTTTCATCGCAAAGGGAGGAACCGGAATCGCTGACGGACGGTTCAGCGTCGAAGCGAGAATTTCAGCGAACTCCTTCTGGCGTACCGGGTTGGGAGCGGTCAGGTTGAACGGTCCAGTCTCGTCGGAATCGATCAAGAACAACGTGGCTCCGACAACGTCGGCGATATCTACCCAACTCCACCATTGCTGACCGTTCCCGATGGGGCCACCGATCCCGGCTCGAAATAGCGGAATCAACTTGTCGAGTAGCGGGGCGTCGTCGGCCATGACGAGCCCGGTTCTGGGGTGGACGACTCGAACGCCCGATGCACGAGCTGGTTCAGCGGCCGCCTCCCAGGCGATCGTGAGATTCGCGAGGAAGTCGTCGGCCGGGCCAACGGTTGAACCTTCCGTGAGGATTTCGTCGCCTCTATCCCCGTAGATTCCGACGGCTGACTGAGAGACAAACACGGCAGGCGGCTCCTCGGATTTCGCCATGAGCTCCGCAAGGAACCGCGTGGTGACCACTCGACTGTCGTACAGAATCTGCTTTCTCTCTCCGGTCCACCGCTTTTCACCGATGTTCGCTCCTGAGAGGTTCACGACAACGTCGACGCCCTTCATGGCTCGGTCGTCGATTCGGCCCTCGTAGGGGTCCCATTCGTATTCGTCTGCATATCGGACCTCGCGTCTGACGAGACGGCGGACCTCCACGCCACGTTGCCGCATCACATCGGCGAGAGATGTGCCAAGAAGACCTGATGACCCGGATATGAGAATTGAGTTGAAGTCGCTCACATCAATTGTTCGAAACTGCAGTCAGCTCCGGATGATCAAATCCTCCGTCACGCACTGCCGGAAAGACAATTTCGGCCCGGATCGCCACAGGGATGTATACGAGCTTGTCGAGCGGGTGATGTTGGCTGCTTTCAGAAGATCCACGATCTACATCCGGTCTGCCTGTGTACCGGATTGGCCGCGACTCATCCCCTTCCTGGCCCTGGTACGAATCAACTGTGCCTCACCACAAGGAGATTCAATGTCTATGTCAACAACGACCACCGAAAGTTCGCGACGGATCTGGTCACGACTGGGCCCTTTTCATCGGACGAAACTGGTCTTTCTCATCGCGGCGTTTCTGTCATTCGTGTTTTCGGTCTACCTATGGTTTTTAGTCGACCGTGAATTGGGACTGTTCGTCGGTCTCTGGGTCCCGGCCATTCATTCTCTCGGAACCCTCCTCTTGACCGGAGAAGAGAAATGAGTGACGCGTTGATATTCAGCGTTGGAGGTCTCGTTTTCATCGCGACGACGTGGGCGTCCATCGCCTTCGCGTTGAGCAAAGTGATTGGCATCGAGAACAACGAGTCGGGCGTTGAGCGCAATGAGGTCGTTACTCTGCCCTCGCCGTCCAACTCGTGAACTACCAGCTTGAATCAGGGACCAATCCAGCACCCCTTGCTCGAGGAGGCGAGAATCTTGGCGCCCTTACCCCCGAGAACCCCGCTTCCGCCCACAACCAATATCCGTGCGTTACCGCAGCGGCTCATCGCTAAAACAACAACGGGGCGGCTGGATCCAAAACGGGTGTCGGCTCGTCGAGAATCGTTGCTGGTGTCGGGATCCGCCTCGGCCAAACGGCCATCGCGGTAAAGGCGGCGATAGCGGGACCGAGGTCACCGAGGGCCGTTTCGGGTGCCAGCACGGCTCCCGCAGCGATGGCGGTCAGCGTTCCGAGACGTGCAATTGCCACACCGCTAGAAGCAATACGAGCGCCGCTGTCAGCAGATCCATGGACGGCGGTACTTCTGATGTGTCGCCAACCAATTCCTGCGAGTACCAGGAGGACGATCCAGGTCCCCAGTCCTGGTACGCCAGGCGTTAGGTCTGTGACGAAAATGAGAGCCGACCCAACCGAGATGACACCGATTGAAACTGAGGCGATGCGGGCGTGCGGATTTCCTGAGCGACGCACTGCATAGATCATGAGACCAACGATGGGCCAGGCGACGGGTTGACTGCCGGCGTACCCGCCTGCGGCTGCAAGCACGAGAAGGTCGAGAGGCCGGAGGGCTGTTCCGACCGTCCCGGCTAGGACCCGCGTCGTCAGTAGTAGAACCGCAACGACCAACGCAGCCGGCGACGAGATGAGGCCGATGACTGCAGCAATCGCCATGGCCAGGTACGAGCTGCTCACCGTGTCAGGATCAATCTCCCGCGCCAGAGCCCATGCCAGAAATACACCGATGGCGACGCTTGTGGCAGACGGCACACCAAGATCGCCCGTGCTGAGCCAGGAGAGCAGAACTGAGCTAGCGCCTGCGAGTGCCGATCCAGCGATTGCGATGATGTTGGATTTGGTGCTCAGATCGATGGGCCGACCAAGACCCGTCATCTGGTGCATTTGGACGGCTTCGGTCTGAGGCATGTGAGGTAGCTCCGTGAGAGACTTGTATATGTGATTCGAAGCCGTGGTCGTCCTCGGATGAGTAGTCGGGACCTGCTACAAAACTCAGCGGTCCGGTTGGAAAACCGGGCACCACCAAACCTTGCGGACCCCTAGCTGCGAACGACGGATTGGGGTACCGCAGACACGACAGGGCATTTTTTCTCTCGTGTCCACATGGGTGCGTTCACCTCCACGGATGTCCGGGCGTCTTTCGACACCGACGTTCGACGGCTTGGTAGTGATGGTCTGAAGCCTCCCCTGCCGAGGATCGCTTATCTTTACACACGGTGGGAAGGAGTTTCCTCTCGGCCAGATCGATCAAGCTGAGCCTTTTGCTCGATGAGATCGGCTGCCACCACTTCCCCCGGTCTGGCTCGTAGCGACTGACCTATGGCGCTGGCCGCTAGCGAGTTATTCGACATCACCTCACTCGCTAGGTCGGCCACCGTGCTGGCCGAGTCGTGGTTCGGGTCGAATGCTCTTCCCAATCCCGCCGCTTCGATGTCCGCCGCAGCTGCGAACTGGTCGGTCGATAGCGGACCAATCAATAGTGGGACACCGGCTGTGAGCGCCTCCGTGACTGTGTTGTTGCCTCCATGTGTGATTACCAGACTGCTCCGTGAGATCACCGCAGGTTGGGGGAGATGCTCTGCGATCGTCCAATGGCTTGGGATGTCACCCAGTTCCGATAAGGGGGTGACGCCGCGAGCCATTACAACCTCGACCGGCTCTCGTCTGAAGGCGGTAACGATCTTCCTGAGAATATCGGTTCGTTCTGAGAAAAAGCTACCTAAGGACACATAGATGCGAGGTCTGCTTCTGGGCTCGGCGAATAGGGGGGCGAGCTCAGGCGTCAACCGCGACTTCCGGACAGACGACCCGATGAATCGGACACTTGTTGGCAGCCCATATGACGTCCCCAAAGCTGATGGGTAGTTGACGATTGTGCCGTGAGGTGAAACTGCCTTGAAGGCGTCGTCTAGCTGCGAAGCTCCCGGATCGATCTCTTGGATCATTCGGTTGTATTCATTGGTGAATGACGTCGACACCTGGACGCACAACTCCTTCAGCTCTTTCAATCCGGTTTCGTCGACCTTGATTCGGATCGGTAAATGCGGTGGATACCCGTAGGGGACATCCACCGGAATGGCGGAAGGGTGGCCGGGATGAAACCCCATGAACGGCTGACCGAGTCCGCGAAGTGCAGCGGTCGCACCGAACGCGAGGTGGTCGGCGACGGTCACGTCGGGCGAACAGGCGTCGATCAAAGTCGAGATGTCCGACGTCACACGTTCAGGTTCGAAAAGAAGGTCGCTAAGTCTGCTCTTTGCCTGGTGTTTGAGAGCTGGCACCATCCCGAGCCGGGACGCCTCGAAAAATGTCTCCATCTGAGAACTTTCGTCGGTGCTCTGGCTTCTTGTACGCATCAATCCTGCGTTGTTTCCCGGTCCTAGGGTGAGATCCGAGTGCTCGAAGCCATCGTCCAACACCCTGGCGCGTAGCGCATTGCCGGTGGCGAAGACAACCCGGTTCCCGCGCGAGTGCAGCACCCGGGCGATCGCACTCATCGGGTAGTAGTGACTTGCATAGTCCGGGCTGATGAACAAGACGCTTGTGGTCATGACACGCTGGCCCCTTGTTTCTCTTTGGTGTACAACGCGGCGAGGTCGGATGCCATGGCCGAGAGGCTGTACCCGGCTTTGACTAGCCTGCGGCCGGCATAGGCGCGAATCTCGGAACCCCGTGCCCCGGCTGCCCAACTGATTCCTCGTCTCAAATCTTCGATATCGAGAGTGTCGGCCAAATACCCCGTGAACTCGTGATCAACATAAGTCGCCGGCCCGCCAACACGAGGGACGATCACCGGGAGACCCGCACCCATGGCCTCGACGATCGCTAGCCCGAACTCTTCTTTCGCCGAACCGGAGATATACACCCCGTTCGGACCGATGATTCCCGCAATTCCGAGCTGTGCGGTGGCCATAACCAGGGCGACCTCTCGATGTGACCGACCGCCGAGTAGGACTAACCCCGGTTGGGCTTGCGCAGCCGCCTGAATACTGTCAAGAACCGAAGTCTCCTCCGAGCTTGGGTTGTCCAGATTGCCGCCGACTATCACGAGATTGAACTCTTTGTTGACGCGTTGATCGCCTGCCCATGCCTCGACCAACCGATCGAGGCCTTTAACCGGGCTGAGGCGACCTGCAGTTAGAAGAAGGGGCAAATTGTGCCGTGACGCGGGTAGGGCTCGTACCAGCTCTGTCAACTCGGCGACAACCCGCGGTGTCGTTCCGCCCTTGTTGCTAGCAACGACCTGAGCGGAGGCCGTTTCAGTCACCTCAAAGTCAACGCCTTCAGCTATCACTTCGAATCGATCTGATGCGTCCACGTCGACATTCATGAGTTCGAGGAATTGTTGACGTTGTCTTGCTCGAGGCAGCAGGACAAGTCGGTCGGCGTTCTCGACCATGTGCTCGACCATCCGCGCCCTGAAGAGAAAATGCTCCCTCGCCTCCCACTCCCCAAAGTTTGCTCGGGTTAGATCCCCCGTCGACTCCGCAGTCGCAATGACCGAATGTGGGTCGGGTGCCAGGGTGAACACCACGGGAATCTCGAGGCGTGATGCAATCCTGGCGGCCGCGAAGGTGCCGACGTCAGCAAAGCGAAGATGGATTGCTTGAAACGGCCCTTTCTCGATAAGAAAGGTTTCGAGTTCTCGTTCCAGCTCGGCGCGATATGCCCACATCTCGTTTCGTGTGAGGTATTCGGCTGGCCCGAAGTCCAGTCGCGAGATGAACCCGCCTGGCCCAACACTCTCGACAGATTCGCCAAATACCGGAGCATCTCCTTGGACAGCCCTGGTTACGAGGTACGCCTCGTCGATGTCTTCTCGGGCCCCGAGTTCGCGTGTGAGTCCAACCTGGAGCGTGATTAGGCCACCACCGTCGCCACTCGCCGCCGCCGTCAGTCCGGCATCGACCCTGCCTTGCATGAGGACTTGAGCAATGCGCTTGGAACCTGAAGCTGACTGTGACCTTGGACCTGTCGGAGGCTGCTCGGAGAGCCACAGCAGCCTTTCGGAAAGTGTTCCTCCCCTCCGCCACGCCAGCTCGGGTGTATCTCGCAACCAAGATTCGAGGGTCAGCTCGGCCATCATCGTGCCGAATCCGCCTTCATCGCGTATTTCGAGGAGTGGATCCAGGGCTTGCATTAGCGGTCGCCGCCGACCTATCGCCTCGGCCGCATAGTGTCGTATCGTTGGATCGTGATCGGATAAAAGCCTTATCAACAGATCGGCTGCCCGGGCGGTTCGAACATGAGCCAAAGCAGCGATTGCCATATAGGCGGGCAGTGGGTCCGAGGCTCGATTCTGAATAAGGACTTCGAGAGGTCGCGGATCTTCGAGTCCATGCCTTGCAGTTTCGATGAGTTGGGTGAGCTTCTTCAAAGCGTCGACAATTGTCGGAGAGGCACGGATTATGGAGACCTGGGTTGCAAGATCGGGTGTAGATCGATTGGCGAGGGCGGATTGAGTCACGCTTCCATTCGGATCCGCCATCGCTCAAGGATGAGATTTCAGGGCGTTACTCAACGAGCCGTCAGTGGGTGTCCCGCATCACCACAACTGCCTCAAAGCCCGTGCAGGGCGGGGCATCAAGTACGCAGCGAACTCAAATGAATGGCGGCCGCACCCTCCGGGACGACGACTCAGAGACTGAAACTCAAGGATCAGATCTAGGAAAACCCCTGTGTATGAGATCGAAATCACGCCCGAAGGTCGCCGACATCTGGACCAGTTGCCCCCAAAGTTCCGGGACGCAGCACTTGCCATCCGTATTCGAACCGATTGCTGAGAACCCCGTCCGGCCTAGCAAACCATTGCTCGACGAACATGAGGGACTTCGGTCAGACCGAAGGGGCGACTACCGCAGCTATCAAATAGTCGAGGAGGAAAAGGGTCAAAACCGACTAGCGGTTAGGACCTATGCCGCCGAAAGTGTCAGACTTCTTACAAGTGGGTAATTTCTTCTGGTGCCAAGAATGATCGACGACCGGTACGAACTGGTTGAGGTCCGCGCTTCGGGCGGTATGGCCACCGTCTGGGAAGCGCTGGACACACGACTCAACCGTCGTGTCGCCATCAAACGTCCCCATCCGACCGCTCCAGACGACCCGGAGCG
>JBGTFH010000079.1:0-1570 GCA_041747375.1 Acidimicrobiia bacterium
CCTCGGCCACCACCGCTGTGAACAGTTCGGGCCGCATCGTCGTGACGGCTCCCATCAGCAAACCCCCGGCGGAACCTCCACGAATCACCAGTTGATCGGGTGTGGTCCACCCGTCCGAGATCAGATGTTCGGCGCAGGCGATGAAGTCGGTGAAGGTGTTGAGCTTCTTCGACATCTTGCCTTCCTCGTACCAGAGGCGTCCCATTTCGCCACCGCCCCGGACGTGAGCGAGTGCGAACACTGCTCCCCTGTCAAGCAATGACAGGCGGGCGGCCGAGAACCAGGGGTCCATCGTGGCCTCGTAGGAGCCGTACCCGTACAGCAGGACTGGCACCGATCCTGACCGGTCGAGATCAGATCGGTACACCACCGACATGGGCACCCGCGCGCCGTCGGTCCCCGTGGCCCACACTCGTTCGGACACATAGTCCGCAGGGTCATAGCCACCCAGGACGGGGGTCTCCTTGACGAGTGTGTGCACACCGGTGAGAAGGTCAACGTCGATCACTCGCGCCGGGCTCACCAGCGATTGGTACGAGATGCGGAGTGTTGCTGTCTCGTATTCGAGGTTGCGCCCGACACCAACCGAGTACACCGGTTCGTCGAAATCGAGATCGAAGGATCCACCCGCGTCCGGAATCACCGTGATCGCTGTCAGTCCGTCCCGCCTGCCGGCCACGATCACGTGACCGGCCAACGCCATGACTCCGCTCACCTTGCGTAAAGGGTCGTGAGGGATCAGGTCGGATTGATCGGAGGGGTCATCGACCGACACCGTGACCAGCCGTCCGTTGAGGGCATTGTGGTTGGTGACCACGAGCCAGCGACCGTCCTTGTGCTCGGCGGAGTACTCAACACCGTGAACGCGGGGCAGGACTTCCCCGAACGCGCCGGTTGGCTGTGACGCATCGAGAAATCGAACATCGCTGGTCATCTGGCTGCCAGCGCCGACCAGCAGGTACCGATCGTCCTGGCTGGTCCCGATGCCGAGGAACATCCGCTCATCGGTCTCGTGGACGGCCACCACGTCTTCGGACTGCGACATCCCGAGTCGATGACGCCACACTTTGTCGGGGCGGTGGGCGGCGTCGATGGTGGTGTAGAAGAGGTAGCACGCGTCGGCCGACCAGGCGGCCGAGTAGTAGGTCTTTTCGATGACATCCGGTAGGTCCGCCCCGGTTTCGAGGTCGCGGATGCGAATGGTGAACTCTTCGCTGCCATCGGTGTTGACCGAGTAGGCAACGCGGCGATGGTCGGGGGAGACGGCGAACACACCCATCTGGAAGAACTCGTGACCCTCGGCGAGCTGGTTGGCGTCGAGTAGCAACTGCTCGGGCGCATCCGGTGAGCCATGCATCCTCACGTACATGGCGTACTGCTTCCCCTCCTCGGTCCTGGTGGCGTACCACCATTCACCCTTGCGGCTCGGAGCCGACAGGTCGGTCTCCTGGACCCTGGATTTGATCTCGCCAAAGATGGCCTCACGCAAGCCCGCCAGATGAGCGGTGGCCTCTGTGGTGTGGGCGTTTTCCGCCTCGAGGTGGGTGAGGGTGTCGGGGTCTTCACGATC
>JBGTFH010000080.1:0-4992 GCA_041747375.1 Acidimicrobiia bacterium
CCCACCAACACCAGGGCCGATGCCCGCGCTGGGGCGGTGGCAACCTTGATTTCCTCGGCCATTTCGACCTGCGCTAGCGCCAGATCGCCAAGTTCGTCGAACAGGGGTGCCGCCGATGCCCCTGACACGGCCACCGATTGAACCACACTCGCTAGCTCTTCTCCGACCTCGGGAAACTCACGTCGGAGTGCTGGCAACAGCTGTTCAATCGTGTCGCCGGATGCAATCGCGTGAGAGATCGCGGAGGCGGCAACGATCTGTGCCCCGCCGTCGAGAGCGTTCCGCAAGCTCTCACCGGCTCTGACTTCCCGGGCCACCTCCTGACAGAATGTCGCCGCGCGAGTGTCCCGGCCGGGCCGACTCCGGATCAGATGAAACAACAGCAGTGACACCGAAAGCAGGGGAAACCAGAGGGCCATCGCGATCACCACCACGACCCGAAGATCGACACCCGCTCCCATTGCGATCACGACCAGGAACATCTCAAACATGGACGTCCTCGATCGATCCGTCGCGCCCGATCCGGGCGATCGCAACAATCCGCCTGCCCTCGGGCAACCGGGCAACCTGGACGATGACATCGACCGCCGCCATGAGCTGACGCCTTACGGCGTTCGGCGACGCAGCACCATCGAGAAGTGCCAGGGTCTCCAGACGCCACAACGCTTCCTCCGGCGAGTTGGCGTGGACCGTCGACATCGACCCCCGGTGACCTGTGTTCAGGGCTGTGACCAGATCGAGTGCTTCAGCACCGCGCACTTCCCCCAGAATTATCCGATCGGGTCGGAGTCGGAGAGAAGCCCTGAGAAGTTGACGGATCGTCACCTCACCGAATCCTTCCGCATTTGCAGAGTGGGCCTCCAGACGAACGACATGGCCGGGAAAGTTCAATTCGGCGGCGTCCTCGATTGTTACGAGTCGGACACCGGCCGGGATCGCAGTGGCCAACAGATTGAGGAGAGTGGTCTTGCCGGTACCGGTTCCTCCGGACACGACGATGTTCAACCCGTCACGGGTGGAACCGGTGAGGAAGTCGACCTCACCATTTTTGGCACCGCCAATTTCTACAAGCTGATGGAAAGATCCAACCGTTTGGTTGAACCGGCGGATGGCAACCACCGGATAGTCGACGGTGGCCGGCGGAATCGCTACATGAATTCGAGATCCGTCCTCCAAACGGCCATCGACGGTCGGCGAGGACCGGTCGACGCGCAGCCCCAACCTTGCCAGGGCACGTTCGATTGTTGCCATCAAGTGCTGGATCGAGGAGAATCTGATGTCGGTCAGCTCCAGTGCGCCGCCACGGTCAACCCACACCTCAGTCGGGCCATTTACCAGAATGTCGGTCACCGAGTCGTCGTTGGCCAAACGATCGAGAGGCCCCAAACCAACGACGTCGGCCACGACACCACGCAAAATGTCTGGTGTCGCCCGTGGGGATTCGAAGGCGAGCACACGGTTTGCCTCATGGGTAATTCGATGATCCGTCGCCGAGGACCAACCGTTCTCGGCAACCAATCCGGCTACACGCTCCACTAGGCCCACGGCATCCCCCAGACCCCACGCCAGGCGGCGACCCAGGATTGTGCCCGCGGAATTCGGCCATTGAGCATCGACAGGGTCGACCTGTGGCTGATCCGGGGCATCACCACACCGTGGAATTTCTTGTATCCGGCCCCGGGGGCGATCTGCCAGACCGCAGGCGCAGCGTCCTGGGAGATTCGGATCCCGGGATAAACACCTCGATACGGGACGGTGGGGCCTGTCCAGCGGAGCCCGTCGGATCGGATCACGATGGCAGGCCAGCTGGAGATCATTGTCTCGATCGCCTCGCTCAATTCGGTGGCGGTGACGGGGCCCGCTGCGATAGTTGCCACCCCGCGCCGACCCGGGCTCAACTCGTCGAGACGTGGCCCTTCGTCCCGGATCTCAGCGAGCGACCTACTAGGGAAATCGCCAACGAGGTCGACGATGAGCGCGGATTCCGTCGCCAGACCCAAGCCGATCGGGCCGATCAAATTCAGAACAGGGTCCTCTGAGCGCAACCCGAGAATCTGTCTTCTCCCACTTCTCATCCTGGGAACGTATGGGGTGGGGAAGCCGAAGACAAGAGGGTTGATTTCTCCGGGGCCGGGCTAACTTGGATGCGATGACGGAGGCAGCCTTTTTTGACCTCGACAAGACCATCATTGCCAAGTCGTCGACACTCGCCTTCACCAAGCCCCTTTTCAAGGCGGGCCTGCTCAACCGGCGTACTCTGGCCAAAGCAGGTATTGCCCAGGCCTATTACCAGGTGTTCGGGGCCGACCACGACCAATTGGAGAGGGTCAAGGATGAACTTGCCAATCTCACCAGCGGGTGGGACCAGGGCGAAATTGTCGCCCTCGTCGAGGAGACCGTCGATGGGATCGTCCCGCCCCTTGTGTTCTCTGAGGCGCTGGCGATCATCGAGCGTCACCGGGGCGAGGGACGGCGCATCATCGTGGTCTCTTCGAGCCCCGAGGAGATTGTCAAACCGCTATGTCGATACCTATCGATTGACGATGTGATCGCAACCAGGGCCTCCATCGGGCCTGACGGCAGGTACACCGGCGAAATCGAGCAATATATGTACGGACCCGGCAAGGCTGCTGCGATCCGGGAAATGGCCGACCGAGAGGGGATCGATCTCAACCGCAGCTACGCATATAGCGACTCTGCAACCGATGTTCCCATGCTCGAGTTGGTCGGGCACCCATTCGTGGTCAACCCCGACGGAGACCTGGAGCGAATTGCAAGAGAAAGAGGCTGGGAGGTCCGTCGTTTCTTGTCCCCTGTTTCCCTCAGGGACCGGATCAACGAGAACAAACTGTCTGGTGCCGCGGTTGCGGGTGGAGTCGCTGCGCTGGTCACTTACTGGGCGCTCAGAGGTCGCAAGGCACGGGGACCGCACCAATGACGAGCCCGGGATGAACCAACGGACGATGATCATCGTCGCGGGCGGGAGTTCCACGCGATTCGGTTCCGACAAACTCCTGGCGCGGATAGACCACAAACCGATGCTCAACCACACCATCGACTCGGTGGCTCCCTTTGTTGACCAGATAGTCCTGGTAGTTCGAGGGGACCTCATCGAACGATTCGCGTCACCCGATCTCATCGTCGTCGCCGGTGGCGAGAATCGGACTCACAGCGAAACCAATGGCATCGCTGCGACGCCGCCTAGCGTCCTGATCGGCATCCACGATGGGGCCCGGCCTGCGGTGAGCCGCCATCTGATCGACTCCCTGTTCGAGGAGGCGGCATTGAGCGGCGGCGCGGTTCCCGGTTTGGAACCGGACGGGCTTGGGATCGACAACGAAGTCGTCCACCCGACCAGGGGGCCAATCCGGGTTCAAACCCCTCAAGTCTTCTGGGGCCCCGAGTTGAAGGCGGCCTATGCTGCAGCGGCTAGAACCGGTTATACGGGGCCCGACACCATGGCGGTGGTTCATGAATTCACCAACCTCGAGGTGACGATAGTTCCGGGTGACCCCGCCAACATCAAGGTGACCCGCGCCGAAGATCTGGACGGTTTGATCATCGGAAACAGTTGACAAATGGTCGGGAATAGTCGACCATACGGGAATGGCCGACCGACTGTCACCTGACTATGAACTCGAGGAGACCCTTCCTCTCGAGAATGTCGAACAGTTCAAGGCCCTTTTTGACGACACCAGGATGCAAATAGCCGACCTTCTCCTCGAGCGAGCCGCCACCGTCAGTGAACTTGCGGCCGCTCTCTCCCGGCCCAAGGGAACGGTCGGACACCATGTCGGAGTGATGGAGGAGGCCGGCCTGATTCAGGTAGTTCGCACTAAGAAGGTCCGGGCGATCGAGGCCAAGTATTACGGTCGCACCGCCCGGACCTTCCTCCTTACATCCAGGTTCGATACCGATCTCGAGATAAGCCCTGACTACTTCCTCACGTCGGCTGCGGCCGAATTCTCCAAGGCATCGGTTGGCTACGGGTTTGAAAACGGTGCACCAATGATGAGCACACTTCGCTACGCAAGGATTCCCGAGGATCGGGCGGCGGAATGGGTGATGCGCGTCAGTGAGCTCGCTCAAGAGTTTGCCTCCGAACCGCGGGAAGGCGGGGTGACCTACGGGATGCTCGTCGCCTTCTATCCCACCGATCGACCCCACCTCCCCGATCGATGAGCCGGGGAGCGACGAAACAAAAGCTCGGTCTCAACTACGGGAAACTGTGGACCGCTTCGGTTATTTCGAACTTCGGCGACGGCGTTGCAGTCGTGGCATACCCATGGTTGGCCTCGGCGGTAACCCGGGACCCGCTCCACATCGCGTTGGTGGCAGTGGCCACCAGGATTCCCTGGCTCATCTTCTCCTTGCCCGCCGGCGTCATTACCGACCGTGTCGACCGTCGCAAGCTGGTCGGGTTTATGGACATCATCCGGTTCTTCATCACTCTGGGAGTTGGATTTGCCGTATTGGCCTCGCAATCTGGACTGGGAACACCGGATGAGATCGCCAACGGCACTGCCCCGGTGCCTCCCAACGCCGGATTCCTTCTGTTCGTCATATACGCCGCCGCGCTACTCCTCGGGATCGCCGAGGTGCTGAGAGACAACTCAGCTCAGACGCTCCTGCCCTCGATTGTCTCCAAGGACAACCTCGAGCGGGCCAACGGCAGGATGTGGGGAGCGGAAATGGTGATGAACTCCTTCATCGGCCCACCGATTGCCGGTTTCCTCCTGGCTGTCGCTTTTGCGCTCCCATTCTTCGTCGATGCTGGAACGTTCGCAATTTCTGCGGCTCTGGTATTCACGATCTCCGGTCACTTCCGCCCAAAAGAGACGGGCGAACCGGGCGAAAAGCTTGAGCGCTCGTTCAAACGCGAACTCAAGGAAGGCGTTCACTGGCTATGGAGCCATCCCCTGTTCAAGCCGATGGCCATTGCGCTGGGCGTGATCAATGCTCTCTTCCAACTCTCTTTCGCAACAATGGTGC
>JBGTFH010000081.1:0-1623 GCA_041747375.1 Acidimicrobiia bacterium
CTCGTCACGGTTCTCGTGATCTCGGCGTTGGGTGTGATCCCCCCGTTGTTGACCCGCGAGATCGTCGACGTGGCAATTCCGCAGGGCGACCTCGGTCTGTTGACCATGTTGGGACTGGGGGTCATTGCCGTGCCGGTGGCAAGCGCATTGATCGGCGTTCTCCAGCGTTACTGGTCGTCGCTCGCCGGTGAGGGGATCATCTATGACCTCAGGCGGGAGTTGTACGAACACCTCCAGGGCATGTCGTTGCGGTTCTTCACCGCCACCAAGACCGGCGAGCTCATCTCGCGGCTCAACTCCGATGTGGTGGGAGCCCAACAGGCAATCACCGGCACGTTCGTTTCGATCCTCTCCAATGTCGTCTCCGTGGTGGCGATCCTGGCCGTGATGATCGGAGCCGACTGGCGGCTCACCCTGCTTGCAGTCGCGGCCCTCCCATTGTTCGTGTTCCCGGCGCGGAGGATCGCCAAGATCCTGCGCAGGGTCACCGAACAGCAGATGGAGCACAACGCCACCATGTCCGGAATCCTTCAGGAGACGTTCAACGTCAGCGGTGCGCTACTCGTCAAGCTGTTCAATCGTGGCCCGGACGAGTCGCATCGGTTCGGAATCGAGGCGGGCTCCGTGCGGGATCTCGGGATTCGGCGTGCCATGATCGGCCGCTGGTTCTTCGCAGCCCTCGGCCTGGTCTCTGCCGCCGGCACCGCCGTGGTGTGGTGGCTGGGCGGCTACTACGCCATCCAGGGCGAGCTCACCACGGGAACCCTCGTGATGTTCGGCGCCCTTGTGGTGCAGCTGTACGGCCCGTTGTCGGCGATCTCGAACAGCCGGGTCGAGTTCGCAACCTCTCTCGTGTCGTTCGAACGGGTTTTCGAGATCATCGATCTCGCCACCGACCTGCCCGACCCCGAAGACGGCGTTGATCTGGGCGACCTCGAGGGTCGGGTCACGTTCGACGGCGTGTGGTTCACCTACCACACGGACGGGTACGAAGGCCTGGAAGGCGTGAAGCGGATCCGGGCCAGGGGCAGATCCGGGGGGACCCTACCAGAGACCGCCACACCGATGTCGCCGGCCTCCCGTGAGTGGGCGCTGCAGGATGTGTCGTTCTCGGTCGACCCTGGTCAGCTCGTGGCACTCGTTGGGCCCAGCGGGGCAGGCAAGACCACGATCAGTTACCTGCTTCCGCGCCTCTACGACGTGACGAAAGGCCGTGTGCTCATCGACGGCCACGACGTGCGTTCTGTCAGTCTCGCGTCACTCGCGGAGAACATCGGAGTCGTGACCCAGGAGACCTATCTGTTCCACGACACGATCGCCGCAAACCTGCGTTACGCCCGACCCGATGCCACTCTCGAACAGCTCGAGAATGCCTGTCGGGCTGCCAACATCCACGAGTTCATCTCGTCACTGCCCGACGGATACGAGACCATGGTGGGCGAGCGCGGTTACCGGTTGTCGGGTGGCGAGAAACAACGTGTTGCCATCGCCAGGGTGATCCTCAAGGACCCGAAGGTCCTCGTGCTCGACGAGGCGACATCGCATCTCGACACGCGATCCGAAGCATTGATCCAGGACGCTATCGAAAGGCTCATGGCCGACCGGACATCGCTGGTGATCGCA
>JBGTFH010000082.1:0-28462 GCA_041747375.1 Acidimicrobiia bacterium
ATCGACATGTCCGAGTACATGGAGAAGCATTCGGTGAGCAGGCTTATCGGCGCACCACCGGGATACATAGGTTACGACGAGGGTGGTCAACTCACGGAGGCCGTTCGTCGACGTCCGTACTCCGTGGTCTTGCTCGACGAGATCGAGAAGGCAAACCCGGATGTTTTCAACGTTTTGCTCCAGTTGCTCGACGACGGTCGGCTCACCGATGGTCAGGGAAGAACCGTAGATTTCACCAATGTAGTATTGATAATGACATCAAACCTCGGATCGGAGTACATCGATCCCGACCTGCCTACCGAGACCATCAGAGATCGGGTGCTGGATGCCGTCAGAGGTCACTTTCGCCCGGAATTTCTCAACCGAATCGATGACATCGTGGTGTTTGATCGGTTGAGCCGTGACGATCTGCGCGAGATCGTGGAGATCCAATTGGAAACTTTGAAGCACCGTCTCGGCGAGCGCCGCATTGACGTCGCATTTGACGATGAGGCTCTCGATCTCCTCGCACAACGCGGCTATGACCCGGTTTACGGGGCTCGACCCCTCAAGCGTCTGATTCAGGCCGGCGTGGCGGATCAATTGGCCCGAGGACTCCTCGATGGCACGTTCGTAGAGGGTCAGAGCATCAAAGTCTCCGTCGAGGACGGGGAGTTGGACTTCAGTTAGGAGGCTTTGCCGCCGATTTTGGACTACCGGTGTCAGACTGATCGGTCCAAATGAGCGGACTCCTTTATCGGTACACGGTGCTGCTTGCCGCCGTGGCAATGACCGGCGTTACCGCGTTTACGGTGACCCCGGTGCGCTCCACGACGGCCCCATCACCTGTTCGGGACGCCTCACTGACGGCCGCATCGATAACCCGCCCGCTTGCTGCCCCACGGCCCCTATTTGTCCCCGGCGTAGGGTCGCAAAACCTGCATCTTCTCGACCGGCGAGAGTTTTCCATGGCGACGAGAGTCATCGAGCCCGATGTAAAGGTTGCGACGGTGGTGTTCGGCGGAGACATCCTGGTCCACAACGGTGTGCGTCGGAGCGCGTCCACCGGTGCCACCGGGTTCGACTTCAAACCTCTGTTCAGCGCGATCAAACCGATCGTTTCATCGGCCGATTTGGCGATATGTCATCTCGAGGTACCTCTTACTCCAACCAATACCGATCTTTCTTCCTATCCCAAGTTCAACGCCCCACACGAATTGGCTGAAGGGATCGCTGAAGCCGGATTCGACGGTTGTTCGACGGCATCGAATCACTCAGCGGACAAGGGGGAGAAGGGTCTGGTTGACACCCTCGACATACTCGATATCGCGGGTCTAAAACACGCTGGTACCGCACGCACTCCGGAGGAGGCGGCGTCGGCAACGATTTACGACCTGGGAAACCTCACCGTCGCCCATATCGCCGGGACCTACTGGCTGAACGGTTTGAGCACCCCATCGGGCAAGGATTGGATGGCGCAACGCCTCGATGTGAGGGCGATGCTGGAGATGGCAGGACGGGCCCGATGGGCCGGCGCCGACCTAGTCGTGGTCAGTGTCCATTGCTGCACCGAGTACCGGGCCAATCCGACCGAAGCGCAGGTCGCCATTTTCGAGGAGCTGTCCAGATCGCCGTGGGTCGACCTGGTTGTGGGGCATCACAGCCATGTGGTCGGCCCCGTCGGGATGATCGGTGACGAGTATGTGGTTTATGGCCTGGGGAACCTGTTGTCCGGCCAACTCCACACTGTCGCCACCAGCGAAGGTTTCCTTGCGGTGGCAACGGCGCAATGGGCCGACGGGAGTTGGAGATTTGTGGACATGGAGGCGGTTCCCACGGTGGTGGATCGTGGTAGCTACCACGTGTTCCCGGCAGGTCGGGACGGTGGATCTTTCTCGAGGACGATGACCATGCTCTCGTCATTTGGCGTAGACGTTGGGGCCTATCAGAATCCGACAGCACCGGACTAACGGCGATAGTGTGTCGCCGTGGTGCTCCTTGCCGTAATTGCTGTACTCGTTTTCGCATACTCTCTGGCATCCCGGGCCATGGAACGCTCAGTTGTAAGTGCCCCGATGCTCTTTGCCGGCGCCGGGATCTTGCTGGGCTCGGCAGGTGCCGATTTGATCGAATATCCGTCTCTTGGCACCGGGGCAGTGGGGGGCTTCGCCGAGGCGACCCTCCTTCTGGTCCTGTTCACCGATGCGATCAGAATCGATGCACGGAGGCTCCGGACCGAAGCCCGGCTTCCCCTTCGGTTGCTCGGCATCGGGCTACCCCTCACGATTATCGCCGGGACGGCCGTAGCGCTTTTGGTGTTCAAATCATACGATCTGGCAGCGGCGTTGGTCCTCGCGTCCATCCTGACGCCAACGGACGCTGCGCTGGGCAAGCCCGTCGTGATCAGCGAGGAGGTTCCGGTGAGCATTCGCCAGACGATCAACGTCGAGAGCGGTCTCAATGACGGGATCATGCTCCCGGTGATAACCGCGGCGGTCATTTTGCTCGAAGAAGAGGCCGGCCTCGAGGACCGGGGTTTCATCTCTCTTCTCGCAACCGAGATCGGTTTCGGTGTGGCTGTCGGCCTTGCCATCGGTTGGTTGGGCGGCAAGGCGCTCGATTGGGCGGTATCGCGCCGTATGGTCGAAGGGGTAATGCGCCAGTTGGGGACGATGGCAATCGGGGTGGCGGCATATGCTCTTGCCCCCATGATCGGTGGAAACGGCTTCGTTGCCGCTTTTGTGGCTGGAATCGGATTCGGAATTGCGGCACGGGAACATTGCGAAGGGGCATACGACTTTGCGGCAGATGAGGGGGAACTGTTGACCTTGATCACCTTCTTCCTATTCGGGCTGATCGTTGTCGAAGACGCGATCACCAACTTCTCCTGGGCCTCGATCGGCTACGCCCTCCTGTCGTTGACGGTGATTCGGATGATTCCGGTCGCCATTGCATTAATCGGTTCCGGGGTGCGAACTCCGACCAAACTGTTCATCGGTTGGTTCGGGCCTCGAGGCCTTGCCTCGATCCTGTTTGGCGTTTTTCTCCTGGAGGAGTCGGGGGTTCCCATTGCCGACTCCATATTCTCTGTAGTGGTATGGACCGTCATGATTTCGATCGTCGCTCACGGAATGTCTGCCATGGTCCTGTCACGGGAATACGGGGCGTGGTACCGACGGTCTGGCCCGGACGACATGATCGAATCGGCCGAGGTCTTTGCTCACCCGACTCGCTAGTGCAGGTTTGACGTACGGGCGCCTTTGTCTTACGGTGACGTCCGACATGACAGGCCAACACCTCTCGCCGAACACGTTTGCCACCTGGTGGTGGAAGTGGAACGCGCCGGAGGTGGCGTCCTAGTCAAGAACAGAATTCTTGCCCTGACGCAATAGCAACCCACCTCCGGTCAAGGTGGGTTTTTGTTTGCCCATCTCTCCGCGGAGTGAGGATCTCGATGAAGCGAATATTTGATATAGCAGCCGATCTCGACACACCGGTGTCGGCATACCTCAAGCTGACTCCTCTCCGCCCATGTTTCCTTCTCGAAAGCGTGGAGCATGGCGAACGTGTAGGTAGGTACTCATTTATCGGCTTCGGCGATGGGTTGAGAGTGTCCTGTCGAGGGGGTGAGATCAGCGCCGGTGACCAAACATTCAAGACTGACGGTTCGATCGACGCTTTGATGTCTTCACTCCGACAGGTCCTCGACATCGCACCTCGACCCGGGCCAGTCGGCGCCGGAGTTCCCTTCCATGGGGGCCTCGTCGGGGCCGTCGGATTTGACTTTGCATATCGGATACCGGGCGCCGGCGGAGGCCGTGACGACGAACTCGAGATGGCCTTCTACGCGCCGTCGTCCGTTCTCGTCTTCGACCACCTCAGCCGTCGGGCGGCCCTTCTCCATGCCGGAACAGAGGACGAGCGTATGGCATTGCGTTCACGGGTTGTCGACCTGCTGGCCGGGGGCATCCCCGGGGGCAATGGCTATGCCAGAACTGCCGGACCCGCTACTCCGACCATGGAGAAGGACCAGTTCGTTCGCGCAGTGGAGAGCGCGAAAAACCATATCGGCGCCGGCGACATCTATCAGCTGGTCGTCAGCATTGGTTTCGAAGGGGTGGCAGACGTCAATCCTTTCGATGTCTATCGAGGGCTGCGGCTCCTCAACCCGTCGCCATACATGTACTTCATCGATCTCGACGACCGCCAGATCATTGGCTCGTCTCCGGAGGCCCTGGTGAGATACTCCGATGGCGAGGCTGAATTGAGGCCGATCGCGGGCACCAGGCCGCGATCCGATGATCCCGGCGAAGATCGAGATGCAGAACATGCACTCCTCGCCGACTCCAAGGAAGCCGCCGAGCACGTGATGCTCGTCGACCTTGCCCGCAACGACCTGGGTCGCGTCGCGGTTCCAGGCAGCATCGTCGTCGACCCCTTTCGTGTTGTCGAGCGATACAGCCACGTGATGCATCTCGTGAGTGGAGTACGAGGGAGAGTCGAGCAGGATATCGACTGTTTCGACGTTTTCGCCTCAGTCTTCCCGGCCGGGACGGTGGTAGGAGCTCCCAAAGTCAGAGCTTTGCAATTGCTCGAGCAGCTGGAGCCAACCAGACGTGGTTTCTACGCCGGCACTGTTGGCTACTTCGGGCATGGAGGGTCGATGGACCAGGCGATTACGATTCGGACCATCGTCATGGAAGGGTCGTCCTACCGATTTCAGGCCGGTGCCGGCATCGTGGCTGACAGCGATCCCGATACCGAGTGGGAGGAAGTGATGTCGAAGAGCGACGTCATGCGATCGGCGATCGAGATGGCCGCCGAGGGCTTGTCGTGACCAGGGTCCTCCTCGTCGACAATTACGACTCGTTCACCTACAACGTGGTCCAGGCGTTGCGCATTCTCGGTGCTGAAGTGATCGTCAGGACCAATGACGGGATCTCGGTCGAAACGGCGAGGGAGCTCCATCCCACTCATCTTGTGATTTCGCCCGGCCCCGGACGTCCCGAGGATGCCGGCCAGAGTGTGGCGCTGATATCGGCCTTGCTCGACGAACTGCCCATTCTCGGGGTGTGCCTCGGCCATCAGGCGATCGCGGTGGCCCTTGGTGGAGAGGTGACCAGGGCACCCGAACTGAGACACGGTAAGGCGTCACCGGTGTACCACGACTCCCGGACCCTCTACTCGGGGCTTCCCAATCCGTTTGACGCGGGCCGATACCACTCGCTGGTCGTCACCGAGGGGGAATTGCCCGATGAGTTGGAAGTTTCAGCCTTCACCTCACAGGGCGTTGTCATGGGGATCCGGCATCGGAACCTCCCGGTGGAAGGGGTCCAGTTTCACCCGGAGAGCCTTCTCACCCCGGGTGGGGACCTCCTGCTTCGAAATTTTCTCGACCTGGAGTCAGCCGGATGAAGGAGTCTCTCGATGCCATCCTCGATGGCAGGCGGTTCACCGCCGACGAGGCCGACGCGCTCATGTCCGGGCTGACTTCAGGTGAGCTCGATCCCGTCGTGGTCGGCGCCGTATTGGTTGCGCTCCGGTCGCGCGGTGAGACCCCCGAAGAGGTGCGGGGATTTGCAAACGGGATGAGGCGTCTGGCATTGCGACCCGATCTCAATGCGGACGATGCCTGCGATGTGGTCGGAACAGGCGGAGACAACTCGGGGTCTTTGAATCTCTCGACTGCCTCAGCCCTACTGGCCGCCGCTGCCGGAGTTCCGATCGTAAAACACGG
Organism: Acidimicrobiia bacterium; assembly: GCA_041747375.1. GTDB lineage: Bacteria > Actinomycetota > Acidimicrobiia > Spongiisociales > ZC4RG35 > MA-ANB-1. The sequence goes on from JBGTFH010000082.1 coordinate 5,717, forward strand.
CAATAGATCGATGAGCAGCCAGTCCGGCAGTGCCGATGTCCTCGAGGCGATCGGGTTGAAGATCCCGCTCGACGAACAGGAAGCGGGAGTAATGTTTCGCCGGATTGGTTTTACGTTCCTGTTTGCCCCGTATTACCACCCCGCGATGGGTGCCGTCGTCCCCATCCGCAAGTCACTGGGGGTCCGTACCATCTTCAACATGCTCGGACCGCTGACTAATCCGGCCCGGCCCGGCTATGCGCTGATCGGAGCGTGGAGCCTCGAGGCCGCCCGTCTGATGGCCGATTCGCTGCGTTCCACCGAAATGAAGCGAGTTTTCGTATGCCATGGCTCGAACGGATGGGATGAACCCACCCCGGTCGGCACATTTCATCGTTTCGAGGTGGAGTCCGGATCGGTCACGGAGACAATTCTCGATCCCGCTGACTTCGGATTTGAGCGCTGCAGCCCCGATGACCTTCTCGGTGGTACTCCCGAGGACAACGCCGCGAGCATCATTGCGGTATTTTCGGGGGTCTCCGGGCCTCATGCCGAGGCAGTCGTACTCGGTGCGGCACTGGCCCTCGAAGTTTCGGGAAGGGCTCCGAACATCGTCGCCGGCGCAGAGCAGGCCCGATCGGCTCTGGCCGATGGCAGGGCTCTGCATTTGGTTGAGAGTATCGGGGCCTCCGTTGGCTGACTTCCTCGAAGCCATGGCAGAGGGCAGTCGTGCCCGACTCGAGCGAGCCCGTCAGATGCTGTCTCTTCCCGAAATCCGGTCGCGGGCGGAGAAGGTGGAGGTCAAGCCACTGAGAAAGTCAGCGTTTCATCTCTTCGCCGAGCTAAAACCGGTGTCTCCCACCGAAGGCCCCCTTGGTGACTTCGACCCGGTGGTCCTGGCGCTGAGCTATTCGAGTGGCGGGGCCACCGCCATTTCTGTCCTCACCGAACCGACCCGCTTTGGAGGGTCGTTGGGTTTGATGCAAACCGTTGCCAAAACGGTTGAAACCCCGGTCATGCGCAAGGATTTTCTGGTCGACCCGTATCAGGTCTGGGAGGCAAGGGCTTTCGGGGCGGACGGAGTGCTCCTGGTGGCACGACTATTCGATCACGAAACTCTGGCCGCGCTGGTCGAAGCAACTGAAGATGCGGGCCTGTTTGCCCTGATAGAGGTGTTTGAAGAATCCGACATCACACTGTTCGACGCCTCATGGGAATCGAAGCCGAATGTCCTGGTCGGGGTGAACTGTCGCGATCTGGAAACACTCGAGGTTCGACCTGAATCCCACGAGCGACTCGTGGGCTTGCTTCCTTCCGGGACCAGTCGAATAGCTGAGAGTGGGATTGGTTCCGCGGACCGGGTAGTCGAACTACGGGAGATGGGGTACGACGGAGTCCTGGTGGGGACTTCTCTGATGAAATCGGACGATCCTTCAGGCCTTTTGGCCCGGATGGCGGCGGGAGTATCGACGTGAGCCTATGGATCAAGCTCTGCGGGGTGAGAAATGAGGCTGATATAGAGGCGGCGATCCAAGCTGGTGCCGACGCAGTTGGCATCGTCCTCAGCCCGTCCCCGCGCCAGGTCAGCCCGGAGGCTGCTGCCGGCCTGATCGCTGTTTCTGCAGGTCGTGTGTCAACCGTTGCCGTTTTTTACCATCCGGATCCCCGGGAGGTCATCGCCTTGCATCGTCGGATTGGCTTTGACCTGTACCAGGCCGAGCCGACCGCTCTTCCCGACACCGAGGGCTTATTGACCGTGCCCGTTGTCCATGACTCCGATCAACTCGGTCGGGATGTGGCGGCGGCCAGGGCCGTTTCCGGATCCGGGCTGGTTCTGGTCGAGGGACGGGGAAAGGGTGGGCATGGCGACCAGGCGAGTCCGGACAGACTGGCAAAACTCGACCATCGTCACGACATCGTGGTTGCTGGAGGTCTGAACCCGACGAATGTGGGTTCAGTTGTCAGCTCTTTGAATCCCGGAGGGGTCGACGTCAGTTCCGGGATCGAGAGAATACCCGGAGTCAAGGACCACGGACTGATGGAGAAATTCGTAGCGGCAGCTCGTGCGGCGGAAATGGAGTTGTCGGGATGAGCGAAATCGCTGTCGACCCTCTCCGCGAGAGTGGCCGGATCGGTGGATTTGGGGGCCTGTTTGTCCCCGAGGTCCTGATGCCCGCCCTGAAGCGTCTCGAGTTGGAGGCGAAACGCCTACTCGGTGATGCTGCTTTTCAGGAGGAACTCGCATCTGTCCTGTCGTCGTGGGTGGGGCGGCCCACCCCGCTGACCCGACTCGACCGGCTTGGTGAGAGTTGGGGAGGAGAGATTTGGCTGAAACGAGAAGACCTGGCGCACACCGGTGCTCACAAGATCAACAACGGAGTTGGCCAGGCATTGCTCGCTCGGGAGATGGGGGCGAGGCGGGTTATTGCGGAGACAGGTGCCGGGCAACACGGGGTGGCTTCGGCGGCTGCATGTGCCCGTGTCGGCCTCGAGTGCACTGTGTATATGGGTGCAGTCGACATCGAACGGCAGGCGCCAAATGTGGAGCGAATGCGTCTCCTCGGGACCACCGTCGTCCCGGTGGAGTCGGGTGATCGCACTTTACGGGCCGCGATCAACGAGGCCATGCGCGACTGGGTGAAGGATCCGGAATCGACCTACTACCTCCTCGGCTCGGCAGTTGGTCCACATCCTTACCCCTGGCTGGTCAGGGAGATTCAATCGGTGATCGGCCGCGAGGCGAGGGCACAATTTCAAGCTGCCACCGGGGAGCTACCGCGAGCTGTGATCGCCTGCGTTGGGGGAGGATCCAATGCGATCGGTCTCTTCCATCCTTTTGTCGACGACGCCGACGTTGCCTTGATCGGTGTCGAAGCCGGGGGCCGCGGTCCCGGGGTGGGAGACCACGCGGCGACCATAGTCAGAGGCACCCCGGGGGTCCTCCATGGCAGCTACTCCTATCTCCTCCAGGATGACGACGGTCAGGTTTACGAGACACACTCGATCTCAGCAGGTCTCGACTATCCCGGCGTCGGCCCGGAGCACGCTTTCCTCGCCGATTCCGGGCGTGCGACTTATGTTGAGGCGACCGACGTCGAGGCACTGGATGCTCTCGACGAGTTGGCCCGAAAAGAAGGGATTCTCGCTGCTCTCGAGTCATCTCATGCACTTGCCGGTGCCCGGAGGTACCTTCGGGAAAATCCCGGTTCCGTGGTCCTGGTTGGCCTTTCGGGGCGGGGGGATAAAGACATCGACATCCTGCGTGGGCTGGATCGTCGATGACCCACCTAGAACTGTCGCGCCGACTCGAAGCGGCGGCCCCCTCGGTTGTGCCATACCTGACCGCCGGGTTCCCCGATATGCCGGGATTCCTGGGGCACCTGTCAAGCCTCGCAGCAATCTCACCGGCCATCGAAGTCGGAATCCCCTTCTCCGATCCGATGGCGGACGGAGCCACGATTCAAGAATCGAGTCAGGCAGCATTGGCTTCTGGTGTTACCTTGCGGGCGATATTGGATGAGTTGGATCGAACCGAAATCAGCACGCCTCTGGTCGCAATGACCTATCTCAACCCGCTGCTTGCTTTTGGGTTGGAAGAGGTAATGGCCAGATTCGCCTGGGCCGGTGTGGCGGCCCTGGTCATACCGGACCTGCCGTACGAAGAGTCGGCAGAAGTGGCTGCCGCCGCGGCCTCTGAGTCGGTCGGACTGGTGCAACTGGTGACTCCGCTCACGGATGCCGACCGGCTCGAGACCCTTTGTCGGGTCAGCGAGGGATTTGTCTATGCGGTGACGATGACCGGGACTACCGGGAGCTCCGTTGGCGACCTCGGAGCCATTGGCGCGTACCTGGACAGGGTTCGCTCCTACTCGGCCGTCCCGGTGCTCGCCGGGTTCGGAATTCGCCAGGCCGAACAGGTGGACATTCTCACCGATCACTGTGATGGCGTCATCGTGGGCAGCGCCATTGTCGAGCTGGTGGCTAGAGGTGAGGATCCGGTACCGTTCGTCGAGGGTCTCAAACCGTGATCGCACGTCTCGTTCCAGGGTGCTCTGTCGCTGCCAAAGCAGAGATCATCCGTCACATCGAAGGCCAGGGCCTGCGGGTCCATGTCGGTGATTCGGGAACGAGCACCGTGGTGAGCATCATCGGAAATCCGAGTCCCCGACTGGCTGATGAGTTGCAGGCACTCTCCGGCGTCGACTCCGTGACACTCGAGGCGCCGTCGTACCCGCTCGTGTCGCTCGACAGTCAACCTGGCCCGTCGGTGGTCAAGGTCGATTCGGTGTCTTTTGGCGATACGCCAGTGGTTGTGATAGCCGGGCCATGTTCGGTGGAGTCATCCGAACAGCTGAACACGATTGCACGCTCTGTGGCAAGTTCGGGCGCTGTGATGTTGCGGGGCGGGGCATTCAAACCGCGGACCTCTCCGTACAGCTTCCAGGGTTTGGGAGTCGAGGGCCTCGAGTTACTCCACGACGCCGGGTCGGGTAATGGCTTGAAGGTGGTGTCCGAATGTGTCGCCCCCGAAGATGTCGCGGTTATGGTCGAGCACGTCGACATGATCCAGATCGGGGCGAGGAACATGCAGAATTTTCGCTTGCTCTCAGCAGTGGGAGAACAGCCAAAGCCCGTCTTACTCAAGCGCGGACTGATGTCGACTATTGACGAATTCCTTCTGGCGGCCGAATACATCATGTCGTCGGGAAACCCGCGAGTGGTGATGTGCGAGCGGGGAATTCGATCTTTCGACACCAGCACCAGGAGTACCCTCGACATCAGCGCGGTTCCTGTGCTCAAGGAGATGACGCATCTCCCGGTGATCATTGATCCGAGCCATGCCGCCGGGAGAAGATCTCTGGTGCCGAGTCTCGCCGCAGCCGGGGTGGCGGCCGGGGCCGATGGTCTCATTGTCGAGGTTCACAATCAGCCCGATCAGGCACTCAGCGATGGGGCGCAGAGCCTGACTCTCGATGGATTTGCCGATTCCATGAAGACGATTGCCAACGTTGCCGGCGCGTTGGGTCGATCTGTCGCGCTCTTGTAGGGGCCGTCAGCCCGGGACTGGAGTCGACGACTCCCGGAGCGGAGGCATCGAGCCAAATCCTACGACCCTCGAAAAGGCACGGTCGCCCTCCTCGCCCGATGGCACAAGCTGGGCATCACCCCGTCGGCCGTCGAGGGTTTCGATTGTCACCACCAAAGCTTTACCGGCAACGCCCGTGTTTGCCAGCGTCTCGAGGACTCCAGTCCAGTTTCCGTGGACCTCATCGGCTTCCAACGCGACCCGCCCGGTTGTCAGGAGCACGCCATCGTCGCCAAAAACCCTCACCGGCCCCTCGTAGATCTCATTCCCCATGGTTTTGTCCTCGGGCCAGCCGGGAACCCTCCCAGCGAAGGCGCTCATCGCTACGAATAGTCGAGACGACCCGGCTGATCAGGGAGCTCATGATTCTTTTCCAAGGGGTGGGCGCATAGCTGAACGCAAGATTATCTCGTGGCGAGACGACCTGCGGGCATCGTCAACCATCACCTGAGCCCGATGTTCCACTTCGCTCACATGCTCCCTGAGACGGTTGAGCTTCGCTTTGAGCTGACGGTTCTCTTCCTGAAGTGCAAGCACCCGGCGCACTCCCTCCAGGTTTAGTCCCTGGCTGGTAAGGTCTTGAATCAGTTGAAGCCGGTCGATGTCCTCCTGGGAATAGCGTCGGGTACCGCCGGGGGTGCGGGAAGGGTCGACCAAGCCTTTGCGCTCGTAGATCCGCAAAGTCTGTGGGTGCATGCCGGCCAACTCAGCTGCAACGGAGATAACAAATACTGCTCTGGTGCCTTCGCTCATCTCTAACCCTTCAGGTGCTCTCGTATGTCTTCGCTATTTTCTGCCTCGAGCTGCTCAAGCAGTTTCTTTTCGTCCTTTGAGATATTGGTGGGAACAGCGACCTGGACAGTCACCATCAGGTCGCCCGGTCGCCCGGATTCCGGTTGGACTCCGCGTCCTTTGACCCGGAAAGTCTTTCCTGATGGGGTTCCAGCCGGGACCTTCAACTTGACTCCTCCGTTCAGGGTCGGGACTTCGAGCTTGGTCCCGAGGGCTGCTTCTGAGTAGGAGATCGGTACTTTGAGAGTCAGGTTGTTGCCGTCGCGGCCGAACAATTTGCTCGAGGCGACGCGGATCCTCACCAGGAGGTCGCCAGCCGGGCCACCCATCGAGCCAGGCCCTCCCTTCCCCTTCAGACGGAGAGTCGAGCCGTGGTGGACCCCGGCGGGGACCCGCAAGTTGATTTCTCGGGTTCGGGTCTCCGACCCGGAGCCCTTACAGGTTGTACAGAGTGTCTCGATGATCTGGCCTCGTCCTCCACAGTTGGGACACGGCTGGGTGAAAGAGAAAAATCCCTGGTTCTGGGCCACCATTCCCCGGCCACCACAGGTCGCACAGGTGGTGACCGATGTGCCGGGCTCGGCCCCGACCCCGGCACAGTGGCTGCAGGCAGCAGCGCCGCGAACCGAAATCGTGGTCGTGACACCTTTGGCGGCATCATCGAAACCGATGGTCAGCTCGGTTTCCATATCGCCTCCCCGGGATGGGCCTCCGCTCCGTCGGCCCTGATTCCCGAATCCAAAAACGTCTCCAAACCCTCCGAGCAGATCGCTGAGATCCTCGACGCGGACTTGCTGGCCGCCGAAGCCACCAAACCCAGCTCCACCGCTCCGGCCGAACCCGCCATATCCGCCGGTGGCGACGAGTCGTCGCACCTCGTCGTATTCCTTGCGCTGCTCGGGATTGGAGAGGGTCGCGTAAGCCTCCGAGAATTCCTTGAACCTCTCCTCGGCCTCTTTGTCCCCGGGGTTGGCATCAGGATGATGGGTTTGCGCCAGCTTCCGATAGGACTTCTTGATTTCTTCCTGGCTCGCCTGTGCTGTGACGCCCAGAACCTTGTAGAAATCCTTCTCGACCCAATCTCGATTCATGGCTATTTGGACTCCAGCGTCACCAGGGCAGCCCGGATCAATCGGTCATTCAGCTGATATCCCCTGCGAAGCTCCTGCGCGACCACCGGTGTCCCGTTGCCGTCGGCTGCTCCTACCGGCTCGTGAACTTCGGGATCGAAGTCTTCCCCGACAGTCGGGATAACCTGAAGCCCTTCCTCGGCGAGGGCGCCAAGCAGTTGTTCCCGGGTGCCGAGCATCCCGGCGAGTAGTTGTTTGCCGGCCTCCGATTCGACTTCGATGTTGACGGCGGCATCGAACGAGTCGAGCGCCGGTAGGAGTTTCTGAATCACCCTTTCGGCGGCGCGATCGAGCATCACCGTTTGTTCCCGCATGACCCGCTTCCTGTAGTTGTCGAAGTCGGCCGCGACTCTTTTCAGGTCGCTCAGGTAGTTTGACGCCTCCTCTTGAGAGGCTTTGAGGGCGCGGAGAAGCAGGTCGACAGACTCTTCGGGCCCGTCCGGCAATTCGAGTCCGACCTCGTGTGGCTCCGGCGGTGGGGGGCTGACAGAGCCGGCCTCTTCGGAAGTCGGGTCTGTGTCGTTATGCATTTCTTCTGGTGTGGTGTTGTCGATCATCGAGGGTTCAGGCGTCGTCTTCGTCATCTTCGATGATTTCGGCCTCGACAATGTCATCATCGTCGTCGTCATTTTCGCCGGTGTCGGAAGTGCCCTCGGACGTTTGCGCCTGCGCAGCCTCCTGGTAGAGCCGGGTTGCCATGGCCTGGCTCTTTTCGATGAGTGAGTCCATTGCGCCCCTGATTTCATCGGTGGTGGCATCTGTGTTACCGAGGACGGCCTTGAGGTCGGTCACCCCGGACTCAACCGACGACTTCTCGTCGTCAGTCATTTTCTCGCCAGACTCGGCGAGGAGCTTTTCGGTCTGGTTGAGCAATTGGTCGGCCTGGTTGCGTGTTTCCACGGCCTCACGCCGTCTGGCATCGTCCTCGGCATACTTCTCAGCGTCCTCGACCATCTGGTGGATCTGGTCGTCGGCGAGGGCCGATCCACCGGTGATTGTCATCGCCTGTTCCTTGCTGGTGGCGAGGTCCTTGGCGTTGACATGGACGATTCCGTTGGCGTCGATGTCGAATGTGACTTCGATCTGGGGGATTCCCATCGGCGCCGGTGGCAGACCCGTCAGCCGGAACTTCCCAAGACTCTTGTTGTCCGGGGCCATGCTGCGCTCGCCCTGGAGGACATGGATCTCGACTTCGGGCTGATTATTTTCGGCCGTCGTGAACGTTTCAGACCGTTTGGTCGGGATGGTGGTGTTGCGCTCGATCATTCGCGTCATCACACCTCCCTTGGTCTCGATTCCCAACGTGAGAGGGGTCACATCGAGGAGAAGGATGTCCTTGACATCGCCCTTGAGGACACCGGCCTGGATGGCGGCGCCGGCGGCGACCACCTCATCGGGGTTGACACCCTTGTGGGGGTCCTTGCCCGTGAGTTCTTTGACGAGGGCCTGGACGGCTGGCATGCGCGTGGAACCGCCAACCATCACGATATGGTCGATCTCATCAACCGAGACTCCGGCGTCTTTGATTGCCTGGCCAAACGGCGATCTGGTCCGATCGAGGAGGTCCTCCGTCAATTTCTCGAACTCGGAGCGTGTGATTTTCTGCTGGAGGTGTAGAGGTCCGGCATCTGTAGCCGTGATGAAGGGAAGGTTGACTTCCGTTTCTGGGACGCTGGACAGCTCGATCTTTGCCTTCTCAGCAGCTTCCTTGAGCCGCTGCGTCGCCATACGATCGGCACCGAGATCAACACCGTGGTCGTTCTTGAAGGTCTTGATCAGGTGCTGCATGACGGAGTCGTCCCAGTCATCACCACCCAGCTTGGTATCACCCGACGTGGCTTTCACCTCGAACACACCGTCGCCAATTTCGAGGACCGAGACGTCGAACGTCCCGCCTCCGAGGTCATAGACGAGGATGGTCTGGTCAGCGGCTTTGTCGAGGCCATATGCAAGTGAGGCTGCGGTGGGTTCGTTGATGATCCGCAGCACGTTGAGTCCGGCGATTTGGCCGGCTTCTTTCGTGGCTTGACGTTGGGCGTCGTTGAAGTAAGCGGGGACCGTGATGACGGCGTCGGTTACGGTGTCGCCGAGAAAGGCCTCGGCGTCACGCTTGAGCTTCATCAGGATGCGCGCCGAAATCTCTTGGGCCGTGTACTTCTTGTCGTCGACCGTGAGCGTCCAATCGGTTCCCATGTGACGTTTGACCGAACGGACGGTGTGGTCGGGGTTGGTGATCGCCTGACGTTTTGCCACCTCGCCGACCAGAACTTCGCCGTCCTTGAATGAAACCACGGAAGGAGTTGTCCTTCCGCCCTCTGCGTTGGCAACCACGGTGGGATCGCCACCATCGAGGACCGCAATCACGCTGTTTGTGGTACCGAGATCGATACCAACTGCCTTTGCCATTTGATAAAATCCTTCTATAGGTCTAAGTAGGGGCTTATCCTACAACCTGAGTCGACCATTATCAAGTTTGAAGCGATCTTCTCTACCTCCTTCAGGAGGAAGTACCGCCGACGGAGTCGGCGGGGAGGGTGGACCCTAGACACCAACTTTGATCGGAACGCGTGGTTCCACCGTCCCCCTTACCTCCCGGTCCTGACGGACCGGCAGGGACCTTCCCCCCGTTCGACTTCGTCTCCGGGGGGACAGTATTTGGCTACTCCGTCTCTGGAGGGGGAGTCGGGAGGCGGAGGGAGTAGCCGGGCGTCAGGGTTCTTCTCTCCCTCCTTTAGGAGGGAGTACCGCCGGCGGAGTCGGCGGGGAGGGTGGACGCCAAAACACCCACTCAGATCAAAACACGCGATTTCCACCGTCCACCCCCGGCCGTTGCGGAAGACGACGGAGTTGGCGCAGCAAACTCCCAAGGAAACCGGAGGCCTCCATTCGACTCCGTCTCTGGAGGGGGAGTCAGGAGGCGGAGGAGGATAAGCCGGGGTGTGAGTCTTGCTATCCGGCGAGGGATTGGATGTAGGCGACCAGATCGTTGATTTCGGTCTCGGTCAGGGTGTCGGAGTAAGTATCAGGCATAACCGGTGCGAAGCCCTGAACGATCTGTGCTCCGGGGTCGACGATCGAGCTGAACAGGTATGCCGTGTCGGCGACGACACTTTCGCCCGTTTCGAGTGGTCGGGTGGATCCAGCCAGTCCTTTCCAGGTCGGCCCTGTCCCGGGTGTTCCATCGGCGGTATGGCACGCGGCACAACCGGTGTCGGTGGCAAGTTGCATCCCACGGGCCACTGCCTCGGTATCCACGTCCTCGATCGGTACGGTGGGGCTGGTGCCCGGTTCGCCGAGATCGCCATCGGCGAAGAGCCAGAGCCCGCCCCCGATCACGAGAACTACGAAAATGGCGAGGCCAGCCTCAGCGGTGCGTTTCATTCGACCTCTTCATTCTGGAGAACGGTAAACAAATGCCCGGCTAAACCTAAGCTTTGGAGGTGGAATTCGCCAACGTTCGTACCGGGGGTGGCCTCAGCCGACGCACATTCATCCGCAACGGCGCCGCATTGGCCGTCGGCGGGATGTTTCTGTTGTCACATTCGCCAAGTGCTGGTGCCGTCACTGTCAATCCACGGTCCAGTTGGGCGTTGAACCGGCCACCCAAAGGCCCGCTCTCTGCTGAAGACGTCAAGTTCCTACTCGTCCATCATTCCGCCTCCCAAAACGGTCACACCGGTGCTGATACACCCGACATCCTTCGCGCTTTTTACGACTTTCACACCGGGCCGGAGAAAGGTTGGAACGACATCGCATACAACTTCCTCATCGTTGCCGACGGGGGGATTTGGGAGGGAAGGTCGGGGAGTCTCGATGGTCCGGTAGCCGGCGATGCCACCGGTGGCAATCAGGGCTTTAGCCAGCTCGTCTGTGTCATCGGCGACTACAACAGCGTCGCTCCTAGCGTTGCCTCGAAGAACTCGCTGGCAATTCTCCTGGCATGGCTGGCTGACCGGTATGCGGTGGATACCTCCCTAGGGGCCACGATCTCGTTTGTCTCGCGGGGATCGAACTTGTGGCCGGCGGGGTCGTCGGTGACCACTCCCACGATCACCGGCCATCGAACGATGAGCCAAACCACTTGTCCCGGAGACAACCTCTACTCCTATGTGACCGGGACCTTGTGGGGTGATGTGAATGCAGCGCGCAACAGCATTGCAACTACGACAGCGCCAGCCACCTCATCGGCGGTTCCCGTCGCGCCGACGGCGCCGGGTCCGGCAGGGGAGGGGGACTCTTCTGCGAGCATTGAACCTACGACGACCCTTCCGGACCCCACCCCGACGTATGCGTCAGCTCTTGGTCCAACGACTTCGATTGCGACGACGACATCCACCGCCGGCACAGAAATCACGTCGACCACGACAACGGTTCTCCCGCTGGCTACTGAAACGGTCACCCCGCCGACCTCCCCACTCATCTGGGGTGGCATTGGCCTGGCTGGCCTGGCATCGGCGCTCCTGGTCTGGCGTCTCAACCGCACGGGTGGCTAGACAGGAACTCTCGGGCATAATTTATCCCGGCGTCGGGTTCTAGCCGAGGAGGAGGTCCGATGGAACATCTGGATATTGCGTTGCTGTTGCTTCGGCTTTGGGTCGGGTCGGTTATGTTCCTCCACGGGTTAAACCACGGTCGAAACCTCAAAGGCACGGCCCGTTGGTTCGATTCGGTGGGTTTCAAACATGCGGATGCCAACGCCAGGCTCTCCTCGCTTGGCGAGATGGCAATTGGCCTTTCGATTGCTGCCGGACTCCTTACCTCGTTTGGCGCAGCCGGAGTCGGGGCGATCATGTTCGTTGCCTTCTGGTCGATCCACCGATTCGCCGGATTCTTTGTCTTCCATCGCCCCGATGAGGGTTATGAGTACGTGGTGACACTTGCGGTGGTAGGTCTCGCCCTCGCTCTGGTCGGGCCTGGGTCTCTTTCTGTCGACCACGTAGTTGGCATCGCCGACGATCTCGATGGACTGGTCGGCGGCGCTATTTTCGCAAGCGGGTTGATTGCCGGATATCTTCAAACTGTCGTGCTCTGGGAAAGGCCGAAAAAGGAGGGCACCGGGTGAGCGTCGAACTGTGGGCTTCGTTGCCCGGATCATTTGTCACATCGAGAAATCATCTCCATCAGATTGCCTTTTTCGCGATCAGTCCTGCTCGATTCGACGAGGTGGGACGAATGGGACTTTCACCGACTGATGCCGGGTTCGGAACCCCGGAATTCAACGGGAAGGTAGCCAGGGTAGAAGGAGACCTCCTGGTCTTGGAGAACGATGGAAACATCGCCACTCAGTCGATTTCTGATGTACGGTCGGCCGCGGAGTTTTTTTCAGGTGTCTACCGGGAGGTCTGGTTCGATGACTTCCACGACCCGCTCACCCCGATCGACCCCGACACGATGTTGTCGGTTGAAAGGGGCGACACTGCTCTGATCGGGGCATGGTTTTCGTTTGGATCTTCGGTCCTCAACAACCTCAGGCGCGCGGGCGCCGGAGACGATGACATCTCCGAGGCGCAAATCTGGCCCGAGCACTTTGATGCCGCGGCCGAGCTCGGCCCGGCCGACGCCGGTCGGAGGGCGAGTTATGGGGCCTCACCGGGTGACGCTGGCGTCGCCGAGCCCTATCTCTATGTGGCCCCATGGGGTGATTTCGACAAAGGTGATCCGTACTGGAATGCGTCCAGCTTCGGAGGTTCGGTCCTCACCCACGGAGACTTGAGGCGGTCCGATGATCCCGCAACGGAGGCATACAACTTCCTAAGGGCTGGCTATGAAAGGCTTCGCGCCTAGCCCAGCTGCGAACGGAGTTGCTCGACGAGCCCGTCGGCGGAAGCCATGACTATCCGTATCGTCTCCTCGTACCCTTCCGTCGGCCCCCCCCACGGGTCGGGAATTTCCGTCTCATTGGTATTCGGGTCGAAGGTGCGAAAGAGTCGGATCTTGGCTTGAGCTTCCTTGGTCGGCGCCATGGCCACCAGCTCGTTTCGGTTCGTCCCGTCCATTGCGAGGATAATGTCGAACCGGTCGAAGTCGACCGTATTGAGCTTCCTTGCCCGCCCTGTCAACACCAGACCGGCCCTGGCTCCCGCGGCTACCGACTCCGGGTGTGGAGGGTCGCCGACGTGCCACGACCCTGTCCCGGCAGAGTCGACCTCGATCTCGAGACCTTCCCGATCGGCTGCCGCCCGTATCGCCGCCTCCGCCGCCGGCGATCGACAAATATTGCCGAGACATACACAGAGGATCTTCACCTGATGACGCCGCCAACCCGCTCCTGCGCAATGGTCAGGTAGTCGGCATCGGTGTCGAAGCCGACATAGTGGCGATCGGCTTCAAGGGCGGCCACGGCGGTCGTGCCCGATCCGATGAAAGGGTCGAGGACTAGGTCGGATCGATAGGTATACAGATCTATCAGCCTCCGCGGCAATGCGACCGGGAACGGCGCCGGATGGCCGATCTTTCGGGCGCTTTCCGGCGGGATCGTCCACACGTCGAGTGTCGCTTCCAGGAACTCTGCCGCCTCGATGGTGGGTTCGGAAGGCAGTTTCTGTCGTTCCCGTTCGCTTCGATTGATGGCGCGGTCAAAGCGACCTTTGGAGGCCACCACCACCCTCTCGGTGGTGTCCCGCAGGACAGGATTCTGAGGGGACATGTATGAGCCCCAGGCGCAGGATCCCCCCGCACCTTTGGCTTTCTGCCAGATGATCTCGCCGCGTAGCAGCATTCCCAGATGGTCCTGGAGAATAGAAATCACGTCAGCTGATAGTGATCGGTACGGCTTACGCCCCAGATTGGCGACGTTGACCGCGATCCGGCCGCCTGGCTCCAATTTCTGGAGACAGATTTCGAAAACGTCGGTCAGCATCTCCAGATAGTCCACGTAGGTGGTCGGAACATGCTCGGCGGACAGGTCGGCCTCGTACTCCTTGCCGACGAAGTAGGGAGGGGAAGTGATGACGAGGGCGACCGAGTTGTCGGCAACCTGCTCCGGGGTCATGTGGCGGGCATCACCATGGAAGAGGGCATCCACCGCAGCGGGAGGTGTCACCCGGTCATCAGCGGAGATCTGCGGGGGTGTGAAGCGCTCGTAGAACGGCCCGGAATCGTGCGATTCGCGTTTTCCTGATCCGAAATCCGAGGTGACAGTGGCCAGTCTTTGGCGGGGCATTGCCATGAAGTTACCGGCTTCGACCCGCCGAGATGGGGATCATCGCTGCGCTCGCGCTACGCTTGCTATAGCAAGCACCACCTGGTGGTTCTGAACAAGATGGACGAAAATTCGCAACTCGAAACCGTTTCGGTCCCCCTCGGTGACGGGCTCGCTGCCGATGTCAGGCCACTCATGCCCGGTGATACTTCGCTGCTGGAAGCGGGGTTTGAAAATTTGTCCGATTCCTCGCGATTTGCCCGCTTCGGGATGGGGATAGACCACCTGTCCAAACAGGAGTTGCGATATCTGACGGATGTTGACCAGCATCGTCACGTGGCGTGGGGTGCCTTGATCGCAGGCGAGGCCGCCGGTGTCGCCCGCTATCTCGTTCTAACTGATGGCGTGAGTGCCGAGATTGCAGTGACGGTTGTTGACCGGTTTCAGCGTCTCGGCCTGGGCAGGCAATTGTTCCAGGCACTGGTGGCCGTCGCCCGAAACGACGGCCTCACGGCATTTCGATTCGAGGTCGACCCATCGAATGAGCCGGTTCGTTGGTTTATGCGCGATATCGCCGGTGGCTATCCCGAACCCGGTAATTCGCCGGGCGAGGTCAGCGTTGTCAATCTGCCCGAGGGCGACATGGATCGACAATTGGTCGAATTGATGGACAGTTACCGTCAGCCAAGGGACGATTGATCCTCAGCAGTTTCTTCGAGTTCCAGTGCGGCAGAGTTGATGCAATAACGCATACCGGTGGGCCTTGGCCCATCGTTGAAGAGGTGGCCGAGGTGGCCGTCGCAATTAGCGCAACGGACTTCGGTCCTGACCATCCCGAACTCCCGATCTTCGACCTCGGTGACCTTTTCGGGGTCGAGGGCTTCGTAGAAGCTCGGCCAACCAGAGCCCGACTCGTATTTGGCATCGCTGGAGAACAACTCTGTCCCGCAGCCGGCGCACTTATAGCTGCCCGGCGTCTTGGTGTTGTAGTACTTCCCGGTAAACGCACGTTCGGTGCCTGATTGGCGGAGTACCTGGTACTGCTCGGGGTTTAGCCGCTTTCGCCACTCCTCATCGGTTTGGGGCATGTCGGTTTTTGAAAGCTCTGACATTTCTTGGTTCCTTTCCGGAGGCCTATTTACGGGCCATACCACCATTATGGACGTGTGTTTCTAAACGGTCGATAAATACCGCTTGTGCGGGGTTCAGCTTCCTACGTGCGTCGTAGGGGCGAAACCAATCGACCCGATCGATCTCGGGATAGGTCTGATTTCCCATCTCAAAGTGGCCGGGGTCGAGCCGGGCCGGGTCGAATTCGGCTTCGATGGCCCAGGCGATCACCAGCTTCTTCGACCGAAGCGTGGTCTCGCCGAGCGGGGTCCATTTCCCTTCGGGAACGGTCCAACCAGTTTCCTCGGAGAATTCTCGGGCTGCAGCGGTCATGTCGTCCTCGCCCTCCTTGACCAGTCCTTTGAGAAGCGACCATGAACCCTCGTCTCGATGTGCGAACCAGGGCCCGCCCGGATGTCCGATCAACACCTCAAGGGCTCCATGAAAACGAAATGGGAGAAGACCTGCAGATCTCACACCCTTCGACATTACGCTCTCCCTGTGACGGTCATGACAGCATCCACGCCTGCATCCAACCAGTTTGTTATCACTCCGCTTCCAGATTTTCGGCTCGGGGTCTCAGAACCACTCCCAGTCGGGTTGAAACGACTGACGACAAACGAACTGGCCAATGCGGCCTCGCGCTTCTATGACGGTGAGGAGGCGTTTCCGACTGCCGTGCACGGGGCGAGGAAGTCGACCAAGCGGGTCCGCGCCGTCCTCCGACTGGTGAGGTCTGATCTTGGTAAGAAGGTCTACGCATATGAGTACAACGAGATGCGTGTTGTCTCACGCCGGATCGCTCCCGTACGCGACTCGTTCGTGGCTGTGGAATGTATCGACACCCTGGATCGGCTCTATGGCCACCTTCTTGCCGATGGGATGCTGGAAGAAACCCGACAGAATTTGGACCTCAAGCGGCGAAATGTCGAGTTACGCGCGATGGAAGACCCCGAACTCGTGCTGTCAGTCGTGGAGACTTTCGAACGGGCTCACGGCCGCTACGCCAACTGGCCAATAGATCAATCGTCACGTCCTGTCTATGGAAGCGGAGTTCGCGACGAGTTTGCCGCCATCAGGCCGGGGTTGAAACAGTCGTACCGGCGCGGGCGGAATCGTATGGTCCGGGCGTACTCCGACCCCACAGTTGTGAAGTTTCACGAGTGGAGGAGGAGTGTTAAGTATCTCCGTCATCAGATGGAGATACTCACCCCGCTCTGGCCGGAGGTTGTGGTCGGTATGGCAATCACGCTGGAGCGGGTCGGTGAGATCCTGGGCCAGGACCACGACCTCGCCATGCTGACCGAGAAGCTAGCGGCCGACCCGTCACTGTGTCCCGACCCGGCGTTGCGATCCTTGATTCTCGCCATCGCAAACCAGAGACGTTCCGATTTACAGACCGCGGCGCGGATCCTGGGAAGGCGAGTCTTCGCGGAGAGGCCGGATGCGATAGCCGGCAGGTATGAGGTGTACTGGGAGTCCCGCGACTCCGACGCGGTGGCCGCTCTCGAAGTAATAGATCTCTAGGACCCGTACATGTTCCCCGGACGAACGACGGGGGAGGGAATCCTTCGGATTCCTAAGGAGTTGCTTCGCATCTCCCAAGGTTTCCTGCGGGTACCGCACAACCTGGACGTAAGGGGGTGTCAAAGATCGCGCGAGGTCTTACTTGTTCCCCCGGAGGGTCGACGGGGGAAAAGTCCCTGCAGGTCCGGAAGGACCTGGAGGTAAGGGGGTGCCAAAGACCGCGTGTTGATCTGACGCGACTCGAACACCCCCCTCCCCCTCGCTGGCGCTCGGGTACTCCCCCCCATCGCTTCGCTCTGAGGGGAGAATTCCGGGGCGCTCGGTACTCCCCCCATCGCTTTGCTCTGAGGGGAGAGTTTTGGGGGGACAGTTGAACGTGGCCTCGCTCTGAGGGGAGAACTCCGGGGAGAGTGGGGGGACAGTTGAACGTGACCGTATGGAATCAATCGGAGACCTCCGTTGTTGGAACACGTGTCCCCGATAAAAGGAATCTGATTTTCAAATGAGTGATCCCGGTCGTATCCGCGTCGAACCTTCCCGGAAAAGAGTGAGGGCAATCCTCGGCGGCGAGGTCATCGTCGACTCCACGAGACCGTTATTGGTTTGGGAGATTCCCTATTACCCGACCTATTACTTTCCCAGGGCCGACGTCAATATCGACGCTCTGGTTGATTCGGGAGATACCAAGAAGAGTCCGAGTCGCGGTGTCGCCACTTTGTATCGGGTGAAAGCCGGTGGCCAGGAAGGCAGCGCCTATGCATATCTCGACCCCAACATCGAGGAATTGGCCGGCCATGTTGCCCTTGTTTGGTCTTCTATGGACCATTGGTTTGAAGAGGACGAAGAAGCGTTCACTCACCCACGAGACCCTTACACCCGGGTGGACATCCTCCCATCGAGTCGACGGGTTCGGGTTGAAATCGACGGTGTCACAGTTGCCGATACGACAAACGCCTCGTTCCTCTTCGAGACCCATCTCCCGACCCGGTATTACATCCCGAAAACAGACGTCCGGCTAGACCTCTTGACCCCGACGGATTTGGCCACTGACTGTCCCTACAAGGGGCAGGCCAGGTATTGGAGTGCGACGGTCAACGGCACCGTCTATGAGAACGTGGTCTGGGGATATGACGCACCGTTCCCGGAGTCGCAGAAAATCCTCGGGCTGGTTTCCTTCTACAACGAGAAGCTCGACATCTATGTCGACGAGGTTCTCGAGGAACGGCCCAAAACCAAGTTCAGCTGAGTCGGATCGCCAGGCCGGTTTCTCGCTCAGAGATTTCCCAAAGCTCGCGGATTGCGTTGTGCAATCCGATTTGCCGCAGTATCGGACGCCGCACTGCCGGACCGGTGAAACCGAAACGCGGGGCGTACAGCTGCCCGCCTCTTGCCGTGTTGTCGGTCGCTGCACGGACTTGCGGCATTGCACCGAGCGACGGGCTCATTCCGAAGAGCCTTGCCATGAAGTGCCAGAATTCCCCCGAACTCTTTGCCCCACCCTGGCGAACCATGTTCGCCTGAAGATCAGTGTTGGTCAGGCCGGGATGGGCTAGCAGGCTCGCAGCGGACACCACTCTGCTGGCGTCGAACTGGCTCTGCAACCCCAATGCGAAGTGGTAGTTGGCCAGTTTGGCTTGCCCGTAGGCCCCCCATGGGGTGTACCGACCTTCCAGGTGGGGATTTCCAGGTTCTGCTGATTTCGAGAAGAGGCGGGCAAAGCTCGTAACCGTAACCACCCGTGATGGTCCGGCTCGGAGCAGCCCCGGCAAAAGCTGGGCCGTCAACGCCCAGTGGCCGAGGTGGTTGACGCCGAACTGCATCTCGAAGCCATCTTTTGTCCTGCTCTCCGGCATCGCCATCAACCCGGCGTTGTTGATCAGGATGTCAATCGAATGGTGCGACGAATTTATCGCATTGCTCGCAACCACGACTGAATCGAGTGACGCCAGGTCGAGCTCGACGATCTCCAGCGAGGATTCAGGATGGCTCGAGCGGATGCTGGCAAGTGCCGAGGACGCCTTTTTCTGGTCGCGGGCGGCCATGACAACATGGGCGTGCGCTCCGGCCAACGCTCTCGCAGTTTCCAAGCCGAGCCCGCCATTGGCCCCGGTTATAACCACAGTCCGCCCGGCGAGTTCGGGGATGTCTGTCGTAGTCCACGTCATTGTGGCGCCAAGCCAACGACCGAGATGACGCTACGCCTGGGAGTAGACCATCCCCACTCGCTTCTCGAACTTCTCGGCCTGGAGGAGGAGTTGATCGGGGATTGCCATGATCTTCTCTTGAAACTCCGCTGCTGCCGGCTTGAGATCGGTGAGCTCGGCGATCTTCCAGTCCTTAATCAAGGGAAGAACGACGCGATCGCGGTGTATCCGGAGGTTGTAGACACCGGCCTTGGCGACTTCGATGGAACGTCGTAGGAAGTTGGGCATCGCAACACCCGGCATCTGGAAATTGGTGAAGGTGGTGTAAATGCCCTCGAGCACGGTCGACGGGCTCTGATCGAGCATCGCCTGCATTACGCCTTTGTAGAAGATGAAGTGATGGTTCTCATCGGCAGCGATGTTCTTCATTAGTTCGTACGCCGCAGGGTCATCGGTGATCTTGCCGGCGTTTCGGTGGCTAACCCGTGTCGCCAACTCCTGCGCCGCGGTGTATGCGAATATTTCGGTGGGATCGCTGTACGAAGGTTGGTACCCATTGATGACAGTGGCCATCCGATCGTCTTCGAGTTCGATGGGGTCGCAGTTCCGCGATGTCAGTAGATAGCTCCTGATTCCGATCGCATGTTGACCCTCCTCCGCGGTCCAGAGGTGGTTCCACTTCTTGAATGCCGAGGTGTCAGGCATGTACTTCTCGATCAACGAGTGGTAGTAGGGAAGATTGTCCTCGGTGAGCAAATTGAGGACCAGGGCCGTGCGGGCGTTCTCCGAGATGGTGCATTGCGATACGTCCCAGGGTTTATCACGGAAGCTTTCGCCCCGCTCCCAGGGGACGATGTCGTGGAAATACCAATGGGCACGTCGGGCATTGTGCTCCTCCATCAGTTTCTCTACATGAGTGTCGATCGATTCGACCAGTTCAAATTTTTCGTTTTTCGCCAATGGAGATTTCCTCGTCGCTTATGGGTTAGACGGTAGTCGGCGGACATGGTTACCCCCTAAATTCAGCGAACTTCAAAGCTGCCCGGTGTCCACCTTCTGCGTTGTCGAGTGGAGATATTCGGGGTTGTCGTACCGGGAGAGGAGGAACTCCTCGGCGTACTGCGGAAGGTCAGATTCGGTTATGTGGGCGGCCACGAGATCGGCGGCACCTGCGGCCACCATCACCCCAAACCCTGAGTAGCCACAGGCAAGAAAGTATCCGTCCGGCCCGGCGGGCCCGAGCAAGGGACGGTTCTCCGGGGTTTTGGTGTAATAGCCGCCATCGACAGTGGC
This sequence comes from Acidimicrobiia bacterium, assembly GCA_041747375.1. Lineage (GTDB taxonomy): Bacteria > Actinomycetota > Acidimicrobiia > Spongiisociales > ZC4RG35 > MA-ANB-1. Next base: position 25,919 of record JBGTFH010000082.1, read on the forward strand.
CCGTGGCAGTCCGTCTAGATACTGCGAAAAACCGGGGACCATCGTCGTCAAGCCTCTGATCACGACTTCGGGGTAGAGATCGTCGGCGGGTAGCGGCCATGATGGCTGCCGAACGTCACCGTGGTACTCCCAGAGGCCTAGGAAGTAGTTCGAGCCGTCGCCACCTTCGGGACGACCATGACAGAAGACAGGCATCTCGCCCAGGAGATCATCCCGTCCCTCCGCAGCAAGAGCCTCTGCTTCTTCCTCAGACCACGCGATTTGTTGTGTATCGCTCCAGATGATCATCGGTGCCTCGCGGGGCACGACCTGCCTATGTTCCCGGTAGGCCACCTTGAGATGAACCTCGGATCGCAGGGGGAGTTCGATCCCAACCATCTCACCGACTTCAGCAGCCAGTGGCCCGGCGGCATTCACCACCGCGGCACACTCGATATGCTGTCCGTCGCCGAGCTCGACTCCGCTGATTCGGCCACGGACGGTGCGAATCGCGGCGACCCGGCCCGCCACGTGGGATAACCCGTGCTCCTTCGCCTCCTCGATCATCCACGCACCCAGCTGCTGTGCGCTGAACCATCCGGCCCGACGGACATGTATCGCTCCGACCGCCCGCTCGGTGACATATGGGAAGTGTGCCCGCAAGAGTGACCCGTCTTCGAAAATGTCAACACCGTCGGGTTGGTGTTGGTAACCGTGCGGCGGTGCGGCCCGATACTCAATATGCCCCGGATGGGTGCGCACGGGGCCGCCTCCGAAGCCCGAGGTTCGATTCGCCTGCTCCACCCACCCGTCTCGTCTTTCGACATCGGCAGTGACGAAGAGGTAGCCACGCCGGTTGAGGCCAAATAGATTGTTGGTCCGACCCGCAAACTCCTCGAGGAGGTCGATGGAGCGGTTCATCAATGCGACCATGGGCTGGTTCGGCCACCAATTGCGGTAACACTCGGTCGACTTGTCTGAGGTCAGGGTGAGTGGTGGCATCGGGTCGATCAGAGTGACCTCGCTCATGCCGTGGTAGCTGGTGAGACGATGCGCCAGGGACACACCTGCAATCCCCGCTCCGATGACGACGACCCGTTCGGTCAACACCTAGCCCCCGAGAAAGCCTTGGACCTTGAGCGAAATCGATTCTGGTGTGAACCCGAATTTTTCGGCGAGTACGGTGTCCGGTGCGGATGCGCCGAAATGGTCGATACCGATGCTGAGCCCTTCGTTTCCGACGATCTGCGACCATCCGAATGTCGAGGCGGCCTCAATGGACACTCTCGGCGATGTACCCAGAGTGGCTTCTTGATATTCCGGATCCTGGAGGTGGAAGAGCTCCCAGCAGGGGAGACTCACAACCCGCGCCGAGATACTGGAGTCGTCGAGAATTGCAGCGGCGCCCAGTGCGGCGGAAACTTCTGACCCGGTCGCAATCAGGGTGACGTCCGCGCCGTCTTTGACGATGTACCCGCCACGGCCAACGCCACCGGTTACGGGCTCGAGGGTGGGTATTCCCTGTCTGGACAGAATCAGGGCGACCGGGCCGTCGTGACGGTTCAGGGCGATGTTCCAGGCCTGGACGACTTCATTGGCATCGGCGGGTCGGATAACCCACAGGTCGGGCATCGCCCTGAGCGACGCCAGGTGCTCGATAGGTTGATGGGTTGGCCCATCTTCGCCGAGGAATACCGAGTCGTGGGTGTATACCCAGATCGACGGTGCCTTCATCAAGGCTGAGAGGCGGACTGCCGGGCGCATGTAGTCGCTGAAAACAAAAAAGGTCGCACAGTATGGTCTGAGGCCACCGTGGACGGCGATCCCGTTGGTGATGGTCCCCATCGCATGCTCCCGGATCCCGAAGGCGATATCTCGTGCGCTGCGGTCGGTTTTGGAAAACAGCCTCGAGCTGTCGATGACGGTCTTGGTCGACCCCACCAGGTCGGCTGCACCGCCAATGAGGCCCTGAACCTTTTCGATCATTTCCGGGAAGAGTTTTCCGGATGACGCCCGGGTTGCCATCTCCGAACCGACGTCAAAGCCAGGCCCGTCGATGCGGACCTCGTCCCGGGAATGGAGTTGATCCCAGAGTTGTCTGGTCTGGTTGTCTGCCCCGGCCAACCGGCCCGTCCATGCCTGGTGGGCGAGACGACCCCGCTCCATCGCCCCGGCGAAAAATTCGTAAACCGTAGCGTCGACAAGGAAGGCGGGCTCCGTTGGATATCCCATACCCTCTTTGGTCATCTCGATCTCGTCGTTGCCCAAGGGCGATCCATGAGCTTCCGAGGTGTCTTGAGCGTTGGGGGCACCGTGAGCGATATGTGTCTTGCAGATGATCATCGAGGGACGATCGGTTTCGGCTATAGCTTGTTCCGTGGCCTCGGCGATGGCCAGCCGGTCGTGGCCGTCGATGGTGGCGACATGCCATCGCTGGGCGTCAAATCTTGCCGCGACGTCTTCACTGAACGTTATGTCGGTCGATCCGTCGATTGAAATGTTGTTGTCGTCGTAGAAGTAGATCAGCTTTCCCAATGCGAGGTGGCCGGCGAGCGAGGCCGCCTC
>JBGTFH010000083.1:0-47059 GCA_041747375.1 Acidimicrobiia bacterium
CCCCAGTTGGGGGGGCGTTTTTCTTGGAATGCGGAAATTCCCTCTTTGACGTCTTCGGTCATTGATATTTCGGTTAGTCCCGTCTGGAGCCGGTCGAGAGCCACATCAAAGGGGAGATCGGCCATCGCTGCGAACGCATCCTTACCTATCAAATAGCTGGAGGGACTCGAGGTGATCAGACTCGCCACCACTTCGTCGACAGCGGTGTCGAGTTGGTCTCGGGGAACGACCCGGGACACAGCGCCCAACCGTTGTGCTTCTTCGGCATCGATGAGCCTCCCGGTCAGCATCATTTCCAGTACCGCCTTGCGGGGCATCGACCGGAGGAGCACCGCAGAGATCATCATCGGCCACAACCCCACCTTCACCTCGGTGGTCCCCAACTTGGCGTCGTCGACACAGATCGTGATGTCGCAAGCGACCGCCAATCCAAAGCCCCCGGCGAGAGCGTGTCCGTTGACCCGGGCGACCGTTGGCTTACCACCCCGGGCCATAAGGCGAAAGAGGTCGGCGAGGGCCCCGCGTTCGTTGTGGCGGCCGAGCGGGTTGTCGACAAACCCGGCCGATAGATCCCCGCCAGCCGAGAATGCCTTATCGCCGGCACCCGTGAAGACCAACACCCGTACCCCGGGATCGTCCAGTGCATTCCGGGTCGCTCCTACCAACTCTCCCATCACCTCTGTCGACAAAGGGTTGCGACGTTCCGGCTCGTTTAGTGTGATAGTCGCCCTTCCGGGCCCGGTTTCGTACAAAATCATCAAGTTTCTCCGCTGTTGCCTTCCGGTGTCTGGCCATCGCTATTACCGTCGGTACCCATGCTATGGCTCGCGCTCGTTCTCTTCCTGGCACTGGCCACCGCGATGTTACGCGGCGGTCGTTTGATCAACCTTGGCGACATCGAGATGAAGGCGTGGTGGCTACTGGTGGTCGGCTTCGGACTTCAGGCGGCCACCAGATTCCTCCCCGACACCGAGTGGGCCGAAACGGCCGGGTTGATCATGGTCCTCGGATCCTTCTTCTTGCTCATGATCCTCGTGGTCGTCAACAGGAATCGCCCGGGAATGTGGTTGGCGGGGGTCGGTGTCTTGATGAACTTCACCGTCATCTCTCTCAACGGCGGCATGCCAGTACTGGCCGAGGCAGCGCAAGTCGCCAGTGGATTCACCGAATCGACACCAGACATCGTCGGGTCGTTCAAGCATGTGGTGATGGACGAGACCACTTTGCTGACCGCCTTTGCCGATGTCATTCCAATCCGAATGGCGGGCCATGGCCAGGTGATCAGTCTTGGAGATGTATTTCTCGCGGTCGGCCTCGGGCGTTTTCTCGAGTACGAGCTTCGTAAGCCGCGCCGATACTTCAAACATGGCGCGCGGGCCGAAGCAGGCTCAGCCCACTAGGTCGCGAGTCCGGCCGATGACTCCACGAGCGGTGAGGATGCGGCGCAACGAAGTGACCACTGCCGGGTCGAATTCGTAGGCCGTCCCTGCATGGAGGTGCTCCAGGGCCTGTAGTGGTGAACGCCCATCGCTATAGACCTGCCAGTCGTAGGCAGCGGCAACCTTGATAATCCGGGAGATCATCGAGACATCGGGGTCCGACTCTTCCCCTGGCCTGCGGAACGGCTCATATTGATTGCGGACATCTCCGGCCACGCGGTCGAGGTAGGGGGCTTCGGCAATGATTTCGGCGCTCCACCGGGCGATATCATCGGGGGTGTAGCCCATCTTGAGGATCTGGGGCTCATTGAGGCTGACCCGCCCGATGTCATGCATCAACCCGGCAAACTCGATGTGCTCCACCTGCACCGGACCCAAGCCCATCTCCTTGGCTATCGACGACGCGATCTCGGTTGTCCGGTCGGCATGGCCATTTACTCCGAGACCCGACACCTCAGGAATCCGGGCGAGGGCGCGGATCGTTTGCTTGTAGGTGACTTTGGTCTCCTGGAACCTGGCGAAAGCGCTGTGGGCGAACGAGTACGGGAGCAGGGCGATCGGTAGGGCCCACCACTCCAGCGCAGTGAACAACTCGCCAAAGAGAGCGCCGGTGAGAGTCAGACCCATGAAGACATTGAGATCATGTAGCAACGCCCGAGCCAGATAGGTCCTGGAAAGCTCTCGGGGGCCGAGGATGAACAGGGCACGCATCAACACTTCCACTGCCAGCCAGGCAGTCAAGGCAACGGCGAACGGTAGGAGATCCTCCCAACCTCCTTCAAAACTCTCGAAGACACCAACCCGCATCGACGAGTAGACCACCGCGTAGGTGACGTACCCGGCGAAACGGCGCACCATTGTGGGGAGTAGATCGGCGTGGGACTCGCCACGGGAGAGTCGCATGGCCCACACGACGGCCAAGCCCACTCCGTAGACCACGATGGTGCCGGCGAGGTCGACGCCGCCGCCAGGAGCCACCAAGACCAACGGCATCGCGGCAGCGACGGCCAAACCTGTGGTGAACCGGTTCCCTGAGTTCGACGTGGCCACCCCGATGAGGGAACCGATCACAAGGGCAGTCACCCCAACGATGAGTGCCAGCGGGTCGGATTTCGCCGACGGATAGGCGAGTATCCCCGCTCCCGCAGCGACAAACGGAAAAATCCAGGAGAAGACGGCCACGGTGCGCTCGTTCCAATCAGCCACGAAGTGTCAACTCCGGCTCTTCGGCGAGACGCCGTGCCATCTCCTCGTCGTTGACATGTGGCGCACCCCAACGTCGGCCCGTCTTATTGAGGGCACGTTCGAAGGCATCCACCACGTCGGGGTGGAATTGTCCACCCGAATGCCGACGCAACTCGCCAAGGGCATACTGTTGGGACAGGGCCATTCGATACGAGCGAGCAGATGTCATTGCGTCGAACGAATCGGCTACCGCCACGATGCACGCTTCCAAACTCGGTGCCTTGCCCTCGACGTGGCCTATCCCACCGTACCCGTTGCCATCGAAGTGACTGTGGTGGCCGGACGCGATCTCAACCATCGGTTGGAGGAAATCGACTTCGGCCAGAATCTCCTCGACGAGATGGGCATGCTCTTTCATGATCTCGTACTCATCGTCTTCGAGACGGCCCCGCTTCCGGATCAGTTCGGTGGGAACGGCAAGTTTGCCAAGGTCGTGGATGAGAGCGGCCCAGCGGATTTCTTCGAGCTGGGTCCCGGTAAACCCGAGTTCCTCACCGATCAGCTGGGCGAAATAGGCAACACGCTCGGTATGTCCTCTGGTGTACATGTCCTTCGCCTCCAGGGTCTTGACGAAACCACGGAGCGAACCGATGTGGGAATCGCGTAGTTGGCCGAAGGCGTACAACGACATGTGACCGATGGCGTAGACCCCGACGATGAGGACAAGAATGGCATCACGCTGGGCAATGAGAAAGGCGGCTCCGATCATGCCGCCGAGCAGGGCCATTGTCACCTGGCCACCGAAGAGGACACCCATCTTGGACCAGGGTTCGAGGTTGTCGTTGCCAAACACGATCGTGACAGCGCGTCGGATCATAAGGGTTTGCACCGTCACATAGGCGAGACCGGCGATCGCCGAGGCCACCGCAACCCGAGGCAGCGATTCAGTGGTGGCGCCGGGGAGGTGGCCGAGATTGGCATCGAGAAAGAACCCGGCAACTGCACCCGCAAGCGCAAACTGACCGAAGTTGGCCAGCGGTTGGAACCAACGCCGTTCCTTGATGTCGGTTGGGGTGATACTGCCGGCTGCGGCCATCAGGGCCATGCCAAACATGGCATCCGAACCGGGGGTGATGGCGAAGATAACCCCGGCGGTCATGATCACCATGATCGATGACGACTGGAGCAACCGGTCGTTGACCTCGACCGCAAAGAACTCCAACAACATGAACAGGCCGGCGAAAGGAATCCAGACATTCCAGTTGGGAGGCTCGGAGAAAAAGGCGGTGGCGACGAGCACAATCACGCCCATGAGGGCATAGGGAATAGCCACACGGAGCCTGCGTCGCACCGTGGGGCGTAGATGGCCGAACCATCCCCCGTACCGCCGTGTTAGTTTCTTTTCCAATGGATAGCTCCGACATGTTGTCAGATGTGCAGGTAAAGCCGGCGTCTTTCAACTCAGCCGATTCTGGATGAGGCCGTAGCCAAGAATCCTCCCCGGCTAGACGGCTTCCAATTTCGGACCAGACGTGTCTTCATTGCTTAGACGCTCACCTGCGTTTTTTGACTTCACCGACCTTGGGGGACTGGTGATCTAAATCCGCTCCGCTGGGTTTTGATGATCGTTTACTTGCACTGAGACTGATGTCGGACGCCGACATTTACCCACTCTGCTCCCGATCGCTCGGGAACCCTTTTACATGTCAAAAGGCCCCTGACTTCGCCCGCTGGTATGCAGAACTGACAATCCGACGATCGTTATCGCCCTCCAACCCAAAGGAAAAGCTCCAGCACCGAAGAATCTAGACCCTGTGGATAACCAACACAAGGGAAATCTGGCAGCTATTGCCGTCTCAGCATCGGTATTAGGGGTAACCTCGGGGCAAGTGGACGTAGTTGCACTCCAGGAAAAGATCGGTCGGATCGATGGGGTCGAAGCGGCGAGGGTGGTAGCTGGCAACGGCCAGATCGAAGAGATCCATGTTCTTGCGCGCCGGAATAAGGCGCCCAAGCAACTGGTTCGCGACGTCCAGTCCCTGAGCCAGGCTCTTTTCGGCGAAGACATCGACCGCCGCATCGTCTCGGTGGTCCAACTCGCCGACAGCGATCTCGACGGTGGCCTTCGGCCAGCGCTGGTTGACATTTCCGAGACCCTTGACGGTTCCCGCGCCGAAATCGTGGTCAAATTGCGCTGGAAGGACTCAGTTTTTTCCGGCACCAGTGGCGGCGCGGCATCGACGGCAACGCGAGCACGACAGATCGCCGAGGCGACGATCGACGCCGTACGGCAGGGTATCCACCCGGGGGCCGCCCTGGCGGTTAGCTCGATGGACATCCCGGTGCTGGGCAGCCGCCAGGTCGCGGTGGCACAGATAGTCCTGGTCACAGATGCAACCGAGCGGATGCTCATCGGTGGGGCGTACGTAGAAGACGATGAGGCCCGAGCAGTGGTACGTGCCGTGCTCGACGCCTTGAACCGCCTCCTGCCCGATCTCCGCCTGCCCTGACCCGCAAGGCCGTTCTGTGAGTGTCTTTATACCGTGACGGTGCAAAAACACTCACAGAACGGGAAATGATGGCGGCCAGGCCAGCCAGTTGCGCCGTGGTCACACCCCACTACCTGTCTGCCGAGGCAGGACGACACATTCTCCTTTCAGGCGGCAATGCAGTCGACGCCGCCATCGCCATGGTTGCTGCCCAGGGTGTGGTGGCACCGGAGACCTCGGGTGTCGGTGGCGATCTCTTTGCGCTGGTGCATGCAACCGGGTGGGACCGACCCCGCGCCGTCAACGCCTCCGGGAAAATGGGGTCGGAGGCCGACCCTCAGGTCCTCCGTGATCTCGGACACACAATGGTCCCCCGCGACCACCCGTACACGGCCCCCATCCCGGGTTGTGTCGATGGCCTCACCACGCTCGCGGCGGAGTTGGGATCACTCGATCTAACGACGGTGCTCGAACCGGCGATAACCCTGGCGACCGAGGGGTTTCCGGTGTCCTCGGAGCAATCACGTGCTTTTTCCGGACTGGCAGACGTGTATCGCGCTAATCAGGCTGTATCCGACTTCTATCCCGGTGCGGTTCCGGTCGAGGTCGGTGCAGTGGTCCGCAGGCCTGCGCTCGCCCGCACATTGCAATTGATAGCAGACGGGGGCCGTGATGCGTTCTTCGAGGGTCAGCCCGGAGCGGACATCCTCGAGGTCCTGGAAAGCCATGTCACCGCCGACGATCTGGGTCACTCGATGGCGGATTGGGTCGACCCACTCTCGCTCGACATCCACGACGACACGGCTTGGACCATCCCGCCTAACTCGGCCGGATATCTCGGCCCCGCAACGCTGGCTGTCTTCCTCATGCTCGACCCGCCATCCGATCCTCTCGACCCGATGTGGTGGCATTTGATGATCGAGGCTCACCGCTCCCTGGCCCGGGATCGCGACGACATCGTGTCTGACCCGACACATCTGCAAGTGGCACCCGAGGATCTCCTCAGCCGGGAGCGGTTGGAACGTGCCGCCTCTTCGATATCGAGAGATCGGGCGGGGGTCTGGCCCACCAAACCATCACGACCCACCGGGACGGCGTACCTCTGTGTCACCGACGCCTCAGGCCTTTCTGTGTCCATCATCCAGTCCAACTACCGGGGCACGGGGTCTACTTTCGGGGCGGAGAATTCTGGTTTTCTCCTCCATGACCGTGGTGCCGGGTTCAACCTGATTACCGGACACCCCAACGAACTGGGGCCGGGGAAACGTCCGGCCCACACACTCTCCCCTACAATCTGGACCCGGGGTACCGACACATCTTGGATTCTGGGAACAAGAGGCGGGGAGATCCAGCCCCAACTCATTGCACAGCTGGCAGCAAGGGCAATCGTCACCGGCCAGTCTCTTGGTGACGCACAGTCCGGTCCCAGGTGGTCGATGACCGAATACGGGCCGGGGTCGACTTCAGCGGTCTCATTGGAACCCGAAACGGGGGTCGCTCCGTATCTGGAAAAACTCGGCCATCATGTACTCGAAATGCCCGTACCGCAGCCAGGTTGGGGACCGATGTCGATCATCGACCGCCGTGGAGGCGAAGTGCTCGCCGCCGCCGACCCCCGGGTCGACACAGCAGCTGCCCTGGTGTTCTAGTGAAGGGGTCGCCCGCCCCGAACGACCTTGTCGGCACCTGGCGGCTCCTGGAATGGACCGCCACCATCGACGGACGCGCCGCCCGCCCCTTCGGCGGAAAGACGACCGGTCTCATCACCTACACCGAGGATGGACGGATGTGGGGAACGCTGATGCGGGTCGACCGGAACGACGTCAATGCACCGACCCTGGCTTCAGCCACGGTCGAGGAGCGCTCCCGAGCCGCCGCCGGCTATCTGAATTATGCCGGAACCTACCGGGTCGAGCCCGGCAAGGTGATTCATGTGGTTGAGCTGAGCCTGTATCCCAACTGGCTCGGAAGCGAGCAGGTCCGCGATGTGGAATGGCTTGACGGACTCAACGACACCCGGGACATGATTCTATCGGCGCTCGACCACCACCCTGACGGAACCGAGGTCTTCAACCGCCTCCACTGGCGTCGAATCGAGAACTGGGTCGACTAACTCAGCCCGGCAACAACTGACTCAACCTGTTCGTCGGTTAGTGATCCACCCGAACCAACCCCATAGAAACCGACACGTTGGATCCTGTCGCCGTAGCGATCCTTGATCGCGTCGGCGAGCTTGTCGATAGGTGCCGCTACACCCACTTCGAGTACCGCTTCATCGGTGACCTTTGACACCATCTCGGCCCACTGGCCCCGCTTCGACATCGCATTCAGCTCCTCACCGAATTCCCATCCATTGGCTTCGAGGACGGGGGCGTATGAGGGCGTCGATGCGTAAAACGAAATCTGCTGACGCACCGGTTCCATCGCCTCCTCGATTTCGGCCTGAGTCTCACCGGTCATGATGAAGACAGACGCCGCCCGCTCTACGTCGGCAAGGCTTCGACCCGCGGCCTCAGCCCCGGCCTTCATATTGGGTAGCACGGTGGCATCGAGGTATTGCGCAGTGTGGAAAGGATGGACAAAGAATCCGTCACATACTTCCCCTGCCATCCCGGAGAGCCACGGGCCAACTCCGGCGATATAAATAGGGATGTCCGGTTTCGGGATCGGCCCCGGGTTGAAGAATGGCGTCATCAGGGTGAACTTGTAGAACTCACCGTCATAGCGCAGCGGGGTGGCATTCTGCCAGGTGTCCCAAATCGCCCGGAGCGCCATGATGTAGTCCTTGAGACGGGGCCCCGGGTTTCCCCACTCGGTGGAAAATCGTCGGGTGATGTGGGCCCGGATCTGGGTGCCCAAGCCGAGAATGAACCGTCCTTGCGACAACCTCGCCAGGTCCCATGAGGTCATCGCGACAGTCATCGGTGAACGGGGAAAAGCCACCGCTATCGAAGTGCCCAACTCGAGCCCCGTATTCTCTGCGCCGGCAATGGCAAGGGGTAAAAAGGGGTCGTACTGGGTTTCCGCGCTGAAAAACCCCTCGTATCCGAGTCGGGCGGCGGCCGAAATCGCAGAAGCAGCATTCTGGGGTGGCCCGGGTGGGTAGTAATAGTCAACCTTCATCTGCTCATCGTAGAACCATTCGGGCGGGGTACCCTTAGCGGCGTGATTGCAAAAGTTGCGCGGGTTGTCGGATTAGTCGGTGGTGTGGCGGCCATCATCTGGGCGATGCGCGACCGTTTCATTTCCGTCGCCGTGTCGCGAGAGCCTGAGCCGCCGGCCTTCCGGACCCGCCCAGAATTCCATGGGCTGGAGGACGTGATCGGTATAGGGCCCACCTATGCCGCCCGGCTGAAGGAGTCAGGTTATCTGAAGCCATCTGACCTCATCGGCGCTTCCCCGGCCGAGATCGGGGAGATAACCGGTGTCAGCGCCAGCAGGGCCGCCGGTTGGATCACCCAGGTCTCCCCTGCACCTTGAACCCATATCTGATCGCTCCCGAAGATCTGGAAGCATCCCTGGCCGGCCACCCGTCGTATCGGGCCGACCAGCTCCGGGAGTGGCTATACCGGCACCCGGTTCTCAACGCTGAGGACATGACAAATCTCCCCAAGGAGCTCCGGGAGTCGATCGGGGACGCTCTGTGGCCATTCCACGTCGAGATGGAGCAGTCCTCGGACCGGAGCAAAACCAGAAAGTGGCTCTTCCGCTGTAATGACGGCGCGGCGATCGAGGCAGTTCTCATGGGTTACCCGCGCCGGGCCACACTATGTATCTCCTCCCAGGCCGGGTGCGCCCTCGCTTGCACCTTTTGCGCTACAGGCCAATTCGGGTTCGAACGTCACCTCGAGCCCGGAGAGATAGTTGCCCAGGTGGCCTACGCGCAGGCTTTCCTCAGTCAGGTCGGGATGCCCGGTGTACCCGACCACCTGACCAACATCGTCTTCATGGGGATGGGCGAGCCTCTGGCAAATTATCGGCGGGTGCGGGAGGCGATCCGGATCATGGTCGAGGTGATGGGGATCTCAGCCCGATCGCTCACCGTCTCTACCGTCGGAGTTGTCCCCGGAATCAAGAAGCTGGCTGGTGAACCATGGCCGGTGTCGCTGGCGATCAGCCTTCATGCCGCCGACGACGAACTGCGCAGTTCAATAGTCCCGATCAACAAGCGTTATCCGATTGCAATGCTCGAAGAAGCCGCCATGGAGTATCTGGAGAAGAAGCGCCGCCGTCTCTCCATCGAATGGACCATGATGGACGGGGTCAACGACACCGAGGACCAGGCCTTCAAACTCGCCGCCATCGCGCGGAGGCTCCGGGCACACGTCAACTTGATCGCCCTCAACCCCACCCCGCTCACCAAAGAACGCGCCTCGGGGCAAAAGACCATCAAACAATTCGCAACGATGCTCGAAGCCGAAGGCGTCAACGTCACCATCCGTGACACCAGAGGCCAGGACATCGACGCCGCCTGCGGCCAGTTGCGGGTGCTCTCGATCAGTTCACCAGGAAGTAATTAGAAAAATTGCCTCTAGTAGTGGGCACCTTCTGCCGTTAGGCTTCTTATGCGGAGCGAGTCAGGGGCTGAAGGAGCTGAGCCTTCAATGCCAAGAAATCGTCGCGTCCGAGCCGTAATCGTCGGCTTTGTCCTCATATTGCTAGTTGGTCTGTTTTCCCTTGACTACACGGTCGAAAAGGGTGACTCTCTCTACGAGATCGCCAGAGAAAACGGCGTCTCGCTCACCGACCTGATCAAGGCGAACGACCTCGCCAATCCGAATCTGATATATCCGGGACAGACCATCGTCATCCCCGGGCAAGGCGGATCACCGGACATCGTCCATGTTGTCACCCGTGGCGAGACCCTCAACCGGATCGCGTCCACCTATGGGGTTTCCGGCAAGCTCCTCGCCGAGGCCAACGGTCTGAAGAACCCCGATTTGATCCGGATCGGACAAGAGTTGACAGTGCCCGGCGGTTCCTCGAGTACCAAGCAGGGTTCCAATTCAGGTGACACCGGGTCGTCGTCTGGGGGTTCAGCGATAGGGCCGAACGACTACCACATCGTGAAAAAGGGCGAATCGATCGACTCGATCGCCGCTCAATACAAAGGCGTCTCAGGAGCGAACATCCGTGACTCCAACGGCATCGTCGGTAGCACCATCTACACCGGCACCCGGCTCTTCCTAAACCGGCCCGGCTATATCGCCTCGGGAAACGCCGGCAATGGGAGCTACACAGTCAAGTCCGGCGATCGTCTCGGAGACATTGCCTTCGCACATAGCACCAGTATCTCCACCCTGGTGAGCATGAACAACCTCTCGAACGCCAATGTCATCCGCGCCGGGCAGGTCCTCAACGTCCCGAGCGGGTCGGCCTGGGCGTGTCCGGTAGGCAAGGCGAGTTTCTTCAACGACTGGGGGTTTCCCCGTGGCGGGAGTCGCTACCACGAAGGAAACGACCTGTTCACGTCGAAGGGAACTCCAGTAGTGGCGCCTGCAGCGGGAAATGTCGAATTCGTCGTTGGGACAGTCGGAGGCAACCAGTTCAACCTCACGGGCGTCGACGGAGTGCGCTACCTGGGTAGTCACATGGACGCCTTCGCGGGGAAGAGCCGCAAGGTGGCCGCCGGAGAAGTGATCGGGTACGTCGGCACGACCGGCAACGCCGCCGGGACATCGCCCCATCTCCACTTCGCGATGTACGTGAAGGACAAGGCCGTCAACCCCTACCCGTCATTGCTCAAGTTCGACTGCAGGCGTTAAAACAGAGCGGAAAAGCCGAATCACTCAGGCGAGGACGTACTCCCTGACCTGATCGAGCCTGATCGCCCCCACACGGAGGAGGTCCTTATGGAACTCCTTGACGTCGAAGTCGACGCCGTCCTTTGTCATCCGCTCCTCTCGCATTTTGAGGATCTCGCGTTCGCCAACCTTGTACGAAATGGCCTGGCCGTACCAGCCGAGATAACGCTTCACTTCGGATTCGGCCACGTCTCGCTCTTGTAAGCCCACTTTTTCCATGTAATCGACCGCGATATCGTGGTTCCAGACCTCCCCCGGGTACAACGGCGCATCGTCAGGGATCGCCAGCCCCAGCTGGGTTCCGATGTCGACCACAACCCGGGTCGCCCGGAAAAGCTGGCTGGCATACAAGCCCAACCGGTACTCGGCATTTGCGAAGTAGCCGAGCTCCTCCATGAGCCGTTCTGCATAGAGCGCCCAGCCTTCGCCGGCACCGGACTTCCACATGAACAAGCGGTGATAGCGCGACACCTCGTCGCTCAGCATCACACCAATCCCTACCTGGAGGTGATGCCCCGGGAACCCCTCGTGGTAGGCGGTCGAAACTTCTTGCCACACGGGAATCGCGGTCCTCGAACCCGGGGCATACCAGATCGACCCGGGGCGACTCAGGTCCTCGGACGGCCCGTGGTACCAGGCGCCGAGGGCGCCATCGCCCGGTGCGATGTTCACGGTCACTTTCCGCAGCTCCGTGGGAACATCAAAATGCTCCCCTGACAACTGGTCTACTGCTTCGGCCTGGATGCCCTCGACAAACTCCGCGAAGGCTTCATGGCTGGGAGCCATCCGCTCGGGGTCGGTGTCGAGCATCTCGATGACCTCTGCGATCGACTTGTCAGGATCGATCTCCGCGGCCGTTCTCTCCATTTCGGATCGAAGACGATGGACTTCGCTCCACCCCCAGCTGTAGGTCTCATCGAGGTCGATGCCGATGCCGAGGAAATACTCGGTCGCCCGCAGGTACCGCTCCCGACCTACCGCATCGGCCTCGCTTGCATTGGGGAGATAGTCGGATTCCAACCAGTCGGCCAGCGAATCGAATGCACGGCGCGCACTTTCAACGGCGCTGGCGGTGCTCTCGACATCGCGATTCAACTCCTCCGCCATAGCGACATATTTGAGGAATCTCGATTCGTCGGAGGCCAGGGACCGACATTGTTGGATGACCGATTCGACCTGGCGCTTGGCCACTACCTGACCCGAATCGAGTCCGGCCTGGAGACAGTCGCGATACCCGATTAGCGGCTCGGAGATAGTGTCGAGACGGGTCACGATTGCCTGCCAGGTTTCTTCATCAAACGGATCCATGACGTCAAACACATCGCGTGCGATTTGCGGCGGTGAGAAGATGTGATTGAGTTCTACGAGGTGCTCCCCCGCTTCGAACCGGTCGATTTTCTCCTGCAAGTCGGCGGTGATGGCACGGGCAGCGAGACGTTGTTTCTCTTCGTGATGGTCGAGATGCGGGGCCAGTTCGGCGATATACCTGGCAGAGAGTTCCGCCACCGCTGCCTGGCCGGTGGGCGAGAAGTCACCCCACAAATGGTCGCGGCCGGTAATTCCGTAGAAGGTGGCAGCAACCGGAATAAGGTCGGAAATGTCTTCGCACAAACGGTCTGAGATCTCAAACGGTGTAGTCATCGTGCCAGGATATACCACTACTGTTCCACGGCGTGAGCGACGTGATCCCGGTTCGGGACGATGAGAGATTCGATATCGCCCCCTATCAGAATTGGGCGGAGTCCAACCCGGCGCTACCGACCGGCAAGCCCCATGTCAGCCAATTCTCCAACGGCCGGGCGAACCTCACCTATCTCTTGACCTATCCCGACGGTGTGGAGTTGGTGCTGAGACGGCCTCCGCTCGGCCCGGTCGCTACAGGCAGCCACGACATGTCCCGCGAGTATCGGGTGCTGTCAAAACTCTGGACCTCCTATCCGCTGGCGCCCCGCGCGATCGCCTACTGTGGCGACAAATCTGTGATTGGCGCAGACTTTTTCGTTATGGAACGGCTTTCGGGCATCGTCGTGAAGAACCGGGTTCCGGAGCTCTTCGGCGGTGGACGCGACGTCGATGCAAATAGAGCACTCTCAACGGTTGTGATCGACACTCTGGCTGATCTGCACGCCGTCGACCCTGCAGAGTGCGGGCTCGACGACCTGGGCCATCCTGACGGATTCATGGAACGCCAGGTAACCGGATGGGCGGATCGGTGGGAACGATCGAGAGCCGGACCAAACCCGATTGCCGACGAGGTTGGTAAATGGCTCGCGGAGAATCTGCCCGAATCAGCATCTCCAACTCTGATTCACAACGACTGGCGTCTGGACAACATGGCGGTTTCGCCAGATGACCCGGGCCGGGCAGTCGCTGTGTATGACTGGGACATGGCCACGAGGGGAGACCCTCTCGCGGACCTGGGGACTCTCCTCGCCACCTGGTACGAACCTGGCGAAGCGCCATCAACACTCAACCCGATGCCGACCGGTGCCGGGGGCTGGCTACGGAGACCTGAGGCAATCGCCCGATACGCCGGCCAGACCGGGCGGGACCTCTCCCAAATCGAATGGTATGTGGTTTTCGGGACCTGGAAGCTCGCTATTGTCCTCCAGCAGATCTACATTCGATGGGTCCGGGGACAAACTCAGGATGACCGGTTCCAGATCCTCGGGAGCGGAGCGGAGAGATTGTTCGAACTGGCCTCGGAGAGACGTCTCTGAACTCTGTCCCCGTGCCGAGCTCGAGTTCCGGCCCTCTTGTTTTCGCCAGACCCTGCCCTACAATGTGAAGAAGTTTGGGAGGCTTGGATTAGGGACTGGGGGCATCTGAAGTGTCGATTATGACCGTCTTTATCGGCGCGCACCTTTTGCCCACGAATGTGGCGGCTGAGCGAGAGCCATGGGCATAGCAACCTGCAGATTCTGTGAAACCGATCTCGAAATCGACATGGTCGATCTCGGGATGCACCCCCTGTGCGAAACTTTCCTGACCGCCGATCAGTTGGATGACCGGGAGTCGTTTTACCCGCTACACGTGCGAGTTTGTCCGAATTGCTACCTCGCCCAGATCGGTGAGTATGTGCCCCCGGAGGAAATATTCGACGACTACGCCTATTACTCGTCATTCTCCTCGTCATGGCTCGAACATGCCCAGGACTACGTCGACATGATGGTTCTTAGATTCGGCCTGAGCGCAAGGTCGAGGGTCATGGAGATCGCCAGTAATGACGGCTACCTCCTCCAGTATTTTCAGGAAAAGGGCATGGAAATCATCGGGATCGAGCCGTCGGCAAACGTGGCCCGTGCTGCCACCGACAAGGGGATCCCCTCGATTGTCGAGTTCTTCGACGCAACGCTGGCCAGGAAACTGAGTGGAGAGGGCTACTCGGCCGATGTTGTGGTCGGCAACAACGTTCTGGCACACACCCCCCGAATAAACTCGTTTGTCGAGGGTATCCACGAAGTGCTGGCCGACGACGGTGTCGCCACCTTCGAATTTCCCCATTTGCTCCGACTCATGGAAGGCAATCAATTCGACACGATCTACCACGAGCACTGGTCCTATCTCTCTCTGGGGGCGACCCAGAAAATCATGGCCGCCCACGGGCTGGAAGTCTTCGATGTCGAAGAACTCTCTACCCACGGCGGATCGCTCCGGTTGTTTGTGCAACCGATCCCCAACCATCGGCCGGTCTCGGATGCCGTCTCCGAGCTTCTGGAACGAGAGCGGGAATTCGGGCTCTTTTCGCCGGCCGTATACGCCGAGTTCGGGGCCAGAGTCGAAGCAACGAAAAGGAAGCTTCTCACACTTCTCATCCACGCCAAGGAGAAAGGTGCCACCATCGCCATTTATGGTGCAGCCGGCAAGGGCAACACTTTGCTCAACTATTGCGGAATCGGAACCGATTTCATCGACTTCGCTTGCGACCTCAACCCTTACAAACACGGGCGGTACACGCCGGGCACTCACATTCCGATTTTCGGCCCTGAGAAGATCAGGGAAGCCAGACCGGACTATCTCCTGCTCCTCCCCTGGAATATAAAGGAAGAGCTGATGGGTCAACTCTCTTTTATCTCCGAGTGGGGAGGAAAATTCATCGTCCCCATCCCTGAGGCCACCATCTACGAGGGGGCATCGTGAAGGTGGTTCTCTTCTGCGGAGGCGAAGGGATGAGAATCCGTGATGCGCACAGTTCGGTCCCGAAACCGATGGTGACCGTGGGCAATCGACCCATTCTCTGGCACGTCATGAAGTACTACGCCCACTTCGGCCACAAGGAATTCATAGTTTGCCTCGGATACGGGGCGGAAGCGATCAAGCGATACTTTCTCGACTATGAAGAGGCGGTATCTAACGACTTCGTCCTCAAGGGTGGTTCGGACCGGGTCATGCTTGGCACTGACATCGACGATTGGACCATCACATTCGTCGACACCGGATTCGTCTCGGAGATTGGCGAGCGACTCCGGCGGGTCAAAGACCACATCGGCGACGACGAATTATTCTTTGCCAACTATGCCGATGGAGTCACCGAACTCGACCTCGATGGGTATTTGCAGAGATTCACCGAATCGGGCCAGGTCGGTGGGTTCCTCGCCGTCAGACCGCCCCTGTCGTATCACGTTGCCCATCTCGACGGAGACGTGGCTGTCAGCCTCGGACCGATCGCTGAGGAAGACATGTGGATCAATGCGGGATACTTCATTTTCCGGCAGGAGATCTTCGACTACATCGAGCCAGGTGAAGATCTGGTGGCGGGTGCCTTCCAAAGACTCATCAAACAGCAGAAGCTCTATGCGCATCGCTTCGATGGTTTCTGGTCCCCCATGGACACATTCAAGGAACAGACCTACCTGGATGACCTCTACAAACAGGTCAATGCCCCCTGGGTTCTGTGGAGAAACGGTCATACCGGGTGATCGGAGTTCAATTCGACCGCGCCCTCGGGGTCGTCGTGTGCCTGGGTGCACACGCTGACGACATCGAGATAGGGGCAGCCGGACTTGTCGCCTCATTGGCCCGGGCCCATCCTTCATGTCGTTTTCTATTTGTTATCGCAGCCGGCAGTGAGAGCCGGTCGGAGGAAGCTGTGGCCAGCGCCAGGACACTGCTCGGCGACCGTGTCGATATCGTCTTCGGAGGCCTCAGCGATGGAATGCTCCCGTATTCACAACCCGTTGAGACCAAGGAATTCATCCGCGACGCTGGCTCGGGTGTTGACGCCGATCTGGTGATCGCTCCGCACACCGGCGACCGCCATCAAGATCACCGATTCGTCGGCGAGCTGAGCCATCAAATTTTTCGCAGCCAGATGATCCTCGAGTACGAGATTCCCAAGCTAGAAGGCGATCTCGGCACTCCAACCGTCTACCACCCCTTGACCTCGGATGAGGCGGCCGCCAAGGTCGACCACCTGACGAATCACTTCGAAAGTCAACATCAAAAACCCTGGTACCACCCTGAGATGTTTGTCGGGTTGATGCGAATCCGGGGGGCAGAGTGTCTTGCCCCCGACGGCTATGCGGAGGCATACCATTCCAACCGCCTGACCATCTAGGTCCCCGGTCCACCGGGAGAGGGCAGTGGAACCGGGCCGTGCCACTCCACAAGTGTCGATAACACCGGACAGTCGTACTATTACCGGTTCGCCACGCACAGATACGAAACGGATAGAGAGATTGCTAGCAGTCGAAACCCAGGACGTCACCAAGTACTTCGGTGAGGTCCATGCCCTCGAAGGGGTGTCACTCAGCTTCGAACGCGGCATTGTCTATGGGCTCCTCGGGCCAAACGGGGCAGGGAAGACAACGCTGATCAGGATTCTCGCCACCCTCTCCAAACCTACCTCCGGTGTCGCCCGGGTAGCCGGCATCGATGTGAGAGAAGACCCGATGGCCGTCCGCAATCGCATCGGGCTCGGCGGCCAATTCGCAGCAGTGGATGGATACCAGACGGGCCGAGAAAACGTTGAGATGGTGGGACGCCTTTACAACTTGAGTGCTGCTGAAACCCGGAAGAGGACCGATGAAGTGCTCGAGAAGATCCGGCTCACTGATGCTGCCGACCGCCAGGTGAAGACCTACTCCGGGGGAATGAAGCGGCGTCTCGATCTCGCCGCCTCGATTATCGGGCGTCCCGAGATCCTGTTTCTCGACGAACCCACGACAGGTGTTGATCCGGGGAGCCGGCTCGATCTCTGGGAGCTGATCGAAGAGTTGGTCGAGGGTGGCACGACACTGCTACTCACCACCCAATATCTCGAGGAAGCCGATCGCCTTGCCGATCGTATCGGCGTGATCGATCACGGAAAGCTGATTGCTGAAGGCACATCCGACGAACTCAAGGACCGGATGGGTGGCGATGTAGTGGAACTCACCGTCGCCGAGGCGGACAAAACCACAGCGGCCGGCGCGTTGGCCAGAGTCGCCGGTGAGGAGCCTTCAATCCAGGGCCTGGCGATGCGGATCCCTGCGGCACGCGGGGTCGACACACTGACCCAGGTCGTCCGCGAACTCGACGTGAGTGAGGTCAGACCAACCAACATCGCCCTGAGGAAACCGACTCTCGACGACGTTTTCCTGGCCCTGACGGGACACGCCGCCGAAGACGTTGGAGATACCTCAACACAGGATGCGCGGAATGGCCGGCGAGGGAGGAGGGGCCGTGACCGCTAGGACCGCAAGGCCGGGATTGCGGCGGACGGTTGTCCACACGGCGATTATCACCAGGCGAAACGTTCTCAGGAATATCCGACTGCCGCAATTGCTGGTCTTCGCCACGATCCAACCCGTGATGTTCCTGATTCTGTTCAATTTTGTTTTTGGTGGAGCGATTACTGCTGTCGGCCCCGCCGCGGCTGCCGGGACCTACATCAGCTGGCTCATCCCCGGGATCCTCATCCAGTCGGCAGTTTTCGGCTCCACGCAGACCTCGGTCGGATTGACCGAGGATCTCGGGGCCGGTGTGATCGACCGCTTCCGTTCGTTGCCTATGGCCAGATCAGCGGTTCTGGCCGGACGGACCAATGCCGATCTGGTCAGGAGTGTTTGGGTGCTCAGTCTCATGTTGGTGGTTGGCTATTTCCTTGGTTGGAGATTCGAGCAGGGCTTCCCGAAGATGGCATTCGGGGTCTTGCTAGCCCTGCTCTTTGCCTACGCGATGTCATGGGGTATGGCCTGCCTCGGATTGGCGATCAAAGACACCGAGGCAGTGCAGGTGGCGGGGTTCCTCCCCTTGTTCCCCCTCGTCTTTGCATCCTCGGTCTTTGTCCCCACTGACACCATGCCCTCATGGCTCCAGACCTTCGCCGAAAACCAGCCGGTTACGATCCTCGCCAACACGGTTCGTTCGCTCTTTCTCCCCGAGGAGGCTCTCGCGTTTATTGGCCTGGATCAGGTCTCCCTCATCTGGCAATCCCTGGCCTGGATCGTCGGAATGATCGCAGTCTTCGCCCCGCTGGCAGTGTGGCTATACCGGCGTGTCAGCGACTGACCCGGCATAGAAAGCACCAGCCTTTACGAATCTGATCACTTGCTGGACAGCGCGGAGGCGGACGCAGATCGACGTGAGTTTCCCCAGAATCACCTGGGTGGGTAGCGAGAGGGCACTTAATCTCCATCCGGTGAAACCGTCCCCGAGCAAACTCTCCGCAGACTTCTGGCGACTTTGGTGGGCGGCGGCAACCTCCAACATCGGCGATGGAATCAGGGTCACTGCGCTGCCACTCCTCATGGCGACCATTACCCGCGACCCGGTGATCGTGAGTGGAGTCACCGCGGCGACGCTGGCCCCGTGGATCCTGTTCTCCCTTCCTGGTGGCGCCATTGTCGATAGGGCGAATCGCCGCACGCTCATGATCGTGGGTCAGGCGGTTCGGGCGCTCTTTGTCACGGTCCTAGCTGTAGCTGTTGCAATCGGATGGGAGTCAGTCCTCCTCATCTACGCCACGGCCTTTGTGATCGGCATCGGGGAGGTATTCGTCGACACCTCTTTGCAGGCATCCATACCCATGCTGGTGGACGAGACGCAACTCGAGGACGCCAACGGCAAGCTTCTGGCAGTTGAATTCGTCACCAACGATGCCCTCGGGGGGCCAGTGGGTGCGTGGCTCTTCGCCACCGCCGCATTTCTTCCGTTTGGCTTCGATGCTGTCACCTTCCTTCTCGCTGCTTTCCTCATCACCCGGATCGCAACTCCGCTTCAGGAACCATCGGCCGGAGGTCATCCCCGGATGCTCCAGTCGATACGCGAAGGCATCGCATTCGTAAAGGACGAAGTTGTCCTTGGTCGAATTGCTGCCGCCGTCGCGGTGGTCAACCTGGCGATCGGCGCCGGAGGATCGATCCTCGTGCTGCTAGCCCTGGAAGAGTTGGGCATGACCGAATTCGGATTCGGGTTGCTGATCGGTGCCGGCGCCATCGGCGGATTTCTGGGCACCCTGGCAGCGAGGCCGGTATCCCGGATAACCGGGCGCCGGTGGTCGATGACAGGGGGCACACTGATCGTGGCCGCCGGCCAACTGACCATCGGTCTGGCCCCGAACGGCTGGGTGGCTGCGATCGGGTTGGCGGTGGGTTTCTTTGGAATTTCGTTGTTCTCGGTTGTGGGCCGGGCCCTCCGCCAGGCGGTCACCCCAGACCGGATATTGGGTCGGGTGGTGACCAGTTTTCGTTTCATCGGCGTCGGCACAGTCCCGATCGGAGCACTGCTGGGTGGCATCGTCGCCGGCATCGCCGGGCTGCGCGCCCCCTATATCGGAGGTTCTGTTGCAATTGCTGCCGTGGCCATATTGGTTTTCTCGACATTGACCGAGGCGCGTTTGGCGGCAGCCCTCAGGAGAAGGAAAGATCAGTAGTCGATCCCGCGGCGGGCCATCACCCCGGCGTCGAAAGCATGTTTCACCTTGACCATCTCGGTCACGGTGTCTGCGAGTTCGATCACTGCTGTCGGAGCGTCGCGGCCGGTGATGATGAGACTGGTCTTCTCGGGTCGCCCCTCAATCACGGCCACAAACTCGTCGAGATCGATCCATTCCCAGTTCAGCGGATAGGTGACTTCGTCGAGCAGCAAAACATCGTATTCGCCCGATTCGATGCACCTTCTGGCGTGTTGCCAGGCATCCCTGGCGATGGCCTGCGACTCATCCATATTCGCCGAATCCCATGTGAAACCATCACCCAGGGCCCACCAGTCGACGCCATGGCCCGTGAGCATCTTCTCCTCCCCGACCTGCCACTCACCGGACTTGAGAAACTGGACCACTCCCACTTTCCAACCACGGGAGACCGCCCGTAGCAGCGTTCCGAACGCAGCGGTTGACTTTCCCTTGCCGTCACCGGTATTGACCAGGACCAGCGACGGTTCACGGTGAGTCGCTTTGGGTGGCGGTTCAGTTGGAGGGGTCTGGGATGTCATCTTGATTGTCTCTGCTGGGTATCACGGTAGGGCGCCCGGCATGATCTATCACTTCAACGCCACGTCCATAGTGGGCAAGGATGTTTTCCGGCGTGAGTACGGCGGCGCCGGAACCCTCGATTACAGCCTGACCGCCCGACATGAGCAAGAGACGGTCGGCAAACCGCTCGGCGAGCGTAAGGTCATGAATCGCGGTGACCACCGTCAACCCCCGGTCGTGTCGTAGGGAGTCGATCAGTTCGAGAACCTCGACTGCGTGGCCCATATCCAGACTAGAAGTTGGCTCGTCGAGCAGCAGCACAGGGCTTTCCTGCGCCAGTGCCCGGGCGAGGACCACGCGTTGGGCTTCGCCCCCGGACAGGGTGCGCAGGCGACGATGCGAAAGCCTGACGAGATCGAGTCGCTCGAGGGCGGCGCGGGTGGCACCGAGATCCGCGGAGCTTTCGGACTGGAGGAAACCTACATGGGGGGTCCGGCCCAAGAGCGCATAATCGACAACGGTCATTTCATCGGGAAGATTTGGCCGTTGCGGCATCCAGGCAATGTCGATCCCTGGTCTGCTCAGCGAACTGGCGAGCCTGACTTCGCCCTCGTGGGCGACCCGACCGACGGCCGTGCGCAGGAGAGTCGATTTGCCCGCCCCGTTCGGCCCGATCAATGCCACCCACTCCCCTCCGGCAACGTCGAGGTCGATCGGCCCGACCGTGAAGGATCCGTTGTAGGCGACTCGGACCTGGTGCCAGGAGATCACGACTCACGCCCCACTGAGCGCATCACTACGAGAAAAAAGGGAGCACCGAGAAACGCCGTGACGATTCCGATCGGCAATTCCGAAGGCGCCGCCACTGTGCGAGCGATGAGATCGGCCGCCACCAGAAAACCGGCACCGAAGAGTATCGACAACGGGACGATCACCCGATAGCTCCACGAAGTCATCAGGCGAACCGTGTGAGGGACGATGATCCCGACAAACCCGATGAGTCCGCTCACGGACACCGCTGCTGCGGTGGCCAGAGTTGCAGCCAGGACAACGAGGAGCCGCACGCGGTTTACGTCGAGACCGAGGCCCTCGGCTTCCTCGTCGCCCACGGAGAGCACATCGAGTGCCCGGCGCAGGAAGTAGATCACTCCGATGGCAATCACCGCATATGGAAACAGTTGCCCGACCTCTCCCCAACCGACCGTGGTAAGCCGGCCGAAGACCCAGGTGTAGACGGAACGCAGGGTTTCGACGTTTCTTTGCAGGAGGTAGGTTTGCAGCGCTGTCGCAAAGGCCGATACTGCGACACCGGCGAGAATCAGGGCCGTAGCCGTTCTGTTACCGGCCGACCTGCCAAGCAGATAAGTGATCAGCACCGCGACGAGAGCTCCAACGAAGGCAAGGAGCGTGACAACTCCCGAATTTGCGCCCACCCCAAAGCCGACCGTCGCACCTAACCCGGCCCCGGCGGCGACCCCGAGAAGATAGGGGTCGGCTAGCGGGTTACGGAAAACTCCCTGATAGGCAGTTCCGCTCACAGCGAGTATCGCCCCCACCAGCGACCCCATCACTACTCGAGGTGCACGGATTTCATAGAGGATGCTGGTCTGCGTCGTTGTCAGAGAATGATCGACCGTCACCCCGGGGATCGCATCGGCAAGCGCTCGGAGTGTGTCGCCGACCGGCAGGGTAATCGGACCGAGGAGGAGACCGGCCATGGCGGCCATCGACCAGACTGTGAAGCCAATGAGCACCGCCCAAATTCCAGGCCGTGCCGGTCGCGGCCACTCCGACCGATTGGCCGTCCTCAACCGGTTGCGACCAGGGCGGCGATCGACTCTGCGACGTCGCGGAAGAAGATGAGGCTGCGCGGGGTCCAGCGCGAGGAAAGGTCGGGATCCACTTCGACGACGGCACCGTTGGAAACGGCCGTCATCGATCCCCAACCAGGGCGTTGCTGGAGGGTTTCCAAAGACTCCCCGTAGGCCGCGTCTGCCAGGAGGATCACGTGGGGATCGGTAGCGACGATGTACTCGGCAGCCAGCTGGGGGTATCCGAATCCGTCGGGGTCGGCCTCGTCGGCGATATTGACCAGGCCGAGTTTTTCGTAGAGCTCACCGACATAACTGTGCGAGGACAGTGAGTAGAGGGTGTTGTCGATTTCGTGATAGATCACCGTGCCCTCTACCTGCGGCCCAACTTCTTCGACTATTGCGTCGATCTCGGTCTGCATGGAGGAAACCACCTCTGCCGCATCCCCGAGGTGCCCCGTGGCCGCGCCAAGAGTCTCGAGCTCGGAATAAGCATCATCGATCGATGTGGCTGAGGGCAGGAGTAGCACCGGCACGCCCACCGCGTCGAGTCCCTCGACGATGCCTCCCGGATCGAAAGTGATCACCACCAGATCGGGCTCGAAAGCAAGGATCGCCTCCAGGTTCGGTGTAAACCCGGAGAGATCGGTAACCGGGGCCTCCGCCGGATAGTTCGATTGATCGTCAACCGCTATCACCTGGTCGCCGGCACCGATCGCAAACAGGTTCTCGGTTGCCGACGGTGACAGCGAGATTATGGCGTGCGGCTCGGCCGCGATCTCAACGTCTCCATTCGGAGTTGAGATCGTGATAGGAAAACCGGTCAGAGCTTCCGTCGTCGTTGGCGACCCGACCGATGTGGTTGTCACCAGGCTTGCGTCGGTGGCAGCCGTGGTACAGGCAGACAACGCCAGCAACAGAGCTGGTAGAAGGCAAATCCTTCTCATATTGAAACATCCTCCGTTTAGGAGGATGAAGATGGGCGGCTTCCCTGAGCCCGGCGATAGATCGCCAAGTTCCGTCTTCATCCGAGACTTCTTTGGGCCTTGGGCTCAGGCGACCTGGCTCATTCACCTCGTTGAACGAGGAGACTTCACAGTTGCGGGACAGCGTCGGGATCGAACCGACTTCGCTGATTCCATGGCACCCGTCGGTTGTGACGGGCAAGGAGGATCATAGTCGCCCCCTGGCGATCAGCCTATCGAGTCGTCACGTATGCCGAGTGTCACCGGAATGGTGAGTTCCGTCCCGTCGCGAATCAGGACGACGTCAACAGTCGCGCCGGCTTTTTTCGCCCGCACCAAAGAGGCAAGGTCGAATATTCCCTGAACACGGTCACCGTCGATGGAGACGATCACGTCACCGACCCGGATGCCGGCATCGACTGCACCAGAGCTGTCGAACACTTCAGTCACCACAGCGCCTGCCCGTCCCGTGGCGACGTCCTCACCCGACACGCCGAGGAAGGCGAACTGGATGTCGTTCCCGGCCACGATTTCCTGGGCGATTCCGTAAGCCACTTCGATCGGCACGGCGAAACCAACACCGTCGTTGGCACCCGAAAGAGAGAAGATGGAAACGTTGATGCCCAGCACCCGCCCGTCACGGTCGACGAGGGCGCCGCCCGAGTTACCGGGGTTGATCGCCGCGTCCGTCTGCAGCATCGAACGACAACCCCCGCTCTGGCATCCGACGGGTTGGTTTACCGCAGAGACAATTCCGGCAGTGACCGTAGATTGGAGATCCCACGGCGAGCCAACCGCGATGGCCATCTGCCCGACCCTGGGGGTGTAATCGAGGGCAAGTGCGGCAACCGGAATGTCGGCGCGATCTATCCGGACCACGGCGATGTCGGCCTCCGACGTCCCTCCGAGAACCGTGCCTTCGATATTCTCACCGTTTTCGAGCCGGACCAACACCGTGTCCTCGCCGGCGACGACGTGAGCGGCGGTCAAGATCAGACCTTCGCCGTAGACGACACCGGACCCAACGCCGTCGGTTGTATTGATCTGCACCACCGACGGAAGGATCTTCTCGGCAGCATCGGCGATGGGTTCAACGCCTTCGAGGTAGACAGGCGCTTCGACATTGACCTCATTGACGGGCGGGGTCGTGGTTGCTGCCGCTACCTCGTTTGGAGCAGGGGGTGCCGACAGGGCCAACCAGGTGACCCCCAAAACCGAGCCAACCAGCAAAAGTGAGAGGAGAATTCGTCCTGTCCAGTTCGGCTTTTTCTTCGAGGGTGGGTCCACCTCGACGTAGAGATCTCCGGTTTGGATCTCATAATTCGGCGTTGGTTGGTCTGTCATGGTCTCCTGAACCTCTTGATTGTGTCAAAACTAGGACTCAATCATTAAACATTCGTTAAGGGAGAGTTATTCGGATGTGGTTTCTGGGAACTCGATGTGGGAAGCCACAGCACCATTGTCGTACCGATTCCCTCACTACCGGAGAATGAAGAGAGCCCGCCACCGTGGGAGTCGGCGACTCGTTCCACAATCGAAAGCCCCAGACCGATGGGGATCGATCCATTCTCCAACTTGATACCAGGACCTTCGTCAGAAACGGCAAGATACGCCCAGCCATCGAAGACACCGCTGCCGATCGTCAGCGAAGTGGAAACCGGAGCGAACCTGATGGCATTGTCGACGAGATTGGAGAGCGCCCGTTCCAGAGCTAGCTCAACACCTTGGATCTCGACGGGATTCGATTTGTCCACGATCCGGACCCCGGATTCGAAAATAACCGGCTGATAGTCGCGCACTTTCCTGCGTACGATCTCGTCGAGTTGCACTGGCATCGGCGAGCGCACGTCGGCCTCAGCACGCGCCACCGCCAAGAGCCCATCGATCATCTCACCCATCTTTTCCACATTTCTTCTGACGATCTCCCCGGTTTCCCGCCATTCCACGACGCCGGTGGCGGTGTCGTCTAGCGCCACCTCCACATTCGACCGGATCACTGCCAATGGATTCCTCAGATCATGACTCGTGTCGGCGAGGAACCGGCGCTGAGCCCGGAAAGCCCGCTCGAGGCGTTCCAGCATGCCGTCGATCGTTCCGCCGAGCCGGGTGAGTTCGTCGTCCGGGCCGGCAAGATTTAGCCTCCGGCTGAGGTCGGAAGCTTCGATCTCGCGGGTGATCCGGGTGATCTGATCAATCGGCTTGAGAACCCGCCCCGACATGAACCACCCCACGATCATGCTCAACAAGAAGAGCGCGATCACGGCGAGTCCGGTGTAGCGGGCGACTTCGTTCAAAACCACCTGGTTGTAAGCCGTCTCGATCATCTCGAGATCGTGATCGCTCAAGTTTGGAATCGAACCAACCAAGACCCCTTCCACCCAGACGGGATCGCCCCCGATCACAAAACGATTCATCGACTGATGCTCCAGCCAGTAGCGGAAAGCCAGGTAAACCAGACCCAGAAGTGCGCCACCGAGGCCGAAAACCATTGCCGAGTATTGAACCGACAACCGGAAACGAATCGACCGGAACGAGCTCACTGCTCGACCAGCCTGTACCCGCGCCCCGGAACGGTTTCGATCAGTTGCGGCTCCCCGACCTTTTTCCGCAAATTGCTGAGAGTGACCCTGACCACATTGGTGAGTGGGTCTGCCATTTCGTCCCAGACATGTTCCAACAAATCTTCCTGACTGAAAACTTCGCCGGGGCGAAGCATGAAGTAATGAAGGAGCGAGAATTCCTTTGAAGTGAGGGTCAGTGGCTCTCCGTCCCGGGTGATTTCGAATCGAGCCGGATTCATCTGCAGCGGGCCTACTTCGAGGACCGGATCGGCGGCAACCTCACGCCGTAGCAACGCCCTGACCCTGGCCGAAAGCTCGGCGAACGCAAACGGTTTGACCAGGTAGTCGTCAGCGCCGCTGTCCAAACCGGAAACTCGATCGGCGACATCATCACGGGCGGTCAGCATCAAAATCGAGGGTCGGGCGCCATCGAGGGTCGGGAGCTCACCCGACACCACATTCCGACACAATTCGAGACCCGAACCATCCGGCAAATTCCAATCGAGACACACCAGGTCGTAGGAAGCGGTTCTCAGCTTGAAGTCGCCGTCGTATGCGGTCAACGCCACATCGACGGCATAACCATCGCGCCTGAGCCCACGGGCGAGGGCCTCGGCGAGGTCTGGCTCATCTTCAACAACGAGTAGTCGCACTATGAAAACCTAAACGAAAGGGAATAAGTAACGGATAAACCAGGGAATCTATCGGTCCCTGACAAAATGTACGACCGACCTATCAACTTTTTGCAACCACTTGCCGATGCGGAGAGTCGAAGTCCGGAAGAAATATCCAGAAACTAGCCAAGAACCTAACCAAGAAATATCCAAGAAGCAGCCAGGACAATGGTCGTAACGTTTATAACAAGTCAAGATGACGGATTCCATACCTACACGGGCCACGTGGTGAGTCGGGGGCCGACGACAATCGTCTTGCTCCTCACCGAGCCTTTCGGCCTAGCCGGGCGATCGGTGCAGTTTCCGATCAACACCGTTGTAGAAGAAAAAGTCATCGCACCCCGTTAATCCGCCTGTTCGAGGTCGGGTTTTGAGCGGTGTCTTCCGAGGCACCCCAACGAAGTCCACCGACCTATCGACTTCCTCGTGACAATCCAATTACGCTGTAGCCAATGGATGCAGCCACTCTCGCGGATTTCGCAATTATCGCTGGCGTCGGCGCCTTAGCTGGACTGATCGGGGGGTTTGTCAGTGGCGCTGACAACCTGATCGGGACCGCTCTCATGGGGGCGATCGGCGGAATCGTTCTTGCTGCAATCGTCAGACTCGCCGGAGGCCCGGCGATCTATGGAGTTGGGGGCGGCGATCTCTCGCTGGTTTGGGGTGCTGTAGGCGGGTTTGGCCTGGGCTTCTCAGTCGGCCTCGCCAACTAAGCCCGGTCAACCGACCGCGCCAGCCTCCAGCATGTTGAGTTCGATCAGACGGTTCATCTCCACCGCGTATTCCATGGGGAGTTCCTTGACGATTGGTTCGATGAATCCGGCGACTATCAGCGAAGTGGCCTCGTCCTCGCTCAGACCGCGCGACATCAGATAGAACAGCTGTTCTTCGCCAACTTTGGAAACAGTTGCCTCATGGCCGATCTCGGCGTCGTTCTCTTCGATCTCCATGTATGGATAAGTGTCGGATCGGCTGTTCTCATCGAGGATCAAGGCGTCACATCGGACAAAGCTCTTCGCATTCTCCGCCCCTGGTTCGACACGCACCAGACCGCGATAGCCCGACCGTCCACCACCCTTGGCAATCGACTTGGAGACGATGGTCGAGGTGGTATTCGGCGCAACGTGGACCATCTTGGCGCCGGCGTCCTGATGCTGACCCTCACCGGCGAAAGCAATCGACAGCACCTCACCGTGAGCGCCGGGTTCCATGAGCCACACCGCCGGGTACTTCATCGTGAGTCGTGAGCCCAGGTTGCCGTCAACCCATTCCATGGTGGCGTTGCGATAGGCAGCGGCACGCTTCGTCACCAGGTTGAACACGTTGTTCGACCAGTTCTGGATGGTCGTATAGCGACAGCGCCCATCCGCTTTGACGATGATTTCGACCACGGCCGAATGGAGCGAGTCGGTGCTGTATGTCGGGGCCGAACAACCCTCGACATAGTGCACGTAGGCGCCTTCGTCCACGATGATCAGAGTGCGTTCGAACTGGCCCATGTTCTCGGAGTTGATCCGGAAGTACGCCTGAAGGGGCTGGTCGACATGTACGCCGGGTGGCACATAGATGAAGGATCCGCCCGACCACACAGCGGAGTTGAGCGCCGCAAACTTGTTGTCGTTTGGCGGGATAATCGTCCCGAAGTACTCCTTGACGATGTCGGGATACTCGCGGAGGGCAGTGTCCATGTCACAAAACAGGACGCCGAGCTCCTCGAGATCCTCCCGGTTGCGGTGGTAAACCACTTCTGATTCATATTGCGCGGTGACCCCCGCGAGGTATTTGCGCTCGGCCTCGGGGATACCCAGCTTCTCGTAAGTCTGTTTGATGGACTCGGGAACCATGTCCCAGTCTTTCTGCTGTTCACCCTCGGGCTTGACGTAGTAGTAGATGTCGTCGAAGTCGATGGTATCGAGGGCCCCACCTCCACCCCACTGTGGCATCGGCTTGCGCAGGAACCTTTGATAGGCCTTGAGCCTGAACTCGAGCATCCACTCGGGCTCACCCTTCATGGTCGAAATTTGACGAATCATCTCCTCGTCGAGGCCCTTTCGGGGCTCGAAAGCGAGTTCGACCTCGTCGCGCCAACCCAGCTGGTAGCCGCCTAGATCAATGTCGACTGTCGCCACTTTGAAATCACCTCTAAGAAAATTCGATTATCTCGTTTGTTTCAACGAGATTCCGGCATGTTCTATTTCCACTACGCCGGTAGGGGAATTGTAGTCAGTGGTACCGGTACAGTGAAACCTTGCCGGGCGTTCACAGTTTGCGAGCGACAACCCGGGCGATCGGCCAGGCAACATGAGGCATGATCCCTGCCAACTCGACCAACATCTTGCGCACTCTGGCAGGTCTGTCATATCGGTCGGGAACATGGGCGAGCAGCGCGGACTTCAGGTCCATCACGCGAACGCCCAGTTCGACCAGGTCATCGTCGCTCAACCCCCCCAGATCTGTTGGAAATGTGAACGCCTCGGGGTTGTCGGCGGACTCAACGGCAAACCCGTGGGTGACCAGCGAATCGACAAACATCGAGACCTTCAATCCGAACCCGGTCTCACCGAGAGGTCCTTGGCGCGGCGGGAGGCCGAGAAAGTCAACCAGGGCGCCCAGATGGGGATGGCTGTCGAGGACCGTGCTGACGTCCGGCAAATCGGGGCTACTCGGGTGCCCTTCCAACGAAACGAACTCATGAAACGCGGCGACAAGGCGTCCACCCGGGCGAAGTACTGCGCCGAACTCTTCGATCATTGTGTCCGGGTCCGCTCGATCCCCCTCCCAAGTCGGAAACTGAAAAACCATGCGGGCAACGACGAGGTCGAAAGTTCTGCTGCCCATTTTCTCGATGACGTTGCCGGCGCCAACTCCGGTGGCCCATTCGATGCCGTGGTGAGCGAGTCCTGGCTCCAACTCGGGTCGCGTGGCCAGAACG
This sequence comes from Acidimicrobiia bacterium, assembly GCA_041747375.1. Classification (GTDB taxonomy): domain Bacteria; phylum Actinomycetota; class Acidimicrobiia; order Spongiisociales; family ZC4RG35; genus MA-ANB-1. Next base: position 29,255 of record JBGTFH010000083.1, read on the forward strand.
GAACGGGCACCACAATCCGCCAAATAAGCGGACAGGTCACCCAGACCCGCCGAGAAGTCGAGGACGTCGGCGCCGGTGATCATGTCCGGCGAGACGAGATCTTCCCGGAGGAAGTAGACCAGCCACCGCATCAGATGCCAGCTACGGGAGGACTCCCAAGTCGATTCGCTCACGGCGCAACGATACGCCACTGGTAGCGTCGACCTGGAAATGCCCGTAATAGTTGTCGGTGCCGATACACCTGAGGGACGAGCCATTTTTGATGGTCTCATCAGCCCGGGACGTGAGATTCGGGTCTTCGTCTCCGATCCCGACGCTGCCACGGGATTTCGGGAGAAGGGGGCCAAAGTCGCGGTCGGTGATGTATCCGACGACAGCCATATCGAGGCGGCCGCCGCGAGTTGTTTCACTGCAGTTTTGGTCACCCCAGCTATCGATGACGGACGGGAAATTTCGTTTGCCACCGGCTCCAGCCAGGTCCTCCAGAGATGGGCGACCGCCGTTGCAGGTGTGCGCCGGGTGATCTGGGTGCACGATGGTGAGGTGCCCCCGGTCAGTCAGGCGGAAATTGCGAGAGTTGAACCACGAGACCCGGATTTGGTTACCAAGGTCGTTGCCCTCGACGAGGTCCGAGAGTTGGAGACCCCGCCTACCTAGAGCATCAAGCTGATGTCGAGTCGTTCATCGGCATGCCAGGTGTCCCTGACCTGACTGGCGTGATCCCTCGTCCAGGCATCCTGGAGCAAGTCATATGGATTCACCGCCCGTCCCTGGTATCTCAGCTCGAAGTGGGTATGCGAACCGGTGCCCTCGGCGTTTCCGGAATCACCCACATATCCGATTAGATCACCGGCACTTACGACGGCGCCCTCCTCGATCCCCGGTGCAAACGTTTGAAGCTCGGACGCCTGGCCGTTGTCAGTGCCCGGCTCGTCGTTGTTCAAGTGCATGTAACTGCTCGTCCATCCACCCTCGTGCTCGATGACGAGATAACGACCAGCGTTACGACCCTTTGTAACGGTTTCGACAACACCGTCCGCAATCGCGTATACCTCGGTCATTTTCGGAGCCATCAAATCGTTCCCCTTATGACCCCGACCTCCGGAGCGTCTCGCGCCAAAGCTGTCGTCGAACTGTGTCGCCGAGGTTTCCTGGGGAAACCGGATCACAAACGGCGGTTCGTCGGTCGCCGCTCCCGCTGGCGGAGCGGCAACAACCGCGAAGACGAAGATGAGCGACAGGAGAGGCAGCGGAACGAGGATTGTCCTTTTGGACGGCATATAGCCTCCATGGGGCTTGGAGAATGGAACCAGGCGTGTGATTCCAACTTGGGGTCAAAACCCTAAGGGACTGCTCGCGCTATAAGAAACTGTGCTAGCAAAAGTTATTCGGGCGGCTTCTGCTCGGCCGACCGCTGACGGACCGAAAATCGAAGTCTTGAGACCGGGTCGTCATCGACCGAAATCACGAACGAGTACGAGCCCTCATGCCCAAACAGGAGATTGTTGAACGTGAACGAACGTACGAGGCCGATGTCAGTCGTCTGAGCGTCGTTTGCCTTGGGAAGTCGAATCTGTTGGGACAGCGGCTGGGGGAAAATGCTCTTTCCGTCTGCATCCTGCAGTTCGACCGATAGCTTGATCTCATCGCTGTGCCATGACGTTGGTATTCGCAAACGAAGTCCGATCGCGAGAGACGGGTGCCGGGCGGGGAATTGGCGCACCCACAAGGTATCCCACCCTCCTCCGAGGATGAACAGCTTTCCACGGATGGCCTGGACCGAATCGGCGAGCAGGGCGACATCAACGCTTGGGCCCAACGTGTCCGGGGTCAGATCCACGACCTGAGGGTACCCGGGACAAGGGGAGTAACCTAGCCGCATGTCTGATAACACATCGATCGCCCCTGCCACCGGCAAACTCGGGATCCTCACGCCGGGAATGGGAGCGGTTTCCACCACCTTTGTCTCCGGTGTCCTCGCCGCACGCAAGGGCTATGCGACTCCTTTCGGTTCGTTGAGCCAGATGGCGCACATCCGTCTCGGTAAGAGGACCGACAACCGGAACCCGCTCATCAAAGATTTTGTGCCCCTCGCATCGCTCGAGGACCTGGAGTTTGGTGGCTGGGATCCCTACTCGGACGATGCCTATACATCGGCGATGAAGGCCGGTGTGCTCGACCCCCGCCACATCGAGGGAATCGGTGATGAACTACGCCGCATCAAACCGATGTCCGCCGTGTTCTCCCATGAATGGGTCAAAAATCTCGACGATGTAGACCAGGTCAAAGATGGCACGACGTACATGGATATGGCCGAATCTCTCATGGAAGACATCGATCGTTTCCGGGCCGAGAAGCAAGTCGATCGTCTGGTTATGGTTTGGTGTGGGTCCACCGAGGCATACCGGGATCTTGGCGAGGCTCATCAGTCCCTGGAGGCTTTCGAAACCGGGCTGAGAAGGAGCGACCCTGCCATCAGCCCATCCCAAATCTACGGGTACGCCGCATTGCAGATGGGTGTCCCCTTTGCCAACGGCGCACCGAACCTCACAGTCGACGTGCCCGCCCTCCTCCAATTGGCGAGGGAGAAAGGTGTCCCCATCGCCGGCAAGGACTTCAAGACCGGCCAAACTCTGATGAAAACGATGATTGCTCCAGGGCTCAAAGCCCGGATGCTGGGGGTAAACGGTTGGTTTTCGACCAATATCCTGGGCAACAGGGATGGCGAGGTTCTCGACGATCCGGAGAGCTTCAGGTCGAAGGAAGTCTCCAAGTTGGGAGTTCTCGAACAGATTCTCGAACCGGAGCTTTATCCCGAGTTGTACGGCGACATTTATCACAAAGTCCGGATCAACTACTACCCGCCCCGCGGGGATGACAAAGAGGGGTGGGACAACATCGACATCTTCGGTTGGCTCGGCTACAAGATGCAGATCAAGGTCGACTTTCTGTGTAAGGACTCAATCCTCGCCGCACCTATCGTTCTCGACCTGGCCCTGTTCATGGACCTTGCGGCCCGGGCTGGCAAGTCTGGAATCCAGGAATGGCTGTCTTTCTACTTCAAGAGCCCCCAGGCAGCCGAAGGGTTATACGCCGAGAACGATCTGTTCATCCAATTGACGAAGCTGAAGAACAATCTCCGCCACATCATGGGTGAAGATCTCATCACCCACCTCGGCACCGAGTATTACGACGAGGGATGAGCAAAGACGGGATCAGGTTCGGCAAATGGTCGATCCCCCCGTCTGATTTGGAAGAATCGTTCGATACTACCGGTGGCCCGGGTGGGCAACACGCCAACCGGAATAAGACGGCCGTAACCATCCGATTTGACATAGCCCGCTCTTCCCTACCCGAGTCTGTTCGCGAAGGCCTGATCAAACATTTGGGCAAGCCGGCGATCGAGACTCATTCGAGCGAATCTCGGTCGCAGTGGCGAAATCGGGCTCTGGCGCGCCAACGCTTGGAGGCGATTCTCGAAGATGCCAGCCGAACGGCGAAGCCGCGTCGTCGGACACGGCCGACCCGAGCGTCCAAGGACAAGCGATTGCAAGAGAAGCGCCGAAAATCCGAGATCAAGGAACAGCGCAAACGCCCCGCTACCGGCGACTAGACCCGACCCGGACACAGATAGAATCACCGGTATGAAACAGGACCCGGCCGACCAGGCGACCTGGATCGACGAAGTGATCCTGGCCGCTCAGGCACGCGGGGAATTCGAGAACCTCCCCGGAACGGGAAAACCGATCCCGGGAGCGGGAACCAGGGACGACGATCTGTGGTGGGTTCGCTCCTGGGTCGAGCGGAATCGGGTAGCCGAGACCACACCGGACGACGCCGCCTAATCTCCGTAAATGGAGATGACCCCCGAACGCTGGCGCTTTACAGAACGTTATTCAAATGAGGTCTTTGGCAACCAGGACGACCACCTCGCCGGTCTGATGGGCCGAGCGGTGGCCGCCGGTCTGCCCCCGATTGCGGTATCTGCCGATGTTGGCCGACTCCTCACCATCCTGACCCGACTGACATCAGGTCGCCGCGCACTCGAGTTGGGAACACTCGCCGGATACAGCGGTATCTGGATTGCCCGCGGGCTGGCACCCGACGGTCGACTCACCACCCTCGAATTTGAACCCAAACATGCCGAGTTTGCCAGGACCGAGTTTGCAACCGCCGGTGTCGGCGATCGTGTCGATGTCGTCGTCGGAGCCGCACTCGACGTATTGCCAGCGTTGGCCGAGGACTGGGGCCCTGAGAGCGTCGACTTTGTCTTCGTCGATGCGGTCAAGACGGAATACCCCGACTACTTCGAAATGGTCAAGCCGATGATTGCGTCAGGTGGCCTTCTCGTCGCGGACAATGTGTACGGGACCGGTTCCGGTTGGATCGATGAGGGTCACGGCACCGACCGGTTCAACCGGATGGTTGCCGCCGATCCAGATTTTGAGGCGGTCGCCCTCCCCATCCGTCAGGGCGTCCTGGTGGCCCGACGCCTTTAAAGGCCGTCAAACCCGGGATTGCGGATCGCGGAGGCCAGGCGAGGCTGGCCACTCAAGGCTATCTCGCCTTGGGGCAGCATCCCGCAGCCCTCAACGTTGGCGATAGCTTCGTCTATGGACTGGCAGCGTCGTTGGACCTGCCTGTCGTCTGTTTCGGCAACGATTTCCCGCAGACCGATGTCCAGACGATTCATCCCGGCTAGAACCCGGCGAGATCGCGACCCCGATTCCGGTCTGGTTTCCCCATAGCGGTAGTGGGAATCGAGTCGAGTTTAAGCCAGCGTTTTGGAACCTGAAACGGGTCCAGCCGTTCCCGGGCCCAGTCGTCCAAGATCGACGGATCGGCGGTTCCCTGGTAAAGACACACAACCTCGTTGCCCCACTCCCTCGATGGAACACCAACCACCATGGCATCCACCACATCAGGATGTAATCCGACCATCTTCTCGACCAGCGCAGGATCAACATTCTCGCCACCGGTGACGATCACGTCGTCTCCCCGTCCCAGTATCCGTAGTGATCGGTCGCCGACCATTTCGCCGAGGTCGCCCGTGACAAACCAGTCACCCGGGCGACGGCGGGGCTCACCCAGATAGCCATTGAATATCTGGTCGCCACGCAAGGCGATCCGTCCGGACGGGTCGATCATGGCTTCGACACCCGGCAACAAGTCGGCTCGGTATTCGAGCCGTGAACCCGGTCGCAGCGTGGCCACCTGCGCACAGGTCTCGGTCATCCCGTAGGTGGGGAGCACCGGCAGTCCCCGATCGGCAGCTTCTTCGAGAAGGCCGGGAGGGATTGGCCCACCACCAACGAGAACGGCCTTCAAACCCTGATACTTTCTCCGGTCGTGGTCGAGAATCCGTCGCAGCATCGTTGGGACCACCGAGGCGATCGTCACCTCTCCGGATAATGAATCAGCGAAACTCGACGCCTCGAAGCGCGGGAGCAAGTGCACCCCTCCCCCGACGTGCGCCGAACGGAACAAAACTGACAAGCCCCCAACATGATGCAACGGCATAGCGATGAGCCATACATCATCCTCAGTGTGGCCGAGGTGCTGTGCTGACGCCACCACCGCCGCCCTCCAATTGTCAATGGTCAGAGGGACGAGTTTTGGCTCCCCCGTCGTCCCCGAGGTGGAGAGGATCGTCATCACTTCCTCGGAAACTGTGTGACCAACCCATCCCGGGCCATCGGAGATTCGGAGCGGGCCCGAACCAATCCCTGCGAAGATCTCCATTACCCCTGCGATGTCTCGGCCCGGTGCCACCGACGTGAGTTCGAACCCCCGGCGTTCCGGTAACTGGCCACCCATCTCTCCGTATGAAATTGCAGAATCCGGTGTTGCCACAAACACCCGATCGGCCTTGCCATTAATCAACCAATCAATCACAACCTGATTCTGCCCCTTATCCTGCATCATTGTGGTTTCTGAAATATTCGATTCATCAGCGTGGTCCGAGGTGCCCGGGTTCGATTTCACCGACATCACGTATCACCGGGCCAATGAAACCGCCGTTGTCAGAGTGGCGTTCAACCGACCTGAGGTGAGAAATGCCTTCCGACCCCACACGGTCGACGAGCTGTATTCCGCACTCGACCATGCCCGACAGAGCGGCGACGTGGGTTGTGTTCTCCTGACCGGCAACGGGCCATCACCAAAGGATGGTGGATGGGCCTTCTGCTCAGGCGGCGACCAGCGGATCCGGGGCAAAGACGGTTACAAATATGCCGAGGGCGACACTGCCGACACCGTCGACCCCGCCCGACTCGGCCGTCTCCACATCCTCGAGGTACAACGACTGATTCGATTTATGCCCAAAGTGGTGATTGCCGTTGTGCCGGGGTGGGCGGTTGGTGGCGGCCACAGCCTCCATGTCGTGTGCGATCTCACTATCGCCTCCAAGGAGCATGCCATCTTCAAACAGACCGACGCCGACGTGGCCAGTTACGACGCCGGCTACGGCTCGGCCTATCTGGCCCGCCAGGTCGGCCAGAAGAGAGCTCGAGAGGTATTTTTCCTCGGTCGCAATTACACAGCTGAGCAAGCCTTCGAGATGGGAATGGTCAACGCAGTTGTTCCTCACACCGACCTGGAGAGGGTCGCCCTGGAATGGGGAGATGAGATCGTCAGGAAGAGCCCCAACGCCCAGCGAATGTTGAAGTTTGCTTTCAATCTCATCGACGACGGGCTGGTCGGACAGCAGATTTTTGCCGGGGAAGCGACGCGACTCGGGTATATGACCGATGAGGCGGAAGAGGGCAGGGACGCGTTCCTGGAGAAGCGTGATCCCGACTTCAGGCAATTTCCCTGGCGTTACTAGCTGAATGACTTCCTTTCAGGCCTGGAAGACCGCTGCACGACTCCATACGTTGCCGGCGGCGATCACTCCGGTGACGGTTGCGGCCGGTCTCGCAGTGAACGATGGTGTTTTTCGCTGGGACGCCTTTATCTGGACTCTCGTCGGGGCAATCGCGATACAAGTCGCTGCCAATTTCGCCAATGACGCCTCCGACGCGGCCAAAGGAACCGATACCGAGGACCGACTCGGCCCACCCCGGATGGTGGCTCTCGGCATCATCTCACCTCGTTCAATATGGACCGCCACGGGGATCGCCGTCGGAGTCGCATCGATCGCAGGCGTTTTCCTGACCATAATTGCGGGTCCGTGGATCCTGGTTATCGGTGTGGCCTCTGTGTTGGCAATGCTCGGCTATGTGGGTGGGCGGTCCCCGTATGGATACCGCGGTCTGGGGGAACTTTCGGTTTTCATTTTCTTCGGATTGGTCGCGACCGTGGGTTCAAGATATGTCTATGACGGCACTGCCCCCCAGTCGGCATGGCTTCTGGCAATCCCGATCGGGATGCTGGCCACGGCGATCCTGGTGGCGAACAACTACCGCGACCTCGAAACCGACCGGGCGGCAGGCAAACGAACACTGGCCGTGATGATCGGCCCGAAACGAACTCAATTTCTATTTGCGGCCCTTGTCTACGGGGCATTTCCACTCATCGTTGTCTTCGCTGTCACCGGGTTGACCCCACTGGGAACGCTTTTCGGAGCTACCTGGGCCCCCTTTGCGATCGGGCCAGTATCGATCGTGCAATCCAAGACAGACGGCCCGAATCTGATCAGGGCGCTGAAACTCACGGCAAGACTTCACTTGCTCACAGGGCTATCGTTGGCCGCCGGGGCAGCAATAACGCTTTGATTCGGAACCGACTCGCCCGCCCCATACGTCGAAACTAGATGAAGCGCACAGCAATCGTCCTTGTGACCCTGGTCCTCGTCGCTGCATGCGGCGATGTCCGCCCGATCGCCGAACCGCTCGACCCTACCGGGGGATGGCAACTCGTTGCCGGAATGGTCGACGGGCAAAACATCACCCTGATCGACAGCCACCCGGTCACATTGGATCTCAATGACGGTGTCATCGGTGGGACTTCGGCGTGTAATAGCTACGGGGGCGAATACACCGTGGATGGGGCCACAATCACTGTGGGAAACATATTCATGACCGAGATGGCTTGCATTCCCCAGGAGGTAATGGACCTGGAGTCGCAATACCTTGGTGGCATGGTCAATGTCACTTCCTATGCGATGGATGGCACCAATCTCGTGCTTTCCGGCAATGGCGTGGAGTTCTCTTATGAACCTGTGGATGCCCCACCCACTGCAGAGATGATGGGAACCGTCTGGGTGCTCGAGACCTTGATCAATGGGGAAACCGCAAGCAGCGTCGGCGGAGAGCGAGCCACCCTGGAGTTTTTCAGCGACGGGTCGTTCCTGGGAAGCACGGGGTGCCGCAACCTCGCCGGGCATTACGTGGAGACTGCCACCGGAGTCGCAACGACCGATCTCACCGTGGCCGGCCAGTGCTCCGACGATCTCGCGGCCCAGGACAACTCTGTAGTCACCGTCCTCGAGGGCGACTACATGGTCGAGATCGAGGGGCAGTCGATGACTCTGACGATTGCCGGCAACGAAGGATTGGTTTACCGGGCGGAATCCTGAACGTCCTGTACCCGGAAGGCAACTTCTCCGGATACGATGCTGCGATGCTCAGATCTCCAAACCATCGGGTTCGCCCAAAGACCGGAATTCGTTTAGCCATTTCCATGATCGTCCTCCTGTCGATGAGTGCCTGCGGTGACTCGGAGCCGGAGGTTGTCGGAAGCTGGCAGCTCGTGTCAGGGACCGAGGGCGGCAACCAATTGCAACTAGAGGCAGGCAATCCCCTCACTATCGCCTTCGACTCCGAATTGGTTACCGGGCACGGAGGCTGCAACTCGTTCAACGGGGGCTACACACTCGACGGTACCTCCCTAACGATCGGCCCGATCGCTAGCACCCAAATGGCCTGCGAGTCACTCGATCTCGAGACCGCGTACCTGACGGGCCTCGGAGATGTCGACACTGCCAGTTCGGACGGAGACCAGCTGACTTTGACCGGCCCGAACACCGAGTATCTCTACGAGGCTGCTCCGGGTTCGTAGCCGGATTCATTTGCAACCACGATCGACCTGAGTTTGCGACAGGGGCATTAAGTCCCACCACACGGGGACTATCGCCGGGTTTAACAAGACGATCCGTTTGCGATAATCCGGTAATGCCAGAAAGCTCAGATTCCGTCCGGACCTTTGACCGCGCTCTCCTCTTCTTTGCAGCCATGGGTGCTCTCGTTGCGCTTCTTGCCGTGATTGCCGTTCTCACCGATTCACCAGATCCCGCTGCGTCGGGCGGTGGAGAGGCTTCCGGAGGCGATGGAAGCGTCATGGTCGACTATCAACTCACCGAGTTTGCCATCATCGGGCCTCAGGAGTTCCACCCCGGGTCGGTTGAAATGATGGTTGAAAATATCGGGGCCGCGCCCCACAACCTCGTCATCGAAAACGGCCCGGGGACCGAGGACATCAACCCCGGAGATTCCACGACACTCGATGCGGGGACCATGGGCGCTGGAGAGTATGTCGTCTTTTGTGACATAGCCGGTCACCGCGAGGCAGGCATGGAGCTCACGGTTTCGCTGTCCGACGACGCCGAGGACGTGACAGCCGGTGGCCACGAGAACATGACGCCCGAGGAGATGAACCAGATGATGATCGATTCCATGCTGGCATTTCCCCAGGAAACCGAAGGAAAGGGCAACCAGCCGCTCGATCCCGTTGAAGTCAAAGCCGACGGGACCAAGGTCTTCGAACTCACAGCCGAGATCATCAAGTGGGAAGTAGAAGCAGGAAGATTCGTCGACGCCTGGGCCTATAACGGCCAGGTGCCGGGCCCGTGGATCAAACTCGACCTCGGTGACAAGGTCGAAATCAACGTCACCAACCTGACGCCGATGGGCACCGACGTCCACTGGCACGGGATCTCGACGCCAAACAACATGGACGGGGTCTCACCCTATACCCAGGACCCGATTCTGACCGGCGAGACATTTACTTATGCCTTTGACGCGGAGCGACCGGCCATCGGGATGTACCACGCCCATTTCCACAGCCAGATCAGTGTCCCCAACGGGATGTTCGGGCCGATGATGATCGGCGAGGTTCCTTTGCCCGTCGGGCAAACCATTTCCGGGGTTGAGATCCCTGAGGACATCGAGATAGCCCAGGAAATACCGATGGTGCTCAACGATGCCGGAGTTATCGGATTCAGCCTCAACGGAAAATCGTTTCCCGCCACCGAACCATATGTTGCCAAGAGTGGCGACTGGCTGATCTATCACTACTACAACGAGGGTCTCACCGCTCACCCGATGCACCAGCACCAGTTTCCGCAACTGGTTTACGCCAAGGATGGAATCCCCCTGGATAACCCCTATTGGGCCGACACAATCAACGTGGCTCCCGGGGAGAGATACTCCGTGCTGGTCAACCCCAATCGTGCCGGCACCTGGGTTTGGCACTGTCATATCCTCACCCACGTAGAAAGGGATACCGGCATGTTCGGGATGGTCACGGCCCTGATCGTCGAGGAATAATCGCTATGGAGCGACAAGATCGACAGTTCTTAGCTCCATCTCTCGCATCCCGCATTCCAAAGAATTGGTAACTTCGGTCATCGAACCAATGGAGAATCCCGATTTCACGTCTATACGACTTTGACGACGCCGCGGTAGACGCTGATCCCGAATTGCTCGGTGGCAAGGGTGCCGGCCTCGTCGACATGACGCGCCAGGGTCTCCCCGTCCCGGCTGGATTCACCATCACGACCGAGGTGTGCCGTGAGTACATGGAAACCGGCCAGCTCCCCGAGCAACTCTGGGAAGAGGTGGAGAGCGCCGTGGTTCGACTAGAGCAGAAGTCCGGACGGACCTTCGGCGGAGGGCCGACCCCAATCCTGTTGTCGGTGCGGTCAGGCGCGGCGATCTCGATGCCGGGGATGCTCGACACTCTGCTCAACCTGGGAATAAACGACGAAGTGGCTCAGGCACTGGAAGCCTGGTCGGGCGACGCCCACTTCGCATGGGATGCATATCGACGCTTTGTCCAGATGTATGGAAATGTTGTTCTCGGAGTCGACGAAAGTCTTTTCCAGGCACAACTGAAATCGCATCGAGATAAGGCCGGCGTCGATTCGGACGCCGATCTCAGCGCATCGGACCTGGAGGGAGTCACCGGGATCTTCAAGAACATCGTCGAGGATGCCGGCGCGAGAGTTCCGTCCGATCCGATGGAGCAATTGAAGAGTGCGATCGAATCCGTATTTGCTTCCTGGGGCAACCGGCGCGCCGTTGACTACCGGAAAATCCAGGGCATTCCGGGTGAAATCGGGACCGCGGCCAATGTCCAGATGATGGTCTTCGGTGATTTGGGGTCCGAATCGGGCACAGGAGTCTGTTTCACCCGTGATCCATCGACCGGACAGAAAGTGGCCTACGGAGACTACCTGCCGCGGGCCCAGGGCGAAGACGTGGTTGCCGGTGTCCGCAACACCGTGCCCCTGGACGATCTCGCCCGGATCCACCCTCGATGTTACGAAGAGCTGTTGTCCGTCATGAATCTGTTGGAAACGCAATACACCGACATGTGCGACATCGAGTTCACCATCGAGAAGGACGTTCTCTACATCCTCCAGGCAAGAATCGGGAAGCGAACCGCAGAGGCATCGATACGTCTGGCGGTGACCATGGCCGGGGAGGGGCTGATCACCAGGGAGACCGCTATCAGGAGGGTGGCCCCGGAATCGCTGGAACAACTCCACAGGCCGAGAATCAGCGACAACTCGGCTGTCTCACCATTTGTCCGGGGCGTGGCGGCGTCTCCCGGGGCCGCTATCGGAATAGTCGTGTTCGACTCCGAACGTGCGGTTGAACTGTCCAAGCAAGGTCAACCTACGATCCTGGTCAGACCGGAAACTACCCCTGACGACATTCACGGAATGGCGGCCGCCGACGGAATCCTCACCAGTCACGGCGGCAAGACCTCTCACGCGGCCGTGGTGGCGCGTGGGATGGGCAAGCCGGCGCTCACAGGCGCCTCGGCGCTCCACGTTGACGCCGCCAACCAAATTGCATCGGTGGGCCATGTCGACATCAAAGCCGGTGACACGATCACCATCGATGGCACCAGCGGAACCGCTTACGTGGGTGCGATGCCTCTGGTCGAGCCGGAGGCCCTGCCCGAACTGGCCGAACTGTTGGAGTGGGCAGACGAAGTCAGGGTTCTCGGCGTTCGGGCCAACGCCGACACTGAAAGTGATGCCAGAACCGCCCGCAACTTCGGAGCGGAAGGGATCGGTCTCGCCCGCACCGAGCACATGTTCCTCGGTGAAAGGCTGGCCGTCGTCCAGAAAATCATCCTCTCGCTCGACGAAAATGAGAAGGTGCTGGCACTCGACGAGTTGGAACGTCTCCAGGTTGAAGACTTCGTCGGGATCCTCGAGGTGATGGACGGACTTCCTGTCATCGTCCGCCTCCTCGACCCTCCCCTACATGAGTTCCTGCCCTCCCGACTCGAGCTGGAGCAGGAAGCCCTGCGGCGGGTGCGTGCCGGGCGCCCCATCGACGATCTTCATGCGATGTCAGACAATGTTGCCCGATGGGAGGAAACCAATCCGATGCTCGGCCTCCGCGGGGTTCGCCTCGGCTTGATGGTCCCCCAGCTGTACCGGATGCAGGCCAGAGCCGCAGCCAAAGCCATCGCGAGGAGGATCGAAGACGGGGGCGATCCGCGGATGGAGATAATGATTCCCCTGGTGGCAACGGTCGAGGAACTCGATCTCATGAGGACGATGATCGAAACGGAGATGGCCGAAGCGACCTCGGGTTATGGCTTCGAGATCAGTGTCCCGGTAGGCACCATGATCGAGTTACCCCGTGCCGCCCTCACCGCCGGCGATATCGCCCGGTCGGCCGACTTTTTCTCGTTCGGGACCAATGACCTGACCCAGATGACCTATGGGCTGAGCCGCGACGACGCCGAGGGCCACTTTCTCCGTGACTATCTCGAGCGTGGCATCCTGAAATCTGACCCGTTTCAGACCATCGACATCGCCGGCGTGGGACGCCTGATACGGGTGGCCTCCCGCGAGGGTCGTGAAGCGAACCCGGACCTGACACTCGGGCTTTGTGGAGAACACGGCGGCGACCCGGCTTCGATCGCTTTCGTCAGGGAAATCGGGCTCGACTATGTCTCCTGTAGCCCCCCGCGGATCGAAGGAGCAAGGCTGGCTGCTGCGCAGGCCGAGTTGCCTGGCTAGCCCGACGTGAAGCTGTGGAGGGCCCCGATCAGGTGATCAATGCCATCGCCCGTAGTCGCAGTTGTAACCACGACGTCCCGCGTGCGGTCACCATGCGTCGCCACTTCGGCAAGAGTGCGTTTTAACTGGTCGACACCGGGTTGATCCGCCTTGTTTATGACAAAAATGTCGGCGACTTCAACGATCCCCGCCTTGTCGGCCTGGATCTGATCACCCCAACCCGGCGCCAGCACGAGCACAACCACATCGACCACACCCATCACCTCGACCTCGGACTGCCCTACGCCGACAGTCTCGACGAAGACATAGTCGAAACGGGCGTTGGCAAGCAGGCCGACAACTGCACCTGCGGCAAGTGAAAGCCCGCCAAGGTGGCCCCGGGTCGCCATCGAACGTATGAAGACGTCCCCGTCATCAATATGCGACTGCATCCGGATCCGGTCGCCGAGGAGGGCACCACCGGTGATCGGGCTGGAAGGATCAACGGCAAGTACCGCCACCGATCTCCCATCCGCGCGGAGGGCAACGATCAACGAATTGACCAGGGTCGACTTGCCGACACCGGGTGGCCCCGTCACCCCGACAACAACTGAATCCGACGATTCGGGAGCCACATAACAAGTCGGGTCGGCTTCGATCGCGGAGATGGCGCGGGCGAGGGCACGTCGGTCGCCGCTTCGGGCAGCATCGAACAGCTGTTGTGGAAGCACGATTTGTAGCCTATGGGATGGTCAGTTGGCGAACGGGGATGATCCGACAATTCCTGAGATGTCGATCCCGACCCCATCCGATTCTCCGGCAGGCGCGGCGTCAGCCACGGCGACTACCTCGGTGACACCTGGAACCCGATCCATCAGGATTCGCTCGATACCGGCCTTGAGGGTCATCATAGAAAGCGGGCATCCCCCACAGGCGCCCACCATTTGAATGCTCACTTTTCCGTCCTCCGCCCCCACGAGTACGAGGTCGCCGCCGTCGGCCTGCACCGCCGGGCGGATGTATTCGAGTGTCTCATCGAGTTTGGCCATGTCGATATCACCCTCATAACGGGCTGAGCTCGAAATGGTTACCGGTGTCGATTCACTCATTGTGTCCTTTTCAACATCAAATGGCCCTGTCGTGTTCCCATCCTAAAAGCAGGGTCTAGGGACGGTTGAACGTAGATGTGAAGTCCTCCGTCGTGACACTGAAGGTGTCGTTATCGCAACTGAAACTGCTGCTCGACGAAAAAGCCTCGGACGGAACGTCGATCGGCGATTGCGGCAACGAAAGTTCCTGGCCGTCGACGGTCATCGAGGTGGTGACATCCGGAGCCGGGCCTTCATCTAGATTGATCGACAGTTCGCCCCCATCGGCGGACCAGGTACCCGTCTGGTCGCCGCTGATCAATATCTTGAATGCCCCATCTTCGCTCTCCATGACAAAACCCCAGTCATCTCGAGTTACAGCGAAGGTCCCGTTCTCGTCGAATGTGACTCCGAGGTCTCCACCGGCGGGGCTCGCCTCTCCGAATCCGTCAGCCTCGCCACCGAGATCGGCGAAGATCTGATCCACAAAAGCCTCGTTGTCGAGCACCCAGTCGCCCACCAGACAATCGGCGTTGCCTCCGGACGCCTCCGGGGTCGAGGTGGATGTGGTCGACGGCGCCGAACTGGTTGTGGCTTGACCTTCAGTCGTAGTGGTTTCTGCAGTCGCTTCAGTGGTGGTTGTGTCCACTGTGGTACCGCCGCAGGCAGCAGCGACGAGGCTGACAAGAACAACAGTCAAGAATGTTCGATTCATCGTCGTATTCTACCGGTCATCGACCCGTTCGACGACGGCCCCGAGATTGGTCAACCGGCCGGCAAAGTCTTCGTATCCACGGTCGATGTGAGAAACATTGCCAACCTCAGTCACTCCTTCGGCGCGGAGCCCGGCCAGGGCGAGGGCGGCCCCAGCCCGGATGTCCGGTGCCAAAACCGGGCACCCTGATAGCGACTCAACGCCGCGAATGACCGCATGCTGAGCTTCGGTGACGATGTCTGCCCCCATCCGAGCCAGCTCGCCGGCATAGCGGAAACGTGCGTCATAGAGGTTTTCGGTGACGATAGAAGTCCCGGATGCGATGGAGAGGTACGCCACCATTTGGGGATGCATATCGGTGTGGAAGCCCGGGAACGGGAGTGTGGCGAAGTCGATTGGTTTCGGTCGTTCCGGCCCGGCAAGACGAAACCACCCATCGCCTCTCTCGACCTCGCACCCACTGTCTTCGAGTTTCCGCAGTTCCATCCGCAAATGCTCGGGGATACATCCGGTAACGGTGACATCTCCCCCGGTAATGGCGCCGCCGACGGCGTAGGTGCCGGCCTCGAGTCGGTCGGGGATAACCGGGTGCTCGGCCGGGTGTAACTCGGGCACACCATCAATGGTGATGAGCGACGTCCCGGCACCCCCGATTTGTGCTCCCATCGCGGTCAATTGCCCGATCAGGTCGATGATCTCCGGTTCCCGGGCCGAATTTACGATTGTGGTCCGGCCATCTGCGAGAGCACCCGCGAACAGAAGGTTCTCCGTGGCCCCGACCGAGGGAAACGGCAACTCGACCTCCGCTCCTATGAAGCGGCCGTTGATTCGACCCACCAGTTCGCCGTGGACTAATTCGAACTCGGCGCCGAGACGTTCCAGACCATCAGTGTGCATGTCGATCGGGCGGGCACCTAAGTCGTCGCCGCCGGGAAGTGCGACCCGGGCTTCTCCGCCTCTGGCGAGGAACGGGCCGAGCACGACAATCGAAGCACGCATCTGACGCATCAGGTCGATTGGTGCCTCAGGATTTAGCTTTTCGGGCACCACGATCCAGAGATCATGGCCGTCGCGAGTGAGGTGACAACCGGCGTGGGTGAGAACCTGGCACATCAACTCGACATCGAGAATCCCGGGCACGTTGGAGAGTCGATGCCGACCCGGCGCGAGAAGTGCAGCGACCATTTCCTTGAGAGCGGCGTTCTTTGCACCCAACACTCCCACGGTGCCCTTGAGGCGCGCTCCACCCTGGATGATCAGTCGGGACATACCCGCAATGTAGTGGCGCGGTCGGGGAAAACCGCACTATGCAAACCCGCTGACACCTCCGGCGACGGGGCTACCCTGCCGCCCGATGAGAATTGCACTTGGCTCCGATCATGCGGGCTATCCCCTCAAAGAACAGCTCGCCTCGTGGTTGGCAGAATCGGGCCACGCCGTTTACGACCTGGGCACGCACAACTCCGATCCCGTCGACTACCCCGATTATGCCGCAGCGGTGGCATCGGCAGTCCTCGACGGCCGCGCCGATCGTGGGATCATCATTTGCGGGTCGGGAGCAGGCGCCTCGGTGGCGGCGAACAAACTGAACGGCATCAGGGCATCAGTTGCCCACGACGTCTACACCGCCCACCAAATGGTGGAACACGACGACGTCAACGTGTTGTGTTTGGGCTCCCGGGTGGTGGGCACGGCCCTTGCCCAGGACCTGATTCAGACCTTCCTGGGAGCAAAGTTCAGCCGTGAAGACCGCCATGTGCGGCGGCTGGACAAGATCCGGGCTCTGGAGAACTAACCGGAGACGGCGGCAGCCTGGGCTTCCAACACCAGCTGGTTCAAACCTGCGACCCCGATTTCGCCGGACACCCGACGCACCACCTTGTTTTCTCCGTCGAGGACCGCGTAAAAGGGAGTTCCCGCCATGCCATAGTTGACGGCGACCGTCCCTAATTGGTCGTCCATGATCGTGGGAACCGTCCAGCCCTCAGCCACCAGCCAGTCCTGCGGCGGCCAGTTGGGACGCAATTGGTCCGTTGATGTCGCCACGGCGTACATCGAGACGTCAGCGGGGAGATTCCCATCGTCGATCCACTGCTGGACCACCGGCACCTCTGCCTGGCAGTGAGGGCACCAGTGGGCGAGGAACAGCACGATCTTTGACTCGCCGTCGGGACCGATCGTCGATTCGACGTCATCCCAATCGGCGCCTACGACGGTGGGGGCCACCAAACCGGTGGCAGCGTCAGTTGGAGATTGGGAGTTGAAAATCGGGAGGGGGTCGCCCGTCACCTCGACTTCACCGAATCCGATCGATGCATCTACCGGTTGTTCACCGGCGATCGAGAATGCCAGGAGGAAGATCAGGACGAGCCCGACGCCTCCCCCGATGATCCACAGAACTGTCTTATTCATTGTTGGGTCTCACATAGAAGGCAAGTAATACTGAGATAACGATAAACCCGACCCCGGCCATAAAAGGGATCGAGACGAAACCGAAAACATCGACGTACTTGGCAGAACACGGGTTGGTGGGGTCGCACGAACCACCCTCCAGTGAAGGAAACGTCTGGGTCAGGTAGTGCCACGTCGAAATTGCTAGCCCGCCCAGGGAAAGTGGAAGTGCGTAATACCTGACCACGGCTTCTTTGCGAAGCGCGCCGACCAGCAAAATCACCGACAACGGGTACATGGCGATCCTCTGGTACCAGCAGAGACGGCAGGGCAGGAATTCGATGACTCCGGAGTAGACCAGCGAACCCGCTGTTGCCACCGCGGCGACCAACCATGCCAGCCAGATCGCAGAATCCCCAAGTAGG
>JBGTFH010000084.1:0-48527 GCA_041747375.1 Acidimicrobiia bacterium
TCGACCGGTTAGCGTTCGGAATCACCGCGGTGGTGACTTATCTGGTATTGATAGCCGCCGAGGCGGTGGCGATGACCAAAGGTAAAGAAAGGGAACTCGAGTGGACATGATTCTGGCATTTACCTGTTCGCCGGGCGCACCCTTGTGCATCCCTGAGTCGATTCTCGAGCTCTTCGAACTGCCACTCCTGTTCAGTCAGGTCAATCGGACTGTCGTTTACATCTTCCTGTGCGCCCTCGTCGTGGTCGGGCTCCTCTATTTCGCCTACCGCAAACCACGGCTTGTCCCTACCAAGTTCGGTGTCGCCATCGAGAGCACCGTCGACTTCGTTCGCAACGACATCGCAATCGGCGTCATCGGTCCGGGAGGCGAGAAGTATGCGCCATATCTGCTCTCGCTATTTCTCTTTATCCTCGTGGGCAACTTCTTCGGCATCACACCCTTGATCAACTTCCCCATCGGTTCGAGGATGGCGATCCCCGCCTTCCTCGCCCTCGTCACTTACGTGATCTTCGTCTTCATGGGATTCAAGAAGCAGGGTCTTGCCTACGTCGGGCACATCCTTTGGCCCCCCGGGGTGCCGGTGGCGCTCAAGCCGTTGATCGGGATCATCGAGTTGGTCTCGACATTCCTGGTCAGGCCGTTCTCGCTCGCAGTCCGGTTGTTTGCAAACCTTGTTGCCGGACACACCATGCTCGCCCTCCTTCTGGGTTCGGGGGTCTTCTTCGTGTGGGGCGGCATCACCGGGACGATCGCACCGCTCCAGGCGTTCCTGGTTGGACCTTTGTGGTTCGTGTTCGGGATGGCGATCTTCGTGCTGGAGATGCTCGTCCTGGCTCTTCAGGCATATATCTTCACACTCCTGTCGGCCGTGTACATCGAGAGCTCGTTGCACCCGGCCCACTAGGACCAAAACAGCCAATAGGCAAGAAAGGGAAATTCAATGCATGCACTAGTAATCCTGGCGCAGGAGGGCGCCGGTCTTACCGGCGATATCGGCAGCGGCCTGGCAGCTATCGGATATGGCCTCGGCGCCATCGGCCCCGGTATCGGCGTCGGTATTGTCGCCGGTAACGCCGTTCAGGCGATGGCCCGTCAACCGGAAGTTGCCGGGATGCTCAGAACCAATATGTTCATCGGTATGGCGCTGTCCGAGGCGCTGGCTCTGATCGGCTTTGTAGTCTTCTTCCTGGCTGGTTGAGCGTGGGTCGTGCAATCGTTTTGGCAACGGAAAGCGAGGGTGGTGGAAGCGCCGCCGACCTCTTGTTGCCCGCCTGGCCCGAACTGGTCGCAGGAATCATTGCGTTCTCGATCGTCTTCGTCTTCGTCCGCATCTGGGTCTGGCCCAGCCTGACCAAAACCATGGAGCAGCGACAGGCTGCGATGCAGGGGCAATACAGTGAGGCCGAGAAGGCAAAGCAGGAAGCAGAGAGCCTCCTCACCGACTACAAGGCCCAGTTGGCCGACTCCAAGGCAGAGGGAAATCGAATCATCGAAGAGGCCCGCGGAACCGCGGAGCAGATGAAGTCGGAAGTCCTCGCCAAGGCCCAGGCTGACGCCGATCAACTTCTCGCTAAGGCGCGAGAGGAAGCCGACGCCGAAAAGGGGCGCGCCCTCGCCGATGCCCGCAAGGAAGTTGGTTCGATCTCTGTCGAACTGGCCAGCCAGATCGTTGGAGAGTCGCTCGACGCCGACACCCATCAGGCCTTGGTGAACAGGTATCTCGCCGATTTGGAGAAGATGTAGTGTCTGACCGGATTGCCGGCGACGACCGGATCGCCGGCTACGCCCGTGGCTTCCTCAACCTCGCCGAGGGTGAGGGTCTTGTCGAGCAGGTGGAGAGTGAACTGTTCTCCGTCTCTGAGACCATCGAGTCGTCGCCCGAGCTGAGATCTGCGCTGACCGATCCCCAAATCCCGGCCGACAGGAAGAACGCCATCGTCGAAGAACTGCTCGCCGGCAAGGCTTCTCCCCTCACGATCGGCCTGGTCCAACTGGTGGTGGGTCAGGGGCGCGCGTCGGAGCTCTCATCGATTTCCAAGGCGCTGGTCGAGATGGCCGCGTCCTCCCGAAATAGGGCGGTGGCTGAAGTCCGATCCGCTGTTCCATTGACTGAAGAAACCGTAGAACGTCTTGCCGCTGCTCTGAGCAAGGCGACGGGCAAGAAACTCGAAGTGAAGGTTGTGGTCGATGAGTCCGTGGTAGGCGGAATCGTGGCCCGCGTTGGCGACACCGTCATCGATGGTTCGATCGCCAGTCGAATCGGATCACTCCGACACGCCGTCCAGGGCTCATGAGGAGATAGATATGTCTGATTTGACCATTACCGCCGATCAGATCACCTCCACTTTGCGTTCCCAGCTCGAAGGCTGGAAACCTGAAGTGGGTAAGGAAACAGTGGGCTATGTTGCCTCGATCGCTGATGGCGTCGCCCGGGTAACCGGTCTTCCTTCGGTTATGGCCTCGGAGCTGCTCGAGTTTCCCGGCGGCCTCACCGGTGTAACCCTCAACATCGATGAGAACGACCTCGGAGTCGTCCTTCTCGGTGAGGCGAGTCACATCCAGGAAGGTGATCCGGTCAAGCAGACTGGAACTGTCCTTTCGGTGCCGGTCGGTGATGCTCTCCTTGGCAGGGTCATCGATCCCCTCGGAAATCCGGTCGATGGCAAAGGCCCAATCGACACAACCGAACGGCGACTTCTCGAAACTCAGGCACCTTCGGTTGTAGAGCGTCAGCCGGTGGGTGAGCCCCTTCAAACCGGTATCAAGGCCATCGACGCGATGACCCCGATCGGCCGCGGTCAGCGTCAGCTGATCATCGGTGACCGCCAGACGGGTAAGACAGCCATTCTCGTTGACACCATCATCAACCAGAAGACAAACCAGGGAACACCCAACGCGGTGAAGTGCATCTACGTAGCCATCGGTCAGAAGGCTTCAACTGTGGCCGAGGTCGTATCATCTCTCGGAGCAGCCGGAGCCATGGAGTACACGGTTGTGGTCAACGCTCCAGCGTCGGCGGCGCCCGCATTGCAGATGTACGCCCCGTACGCCGGTTCGGCCATCGGGCAGCACTGGATGTACAAGGGCGAGCACGCGCTGGTGGTGTTTGACGACCTCTCCAAACAAGCTGTTGCCTATCGCGAGATTTCCTTGCTCCTCCGTCGTCCTCCGGGGCGTGAGGCTTACCCGGGTGATGTCTTCTATCTCCACAGCCGGCTTCTGGAGCGTTGTGCCAAGCTCTCCGACGAGCTCGGAGCGGGCTCGCTTACGGGTCTTCCCGTCATCGAGACCAAGGCCAACGACATTTCGGCCTACATCCCGACCAATGTGATTTCGATCACAGACGGCCAGGTATTCCTGGAGACAGACCTGTTTTATCAGGGAGTTCGTCCCGCCGTGAACGCCGGAACCTCGGTTTCTCGGGTGGGGGGAAATGCCCAGATCAGCGCGATGAAGAAGATCGCCGGCCCGCTGCGGGTCAACCTCGCCCAATTCCGTGAGCTGGCCGCATTCGCCGAGTTCGGGTCCGAACTCGACGCCACTTCGCTGGCCCAATTGGAGCGGGGGCGCCGGGTGGTCGAAGTGCTCAAACAGCCCCAGTACGACCCGGTGCCAGTTGAAGAGCAGGTGCTGATCATTTATGCCCTGACCGAGGGTCATCTCGACAAGGTCGCAGTTCGTGACGTACACCAGTTCGAGCAAGAACTCCGTGAGCATTTCCGGAGCCGCTACTCAGCGATGCTGGGAACGATTAAGGACACCGGCAAGCTTCCCGAGGGCGACTCCTTCGGAGAGGCTGTCGGCGAGTTCGCTGCCAATTTCGTAGCCTCCGAGGACGAGTAGAAAAGAATGGCCTCGGCCCAGCTTCGTGATACCCGACGCAGGATCAAAAGTGTTGAGGCCACCAAGAAGATCACCCGCGCCATGGAGCTCATAGCTGCCAGCCGGATCCCCAAGGCTCAAGCCAGGGTCCACGGCTCCCAGCCCTACACCGCCAAGTTGATCGAGGTCATCGAAAACGTCGGTGGGACCGGCGGGGGGAGCGCCCACTCGCTCCTGGAGCGACGGGAGGTCAAGAATGTCGGGCTCCTGATCGTTTCCTCGGACCGGGGAATGGCTGGGGCTTACGCATCCAACATCATCCGCCTCGCCGAGACCCGAATCAGCGAACTCGACAAGCAAGGAGTCCATGTTGTCGTGTATGCGGTGGGCAAAAAAGCTCAGGCATACTTCCGCTATCGGGGATATCGGATCGAGCAAGCCTATCTCGGAGTGACCGACACGCCGGGTTATGGAGATGCTCGCGCCATCGCTAACACCACCATGGCTGCATATGCCGAAGGACGCATCGATTCGCTTGAGGCGTTCTACACCCATTACGAAACCGCCATGAGGCAGACTCCGAGTATCCACGAAATGCTCCCAATCACCCCTCCTCAGCGAAGTGCCGGGGAAGGCGACCCGACGGTTGCCTACGAATTCGAACCGTCGCCAGAAGAGATACTCGATCGGCTTCTTCCCAAATATGTTGAAGCCAGCATCTTCAACATGCTTCTCGAAGCATCAGCATCCGAACACAGTGCACGTCGCCGGGCGATGAAAGCGGCCACCGACAATGCCGACGAGCTGATTCGTGCCCTGTCAATCCAGGCCAACCGGGCCCGCCAGGCTGAGATCACCACCGCTATCACCGAGATTGTTGGTGGCGCCGAAGCCCTGGCAGATAAATGATGTCCAAAAACAAAGATCAATTGAACGAAGGAATATCAGATGAGTGACGCCGGAAACGTCGGACGAATTATCAAGGTTGCAGGGCCGGTGGTGGACGCCGAGTTCCCCCCGGGGAGTCTGCCCGAAATCCTCCACGTCGTGGAGATCGATTTCAACCTCGGTGATGAGGATTTCATCGTCAAGGCCGAGGTTGCTCAGCACCTCGGTGGCAACAAGGTAAGGGCCATCGCCCTTGCCCCTACCGATGGCATGACCAGGGGTGCCCCGGTCCGCGATACCGGTGAGCCGATCACGGTGCCGGTTGGCGATCAGACGCTCGGCCATATTTTCAATGTCTGGGGCGACTGTCTGGACGAACCCGACCTCGAACTCACCGGTGAGCGCTGGCCGATCCACCGCACGCCGCCCGCATTCGAGGAGGTTGAACCACAGAAGACGGTCTTCGAGACCGGAATCAAGGTCCTCGACCTTATCTCGCCGTACCTCGAGGGTGGGAAGATCGGCCTGTTCGGTGGCGCCGGTGTCGGTAAGACCGTTCTTATTCAGGAGATGATCAACAGGGTTGCGACCCAGCACGGTGGCGTTTCCGTGTTCGCCGGGGTTGGGGAGCGCACCCGTGAAGGCAACGACCTCTTTCTCGAGATGAAAGACACCGGTGTCATCGACAAGGCCGCCCTCGTCTTCGGTCAGATGGACGAGCCGCCCGGTGTTCGCCTCCGTGTAGCGCTATCCGCCTTGACGATGGCCGAGTATTTCCGCGATGTGCAGCGTCAGGACGTGTTGTTGTTCGTCGACAACATCTTCCGTTTCACACAGGCGGGTTCCGAAGTTTCAACGCTTCTGGGAAGAATGCCTTCCGAAGTCGGATATCAACCCACCCTTGCCGACGAGATGGGCGTCCTCCAGGAGCGGATTACTTCGTTGAAGGGTCGTTCGATTACCTCCCTGCAAGCGATTTATGTTCCTGCAGACGACATCACCGACCCTGCGCCCCACACGGCTTTTGCCCACCTCGACGCCACAACCGTGTTGTCGAGGCCGCTGACGGCGATTGGTATCTATCCGGCGGTCGACCCCCTCGACTCCAACAGCAGGGCTCTCGACCCGCAAATCGTCGGTGCGGAGCACTATTTCGTGGCTACCGAGGTGCAGAGAATCCTGCAGCGTTACAAAGACCTCCAAGACATCATCGCCATTCTCGGTATCGACGAGCTCTCCGAGGAAGACAAGCTCGTGGTCGGTCGTGCGCGTCGTATTCAGCGTTTCCTGAGCCAACCAATGTTCGTGGCCGAGCAATTCACCAGCCAACCAGGGGTCTACACACCACTCGAGGAGACGATCGCCTCATTCAAGGCAGTCATCGACGGTGAGATGGACCAGTACCCGGAACAGGCCTTCTACATGGTTGGCGGTCGCGAAGATGTCGAGCGCAAGGCCGCGGAACTCACCAAGGACGCCGCCGCCTAATGCCAAAACCGTTTCAGCTCGACGTGGTTTCGCCGGAAGCGACGGTCTGGAGTGGCCAGGCCACACTTGTTGTTGCCAAGACTCCCGACGGCGAATTGGGGATAATGGCCGACCACGAACCGCTGATGGGTGCGCTGGTCACCGGTGCGGTGATTGTCGAGGAAGAGTCGGGAAACCGCACGACGATCGGTGTCCACGGCGGATTCCTCCAGGTGCTACATAACAAGGTGACCTTGATCACCGACCGCGCCCAAATCGCCGAAGGCGGCCGCGAGGAGGCTCAGGCGATCGCGGAAGAGTTAGCCGAAGTTGAAGAGGCTGCCGTGGCCGAGGCCGATGAACTCGCAGAGGGTGCCCCGGAGTAAATCCGCGTTCCTAATGCTGTAGCCTTCGGATGGAAATATCGCTAGTGGTGCGCCCAGTTCCGGTTCACATGTCGGGTCCTATTCATGAAAAGGTTCGAGTCGACGGCGCGGCCGCTTCGACGACTATTAGGATTTCCCTGATGTTAGACGAGAAGGAGCGAAAGTGACCCAAGAGGACAAGCCTGCGATGGCATTCGAGGGTTTGGCCAAGAGTTCTCCTGGAATGCTGGTCATCGGAGCCGGTCTGATAGTCGCCAACTGGGTAATCTTCGGATTGTTAGCCGGTGAGTGGAATCCGGGGGCGCTGTACATAGCGCTTGCCATCTTGGTGCTGGCATCATCGTTCAATTTCGGGGGAATCTCAGTGAGTATGCGGACCCAGCGGGCGATCGGGTTCTTCATGGGTTTGGCCGCGACCGTGATCGTCCTGGCCGACCTCAGATTCGACGGCTTCCCCAGCGACGCCTTGACGGTGGTTGCCTATGCCATCTTTATCATCGGAGCGGTCATGATGTTCTTTGGCGCCAGAAAACTCTCGGACTGAAAGTTCGGGATCAGCTGGACCAAACCTGAGACAAAACTCATACTGCGAAGACGCCGGATGGATAGACGCTGGAGCGGCCTCACATTGCCCGGATCCGTGCGGAGAATGCACGGATTCCGGTTAGCCGAGGCCGGCGGCGAAGTTGTCCACAGTTTCCTGGAATCCGTTGGAGATCGCAGCAGCGATGAACGGGAAGCCGAAAGAGGCCATCATGGAAACGCTTTCCACCTGCATCGTCACATTGATGTCGGTGGTTTCGCCGAGCGGGCGAAGCGACACCGCCACGGAACCTTTGATCTCGGATGTCTGAATGTTCCATACAAGGGAGCGACCTTCTTCCCTGGGTCCCGGTGAGGCTGTTCCGACATATTGTTTCCCGGCCGCCGTTGATTGGAATTTGAAACCAACCAGCCGACCCGATGCATCGTGGACTTCGTCGAGCACCTTGTCCACCCCTGAAATTGCCTCCCACGTGGCTCCGAGGTTGAGCCGTTCCCAAATTTGTCCTGGCGACGCATTGGCGATCGCGCTTCCGGTGAACGTCTTGCTGGGCACGACGAGCACGATATCGGCACCGATTCAAGAATGCAGTATCAAGGGCAATAAGCTCAGAGAATGCCAGGACTTCTTGCCTTCCACGCCCACCCCGACGACGAGACCATCGCTATGGGGGGCACAATGGCCAAATATGCGAAATTGGGTCGCCGGGTTGTGGTTATCACCGCCACAGACGGCGCCCTCGGCGAGGTCCACAACTATGAGGACCCCGAACCAATCAGGTTGAGGCTGGGAAAGGTCAGGGCCGAAGAAGTCAGGGCTGCGCTAGATATTCTCGGTGTCGAAGACCAGGAGTTTCTCGGCTATCGCGATTCAGGGATGATGGGTTGGGAGGACAATCTCCATCCCAATTGCTTCTGGCAAGCCGATCCACAAACTGCTGCGGCGAAACTCGTCTCCAAAATCCGCACGTACCGTCCCGACGTGATGACCATATACGACCCGCATGGCGGTTACGGGCATCCCGATCACATCAACGTCCATCGAATCGGCCTCGACGCCTTTTACGCATCCGACGACGTGATGCGGTTTCCTCTGGCCGATGGTGAGGAGCCCTGGCGCCCCGCGAAGCTCTACATGAACTGCTGGCCCCGGAGGCGAATGGTTGCCTGGGCCGACATGCGGCTGGAATCCGGTCAGATCGATGAGGCGACGGCAGCCCGGATGCGACAGTCGGGTGTGCCCGACGAATTGGTCAGCTGCTGGGTTGACGTCGAGGATTTCATCGAAACCAAGCTCGACGCCATTCGCGCCCACCGTACCCAGATTCCCCCGCATTGGTCGATGTTGATGGTGCCCGAAGAGAAGAAGGCCGAAGTTCTTGGCCGGGAAGCGTTTGTCCGGGTTTTCGGACCGGGTGGAAACTCCGAGACCGATTTATTCGAAGGAATCTAGGACCCGGATCATTCTCGCTACTCCGTAAAGGCTGTCGAGTGCTCCAACGGGCTCAAGTCTCCCAACGACTCGGCGACCACGATCAGGTCGTCGTTCAATTCGAACATGAAATCGGTAGCCGGATTGCTGAAGGTATGGCCATTCCGGGTCACTGCCAATAGCGTGGCGCCGTGCTCGCGCCGGAGCATTGCCGAGACATCATCGATCGATTTCCCCACACAATCGTCGGGAAGCTCCACTCGATACAGTTCCGAGCCTTCGCCCCCGGACACGAGATCGGTCACCAGCTCGGACAGTCCCGGATACAGCGCCGATCGGGCCATCAGGTGTGATGCCAGTTTGGAGGTAACCATCACCTCGTCGACGTTGGCCCGCCGAACGTGGGTGACGTGATCGGGGTTGTTCACCTCGACAACAGTCCGCACATGGGGAGCAATCGTCTCGATTGCCAGAGCGGTGAGAATCGAAGCCATGTCAGCCCCGTCGCTCCCGTCCGCGGGCACGATGATCGCCGAAAGTGCGGTATCGATGCCCGCTCGCATCAAATCGCCCTCATTCGACGGATTTCCACGCACGAAGTACACGTGGTCGTCGGCGGCCGGGTTGCGTTCCAAATCGACGAGCAACACCAGTTTGTGTTCGTAGTCATCACCCGAAAGCTCAGCCACCAGGTCTCGGGCGGTGGAATTCCACCCGCAGATGATGATGTGCTCGGAATATCCCGAAGCTCCCATTCCTTGTCCTTCCTTAAGTAGAAAATCGATCACAAATCCGACCAGGGCACCTGTGATCGTGGCGAGGATCGCAACCCCGAACAGTCCCAGTAGCCAACCAACACCTGAACCTATCGGGCCTGAGACAAACGCGGCATTTCCCTGGCCGAGCACCGTATTGATCGCCCACGAAATCGAGGTGCCAAAGTCTCCCCAGCCGTGATCAGTTTCCGCCGCCCACACAATGGCAGCGGCGATCCCGATCACGACAGCAAGCCCGATGAACAGCGAGGTGAAGAATCGGCGGTCCAGCTTCTCCCCGATTCGCCTCACATGCCATGAAATCCGTCGCAGGAACGGAGATTCAAAGAGCGATCGAAAGTTCCCCATTTGGCGAAACCCTAACCGGTGTCGATCGAGGCGAGTGCGCGAAACCAGGTGAGATGTGCACCATCAAATGGTGGCGCCTGTCGTTCGATGTCAACAACGATTTGAGCTGTTGAGGCCCGCGCCTGGGCGACCAACCAATCCGGATACCCGAGTTCCAGGCGGTGATCGTCGAACTCGTCTTCGTCGAGGATTTGGATGCTGCCGTCGACCAATTGGACTACATCGAGATCGACATCGATGGCTTCGACCCGATCCGGGGCCGGCATCGTGGGGATTGTCGTGATGTCGACATATATCGCAGTCCTGTCCGGGTCGACATTCCAAATTGGGATCCAGGGCTTATCGGATTGAATCAATTGGACGAAAGGGCGATGCCAGTTCATGGGCGGTTCCTCCCCGCGTTGGATCACCGTTCCTATCGGGGCGCCGAGCCAGGTGCCGTGTCGGTCTTCGCCCAGGTAGAGCATGTCATGCCGCCAGTGTGGGGTCGCTGGGTACTTGTAGAACTGAAGGGTGACCCGACGCACCCCGGCACGGTAATAGGTCCGTCAAACGACGTCGTGCAAATCTTCCGGGAGCAGGCCATAGAGGTGTTCATCCACCCATTGGCCTTGCTTCAGAACAGCCCTACGCACGGTCCCCTCGTGTGCGAAGTTGAGACTCTCCAACAATGCGGCGCTGGCAAGGTTGTGAACGAATACGTCCGCTTCGAATTTGACCACGCCGAGCGTCTCGAAGCCATGTTTCAAGACTGCCTGGAGTGCCTCCTTCATAACTCCCTGACGCCAATAGGGAGGTGCGAGCCAGTAGCCGACCGAGCATCGCCCGTAGGAGCCGCGCGAGTTGATCCCAATGCTGCCGAGCGCCTTCCCTGGGTGGCCGGAGATCTCTCCTGTGCGGTCCCGGGGGAGCCAATGAAAACCGTGGGGTATGAAAGTCCCGGTCGTGTGGCGTCGAAAGTAGGAGGCCATCTCCTCGAGTTCGTCGGGTCCGTCCCAGAGCAGGAAGTCGGTCACTTCTCTACCGGCCTCGCCGTGGACAAACGGAAACAACTCGCGGGCGTCCTCGTCCGATCCGAAGGACAGCGTTAACCGCCGTGTTTCAAGAACCGCCTGGTTGGTTGCATCGGGGTCCGGCCCGGGATGATCGGCCATATGTTGCGAGATTAGATCACACCGCTGCTGCCGGGTTGCGAATAATCATCTGGATTAGACGGCTCGTTCTCCGTAACCTGGCGGGATGCTGATTGCGCGTGACATCCAGATCGATGTCGGCCCCCGGACACTCCTGTCGGGGGCTTCTTTCAGCGTGCAATCGGGGGATCGCATTGGCCTGGTTGGCCGGAACGGGGCGGGCAAGACGACCCTGATGAGGATCCTGATGGGGGAGCGGACGCCCGACGAGGGGTCGGTGCTCCGGTCTGGAACTCTCGGATATTTCTCCCAGGAAGCGGCCCTACCCGATCTGGAGCATCCGGACGCAACTGCACTGGAGCGGATCCTCATGGCCCGCGAGATCGGCGCTCTGCAACGCCGGATCGAGTTGGCGCGGGTCCGTCTTCATGATCTGACCGGCGATGAACTTGAACGCGGAATTGCCCGCTTCTCCAGACTCCACGAGGAGTTCGAGACAAAAGGTGGTTTCATCGCTGAGGCCGAAGCGAAGCGGATGGCCGCCGCACTGGGGATCGGCAACGAAGAACTCCATCAGTCGGTGGCGACAATGTCGGGTGGACAGCGTCGTCGGGTCGAACTGGCGCGGATTCTGTTCGCCGACACCGACATCCTCCTTCTCGATGAGCCAACCAACCACCTAGACCTCGATGCCAAGGCTTGGCTCGTCGAGTGGCTAGCCGCTTACAAGGGGGGGATGCTGGTGGTATCACACGACCTGCCGCTGCTCGACGAGGCGATCACCACTGTGCTCGCCCTGGAGAATCGCAAGATCGAGCCTTATCGGGGCAATTACTCCAATTACCTGGTGGAACGGGACCGCAGGCGCGACCAAAAGGAGCGGGAGCGGAAACATCAAGACGAGACCATTGCCCGTCTCGAGGCCAATATCGTCCGGTTTCGGGGTAAAACCGAGAAGATGGCACGCGTCGCCAAGACGATGGAAACGCGCGTAGATCGGATAAAACGCGACCTGGTCGAACTGGAGAAGCGGGGAAAGAACGTCAGTGTCGGGTTTCCCCAACCCGAGGCATCGGGTCGGGTTCCTCTCGCTGCCACCGGAATCGCCAAGTCGTTCGGCGACAACCTCGTGTTCGTCGATATCGAATTCGCCGTCGAGCGAGAAGAGCGAATGCTCCTGATCGGCTTCAACGGTGCCGGGAAGACCACTCTGCTTCGGATCCTGGCCGGCGTGGAAGATGCGGACCTGGGTGAGGTCTCTCTCGGTTACAACGCCTCGTTGGGTTATTACGCCCAGGAACACGAGCAAGTCATCTCAGGCAAGAGTGTGCTGGCGCACATGGACGCGGCCGACCTGCCGGACACCGCGAAAAGGGCGCTTCTCGGGCGGTTCCTGCTCGCCGACAAGATCGAGCAGGACGCGGCGACGCTTTCAGGTGGCGAGAAGACCAAACTGGCCCTGGCCATGCTGGTCGCGGAACGCCCCAACGTTTTGCTACTCGACGAGCCGACCAACAACCTCGATCCACAGGCCAAGGAGGCGTTACTCGACGCCCTCACTATCTATCAGGGAACGATCGTGATGGTCAGCCACGACACCGACTTCGTCGCCCAACTCATGCCCGATCGCGCCATGATTATGCCCGAAGGCGAAATGAAGTTCTTCGACGAGGAACTCCTCGACCTGGTCGCCCTCGCCTAAAACCACGTTCCGACGGAACAGAGCGCCAATAGTGGCACCAGACCGGTGTAGAAGCGGTGGCTAGTCCTCGATCTCGGTTTTTCGGCGGGTGAGAACGAAGACGACAATCGCACCGACCGCCAACACGGCCAAGACGACTCGGGCCGTATTGGTCACGTCGACCGGCTCGTTTCCACCGAACTCGTCAGACACCAGTGGCGGCACAGTGGCCGGTGGATTGGCTTCAGGGTCTCCGGCGAGAACATCAGGCGACGGGTTGAAATTGACGGGCAATGCCACGATCGAACCCAGAAACTGGGTCGGCAATGTGACGAGCGGCCACGCCGACCCATCAGAAAGGTCAGCCGAAACTATGGTTCCGCCGGACACCGCGTACATCTTCTCGTTGAGAACAGCCGGGTTGGAGCCCTGCCATCCGTCGATTTCAAGGAGCACATCAAGTTGCGGGTCGAGGACTACGGCTGATATCGCCCCACTCTCTTCTTGGGAACCGTTGACGACCAACCTTCCCGGGTCCAGCCAATTGATCCACCACACTTCGCCGGCCAACTCCTTGCGCCCGATCATCTCGCCCCTCTCGTTGTACACGAGGAGGTTGGTCTCGGTGCCGGTACCGGTGGCGTTGTCATATCGAACCTCGGCCAGAGCCACGTTGCTCCCGTCCGGGGATATCGCTACAGAACTTATGTAGTCGCTGTCTGTTTTTTCCGCGATTACGTGGATCGTGGTCGCCTCGCCACTTGCGAAGTCATAGATGCTCACTGTCCCGAAGTTGTAGTCCGAAATCACCGCATAGTCCTCACCAAGCCAGACCTGGCCCGGGGGTAGCTCTGCCACCACCTCTATCGTGTCAGTCACCCGGAGGAGACTGAAGGTCGATTGGTTTCCCTGCCATTCCTCTCCGGCCATGGTGATTTCGGAGCCATCGCCGGTGGCACAGCGCAAAGCCGACAGACTGGTGTTGTCTGTGAAGTCGCCGAAGTCGACCTGACGGATGACTGAGAGATCGGTCAGATCACGGACCACCAGTCCACGGCTCCATTGTTCGACCAGGACGTCATCACCCGGGCAGACGGAGAACTGCCAGGGTTGTTCGAAGGGCTCGTCGAACGGCCCGTTGATCCCCGCGACGATCCCGCCTTCCTCATTCAGTACGACGTAGTTGTACCCCCCGATGCTGCCCGAGGCGAGAAGAACTCCCGGGCCGGGTGCGCCGACTACCAAAGGCTTAGCGCCGGCGAGGAGGACATCGGCGTCGATCACTGAGCAGAGACCGCTGCTCAACTGGCCGCCTTCAACGTTGAGAAATACTCCTGCGCGATTTCCGATCGCCACCTCGATCCCGCAGGATGAGCCGTCCGCGGCGGAATGTACATCTATAATGTCGCCAAGGTCGCCCTTCACCCACTCCTCTACTTCGAAGCGATAGACCGTGTCAGCTTCGCTCGAGAAGACGACGCCGCTCTGTCCGCTCACCTCGACCAGGGTGCCCACAAACGCCGCGGGATACTCTGCCAGGCCGGTTGCGGGGTCGAGTTGCATACAGGAACAGGCGGAAGCGGGACGTGGTGCGACGAACCCGGCCATCGATGCCAGGATGACCAACAGGAGAAGTGTGGCCAACCGCTTCACGCTGATTGGAC
This sequence comes from Acidimicrobiia bacterium, assembly GCA_041747375.1. Lineage (GTDB taxonomy): Bacteria > Actinomycetota > Acidimicrobiia > Spongiisociales > ZC4RG35 > MA-ANB-1. The sequence goes on from JBGTFH010000084.1 coordinate 14,144, forward strand.
GATATCGCGGTCGGAATCGGTTCCGTGTAAGGCCAACGGTTTCTTCCCCTGGAATCGGCCACTATTGGCACGATGAACCGTCGGAACGGGGTTTTTCTTGACAAACGAACGTTCGTTTGTGGTATGGTTCGGGAATGAACCCCGAGGAAAAGTTTCAGGCGATTGTTGACGCTGAGGACAAGATCGAACCGACCGATTGGATGCCGGAGGCGTATCGCAAAACCCTGATCCGCCAGATTGCCCAGCACGCCCACTCTGAGATCATCGGGATGCAACCGGAGGGCAACTGGATCACCCGCGCCCCCACCCTCCATCGCAAGGCGATCCTGATGGCCAAGGTCCAGGACGAGGCCGGCCACGGGTTGTATCTCTATTCAGCCGCCGAGACTCTGGGTGTCACTCGAGATGAGATGCAAGAACTCCTCCACCAGGGCAAACACAAATACTCCTCAATTTTCAACTACCCCACCCTCACCTGGGCAGACATGGGGACGATCGGCTGGCTTGTCGATGGCGCCGCCATAACCAATCAGGTCATGCTGACGCGATGCTCATATGGCCCGTATGCACGGGGGATGGTGCGGATCTGCAAAGAGGAGTCTTTCCACCAGCGCCAGGGCTATGAATCACTAATCAAGCTCTGTACGGGGTCGCCCGAGCAAAAGGCAATGGCCCAGGACGCCCTCGATCGTTGGTGGTGGCCTTCGCTGATGATGTTCGGTCCCCACGATTCCGATTCACCACACACCGAACAATCCATGGCCTGGAAGATAAAGCGGGTGTCCAATGACGATCTCCGTCAGCAGTTCGTCGACATGACGGTTCCACAGGCCGACTATCTGGGCCTGGTGATTCCCGACCCTGATCTGAAATGGAACGAGGAGCGGGGCCACTACGACTTCGGGGAAGTCGACTGGGACGAGTTCTGGCGGGTGGTCAAGGGTGACGGGCCGATGAATCGCGAACGCGTCGAAAACAAGACCCGAGCTTGGGTCGAGGGTGCCTGGGTGCGGGAGGCGGCGACCGCATACGCGGCCAAACGAGAAACCCAGGCGAAAGTCGATGCCGCCTGATGACATACGACGTACCTGTTGCCAGAGGCGAATCGGCAGACCTGGAGGAGACCGCCGATCTCACCACCGAGGCGTGGCCGATGTGGGAGGTATTTGTCCGGGCCCGGCGGGGGATCTCACACGTTCACATCGGGAGCCTCCATGCCGCAGATGCTGAGACCGCCCTTCAGAACGCTCGCGACGTGTACACGCGACGCGGGGAGGGAGTGAGTGTGTGGGTGATACCCAGTGACCACATCCACGCCTTCGAGCCTGACGACGCCGCCGACTATGTCGAAGCCAACGAGAAGGTGTACCGCCACGCCACCGCCTACGACATCCCCGAAGAAGTCGGGCATATGTGAGCGACGTGACCGTGTCCAGGGCTCCCCAGGGGATGCCACAGCCGGACATCGATCCCCGGTTCCATGAGCTATTGGCCCATGCCGACGACAACCTGATCCTGGCACACCGACTCGGCGAGTGGATCTCAAAAGCACCGGAGTTGGAGATCGACATCGCGTTGGGAAACTTCGCCCTCGATCACCTCGGCGTTGCCCGTTCTTTGCTGCATCACGCCGGTCAAATCGAAGACAAGGGCCGTGACGAGGACGATCTGGCGATGCTCCGGACCGACCGCGAGTTCTTCAATCTCCTGCTGGTCGAGCAACCGAATGGTGATTTTGCCCACAGCATCGTCCGTCAGTTCTTTGTCGACTGCTACCAGCTCCAACTCTGGCCCGACCTGGCTACTTCCGATGACATCGTGGTGGCGGGTGTGGCGGCGAAGGCGATAAAAGAGGCCGCCTATCACTTTCGCTTCAGCCGGGGGTGGATTTTGAGGATGGGAGATGGCACCGACGAGTCACACGTTCGCGCTCAAACCGCTGTCAACGACCTGTGGCGATTCACCGGTGAGATCTTCGAAGACGACAACGGCGGGTATAGGTCCGGATGGGACAAATTGATCGGCGAAACATTCGAGGAAGCCGGACTGTCGATCCCCGATGATCCCTATCAGAAAGCCGGCGGCAGGGTTGGCTATCACACCGAGCATCTCGGCTACCTCCTCACCGAAATGCAATGGATGCAACGGACCTATCCAGGTGTGGAGTGGTGATGCCAACCATAGAGGCGACCGACGCTCGTCAGGTTGTTGCCCGGGTAGTCGACCCCGAGATTCCGGTCCTGACGATCGATGACCTCGGTGTCCTCAGGTCGGTTGAAGTGGTGGGCGACACGGTGGTGGTCACTATCACACCCACCTACTCAGGCTGTCCGGCGATGAAGCAGATCGAGGACGACATCGTCGCTGCCTTGCACCGATCCGGAAATCACGACGTCCGGGTGGACAACGTGTTCTATCCGGCTTGGACCACTGATTGGATCACCGAAGAAGGTCATCGCAAGCTGGCCGATTTCGGCATTGCCCCACCAACTTCGCCGGATGCCGTGCTCTGTCCGCGGTGCGCCTCTGACCACCCGAGGATGGTCTCCCGCTTCGGATCTACAGCGTGTAAGGCTCTGATGGTCTGCTCCAGCTGCAACGAGCCATTCGACTATTTCAAGGCACACTGATGGCCTCGGCGGTTGAATTCCACCAATTCACCGTTACCGAGGTCACGTCGCTCACCGACGACGCGGTGGCGGTGACTTTCGATGTCCCGGCCGAATTGGCCGATCGATTCACCTACCTGCCCGGACAGCATGTCACCATTCGCTCTTTGATAAACGACGAGGACGTTCGTCGCTCGTACTCGATTTGTGCCAACGCCAACAGCGGAAAGCTGCGGGTCGGTATCAAGAAACTCCGCGGCGGAACCTTCTCCACATGGGCGACCGAGCATCTGGCCGTCGGCGACACGCTCGAGGTGATGACCCCCACAGGTGAGTTCACGATCGAGCCCGACCCTTCTTCGACAGCTCATCGGGTGGCAATCGTGGCCGGATCGGGTATTACGCCGGTCCTGTCGCTGATCGGAACCACACTCGAGTCGGAGCCGGGGGCGAGCTGGACGCTGGTTTACGGCAACCGGACTGCGAACTCGGTGATGTTTCTCGACGAGCTCGAAGGGCTCAAGGACCGATACCCGGATCGGTTTCAGCTGTTCCATGTTCTCAGTCGGGAGGGGTCGGACCTGCCGTTGCTGTCGGGACGGATCGACGAAGGCAAGGTGCGGACGATCTACAAATTGCTCGATGGTCGCGAGGTCGCCGGTTGGTATCTGTGCGGACCATACGAGCTGGTGACGATGGCCCGGAAGGTGTTGGGAGCCCTTGGCGTTGCTGAGGACACGGTCCATGACGAACTGTTCTTTGCCGGACCTGTCGACCCGTCCGCTCTGCCCCCGGAGCCTCCGAGTGGACATGGAAGTGTCGACCTCACAGTGATCCTCGACGGCCGTTCGGTGACGACCCGAATGACCCCGGAGACCTCGATTCTCGACGCCGCATTGCGGGTCCGCCCCGAGATGCCATTTTCGTGCAAAGGCGGGATGTGCGCCACTTGCAAGGGCCGGATCGAGGACGGAGAAGTGGCCATGGCCAAGAACTACGCCCTGGTTGATTCCGAAGTCGAGGCCGGATTTGTTCTCACCTGCCAGGCACACCCGTTGACCGACAGGGTCACCGTTCGATACGACCACCGCTGATGGTCACCACTCGAAACACGCGGGAAGACATCGTGGCGGCGGCAGGTCGGATGTTCGCCGACAAGGGTTATCACGGTACGTCCATGAGGGACCTGGGAAGCGAACTCGGGCTACTCGGTTCGTCTCTCTACTCACACATCGATTCAAAAGAAGACCTCCTCGTCGAGGTGGTCGATGAAGGTGCCCGACTCTTCCTCAACTCGTCGCAACGGGCGATGGCTGTCGACGGGGGAGCGGAGAAGAAGTTGCGGGCGCTGATCGCGGGCCACGTAGATGTGGTGCTGGATCATCTCGATGTGGTGCGCACCTACTTGAACGAAGCCCGGATGCTCGATGAGTCGCACCGGACACGTGTGGTGTCGGCTCGGGACCATTACGAAAGTCGGTTCCGCAATGTGATCAGCCAGGGCGTCGAAGAAGGTGTCTTCAGATCGGATGTCGACCCCAAGATCGCCTCGATCTTCATCCTCTCCATCCTCAACGCCATCGAACGCTGGTACAGGCCCGATGGAGGCCTGGATCGAACCAGCTTGGTCGAGGCCATCGATGGACTGGCAACGTCCGGTATTCAGATCTCCGCTTCCCGTGATCCCCGCTAGCCCTTGACTCGATCGGCGGCGGGGGTAGTAGCTACTTCTTTCCGTTGGCCCCGTTGGGACCAGGTTCGGAGACGGTCCATGTACCCTGGCTGGTAATCAGCTTCGCCAGGTCGCCCTCGCCGAATTTCTCCTTCGCCTTGGTGACCTGGTCGTTGAACTCGGCGTCATAGGTCGGCCGTTTCACATTGCGGAATATCCCCAGCGGGGTGGGGCCGTAGGGACCGTGAGAGATCCGGGACAGGGAGAATGCAACCGCCGGATTGGGCCGTGTTTCGTCATGGACCAGAATGGCTGACGGGTCGACGGAATTGGATTCCACGACGGTGGCCTCACCATTGCGCATCACCACGCATTTGGCCCCGGCGTCGAAAACGATCGGCTTGCCGTGCTCGAGATCTATCCGGTTGTGGACCCGCTCTTCCTTACCGGTGAGCTGGATGAAGGCCTTGTCGTTGAAGACGTTGCAGTTCTGGTAGATCTCGATGAACGCCGAGCCTTCGTGTTCGTATGCCGCCTGGAGGATGCCCTGAGTGTGGTTGCGGTCCATATCAATCGTTCTCGCCACAAAAGAGGCTTCAGCACCGAGTGCCAGCGACACCGGATTGAATGGATAGTCGATCGATCCAAACGGCGTGGACTTCGTCTTCTTACCGGGCTCGGATGTTGGCGAATACTGGCCCTTGGTCAGCCCGTAGATCTGGTTGTTGAACAACAGGATCTTGAGGTTGACGTTACGACGTAGCGCATGGATCAGATGGTTTCCGCCGATCGAAAGCGCATCGCCGTCCCCGGTAACGACCCAGACCGAGAGGTCGGGCCGCGTCGTGGCGACGCCGGAGGCAATGGCTGGTGCTCGGCCGTGGATCGAATGCATCCCATACGTGTTCACGTAATAGGGGAAACGAGAGGAACAGCCAATCCCTGAGATGAAGACGAACTCTTCCCGGGGCCTATCCAATCCGGCGAGGAACTGTTGCACGGATGCGAGGACCGTGTAGTCACCACATCCAGGGCACCAGCGGACCTCTTGGTCCGTTTGGAAATCGGTTCTTGTATATGAAGGGGTGGTCACTTGATCATCTCCAGGATCTTTTCGGTGACTTCGGATACTTTGAATGGTTCACCTGCAACCTTGTTGAGGCCTACCACGTCTAGCAGGAACTCGGCGCGGATCACCTTGAGCAACTGGCCGGTGTTGAGCTCGGGGATGAGCACCTTGTCGAAGGATCGCAAGACGTCGCCGAGGTTCGTAGGCATCGGGTTCATATAACGCAGATGGGCGGTCGCCACCTTCTTGCCTTCGAGTCGGACCCGGCGAGCCGCTGCCCGATTGGTGCCAAAGGTCGAACCCCATCCGAGAACGAGTATCTCGGCATCCTCGTCGCCATGGACCTCGATCGGCGGTATATCGCTGGCAATGTTCGCCACCTTCCAGGCCCGGGTATCCGTCATCAGCTGATGGTTGTTGGGGTCGTAGGAGACGTTTCCGCTGATCGACTCTTTTTCCAATCCACCGATGCGGTGCTCGAGCCCGGCAGTGCCCGGGATGGCCCAGGGGCGGGCAAACGTCTCTACATTTCTCAGATAGGGAAGGAAAGAGCCATCCGGCCCGTTGGGGTGCTCGGCAAACTCGACCGGGAACGGTTCGAGTGAATCGACATCGGGCAAGAGCCATGGCTCCGATCCATTAGCGACGTAGTTATCGGACAGCAGGAGTACCGGAGTCATATATTTGAGGGCGATGCGTGCCGCCTCTATTGCCATTTCGAACGCATCGGATGGAGTCGCCGCGGCGAGTACCGGGATCGGAGACTCCCCATGCCGGCCGTAGAGGCTGAACAAGAGATCGGACTGCTCGGGCTTCGTGGGGAGTCCGGTAGACGGGCCGCCGCGCTGGACATTGATCACGATCAGCGGAAGCTCGGTCATGAAGGCCAGAGATATGGCTTCTGATTTGAGTGCAATCCCCGGCCCGGAAGATCCGGTAACTGCCAGGTTCCCGGCGAAGGCGGCGCCAATTGCGGTGCCCACACCGGCGATTTCGTCCTCTGCCTGGAAGGTGCGGACCCCAAAGTTCTTGTGGCGGGAGAGCTCGTGGAGAATGTCTGAGGCTGGTGTGATCGGGTAAGTCCCGTAGAAGAGGGGAAGACCCGAAAGCTTGGAAGCCGCGATCAAACCCCACGCCAGCGCCATGTTCCCGTTGACGTTGGTGTAAGTACCGGGTTTCAAGGCGGCGGGCTTTACTTCGAAAGTGACCTTGGTCGCCTCGGTTGTGATCCCGAAGTTGTATCCAGCCCGGAAGGCGGCGACATTGGCCGCAGCTACTTCGGGGAGCTTGGCAAACTTCTTCTCGGCCCATTCGATGGTGGGTTCGGTGGGGCGGTGGAACAGCCAGGCCAGCAGGCCGAGAGCGAAGAAGTTCTTGGACCGAAGCACACTCCGGCCGCTGACCCCGGTGTCTTTGACAGCCTCTTTGGTGAGGTTGTCCATAGGGACTTTGATGGTCCGGTATCCGTCTAGCGACCCGTCTTCGAGGGGATCCTCGGTGTACCCGGCCTTGGTGAGGTTGCGCTCTTCGAAGGCGTCGGTGTTGACGATCAAGGTCCCGCCCTGGCGCAGATCCTTAAGATTCTTCATCAGTGCGGCCGGGTTCATTGCAACCAGACAGTCGGGGGCGTCTCCGGCTGTGAGAATGTCGAAGTCGGCAATCTGGACCTGAAAGCTGGATACGCCGGGCAGGGTTCCCGCCGGTGCCCGGATCTCGGCCGGGAAGCTCGGGAGAGTGGCCAGGTCGTTTCCGAAAAGCGCTGAGGCGTCGGTAAATCTGGATCCGGCAACCTGCATCCCATCACCGGAGTCGCCGGCAAATCGAATGACTACTTTGTCAAGAGTCTCGGTCGTTGTAGTCGAAGGGTCAGTCGTGGCGGTTTCTTCGGCCACTGTTCACTTCCTTGTAAAGGTGTCTTCCGTTATATCGGCGCGCCAAGATCCGGCCTTAGGTCCGGAACAATCTGTGGCACACCGCTTTCAATTTCTAATCTGAGTCTATCCACCCCAGGTTTTAGTTTCCGGTCTGTGGGGCCGGCGCGCGTAGTTCCGCGGACACAAATTCGGTGATTTTGGCGTCTTCGAGTTGTCGCCCGAGTTCTAAGAGCAGGGGTTCGGAGTCAGACGGACCGATCAGTTGCAAACTGACCGGCGGGCGGCCCGTGCCAGCCAAAGGCAACGCAATCGCCGGTACGAGGGCGTGGTTGACCACGGAACTGAACCAGGAGAGCACCTTCCGATAGGGCGTCCCATCGATTTCGTCGCTACCGATGATCTTCTTCATGGCCGCAACGGTTGGCGTCATCAAGAGATCGACCGTGGCGAAGGCGTCGATCATTCTCTCTCTGATCATGGCTTGCCAGGCCCGTCCCTCGTCGATCTGCTCCGTTGTAACGGCGAAGGCCTCGTCGAGACGGGTGGCCACCTCGGACCCGTATGTCAGGCCCTTTTCCCGGTACTCCCGGTGGATGGCGACGACTTCGGCGGCAATCGCATAATTGAGGGGACGGTCTGGAAATACATCGGGCATCTCGACGGGTCGGACTTCGTGGCCAAGTCGCTCGACTTCGCCTACCGCCAACTCGAAGGCCCTGGCAATGGCCGGTGCAAGAGGGGCCATTTCGAACCAGGGTCGGGGAATGCCGATTCGAAGGTTGCCTGGCGTTTCGGATACAGATTTATCGAGGGACATCGTCCGATAGGCAAGATCCAGTAGTTTGATCGATCCTGCCAGAGGGCCGACGGTGTCAATCGACGGCACCAGTGGAAACACCCCATTGAGCGGGATTTTGCCGTAGGTCACCTTGAGCCCGTAACAGCCGCAAAGCGCGGCAGGCACCCTGACTGAACCACCCGTATCGGTGCCGATGGCGAGCGGGACAATGCCTGCGCCAACTGCCGCACCGGAGCCGCCGGACGAGCCGCCCGGAGACGTTTCGGGATCCCAGGGGTTGTGCACCGGGCCGAAGTGAGGGTTCTCCGAAGAAAATCCGAAGGCGAATTCATGGAGCCCGGTCCTCCCTATCACCACTGCCCCGGCATCTTCGAGTCTCTGAATCGACATGGCTGTGGTGGTGGGGGTGTCCCGGTAGAACGCGGAGCCAAGGGTGGTCACCCTCCCGGCGTGGTCGATCAGGTCCTTGATCGCGATGGGCACACCACTGAGTGGTCCGCCTGGCATCGCTGTGACCGCATCGACATCCTCGATCTGGGTAAAAATGTTGTAGCCCGGTTGCCAGAGTCGGGCAGATTCAATGGCCCCGGCAATTTGGTCGTTCACCCCGGCAACTTACCTCGTTGGTTACGTGGCCGGAGAGATAGTGATGTTTCCATTGGGGACTAGCGATATCCACACCTTGCCGGGAGGCACAGGAATGATATTTCCGGAGTCGTCTTTCAAGGTGAACCAGACATCGTCGGATTCGCGTTCCCAGGTTCCTTCAACCACCTTGCCGTCGGCGAACACGAAGGCCTTTCCCGACCCTGTCACATCTGAGCTCGGCAGTGGTGTGCCGGAGACTCCTGCGGGGGGACGGGCCGTGTAGGGCTCGACCGCGAGGGCGACCACCACCGGCATGGTTATGCGGCCCTCGGTGCCGTCCTGATTGCGCCAGTTCGAGTCCGACCCGCTTGCAGTTCTCAGCCAACCCCCTTCGACCTCGCCCCAGGTCCATTCGGTGGAGTTTCCCGAGAAGTTCATCTGTACCGATTCCACGGATGTTGCGCTCGATGGGAGGTCGCCAAATTCCCACATCGGCCCGTCCTGGGGCTCATCGGCATATCCACGGTCGTCGGCGTACTCCCGCATCAAGTTGGTATTCATGAAGAGGTTGTGCGGAGCCCGTCGACCTGAGATGCGAAAGGTCGCCGGCTTCACCTCACCGGTGAGATTTATACCCTGGCCACGGATCAGGCTCTGTACCCAGGGTTGGGCGCCAGAGATCGAAAACGTGGGTTCCCCGAATGCAGGGAGCAGATGGGCGTCGGTGGGGCGCCCCGAGCGCATCGGGCCCAGATAGTCGACATCACTCTGCATCCAGATCGTTATGAACCGGGTCACCCCCTCCACCAGGATTTCGACCACGGCATCGGCCTGGTCGATTCCGGATTGGGGCCTGGCGTTGGGATGGTTGTCGAGCTTGACGGCGAGGACCCGCCGGTCGAGCAATTCCGGGTCGTCAACGAGAAGGCCGTTGATTGGGGAGGGTACGCCGGGTGCGGCCGAGGTCGTGGTTGCCTCAGATGTGGTGGTCGTCTCGGCGACGGTGGTTGTGGTCTCCGGGGTTGTCGTTGTGGTGTCAACCGCGTCGGGACCAGAACATGCTGAGAGGAGGAGTCCGAACGCGGTCAGAACGAATAGTGATCTGCGCATTGCCCCGATGGTATCGGTGGTCGGATTTAACCGACAGTTATTCCGCCGGTGACTTCGAGGTGGGGGAGAGCCGTGTCGGGCTGATCGACGGCTAGAGCGAGTTCGATGCCATCGGCGTTGGAGCGGAGCACGTAGAGGGCTTCGATGTTGACTCCGGCATCGGCGAGGAGACGTGTCATGCTGGCGAGTTCGCCTGGTTTGTGGGGGAGCAAGACCGTGAGGACCGTGTTCTCTTCGAAATGAAGGTCGGCCTCGTCGAGGACCCGGCGGGTGGTTGGTGCATCGTCGACAATCAAGCGGACCGAACTGTCACCGTCGTAGCCATAGGCGGCCAGGGCTTCGACATTTACTCCGAAAGCAGCCAGGGCCTCCGCCAGCGAAGCAAGGCGACCTGGTCGATTCTCCATCCGGACCACGAACTCGGTCATGGCCCGAACCCTACGCGTTCAAATCGCTACGTGCGTGACTTCTTCTAATGGGCCGGCTCGGCCCGGCCACGACGGGTCAGGTAGTCGTGCCACAAGAGCCGGGCGGCGACCGAGCGGATCGGCTTCCACGGTTGCGAGAGCAGTTCCAGCTCATCTGGAGTTGGGACCCCTGACAGTCCGAGGCATTCTCCCGTGGCCACCTGGAGCGCCCTGTCCCCAACCGGGAAGATATCGGGACGTCCTTCGGCGGAAAGGAGGTAGGCCTCGGCGGTCCAGGGACCCACACCCCGAATCTCGAGTAGTCGATTCCGCGCCTCTGCCGTCTCCAGTCGGGTTAAATCGGCGAAATCGAGCGAACCGTCGTTGACCTGGCGGGCAAGGTCGAGGATGTAACGCGATTTTTGCCTGGTAACGCCAAGATGATTGAGCTGGTCTTCGCTCAGATTGGCTACGTTCCCGGCTGTAACTTCGCCTGCCAATTCCCGCAGTCTTCGGAATACGGCCGCTGCAGACTCCAGCGACACTTGCTGTTCCAGGATGAGGATTGTGAGGGTGCGGAATCCGCGGGGGCGGGCCCAGAACTCGGGTACACCGAATCGATCAACGATCAGGGAGAGATCGTCGTCTTCGGCGACCAGGAATTCGACCGCGGCGTGGAAGTTGGTCTGATCGATTTGGCGGACCACTGGGAACACAGTCCGAGCGTCGACCGGCCCGAAATGACGGGAGTCTCGGGCTCCATCCGTCGGGTTGTCGGATACCACCCAGGCCTCGTGCGCGCCGAGTGTTCTGGAGCCATCTCCGGTTTCCACGATGTCGGCAGGCATGGCCGCCAGTCGCTTCACCAGCCAGAAATCGGGCCGACCCGGATGTTCCACTACGACCACATCCCCGACCCGAGCTTTCTCGCGGGTGTTTGCTATGAACTCCTCCCCGGGTAAGAGCGTGGGGACCATGGAATGTTCGGCAACACGGAAACGACGCATAGACATAGTTCCGGCCGGAGTATGGTCAGCCATACACACGTTTACGAAGGAGATGTCTTGCGACAAGTAACGATTGCCCACGCTCACTGCGACCTCTACTGCGGTGTCTACGACCCGGCGCAGGCCAAGATCGAGGCACTTTCCGTCTTCAAGATCGCCAAGAAGTACCAGGAATCTGATGACGAGGTGTTCAAAGCCCGGGCACTCGCCCTGAAGGAAGAGCGGGCCGAAGAGGTGAAACACCACCTGATGGTTCTATGGGCCGACTTCTTCACAGTCGACCACCGTAAGGAATTCGAGAATCTCGACGACTTGTTCTGGCGCGCAATACATCAAGCGGGCGACGCCAAGAAATCGGTCGACCCCGCTGACGGGCAAAAACTCATCGACCTCATCGATGAGATCGCCGAGATCTTCTGGAAGACCGACAAGTCCAAAGATATGGGTGTCTACCCGATCTGATCGTCAGATTCAGGTTCAACGGGCCGCTCTTCCTCTTTCTTGAGGAAGGCGGCCTTTTCTTTGGCCCAGTCGGCAATACTGCGCGCCCACGGGAACTCGTTGGCGAGCAAGGCAATGCCACCGAGGATGGTGAGGATTCCCGGTCCGGGGACCACCAGGAGCAGGATCCCCACGATGATCAATCCGAAGCCGGCGGTTATCCGGGCGATGCGTGCCATTACATCAACTTAGACGGACGGCAGGGTCGTAGGATCGTGGTTCACCCTGGTATGACCCTCTAATCAGCGAGAGGTTTCAATCGTCCAGGACATCGGGGTCGAGTTTGATGAACATCGGTGTCACCTCTCCGAGTTCGGTCCCGGCCGCAACTTCGGGACGCCCCCAATTTCCCGGGTACTCCTCCAGGCCGAGTGACCGACCCAGCGTTTCGGTCGAATCGGGTATGTATGGCGCCAGGCCGACCCGGATTCCACTTATGGCCTGGATCGCGGTCCAAAGGATCGTTCCTGCCCGAGTCGAGTCGACCTTGACTACTTGCCAGGGTTCTTCTGCATTGAGATAGGCGTTGACCTCGGTGGCCGCATTGAGAATCGTTCTGAGCGCCGCCCGCAACTCGACTGCTTCCAACTGGTCACCTTCAGCGGCGAGAGCCTCGTCTATCTGGACCAAGAGTTTCGAATCTGCTTCGCTGAGAGGACCCGGTTCGGGAACCGTCCCGTCGTAGTTTCTTACAGAAATTGTGAGCACTCGATTGACCAGGTTGCCCCATGTGGCTACGAGTTCTTCGTTGACCCGCCGGATGATCTCTTCGTCGCTCAGATCGGTGTCGTTCTGCTCGGGCAACACTGATGCGACGGCGAACCGGAGAGCATCGGATTGGAGGCGGTCGAGATACCAACTGATTGATCGGCCCACACCCCGACTTGCCGATGCCTTCTCTGAGCCGAAAGTTACGTATTGGTTGGCGGCGATATTGGTGGGAAGATTGAGGCCACCATACCCCATCAACATTCCCGGCCAGATCACCGTATGGAAGGGAATGTTGTCCTTCCCGATGATATAAAAACTCCGGGCCTCAGGATCGGTCCACCATGCCTTCCATGCTTCTGGGTCTCCTTGTTCCTTGGCCCATTCGATCGAGGCCGAGAGATAGCCGATCACGGCATCGAACCAGACGTAGATCTTCTTTCCAGGGCCGAGGTCGTCGACCGGAATCTCCACTCCCCAGTTGATGTCGCGGGTGATTGCACGATCAGGAAGGCCCTCTTCAATCATTCCCAGGGCCCAATTCTTGACGTGTTTGCGCCAACCTTGCCGCTCCTCCAGCCACTCCCTGATGGGGTCAGCCAGTTTGGAGAGCATCAGGAAGAAGTGTTCCGTATCTCGTTGCACCGGCGCTGACCCACTTAGCTTGCTTCGGGGGTCAATGAGGTCGGTTACATCGAGCGTCCGGCCGCAGTTGTCGCATTGGTCTCCTCTTGCTTCTCCATAACCACAGTGAGGACAGGTTCCTTCGACGTAGCGATCCGGGAGAAATCGCTCGGCCTGCTCGTCGTAGTACTGGGTGGATGTTTGCTTCTCAAGGAATCCGTTCTCAAGAAGTTTGAGAAAGAAATCCTGGGTAACCCGGGCGTGATTCTCAGTTCCGGTCGAGGTGTATAGGTCCCAGGAGATATTGAGTCGTTCCCAGTCGGAGACGAACTCATTGTGATAGCGATCGACGATGACCTGGGGGTCGACACCTTCTTCGTCGGCGCGCACGGTGATCGGCGTGCCGTGAATGTCGCTCCCGGACACCATCAAGACGTCATTCCCGGCGAGACGGTGATAACGAGCGAGAATATCGCCGGGGAGATACGCGCCGGCCAGATGGCCCAGGTGTCTGGGCCCGCTGGCATAAGGCCAGCCCACTGCGACAAGTATTTTCTGGCTCATTGGGCCTGAGGGTAATGGTCAGGGAAGGCTCCGTATCGGCGCAGGGTGCTCATGCGGTGGTGCGTGCACCCGGTGACGGGACGTATCGTGCCGCCTTCTCCGACCAGAAGACACCAATGAGAATCAGCGCCGCCGCCACCAACATGGCCGTTGTGAAGACTTCGTCGAGAAACACGATGGCTCCAAGGGTGGCAATGATGGGGACTATGTAGCCGGTGGCTCCCAGCCGCGAGGCCGGATTCAGCTCAGCTGCAAACAGAAAGGCTGCGAAGGGAATAGCAGTGCCGACGATCCCACTGGCGATGATGAGCCACCACACGCTGGAATCGATAGGAGTCACGGTGGATTCACCGAAGATGACGAACCCGATCATGAGTGCGACGAGGCCCACCACGAATTGAGGAAAGACCAGCTGTGTCGCCGGGGTTTCCCGGGCGAATCGTCGCGATAGTGCTCCGCCCAAACCGGCCACTATCACACCGACCGTTACCAGTCCGACGCCGAGAATCAGTTCGGAACGGATGGCCACCACTGCATCACCACCCTCGATCAGCACCCCGACCCCAACGAGGGATACCAACAGGCCGGGCAGGGTGCGAAATTGGAACCGTTCACCGGGTACGACGAAGTGTGCCGCGGCAACCGTCGAAATCGGGATCAGGGCGATGAGCAGACTCCCAACGGTTGCCGGGATGTATTCGAATCCCCTTGTCATGAACATCGTCGGTAGAGCCATGTTGACCAATCCGAGGATCACGCCTTTCTGCCATGCGTTGGAACCCGATTTTTGCCAGCGCTTCGTCCCTACCAGAAAGATCACGACGGCGACGATGGCGATCGCATATCGCATAGGGAGGAAAGTGAACGTGTCGAGACCTTCATTGAGGACCGCTTTACTCAACACATTGGAAGCACCCCAACCCAGGATGGCGAGGATGAGGGGAGGCCACGGATTCATGCGATGGGGAGCGTAACCGGTCGCCTTTTTCTTCCCTCAATGAATTAGTCCGAATCGCCGATAACCTCCGGATATGCGCAAACGACTTTTCATTCTCCTCTCTCTGTTCGCTCTCGTCATGGCAGCGTGCTCAACGTCTCCAGAGTCCGCTCCCGATACCGCCTCCCCCCAGGGCGAGGCCCCACCTGAAGTCCTGCTGAGCTATGAACTCGCCGACGGAGCGTCCTACGTATACGACGTCACGTTGGACCAGACCATCCAGTTATCCGCCGAGGGGAATGGAGCGGCCCTCGATGAAGAGGACATCCCCGAATCGGCTGACATCAACGTCGCCGGAACCGGGCAGTTCACCTTTGACGTGGCAGACGGGCCGGATGAGGGCACCTATGAGGTGACGATCACAGGTGAATTGACCGATCTGAAAGTGACCGGCACTGTGGACGGCGAGCCCGTGTCAGAGGACGACATCCCCGACTTCGCCGCGGTCGAGCCGATATCGACCACCGTAGTGGTCGATGACAAAGGAAACATCATCCCCGCCGATCCCTCGGTGGAAGAACCGTTCGGTGATCTCTTCGGTGGTCTCGAAGGTCTCGGTGGGATGGGTTCCGGGTCGGTTCCCGGCGCTGAACTCGGTCAATTCTTCGGGCCTCCTTTCGGGGACGAGGCAGTAACCGTGGGTGATACCTGGTCGGCCATCGTCGAGGTTCCTGGATTCGGGTCAGAACCGATCACAACAACGGTGGAAAGCGAAGTAACCGGAACCGACACCGTGGGCGGCGTCGAGGTCCTCGTCATCGATACCAGCACCGTCGTCTCTGCCTTCGAAGTCGACCTCGCCGATTTCTTCATCGGATTGTTCACAGGGTTCCTACCCGATGACGCCACCGCTGAGGAACAGGCTCAGATCGATGAGTTGGTCGAGAACCTGCGTTTCGTGATCTCCTCCGACGAGACCACATCGACGTCCAAGACCTTGTTCGACCCCGAGTCCGGGAGGACCCAAACGCACGAGGTTTCGTCGTTGGCAAACCTCGGGTTCGATCTCAACTTCCCTGACGAGGAGACCGGCGAGCTCTCCAGCTTCGTCATGGATATGAGCATCGATCAATCGGTCAGCTACGAGTTGGCCACCGACGAACCCGCTTAGCCGGCACCTATCCCGGGGTGAGCCCGGTTAGCGGGTGGGCCGTGCCCCGGGATAGGATTGCGTGGTGACTCTCGCCTCGCTACGAACCTCGATCCTCCCTGACCGGATCACAACTCCGACGTTGCGCGCTTTTCTTCGCAGCGTCCCATCCGTCGACGACGTTGGTGCCCAGGAACGTGTCGACTCGCTCTCCAGGAGATCGATCAAGAAGGAATCGAAGCTCGATGCGCTGAATCTGATCATCCGTATGATCGATTTGACCACGTTGGAGGGTCAGGACACCGCCGGGAAGGTCGCCCAGATGTCTGCGAAAGCGATACGGCCCGATCCACTCGATCACGGGATCCCGTCGACGGCGGCGGTTTGCGTCTACCCCAACATGGTGAAATATGCCCTCCAGGCGACCGAAGGGTCGACGGTCAAGGTTGCCAGCGTGGCGACGTATTTCCCCAGCGGCCTCGCGGACACCGACCTCAAAGTGGAAGAGACTGCCCGGGTAGCCAGACAGGGCGCACATGAAGTCGACATGGTCATCGATCGCGGTGCCTTCCTGTCCGGGGAGTACTTCAAAGTGTTCGACGAGATTCGCCGGGTAAAAGATGCATGTGGCGATGCCCATCTCAAGGTCATTCTGGAAACCGGGGAGTTGGGCAATCTCGACAACGTCCGCCGCGCCTCGGTGTTGGCAATGGCAGCGGGGGGCGACTTTATCAAGACCTCGACCGGGAAGATTCAGCCTGCGGCAACCCTTCCCGTCACACTGGTCATGTTGGAAGCCATCCGCGACTTCCACGACGCGACTGGAGTGATGGTCGGCATGAAACCCGCCGGAGGGATCCGGACCTCCAAGGACGCCATCAAGTATCTGCTGGTGCTCAATGAAACTCTGGGCGAAGAGTGGATGACTCCCGACTGGTTCCGCTTCGGAGCGTCCTCGTTGCTCAACGACGTTCTCATGCAGATTCGATGGCTCAAGACCGGCCGCTACTGGTCTCCGGACTATTTCACCAACGACTAGGAATCATGGCTACAGAAATTGCAAAGAGCTCCACAGCCCCCCTCAAATGGGATTACGCACGGAGTGTCGAATCTACCGATCTGCTCGATCTCGAGAAGCGCTACGGCCTCTTCATCGATGGGAAGTTCGTCAATCCCAAGTCGAAGAAGTACTTCCCCACTTTGAATCCGGCCACGGAGGAACCACTCGCCCAAGTAGCTGAGGCGGATGAGGCCGACGTCACCGCGGCCGTCAAGGCCGCCCGCGCCGCCCATACCGACGTTTGGGGGCCGATGCCCGGGGCCGAGCGGGCCAAGCACATTTTCCGGATCGCCCGCATGATCCAGGAGCGGTCCCGTGAATTGGCCGTCCTCGAAACCCTCGACGGAGGCAAGCCGATCAAAGAGTCACGCGACGTCGACCTTCCGTTGGTGGCCAATCACTTCTTCTATTACGCCGGTTGGGCCGACAAGCTCGATTACGCCTTTCCCGGAATTCGACCGGAATCGCTCGGGGTGGCCGGGCAAATAATCCCGTGGAACTTTCCATTGATGATGCTGGCGTGGAAGGTTGCTCCCGCCCTGGCCGCCGGCAATACGGTTGTGCTGAAGCCTGCCGAATCGACCCCCTTGACTGCCCTGATCCTCGCCCAGATCACCGCCGAGGCTGGATTACCACCTGGTGTGTTCAATGTGGTCACCGGTGCCGGTGCGACAGGCTCTGCAGTTGTCACCAACGACGACGTGGACAAGGTGGCATTCACCGGGTCCACGGCTGTGGGAAAACTGATCCAGTCTCAGTTGGCCGGCACCAACAAGAAACTGACGCTGGAGCTGGGGGGTAAGGGCGCCCATATCATTTTCGAGGATGCCCCACTCGACCAGGCCATCGAGGGTGTGATCAACGGCATCTTCTTCAACCAGGGCCATGTTTGCTGCGCAGGTTCGCGGCTGTTTGTCCAGGAGAACATCCACGACCAGTTCGTCGAGAAATTGAAGCGGCGACTCGGCACGCTCCGGGTCGGCGACCCTCTCGACAAGAACACAGATGTGGGGGCGATAAATAGTCGTGAACAGTTGGACAGGATTAACGAGTTGGTCGACGCCGGACGCGATGAGGGGGCCGACATGTTCCAAGCCGATTGTGTACTTCCGGACCGTGGATTCTTCTTCAAACCGACGTTGTTCACCAATGTGGCCCAGTCGCATCGGATCGCCCAGGAGGAGATATTCGGCCCCGTCCTCTCCATCCTTTCCTTCCGGACCCCTCAGGAGGCGGTGGAGAAGGCGAACAACACGCCGTACGGGTTGTCGGCGGGAGTGTGGACCTCGAAAGGTTCCCGGATCCTGTGGATGGCCGATCAGCTCAAGGCCGGAGTCGTCTGGGCCAACACCTTCAACAAGTTCGATCCCGCATCTCCATTTGGCGGGTATCAGGAGTCCGGCTTCGGCCGCGAAGGCGGCCGCCACGGTCTGCTCCCCTATCTCAAGTGGAGCGAGTCGTGAGTCGTCTCGACGTCAAAAAGACATACAAGCTCTATATCGGCGGGAAGTTCCCCCGATCCGAATCGGGTCGTTCCTATCCGGCACTCGACTCCGAAGGCGAAGTTCTGGCAAGGGTCGCTTCGGCCAGCCGTAAAGACCTGCGCGATGCGGTCCGGATCGCTCGCGGCGCAGTCAAGGGCTGGGCCGATCGGGACGGCTATAACCGGGGACAGATTCTCTACCGGATCGCCGAGACTCTCGAAGACCGGGAGGGGAGTTTCGTCGAGCAATTGACCGATGCCGGTTCGAAGCCAGCCACCGCCCGCAAGGAAGTGTCCGATTCCGTCGACCGATTGGTCTGGTACGCGGGGTGGTGCGACAAGTTCGCCCAGATCTACGGGAACCTCAACCCGGTTTCGGGACCGTTCTTCAATATCTCGGCTCCCGAAGCAACTGGAGTCGTTGGTATTGTTGCCCCTGAGGAACCGGCTCTCCTGGGGCTGATATCGCGTCTGGCGCCGGTTCTGGTACCGGGGAATACCGCTGTTGTGCTGGCGTCCGAGAAGACACCGATGCCGGCAATCACCTTTTCCGAGGTGCTCGACTCGTCCGATGTACCCGGCGGGGTGGTCAATATTCTCACCGGTCATACCGGTGATCTAATTCCGTGGATGGCCGACCACATGGACATCAACGCGGTCGACGCCGGAGGGGCGACTCCCGAGCAGGTAGTGCGAATTCAAGAAGGTGCGGTGCACAACGTGAAACGTGTGGTGCTGCCTGACGAAGTGGGCCAGTCCCCTTACCGGATCGCCGCTTTCACGGAGACCAAGACCGTCTGGCATCCCAAGGGCCTTTAGGTGGTCGGTCTCGTCGTCGGCAGCGGGTGGTCATCGGGCATCAACCTCTATGGAGTGGTTGTCCTCCTCAATATCTACGGTCGTCTCGGCCTGGGTGAAGTACCCGAGATCCTGCAACGAACGGACGTGCTGGTTATCGCCCTGATCCTCTACAGCATGGAGTTCGTCGCCGACAAGGTGCCATACCTCGACAATATCTGGGATGTCGTCCACACCGCGATCCGCCCGCTGGGGGCTGCAGTACTGGGATGGATCATGGTCGGTGATGCCTCCGGCTTCAATCAGTATGTGGCCAGCATCGGGGCTGGTGGGCTGGCCCTGGCGTCACATGCCGCAAAGGCAACCACCCGTGTCGCGGTGAATACGTCTCCGGAGCCTGTGAGCAATTCGATGGTCAGTCTCGCCGAGGACGGCCTGGTGGCCTTCGTCGTGTTCCTCGCTGTCGAATACCCCATTATCGCGATCGCCGTTGTGATTGTCCTCCTGGTGATCGGCGCTTATGTGATGTACAAACTGATCGGTCTCGCCCGCAAAGGCGTGAACAAAATGAGGGCCGCACTCGGGCCCGGGCCGGCGACCTAGGGCGACGAGCCTCCCTGCGATAATCCGCTGATGCCAGCACGCTCCATTCCCATCGACGGTCCTCTCGACCTCCGGGGGACGCTGGCTCCCTTACACGGACGATTCAACGAACGGGGATGGTGGCTTGCCGCCAGGACGGGCGACGGCCCGGCGACACTCCTGGTCACCCGTACCCGGGAGTTCTTGAAGGGTGAGGCGTGGGGGAGCGGCGCTGACAACCTGCTGGAGCGTCTGGGCCGAATTGGCGGCCTAGATGACGACCCGTCGACTTTTCGACCCGAGGATCACAAAGTCAAGGAGCTGCACCGTCGCCACCCCGGACTGCGCTTCGGATCAACGGGCCGGGTGTTCGATGAGCTGGTCATTGCAATCGTCGGGCAAAAGGTGACCGGGGCGGAAGCGTCCCGGGCCATGAGCGGACTGACCCGGACATTTTCTGATCCCGCCCCCGGGCCCAACCCTGGTCTCCGATTGCCGCCCGATCCGACACGGATCTCCGGGGCACCGTATTGGCAGTTTCACGAGCTTCACCTCGAGCAGAAGCGGTCCGAAGTCCTGATCAATGCGGCGAGATCTGCTGTCGAGATCGACGGACTGACCGGGGTCAATCCGTCGGCCGCTTCCATCAGACTGCGTCAGATCCAGGGGGTGGGCGAGTGGTCCGTGGCCGAGACTCTGGTGCGGAGCCACGGCGATGCCGATCAGGTGTCGGTTGGTGACTATCACCTAAAGAATTTCGTTGTATTCCACCTCGCCGGTCGGCCACGGGGCACCGATGAGGAGATGGTGGAGCTCCTCGAAGAGTTCCGGCCCCATCGCGCCCGTGTGGTCCGGCTTCTTCACAATCTCGGCCACGCCCCGAAGTACGGCCCACGAACCAAACCACGGAACATCACCTCGATCTGACCGTCCCGTCTCATCCGGATAGCCAGTCGAGCACTATCTCTCCGATGATGGCTGGATCGCGGACTTCGGAATGGTCCACTCCATCTAACACAAGAATCTCTGTCTCGGCGCCGGACTCCTCGAGAGCCTCGAAGAAGTTTTGCGAGAAATCAGCCGGGACCACCTGGTCGATGTCACCATGAATCAACAACGTCCTCAGAGCCGGGTTCTCGCCGACCTGGAGTTGGGGGTTGCCCGCCTGCCAGTCTTCAGGGGAATCCTCCGGTGAGCTCCCGAAGAATGTCAACATGATCGGGCCCAACCTGGCGATATCGAATGGCCCGGCCAGGCCGATGAAACCCTCCGGAACCCCGGTGCCCGGGTAGGGGCAATCCTCTCCGTACCGTTCACCGGTCAAAGCCACCAGGGATCCGATATGGGCTCCGGCAGAATGGCCGATGACCACCACCGTCCCGTCGGAGCGGGGATGGGAAGCTGCGAAACGAACCGCACAGGCAATGTCGTCGATGGCGGCCGGAAAGCCCGGTGATTGCTGGGACAGGTGGTAACTGGCATTGACCGTGAGATATCCATTCTCTGTCAGATAGATCGCCAGAGATTCCATCCCAACAGGCGATCCGACCACCCAGCCGCCACCATGTACCAGCACCACGCTTGGAAATTTTCCCTCATCATCGGGGATCCCGATTTCTGC
This sequence comes from Acidimicrobiia bacterium, assembly GCA_041747375.1. GTDB lineage: Bacteria > Actinomycetota > Acidimicrobiia > Spongiisociales > ZC4RG35 > MA-ANB-1. The sequence goes on from JBGTFH010000084.1 coordinate 35,307, forward strand.
GCCCGGGAGCCGCGCCGTTTCTTCGATCGACGGAGCTGTGGTGGATGTCGTGTCGACCGTTGTGGTCGTGGTTGAAGTTTCCGCCACCGTGGTCGATGGCGTCGGATTTTCGCTCGTGGTGACACTTCCGGCTTCCCCCGAGCAGGCGCCCAGAATCAGAGCGAGACTCGTTACAAGAGCGAGGCGGCGAGTTGGTCGACGTGCCATTCGACTCGGGCGCTCCCTTCGTTTACGAGGCCCGCCGGGGTTTCGCCTCTGAGGCTGTCCCGCAATGCCTCAGCTTTGCTCTCGCCGAACACCAGGAAGATGATCTGTTGAGCGGCGTGGAGAAGTGGGAATGTCGCGGTCAGCCGTGTCTCGCCCGTCTCGGGAATAGTATTTTCGACGAATTGCCGCCCGGTTTCGGAGAGGGCGGGGGAGCCGGGGAATAACGAGGCGGTGTGGCCGTCGTCACCCAGACCGAGGAAAACGAGGTCCGCTGAGTCCTCGTGAACGGACTTCAGGACCCTTTCGTAACGGAGGGCGGAGTCGTGTGGCGAGAGGTCCTCACCCCACTCAGGCTGGAAGAGCCGGGCGGGAACGTGATCGAATAACAACCGTGCCACCATTCGCCCGTTGCATCGATCTGAGTCGTGCGGAACCCATCGCTCATCGGCTAACCAGCCATCCACCTTCGACCAGTCGACCTGGGCGTCGCGGAGGTGCCGGTAGGTGCGGGCGGGTGTAGATCCACCGGCGAGACCCCAGGAGAAACGTCCCTGTTTCCCGGAAATGGCGTCAGCGATCGACACGGCGACCGCGGCCGACGCCTCCCGGGGTGTTTCGTGGACGATCACTTCCATGCCGACGACGGTAATCATTGGTGCGACCAACCATCTAGATTCGACCACGTGGGCCGATCAATCGCAATCAGATGGGAGGACCAGTCGGTTACCGGCATCCTCGAAGGTGCTGGATCGACGGGTGTCCTCCTTGCTCACGGAGCAGGAACCGATCAGAACCATCCCACCATGGCGGGCCTCCGCTCCGGTTTGGCCGGTGCCGGCTTAGCGGTGATGTCTTTCAACTACCCGTACACCGAACGCGGGTCGAAACGGCCCGACCGAACCGAGAAGCTGGTGGCCTGCCATCTTGCTGCTGCCGAAGCCTTGCGATCCAGTGTCGACTCGCTCTTCCTGGCCGGTCGGTCGATGGGCGGGCGCATGGGCACATACCTGGCGGCCGAGGGATACCAGTGTGAAGGGCTCGTGCTCTACGCCTACCCGCTCCATCCGGCCGGAAAGCCGGAGAACCTCCGGGTTGCCCACTTTCCCGATGTGGCCCAGCCGATGATCTTCTTTCAGGGGACCAAGGATCCCTTGAGTCAGATGGAATTGTTCAACCGTTACATCACACCGCTCCCCAATGTCCGGGTAGAACTCCTCGAGGGGGCAACTCATGGTTTCAAAGGCGGTGGTTGGTCACCGGAAACGATGACCGAACGCTTGGTGACAGGGACCGCCGACTTCATCGCGTCGATCTCGTCTGGCAAAAATCGGGGAATCACGGCATAATCGGGGCTCACCCCTCACTTTTCAAGGAGTCTTTTCAATGTCGCAGGTCACCTTGCGCGCTTCGGCGGGTCGTACCCCCGGTTCGCGCGAATCGAGGCGTATTCGCAAAACCGGGAATATTCCCGCTGTCGTCTATGGACACGGGACCGAACCGCGTCCGATCGCTGTTGACGCCCACGATCTTCAGTTGGCCCTGCACACCGAGGCCGGGTCCAACGCGTTGATCAACCTGGAAATAGATGGGGCCAAGCCGCTTCTCACCATCGCCCGAGTAATCGACAAGCACCCGTTCCGCAGCGAATACCGTCATGTTGACTTTGTGGCCATTTCCCTGGACGAGAAGCTCAGCTTCGAGGTCAGCCTCCATTTCGAGGGGACGCCGATCGGGGTGCAGGAAGGCGGCGTGTTTTCACCGCGGCGCACAACCGTCGACGTTCTCACACTCGCCTCCACGATTCCCGACTTCATCGTGCTCGATATCTCCGAGGTCGCTCTCGGCGAGTCGTTACGTGTCGCCGATCTACCGGTCCTCGAAGGGGTGGAGTACACCGAAGACCCCGATGCCGTGGTCGTGTCGGTCACCGCTCCAGCGGCTGAGATTATCGAAGAGCCCGAGGCCGACACACTGGAAGGTGAAGGGATCGAGGGCGAAGAGGACGGGACAGGTGAAGGCGAAGACGGTGCCGAAAGTGCAGACGGCGACGATTCCGGCGAGGAAGCTTCGGAGTAGCCCGTGTACCTGGTGGTTGGGCTCCGCAATCCCGGGCCCGACTATGAGGGAACCCGGCACAATGTCGGATTTGAGGTTGTCGAAGCCGTTCTCGGCCGACATAACGAGTCGCTAGGGCGAGCTCCGCTCAAAGTAAGCGGTCGGGTCGCCAAGATCGGGGCGGGCGATGATCGCGTGTTCTATTTCGTTTCAAACCGATTCATGAACGAGTTGGGTGGCTCGATACGCGCCGCCGCTGTCTACTTCAAGATCCCTTTGGGAAATATCCTCGTCGTGCATGATGACATAGACCTTCCATTCGGGAGACTTCGTCTCCAGGTCGGTGGTGGTAGTGGAGGGCACAATGGGATCAGGTCAGTCGAACAGTCCTTTGGCACCAACGAGTTCTCCCGGCTCAAGGTGGGCGTAGGACGCCCGCCGGGCTCTACCGTTACCGCAGACCACGTGCTCAAGGCTTTCACCAAGTCGGAACGGCCCGAAGTCGATGTCATGGTCGAAGTCGCAGCCGACGTCGTCGAACTCTGGCCCGATCAGCCGGCCCGTGCCCAGGAAATGGCGGCACGCTACGGAGTGGATTGATCGACCACTACCGTTGACACATATGGCGGAGTTTGTTGGCGCACTCGATCAGGGGACCACCTCTACCCGATTCATGATCTTTGATCACAGCGGAGATGTGGTTGCCGTCGACCAGCGTGAGCATCGCCAGATTTTCCCCCGGACGGGCTGGGTGGAACACGACCCGGTCGAAATCTGGTCCAACGCATCCGCCGTGATCGAAGGATGTTTGGGTAAAGCGTCGTTGCGGCGCCAGGACCTCATGGCCATTGGGATCACCAACCAGAGGGAGACCACGGTGTTGTGGGATGCTGGCACAGGCGTTCCCGTGGCCAACGCAGTTGTCTGGCAGGACGTCCGAACCTCGGAGCTGGCGGAACGGCTCGCGGCCGACGGCGGCGCCGATCGTTTCCGGGAACAGACGGGACTACCCCCGGCCACATACTTCAGCGGCCCCAAAATCCGATGGCTCCTCGATGAACACGGCCTGGGAGAGCGGGCGCAAACCGGAGAGGTCCTGTTCGGCACCATCGATTCATGGCTCGCCTGGAATCTCACCGGGGGAGAGCATCTGACAGACACCACCAACGCTTCTCGAACCATGTTGATGGACCTGGCTAGCCGCCAATGGGATCCTGAGCTCTGTCAGGAAGTCGGGGTTCCGACTGCGATGTTGCCCCGGATCGTCGACTCCGTCGGCCCGATTGCCCGGTGTCGCGGCGTTCTCGATGGCGTCGCTTTGTCCACGATCCTGGGCGATCAGCAGGCCGCGCTTTTCGGCCAGGTCTGTTTCCAGCCCGGAGAGGCGAAGAACACCTATGGGACCGGAAATTTCATGTTGATGAATACCGGTAGCCGCCCGGTGACTTCGGATGCCGGGTTGTTGACCACGGTTGCATACACGGGAGATGGGCTCGATCCAGCGTATGCCCTGGAAGGGTCGGTGGCGGTATCAGGTTCTCTGGTCCAGTGGCTCCGCGACAATCTCGGGCTGGTTTCTGACGCCGCTGAAATCGAAGAAATGGCCGGCACCGTTGACGATAACGGTGACGTCTATTTCGTCCCGGCGTTCTCGGGGTTGTTCGCCCCCTACTGGCGCCCGGACGCTCGTGGGGCGATCGTCGGTCTGACACGTTTCTCCAACAGGGGCCATATCGCCCGGGCTGCCCTGGAGGCAACCGCATTCCAGACCAGGGAGGTCCTCGACGCGATGGTCAGCGACTCCGGGGTCGCGCTGACGGAAATGCGCGTCGACGGGGGGATGACGGCAAACAACCTCCTGATGCAGTTTCAGGCCGACCTGCTCGATATCGATGTTGTCAAACCGTCGATTGCCGAGACAACGGCGGTAGGAGCCGCCTACGGAGCAGGATTGGCCGCCGGTTTCTGGGAATCCCAGGCTGAACTGGTCGGGCTATGGCGAGAAGGCGAAAGGTGGGCGCCGGACATGGATTCGGGGACCAGGGAGCGTCTGATGGCCCGATGGAAACAAGCGGTGGAACGTTCGCTCAACTGGGCAGAGTGAGTGCGGGTCATTGAGTCGCCGCGACCTTAGGCCGGGGACGGTCACCTCGTTGGTCACCCGACCGTTAGAATCCGGGTAGTTCTCGCTAGGAGTATCCCCGATTAACGCACCCGACATGCTGGCGCTGATCCGCATCGCCCTGGTTCCCGTGATCATGGCGCTGACCCGCTCCCACTCGCTCGAACACTCGCTAGGTCTGGCGGCGTTCGTTTTCGCTGTAGCGGCCTTTACCGACTTTCTCGACGGATATGTGGCCCGGCGAACCACCGGTGGGACCACGCTCGGTGCATTTCTCGACACCACGGCCGACAAGATTCTGGTGACGGGTACTTTGTTTGCGCTGGTATCGATTGGAAGAGTTTCGATCTGGCCGGCGGTGATCATCGTTTTCCGTGAATTCACGGTAATGGCGTTGCGCGGGGTGGTTGCCCAACGTGGCGGCCTCATCAAACCCTCGACCTGGGGAAAGATCAAGGCGCTGGCTCAGTTCATCGCAATATTTGCTGCATACCTGCGGTTCCCTCAACTTCTCGGCCCGTGGTATGCCGACCAGTGGTTGATGCTCTTTGCAGTGATTGCCACTGTCGGTTCAGCCTGGGGCTACGTCACGGCATTCTGGTATGTGGTCAAGGAGGAAGAGGGCCAGGTTGCTGTCGAGGTCGACGCCGACGGGCACCGATACATCGTGCCGGCATCAGAAACACCGGAGAGCGAAAGGCAACTGGAGGGACCGTCTCAGTGAACCTACGCCCGGTCCGGTGACCATCGTTGCAATCACAGGCTCTACCGGAGTTGTCGGTCGGGCGCTGCTGAATCTCCTCACAGATCGGGGCTTCGATGTTCGGGCATTGATTCGAACAGATTCCGATGCGGGGATTGTCGCCGGTCTCGGTGCGACCCCGGTTCCGGGCGATCTCCTGGATCCGGAGTCACTCGCTCTCCTGGTCGCCGATTGTGAGTTTGTCTTCAATGTTGCGGGCATCAATGAAATGTGTGTTCGCGACGCGGCCAGAATGGAGCAGGTCAACGTAACCGGCGTTCGCAATGTGATTGACGCATGCCGACGGAGCGGTGTGAGGCGCCTCATCCACACGTCCTCGGCTGTGACCCTCGGTGAGGAGAGAGGATCCGTCGGAAACGAGGATTCGCCGCACCGCGGATGGTTCCTTTCGGAGTACGAGCGGACCAAGACCGTGGGTGAAGAAGTCCTGTTCAAGGAGGCCGTTGACCTCGAAGTCGTGGCGGTCAACCCCTCGTCGGTTCAAGGGCCCGGCAGGGTCACCGGGACCGGCAAGATCATCCTCGACGTTGTCAACGGTGACATGTCGGTCCTGGTTGACTCGGCAATTTCTCTCGTCGACATCGACGATTGTGCCCGAGGCCATCTCCTTGCCGCCACCAACGGAGCAGCCGGTAGCCGATATGTCCTCAACGGGGCCGTACTCAGTGTGAGAGAGGCCGTCCAGCTTGCAGCCACGGCTGCCGGTCGGCCGATTTCGCCCCGTTACCTACCGGTCCCGGTGGTGAGCACGCTGGCGTCTGTCGCCGAGCCGCTGGGACGCCTCTTTCGCCGTGACCTTCCCTTTTGTAAGGAGTCGATCAGAGTGATGACGTTTGGCCATCGCTACGACGGATCACGGGCAACGGGCGAACTCGGCCTCGACTACCGGCCAATCGAAGACACCATAAAGCGGACCATCGAATGGTTTGAGGTCGAGGGATACCTGAACTGACGCCCAAAAAGCCAGCCGGCAACTTCGATCCGGCCATGAGAAATCTTCGCGGGCATAGGTTTCCGCAGTGATCGCTGGTAGGCCTCTAGCTGATTGCTACCGCTACGATTTGTGACCCCGATGACCGCACCTCTTGCCCCATTCCTGTCCGTCTGGCGGTCACAGAAGCTCCCGATGGACCGATGGGCTGTGGCGCATTCCGGACACGCCTTTGCCATCGCCGGTTGGACCTCCCAGACCGAATCGACAGTCCTTGTGGTGGTCCCCGGAGAACGCGAAGCAGAAGAACTGGTCGACGATCTCTCCTTGTTTCTGGAGCACGTTGAGTTTGCCCCGGCATGGGAGACGCTGCCTTTCGAACACGTATCTCCCAATATCGCGACGATGGCCCGACGGGCCCGGGCGCGCCACTATTTGGAGAGCCCTTCGGGGCCGGCGGTGGTGGTTGCAAGTGTCCGCGGCGCCATCCAGCGTTTGTCACCCTCGCCAATACATCCGCTCGTAATCCGACCGGGAGACCAGGTCGATCCCAAGGACCTATCAGGGCACCTTGCCATGTTCGGGTATCAACGGACCGACCGGGTCGAAGCCAGGGGGGAGTTTGCGGTTAGAGGTGGGATCGTCGATGTCTTCCCCGCCCAGGAGGATGTTCCGATTCGTCTCGACTTCTGGGGTGACAACGTCGAAGAAATCCGCAGCTTCTCGGTGGCGTCGCAACGGTCTGAGGCGAAAGCGAGTGCCCTCACCGCCTATCCGGCCCGCGAGGTTAGACCCGACGAATTCACCAGAGAGAAGGCGAGAGGGCTGCTGATCGACGCAACGTGGGCCGCGCCCACCTGGGAGAGGGTCAGCGAGGGCCAGCTCTTTCCGGGGATTGAGTCGTGGCTTCCCTGGCTGGCGTCTGAAACCTGTCTCATCGATGCACTCGATCAGAAGGTGAATCTCCTCGTCGTTGACCCGGTCCGGGCTCGTGACCGGGCACGTGACCTTCGCAAGGAGGAGAGTGATCTGGCCGCCGCTCTCGCCCCGACCTGGGGTGAGAAGGCGCCGGTTGCAGGTGATCATCCCATGTTGTTTCTCGACCTGGATGTTTCTCTGAGTAGACGACGGCATCTCGCAATCACGTCCGCTCCAACCGATCCGACCGATGAAGTGTTGGAGGTGCGCGGGTTTGATGCAACACCGGGAGATCCTGAATCTGTCGCCATCGGCCTGAGCCGCTTGATCGAACGCGAGATCACGCCGGTGGTCGCCATGGATGGTGTCGGCGCGGCTGACCGGGTAGCCCGGATCCTTCTGGAGAACGGACTCGCCATCGAGCGGGTCGATCATCTGGGAGGAGTCCGCCCGGCCGTTGTCGCCCAAGGGATTCACCGCGGATTTGTGATACCAACTCTGGGAGTAGCTGTTCTGGGCGAGCCGGAGATCGCGGGAAGGAGACGGGCCCACCGGCGGGTCGGGGGGGCAAGGGGAGAGGCGACGCAGCAATACCGTGATCTGGCCGAGGGTGACTATGTGGTGCACCACCAGCACGGCATCGGGAGATTCGAGGGCCTGGTCACCCGAACCATGATGGGAGTCGAGCGCGACTATCTGATCATCGAGTATGCCGGGGACGATCGGCTCTACGTCCCTGTGGATCAGCTGGCGGCGGTGAAGAAATACACTGGCGGCGAAGCCCCCCGGGTCTCCAGGATGGGCGGCAAGGATTGGACGGACCAGAAGTCGCGGGTGAGAAAGGCCGTGGCGGCGGTGGCACAGGAAGTGGTGGAGTTGCACCGGCAACGGTCCCGGGCGACGGGCCACGCCTTTCCCGTTGACACTCCGTGGCAATCGGAAATGGAAGGTGCGTTTCCATTCGAGGAGACCGTCGATCAGGACCGGGCAATCCGCGAGGTCAAGGTGGATATGGAGTCGGGTAAGCCAATGGACCGGCTCGTGTTTGGCGACGTCGGGTATGGGAAGACCGAAGTTGCGATCCGCGCAGCTTTCAAGGCCGTGCTGGACGGTCGTCAGGTGGCCGTCCTTTGCCCGACCACCCTCCTGGCCCAGCAACATCATCAGACCTTTTCCGAGCGTTTCGCTTCATATCCGGTGCGGGTCGAGCAACTCTCGCGTTTCCTCACTGCCAAACAACAGAAAGCCGTGGTCTCGGCCATCACATCTGGAGATGTCGATGTTGTGATCGGTACTCACCGTCTGCTTTCTGAAGACATCACCTTCAAAAATCTCGGGCTCCTGGTAATCGATGAGGAACAGCGGTTCGGGGTGGCAGCCAAGGACGCGATGAAACGTCTGAAAGTTGGAGTCGACGTTCTCACCTTGACCGCGACACCGATACCCAGGACATTGGAGATGGCGTTGACGGGGATCAGGTCGGTGTCCCACATTCGCACGGCGCCCGAGGACCGCCACCCGATTCTCACCTATGTCGGGCCGTACGACGAGCAATCCGTCTCCGCGGCGATCCGACGGGAGATACTCCGCGAAGGGCAGGTGTTCTATGTCCACAATCGGGTTCAGTCGATCGACCGGGCCGTCGCCCGGCTGCGGGACCTGGTGCCTGACGCCCGATTTGTCGTGGCCCACGGTCAGATGTCGGAGGGTCAACTCGAACAGGTGATGATCGATTTCTGGAATGGTGACTACGACGTGATGGTCGCCACGACCATCATCGAATCGGGACTCGACCTGCCCAAGGTCAACACCCTGATTGTCGAGCGGGCCGACCTCCTTGGCCTGGCGCAGCTATATCAGTTACGGGGCCGGGTGGGTCGGTCCGATCAACGGGCGTATGCCTATCTGTTCCACCCGCAGGATCAATCCCTCACCGAGCACGCCCACCGTCGTCTCGAGGCTATCGGCGAGGCAACGGATCTCGGCTCCGGGTTCCAGCTCGCGCTCCGCGACCTCGAGATAAGAGGAGCGGGCTCGATACTGGGTGAAGTGCAGACAGGTCACATCTCCGCGGTCGGGTTCGACCTATATGCCGAACTGGTCGCTGAGGCCGTCAACGAACTCGAGGGTCGGCCAGTCGTCGACCAGGAACCGGCCGACGTGCGAATAGACCTCCCCGTCGACGCCCACCTCCCTGAGTCTTATATCGACGACCAGGAACTGAGACTCGAAGCCTATCGGCGGCTCGCCGGCACCCGGACCAACGCCGAGGTAGATGATGCAGTCGCCGAATGGGTCGACCGATTTGGCTCGCTTCCCGAAGCTGCTCTCACCCTCGTCGATCTGGCCCGTCTCCGCGTCGAAGCATTCCGCATCGGGTTGACCGAAATCGTCAAGCTGCGCCATGAGGTGCGTTTGGGACCCGTTGATCTCAAGCCGTCGCAGGAGGTTCGTCTGCAACGACTCAAGCGTGGATCGGTTTTGCGTGCCAGCGAGGGTGTCATTTTCATCCCTGCGCCTTCGCCGATCCTTTCCGGCCTCACTGAATTCCTGGCGGCGATGTGGGACGAATAGATGGATGGATTTGTAAAAGAAATATGGGGGCCACAAGTAGGTGTTGATCGGGGGAACATCTACCATTTGCCGCATTCCCCTTATTCATAGGATTCTCTCTTGAAGAAATTTGCACTACTAATCATGGCCTTCGCGCTCGTGCTGACCGCATGCGGGGCCGGTTCCGGTGAGTTGGCTGCCTCGGTCGACGGCACGGAGTACACCGTTGGAGACGTCAACGAACTCGTCTTCGATTCGGGCGACACCGTTTCCAAAGATCAATTCGCCCAGTACCTCGGATTCCTGGTCCAATGGGACATTGTGGTCAACGCGGCTGAGGCGGACTACGGGATCGAGGTCACCGAGGAAGAGATCGATGAAGCTGCGCAGGGCATTTATAGCGAAAACGCCGAACCGGGTGTCAGTTTCGACGAATTCCTCGAGGTCAACGAGGTTTCGGTGGATTTCATCAGCAAGGTTGCCCAACTGCAGTTGATCGAAACGGCGGTCCGGATCGAGCTCGAGAAGGAAGTCGAACCACCGACACAGGAAGACCTCGATGCGCAACGCCAGCTGGCATATGAGGCGCAGACCGAGGTCTGTGTCTCGCACATCCTCGTCGAGACCGAGGCAGAGGCGCAAGATGTCCTCGACCGGATCGACGAAGGTGAAGACTTCGAAGCAATCGCTGCTGAAGTTTCGCTGGACACCGGTAGCGGGGTAGAGGGCGGCGACCTGGGTTGCTCGGCACCGTCGCGATATGTTCCCGGCTTCATGGAGGCAACGTTGGAAACCGAGGTAGGGGAGTACTCCGAGCCGGTCGAGTCCGAGTTCGGCTTCCACATCGTCCTCGTCACCGAAAGGACCTTCCCGGCGGACGAGGATCTGCCCACCGACGAGGAGATCACCGAGGCACTCAAGGTCCCGGCGGTGAATAACGCTCTGACCGCATGGATCAACGGGCACCTCGAATCCGCCGAAGTCGAGGTCAATGAGAATTTCGGGACCTGGCAGACCAACCCGGCCGGAGTTGTACCTCCCGTCGACCCTGACGCAACCACGACCACGATCGCTGGCCAGGGCGACCCGACGTCGACGACGCTCCCGGAGCCAACCGACGAGACCACCACGACCACCGGCGGATAACATCCGTCCAATGATTCTGATCACCGGCCTCGGCCCAGGCGACATCGCCCGGATCCCGGGGCCGGTTCTCGATCTACTACTCGATCCGGCAACCCATCTGATCATCCGCACCCGGAATCACCCGGCAGCCGAGCAAATTGCCGAATTGCGGGAGGTCGAATTCTGTGACGACCTGTACGAGTCGAGCGGAACCTTCGAGGAGGTCTATTCGGCCATTGCAGACCGTGTTGTCGAGGCGGGAGCCTCGGGTCCGGTGATTTATGCAGTGCCGGGCGGTCCTTTGCTCGGCGAGTTTGCCGTGCGACAGATCCTCGAGCGCGGCGCAGAAGTCCAGATGCTCCAGGGTGAGACCTTTGTCGATGCCATCCTCTCCGCCACCGGTTACGACCCCTTTCAACGGGGTCTTCAGATCATCAACGGCCATGATCTTCCTTCGCCGCTGATCATCGACAAACCGACCATCGTTGGACATCTCGACCGTCCGGAGATCCTCGCCGATGTCTCCGCCGCTCTGTCCAGGGTGTTGCCCGAAGGCAGCAAAATCACAGTGTTTTCCGGGCTTGGAGGCGACGATGAACGAGTCGTCGAGTCTGAGATCGACGACGTCGACTCCGCTCTCGCCGGTTTTCGCACTTCCTTATGGATCGATGCCGAATCCGGGGGCATCGTCGGGGCGATTCGCACTATGGGCCGGCTGAGGAGCGAGTGCCCGTGGGATCGGGAGCAAACCCATGCATCTCTTGCCAAGAATCTGATCGAAGAGGCGTACGAACTGATCGACACCTTTGACGAGGTCGAAGCCGACCCTGACGATCTGGTTGCCTATGCCCGGGTCGAAGAGGAAGTGGGCGACGTTCTCCTCCAGGTGCTTTTCCACGCCGCGATTGCTGAAGGGGCGGGTGCCTTTGATATCAACGATGCCGCCGAAGTGCTCCGACAGAAGCTGGTACGTCGCCATCCTCATGTCTTTTCCGATGTCGAGGTAGCTGACGCCGACGAGGTGAAAGCGAACTGGGACGAGATCAAGAGACTGGAGAAGGGAGTGACTTCGGGGTCGGCTATGGACGGGATTCCATCGGGGATGCCTGCGATTTATCGGGCGTCAAAGGTCCAGAACCGTGCAAACAAAACCGGAATCCCGACCGCGTCGACGGAGGCAGTGGTGGCCCGCCTAAACGAATCGCTCCTGTCCCTCGACGGCGATTCCGAGCAGATGGGTGCCGTCATCGGAGGTGCAATGTTCGATCTCGTCGATCTGGCCCGGCGATCGGGCCTCGATGCGGAACAACTGTTGAGAATGGCGGTCGATCGCTTCGAGGTCGACTTTCGGCACGGAGAACACGAGAGATAGCCCCGCAGGCTGGTAGCTTGGCACGGCCAGACGTAGTCGACAAATGGACCATGAGCAGCACGATCATTGAGCGGGTGCACGCCCGGCAGGTATTGGACTCGCGGGGAAACCCCACCGTAGAAGCCGAAGTTTTCACCGAATCCGGGTTCGGACGCGCCATCGTACCCTCGGGCGCTTCGACCGGTGCCGCCGAGGCCGTCGAACTCCGCGATGGTGGAGATCGCTACCTGGGAAAGGGCGTGGCCAAAGCTGTCGGTCATGTCAAGGGTCAACTTGCCACCGCCGTGGTCGGCCGTGATTCACTGGATCAGGAGTTGATCGATCAAGTGATGCTCGACCTCGATGGGTCACCAAACAAGGCAAATCTAGGTGCGAACTCAATCCTTGCCGTTTCCCTAGCCAATGCCCGCGCCGCCGCCTCATCGGTGGGCCTGCCTCTGTTTCGATACCTTGGTGGCCCGGCAGCGCGGACACTCCCTGTCCCATGCCTCAACGTCCTCAATGGCGGTGCCCATGCCGCCAATAGTGTCGACATCCAGGAATTTATGGTGGTCCCAGCTGGCCTCCCATCGTATAGCGAGGCACTCCGGGCCGGTGTCGAGGTGTATCACTCACTGAAGAAAGTCATCGCAGGCCGCGGACTGGGTACCAATGTCGGAGACGAAGGTGGATTTGCCCCCAATCTGGCGACCAACGAATCGGCCCTGGAGTTGTTGGTGGAGGCCATCGAAACTGCCGGCTACACGGTTGGCGATGAGATCGCCCTCGCTCTCGATGTGGCTGCCACCGAATTGTTTCGGGAAGGGCGGTACCGCCTCGAAGGCAAGGAGTTCACATCGGCCGAAATGGTCGACTACCTGGCCGACCTTGTTGATCGCTACCCATTGGTGTCGGTCGAAGATGGAATGGCTGAGGATGATTGGGACGGATGGAAGGAGCTAACTCAGCGTTTGGGGCGCCGGGTTCAGTTGGTCGGCGACGATCTGTTCGTCACCGATGAGGAACTCCTTCGTCGTGGTATCAGTGAGGGCGCTGCCAACAGCATCCTGATCAAGGTCAACCAGATTGGGACCGTGTCTGAGACTTTGCACACGATGGCCCGGGCCAACCGCTCCGGCTACGGGACCATGGTCAGCCATCGATCGGGCGAAACTGAGGACACTTTTATCTCCCAT
>JBGTFH010000085.1:0-10434 GCA_041747375.1 Acidimicrobiia bacterium
TCTCCCACCGGTCGCACTTCGCCTATCGTAGGCAGTCGGTAATCGAAGGATTTATGGCAAAAGACACTGAAGAATACATACGGATGCGCGGCACCGTCATGAAGATGCTTCCCGACTCCACATTCGAGGTGAAGCTCGACAGCGGTTTCGAACTGCTCGCTAAGCCTTCCGGAAAGATGAGACGCGGACGCGGGATCAGGGTTTTGCCCGGTGACATGGTCGACGTCGAAGTCTCCACCTACGACCCCACACGTGGGCGCATCGTGTGGCGTTACCGCTAGTCCAACTCGATCTGCACCAACACCACTTTCTTCCCCGGGTAAGGAAATGCTGACCCCTACCCGCCCTGTTCAGGAACGACGCAATTGTTCGTGCTCGGGCTTCCGACGTTCCCGGCAAAATCCACTGGCTCGTTGATCTCACTGCCCGTCTCGTTGGTGGTCAGAAACCGGATCAACCCGCGATAGACACCATCCGCATAGGCCTGACGGAACTCCGGGGTGAGGAGAAGCTGCTCCTGGGCGGGGTCTGACACAAAGGCGCCTTCGATGATCACCGCCGGTGACGCCGATCTTCGCAATAACCCGTAAAAATCACCGCCGGTCGAAGGGTCTCGTCGAGCGGCCGTCCCCTGGATCGCCGACCCCTGCCAGGTGTCTGAGAACGGGTCGAACCCACGGAAGAGCTCCTCGTCGATGAGCGAGGCGAGTCGATCCGAACCGGGTACGGAGACGGCATAGAACACAGCGCGAGGAGGATCCTCGTAGGTGCGATCGGCACCGGTGTTGTTGTGGATTGAAAGCAGTGCGTCGGCGTTGAGACTATTTGCCAGAGCGGCGCGGTACGCGAGTCCGGCCTCGAAGTCCCCATCATCGGGGCCGACGGTGTCCCGGGACATGACGATCGATTGCAAGCGGGGATAAGTGGCTCCGGGCGTCACAGCCCCTGTAGACCAGTCGACGTCGTTGCTCTGAGCGAGGCGAATCCGCAGTCGGTGGGCGATGTCGAGATTGAAATTCGACTCACGTGTCCCGCTGGGGCCGGGAGCGCCCCAGTCCCTCCCCCCATGCCCGGCGTCGACGACGACACTGGCTCTAGCGAGATCGAATCCGTTCCCGGGCGACTGCTCGACCGACTTAGAAACGACCTGCATCCCGGTGAGATTGACCCATGCCTGGTTGCTGCAGGAGTCGACCACTTCCGCCCACGACCCATCGGTTGAGGTGATCGGAAGGGCGATGTTCTCATGAATCGACTGCAGAGTATTGCCACCGGGCGAGTCGTAGAGGTCGGCTCCTCCGGCGGGCACGATGGCGACACCGGGCACAGCCGCAGTGGTCGCCGTCGTTGAACTGGAGGGGAGGTTGCCTGTTCCACCGTTGTCAGGAGTCGTAGTAGTCAGGTCCGCTCCGGTGATGGCGCTGCAAGCCGCGAGGGCGAGGGTCAGGGCGATAATTGTGATGAGGCGGCGGGGCATTTGGGATGGGCCGGGATCGGCCCCGCTACGATATCGACTCGTCACCTCTATCCGTAGGTACGGATTAAACGAAAACCTCGACGGTCCACTTCTCACCGACCCACAAACCCGTGATGATCAGCCCCGGGTAACGACGAACGAAGTGGTCGACACTGCTCTGGAGTTGGGATCGCTGGATGTCGTCGTCGACCGGGTTTCCCACACAGTCGTGGTGGGCTACAAGTGCGATTTGAGTCGATCCGTGGAGACCTAAGGATGTATTGAGGTCCGTGAGAATGGCGTTGGTGGCCGGGTCGTATGAGGACGTCAAATGTTTTATCATCCCCGGTCGGGTGACCGTGTCTAAATAAGGCACCCCGAATCTGGTGACCAGAAAGTCGGCAACTGGCCGTTGAATTCGACCGTCGACACAAGTAAGGACGGTTCCAAAGCTAGTCGTTGTCATCGATGCACTGTAACGGAACGCTCCTGAAGAAAGCTCGGGGTGGCATGGGGGATTACCCCGATAGAAAGTGTCACAGACGTCGGCCATGATCGGAGACATGGAACTCGTCATGAATGTCGCGGCCGGTCTCACCGGTGTGCTCTTGGCCATAGTGGGCATCTACTCGGTAGCTTCGATCTGGTACGACGATCTCCCCTAGATCGTCCGCTCGATAGTTGGGAAACCTACTCGTTGGCCCGTAGGGGCACTGTCACGTCAGCGACTTCCGCATCCAGGACGCTGATCGCCACGTCTCCGTCGATCGTGATCGAGACACCGGGAGCGCCACCACCGATCGAAATCTCGATCCCGGATAATCGTTTGTCGGCGATAATCGGCCAATTGTGAGTCGACCCGAACGGGGTAATGGTGCCACGCACATAACCGGTGGCGGCCTGTGCCTCTTCGGGTGACGCCATGCTGAGACGCCGAACCGCGAGATGTTTTCGAAGCTTTGGCCAGGAAATGCTGCGGTTTCCGGGCACCAATATCATCAGGAAGTCGTCTTCCTCCCGCCTCACTACCAGCGTCTTGATAACCGCTGATGTCTTCACTCCCCGCAGCGCGGCCGCCTCTTCGAGTGTAGATACCCGCCCATGTCGGGTCACTGAGTATGGGATATCGGCGAGCCGGGAGTCGGTGAGCGCAGGCGTGCTCGTTTCCATGAGCGTCACGGTAGTCGTCACCTATACCCCCTCATCGGGACGGGTGTCAGCCCCGTTTGTTGGAGACTCTTCGCGCCTGTTCGGTGAGGTGGCGTTTTCTGATCCGGACTGCATCCGGGGTGACTTCGACGAGTTCGTCTTCGTCGATCCACTCGATGGAAGTCTCCAGCGTCATTTTCCGATGTGGTTTGAGATTGATGGCATCATCCGATCCGGAAGCCCGCACGTTGGTCAGCTGTTTGCCTTTCGCTGCGTTCGCTGTCATTTCCTCGGGACGGGCGCACTCGCCGATCACCATTCCCTCGTACACGGGATCGCCGGGCCCGATAAAGAGCTCGCCACGCTTCTGGAGGTTGTCCAGGGCGAAGCCGGTGGCAGCTCCGTTGCGGTCTGAGATCATCGCCCCGCCCACTCTGCCTTCGATGTCCCCGGCCCACGGCATCCATCCATCATTGTGTTGATTCACCAGCGCAGTACCTCTCGTGGCGGTCATCAACTCGGAGCGGAGCCCGATCAACCCGCGTGAGGGTGCGTTGAGTGTGACGATCGTGCGACCACGATCGCCGGGACGCATGTCATCGACCTGGCCGCGACGAGGGGCCACCGACTGGGTGACGGTGCCGACGTACTCATCCGGAACGTCGATCACCGCTTGCTCTCTTGGCTCGTGTTTCTTACCTTCGATCTCCCGTATGACTACCTCGGGTCGGCTGACCTGGAGCTCGAAACCCTCGCGCCTCATCGACTCGATGAGCACGGCCAGTTGTAGCTCGCCCCGACCGGCGACTTCAATCACATCGGGACTCGACGTGTCGGCGATTTTGATGGAGACATTTCCCAAGACTTCCCGATCGAGACGGGCTTTGATCTGGCGGGATGTCAGCAAGTTCCCTGACTGGCCCGCCAGCGGAGATGTGTTGACCCCGAACGTCATCCTCAATACCGGTTCGTCGACTTCGAGGCGAGGTAGGGCATAGAGATGTTCGAGGTCGGCAATGGTGTCTCCGATTTGAATCTCTGGAAATCCGGCTACGACAAATAGGTCGCCCGCCACTCGCTTGGCAACATCGTCACGGCCCAATCCGGTGAAACCCAACAGGGCCGAAGGTTTTCTCTTCAGAATGGCTCCGTCTTCACCGATCAGCCCGACCTGCTTGTCGGCTCGGAGTGTTCCGTTCTCGACCCGGCCGATGGCGAGACGTCCGAGGAAGTCTGATGCGTCGAGGTTGGTGACGATCGCCTGAAGAGGAGCGTCGGGGTCACCTGACGGGGCAGGGATCGTCGCAACGATGGCATCGAGGATCGGTGCGAGGTTGGAATCTTCAGGCGGAATCCCGATGCCAACCATGGATCGCCCCAGACGTGCAATAGACGAAATGATCGGAAATTCGATATGGTGCTCTTCGGCCTCGAGGTCGAAGAACAGTTGGTAGATCTCGTCGGCGACATCGTCGACCCTGGAATCGGATCTGTCGACCTTATTGATTACTACCACTGCCGGAAGTCCGCGGCCGAGGGCCTTGGAGAGTACATACCTTGTTTGGGGCATCGGGCCTTCAGAGGCGTCGACGAGGAGCAGGACGCCATCGACCATGGCCAGCGCCCGTTCCACCTCGCCACCGAAGTCGGAGTGGCCCGGGGTGTCCACGATGTTGATTCGGACCCCCTTCCAGTCGATCGACGCCGCCTTGGCGAGAATGGTGATACCGCGTTCTCGTTCTTGGTCACTGGAGTCCATTACGCGGTCGATCGGCGTCTGGTGCGCCTCGAACACCCCGGCAGCGTCAAGCATGGCATCGACGAGGGTGGTCTTGCCATGGTCTACGTGCGCGATCAAAGCCACGTTGCGAATAGAGGGAGATCCCGGCATGGGAGCGAAATAGTACTCGCTGCCGGGATCAACCCGATGTTGGACCGGCCCCGATGAGGGCCGGGCAGTTGCGCTAGCCGGCCACCGTGGTGGTCGTCTCTTCGGCAACCGTCGTCGCAGTGTCGCCGTTGTCTGGGTCGTCGTCTGAGCATCCCGCAATCGCTACGGCGGCAAGGGCCAACGCTGCGATCGATCGTGCGATTTTACTATTCCTCATTTTCTCTCTTTCTGTCCTTGGGGGACATGTGCGCGCTATTTATACCCCACTTCATGAGTTAGAAACCCGCCATCTGTACACCATGGGGTGTAAAGTGGTGTACATGACCCGGACCAATATCGACATCGACGACCGGTTGGTCGAACTTGCCATGGAGCGTTACAACCTCCGTACCAAGAAGGAAGCTGTCAACCTCGCACTGGAGAAACTGGTTGGCGGGGTGATGACCAAGGAGCAAGCCCTGGCGATGGAAGGGTATGGCTGGCATGGTGACCTGGTGGAGATTCGGGGGAGCGGAGGAATCGAAGTGATATGGGAGGATTGACCCTACTCGACACCTCGGCCTGGATCGAGTACCTGCGGATGACCCGATCCGAAGTCAACGTGCGAGTCCGCACGATGCTCGCCGAAGGCGAGCCGATCGCGTCGTGTGACATCGTCATCATGGAGCTGCTGTCGGGAACCAGGTCGAAAAAAGAGTGGGACGCTATCTGGGGGCTGATGAACCGGACCCGCCTCCTTCCGGTGCGGCCGTTGTTCGATTACCAAATGGGAGCATCTCTCTACAAGCTGTGTCGGCGAAATGGCTTCACGCCAGCGAATTCCAATGACATCATGGTTGCGGCTGTTGCTATTGGAAAAGACGTCCCGATCCTGGCCGCAGACGGTGATTTCGAGCGGATTGCCTCAATATCCACGCTGGAACTTGACGCATGGTGACCAACCGGCCAACGCCGGGTTACCGGAAAGTTTCGCGTTCTTTTGCATTGGGTTCGACCATGGTCTACCTTTCCTAATGCAAGGTCCATGTGGCGAGAGCGAGAGCCGGGTGCCTTCCCGGATAAGAGTTTGGCAATAGGAGCCAGACGATCGTTTGAACCTGATAGTGGCTTCGGTCGCTAACAGGAATCCCGTTAGATGGGCCTTGCACCTTTTGTGAACCCGGTTCGTTAGAACCGGGTTTTCCTATTTCTGGTGAATCCTCAGCAGTCGCCCCACCGTGTTGCGACGAGGGGAATGTCGAGCAGGGGTCAAGACAGGGTCCGGACTGCCGATTCATATGAGGACATTCGAGAACCTCCGCGAATCAGTGCCTAGCCGGGAGGTTGGTGGCTGAATGACCTCCAAGACAACCAATTTCCCAACGAGCATGTTCGCGGCGCTGATTGCTGTGGCGTCCCTTTTGCCCGGGTGTGGGGGAGGGGTAACGCCAATTAAGGTCGGGATCGTCAACAACCTCAGTTCATTGGACCCTGTGGTTGCCGCATTCCAGGATGAGCTCGTCAGATCGCTGGAGTCAGAAGTCGAGTTTGTCCAGGTCACCGGGAGCGGAGACGACTTCGAATCGGCCGTCGACGAACTTCTAGCTGACGCACCCGACATCGTCGTCACGCTCTCCACACCGATATCGCTCATGGTTGGTGAAAAACTCGAGGGAACGTCGATCCCGCAAGTCTTCGGAATGGTCAACGATCCATTGGGCTCCGACCTGGTCGAGAGTATCGCGACACCGGGCCACAATCGCACCGGGGTTGGTCTCTTCCACATCCAACACGCCCTTGAACTCACCGTAAGAGCCACCGGCGCTAAGCGAATCGGGGTCCTATCGCAGCCTTCGGATGCCGCCTCGACGAGCGGTCTTGCCCTTGCACAAAGTGCTGCCGCGAGCCTGGGTGTCGAGCTATTCGTCATTACCGTCGAAGACGACTTCAACCTTGATCGCGCTTTGACTCAGGTGCCGTCGCTGGACCTCGACCTTCTTTTCCTGATTGGTTCACCCTTCGAGGCAAGGAACTTGGGTGATATTTCGCTGGTCGCTCGGACCTGGTCGATTCCGACGGCGTCTGCGCTATCCGTGGACAAACTCCCCAGAGGGTTCATGATCGGGGTCGCTCCTGAAAGCCTCGACGTTGGCAATGAAATGGCACAAAGGGCCGTTGCGATCCTCAGGGGAGGTGCCCCTGCAGGGAAAATACCTGTCGGTTCGGCGAACAACATCTCCCTGCTCGATCTAGGGCTGGCTGGAAATTACGGGATCAGTGTCCCCGACGATGCCCTGGTCACGTTTGACTCGGTTGTCGGGGGGAGCTGATGAGGCGCTCGAAAAGCCCGGACTCGACGATGAGTCGGCCGCTGCCGATCAAGACACTGGTTCGGAGGTCCTTTCGGGTTGGAGCGTTCTTCCCCCTCGTTGCAGTCGGGCTCATCGTGGCGCTGGGGGTGCCCGTACGTCAGATGATACAAACCACGGCGCAAGCGGAGAATTACGCGGCGGTCCTCGACGGAATCATCTCCGACAGGACCTCTCGTTACGTCGACCGTGCGGAGGGGCTTGCCGTCCTCATAGCCAGGTCGGACGAAGGCGTTTCGACGGAATCCCGGCTCGAGCAACTCCTGGTTCTCGATCGGTCGGTCGAGGCTGCGATGGTCACCAACCGCAGAGGGGATGTCCTGGCTTCCGCCACAAAGGGAATCAACGATGCTCCGCAGACGGCCAACAGCGACGCTCTGTCGCAAGTGTTTGAACGAGAATCGCCATACGTGGGGGTGCCGACTTTCGATTCTGCGATTCGGAACGAGGTAATGCTCATCGCCGTTCCGGTGAGCTTTTCGACCGGCGGGGAGCCAGGAATGCTCCAGTTGACGATAGGCACCGAGTGGATATCCACAGCCATCGGGCGGAACAACGCGCATCTCGGCGTGGAGACTTTCGTCACGAACGCCGAGGGTGTCGTCGTCGCCCACGAGGATGAGTGGCGGGTGCTGGCCGGTCAGACCATCTACGGACCGGGAAACGGGTTGAGGACCGACGTCGAGGGTAATTGGTCGATCGTCGGAAGTGTTGAGGTACAGGGTTGGAACGATGAGTTGAAAGCAGTTGGAGCCGTGCCAGCGGGGGTAGTCCTCCCGGGGTCGGCGGCCGGCTTGCTGCCGATCCTGTTCATAGTGGCGGCATTCGTGGCGTCTCGCCGGGCCCGCCATCAGCTGGTGCGGTCTGTGGTGGGACCAGTGCACGAGTTGGGAACGGCCCTTGGGGGTTACATCCCGGGCACAACCTTCCGAATGGAGGAGACGGAAATCGAGGAAGTCAATGTCGCCGCCCAGGCCTTCAACGCTACCGCCGAGCAAATGGACTCGCTTATCGGTTCTCTTGAGGAAAGCAATGCCCGCTTCCAGGCGCTGTTCGACGCAGCGCCAGTCGGAATGGCGCTCCATACGATCGATGGCGAGTACCTGGACACCAACGCGGTCTATGACGAAATGTTCGGCCTCTCTGGAGAGGATCTCTCGCTGAGCCAGGTGTTGGAAATGGTTCTGCCTGAATCAATGGCGACTATTCGGAAGGCCTTCGATTCCATTGCAAAGCGGGAAGTCGACACCGTCACCTTCGATGGTGGATTCAGGGGGCCGTCAGGTAAGACGGTTTGGGCGATCGTGACGACAACCCTTTTGCCTCAACCGGGTGATGCGGTAGACCATATTGTGGCGCAAGTGGTCGACGTCACTGAGTTGAAGGAAGCCCAGAGCAAACTCGAGGAGTTGCTGGCTTCCAAGAACCACTTCCTCGCATCTGTGAGCCACGAGCTCCGAACCCCGCTGACGGCAGTGATCGGCCTTGCCGAACTGCTCCGGGACCCGGATAGTGACTTGAGCCCGGAACAACGTGCCGACCTCATCGATACCATCGTGGAATCGGGTTTTGACGTCTCAAACATGGTCGAGGACCTCTTGACCGCGGCGCGTCATGAGGCCGGGCAGCTCACGGTGGTCGCCGTTCCCGTCAACCTGATGGCGCAGACCAAGCAAGCCCTCGAAGTCCTCGATCCGAAAGCAAACGTCCAGATCTCCGGCGAGGCGTCCACGGCATTGGCTGACCCTGGCCGGGTTCGCCAGGTTCTGCGAAACCTCCTCACCAACGCCCTCAAGTATGGAGGTGACAACGTCTCGGTAGAGCTCGGGAGGTCAGAGGAATTTGCTAGGGCGACCGTCGTCGACGATGGACCGGGTGTGCCCCCCGAGTCCGCCGAACTAATATTCCACTCATACGAGCGTGCGCATGGGGAGGAGTCCCACCCGGGCTCGGTGGGGATCGGTCTGAGTATTTCGCGGGAGCTAGCGAAGCTGATGGGCGGGGATCTGGAGTACCGGCGGAGCGGCGGGAAGACCCATTTTGATTTCACGGTCCCAATGCTCGTCGAGGACAGGGCCGAAGTTGTGCAGGCTGAGGCGGCTCTCTCCAGATAGCAGTGTGGCCGTTCGTATCCGTCATCGTTCATCCATTCAGGGCAGAATGGACTTGCAATGCCTTTCTCATGGCGTCATGAAGACGAAAGCCTGCCGATCAACTTCGGGCAGGTTTCTAACGGTGAATATGAGCCTGAGCCGATCACCGACGTCCGTCTCGAAATGGAGCGGATAGCCAACGACGAAGCCGAGAGGGCCATTGTCAGGACCGGGATGACCCGGCGGGCCTTCCTGCGGTCGGCCTCCTCTCTGGCAATATGCCTCGCGGCGGTCGACTCCGCTGTATCCAACTCGATGGGCCGCCAGGCCGGGCTCTGGTATCCGTTCGACCCGACTTCGCGATACGACACCGACGCCGCCCGCTCCGTCATCGGCCCCTCGCAGTTCGTATTCGATGTCCAGGGCCACCTGCTCGAATACGACCTCGATCCGTCGACGGCCGGTGACTGGTTCTGGGGCAAGCAATTTCCCCAGGCGAATTGTGAAGACGAGGACGACCCGCGAGCTTGTTTCTCGACCAACCACTTCCTGGAAGAGATCTTCATACGATCCGAGACAACCATGGTTGCCCTGTCCGGTTTGCCGATCAACCCCGAAGGCAGTCCTCTATCCAACGACGTAATGGAGGAAACGAGGCGGCTCGTTCAGGCTCTGTCGGGAGATCAACGTGTTGTGGTCAACGCGCTGGCGTTGCCACAAACCGCTTCCACAGCGGCGCTGCTGGAAGAGATGCAAAAGACGGTAAGCGAAAACGAGGTCTCCGGATGGAAGACTTTCACCCACTTCCCGTCCAACCTCAATTGGTGGCTCGACGATCATGACCCCAATCTCCCTGCCGTCGCCGGTCCATTCCTCGACGAATTGGTAAAGCTGGAGACGCCGGTGTTGTTCGTCCACAAGGGGCTCAGCGACGGCGCCCGTTCCGGATCTCCGGAAGATATAGGGCCTGCCGCCCGGAACCATCCTGATGTCAAATTTGTCGTCTATCACTCAGGGTTTGAAGTCAACCAGCGGGAAGGCCCCTACACCGACGCCACGGCCAACCTCGGGGTGAACCGGTTGATCACCTCCATTCGAGGAGCTGGCGTCGGCCCCGGTGAGAATGTTTACGCCGAACTCGGCTCGACCTGGTGGCATCTCCTCAGGCGCCCTGACGAGGCGTCACATGTACTCGGCAAGCTCCTGGTGGCGTTTGGCGAGGACAACATCGTATGGGGGACTGATTCGATCTTCTACGGGTCGCCGCAGGGCCAGATCGATGCGTTCAAGTCGTTTCAGATTCCGGCCGACTTCCAGGAACGGTTCGGCTACCCGGAGTTGACCCGCTCCGCCAAAGCAAAGATCCTCGGATGGAATGCGTCCCGTATTTATGGCATCGACCCGATCACGGAACCGATCGGGCTCTCCATGGACGAACTGGTCACCGCCCGGCTCGAACACCCGGTGCCAACCCGGGCCTGGGGTCCCACTACAACC
>JBGTFH010000086.1:0-21752 GCA_041747375.1 Acidimicrobiia bacterium
CCTGCGGCGGTTCCGGGGCGGGGGGAGAAGATGAAGGTGAACGCGGCATCGAATCGTGCCGTTTCGACCACCTCCATCGTCATCAAAAAGTCTTCTTCGGTCTCGCCGGGAAATCCGACGATGATGTCCGTGGACACCGCCAGACCGGGAATGGTCTCACGTGCCATGTCCAGGCGCTGGAGGTACTTCTTCTTGTTGTAGCCGCGGTGCATCGCGCTGAGGATGCGGTCAGAACCCGACTGCAGGGGAAAGTGAAGCTGTTCGCAAACGGCAGGAGTCTCTGCCATCGCCTCGGCAACATCTATCCGGAAATCGTTTGGATGGGGGCTGGTGAATCGAACTCTCTCGATGCCATCGATGGCACCAACCCGGCGGAGGAGATCACCGAAAATGGGACGCCGTTTCCCATCGATGGCGAGATCCCGCCCGTAGGTATCGACGTTCTGGCCGAGAAGCGTCACCTCGACGACACCGTCGGCGGCGAGACGCTCCGCCTCGCGAACGACATCGCCGGGCCGCCGCGAAATCTCGACACCGCGGACTGATGGAACAATGCAAAAGGTGCAGGAGTTGTTACAACCGACCTGGATGGTGATCCATGCCGAGTGCGCCAGCTCCCGTTTCACCGGCAACGATGAGGGCATTGCCTGTAATTCGTCGACCACCTCCGTGATCGGGCCCCAGTGCTCGGCGTGATCGATCAAGTCGAGCACTCGGTCGAGATTGTGAGTGCCCATCACGACGTCGACCCAGGGTGCTCTTTCCCGCACCATGTCACGTTCCTTCTGGGCTGCACAACCGCCGACGACGAGCAGCATGTCTGGGTTGAAGTCTTTAATCTCCTTCAGTTGACCGAGGTGCCCGTACATCCGGTTATCGGCGTTTTCCCTGATGGTGCAGGTATTCACATAGACGACATCCGCTTCGCCATATGAGTGGACAGGAGTCATCCCGTCCAACTCGAAAAGCCCGGCAATCCGCTCCGAATCGTGCTCATTCATCTGACACCCGAAGGTTCTGATGAAATAGCGCTTACCGGGACGGGTTGGCTTGCGCCGATTGACCTCGCGCACGGTGGGGTTGGGCAATAGCGTCAATTCGGGCATGTCATACCGGGTCCTAGCGGGCGAAGTCTGTCGACCTGAATTCCCGGATCACAGTGACCTGGATCTGGCCGGGATATTGGAGGTCTTCCTCGAGTTTACGGGCAATCTGTCGGGAGAGGTCACGCGCTTCGAGATCGGAGACCGATCCGGGATCAACCACGACCCGGACTTCACGACCCGCCTGGAGTGCGAATACCTGGTCGACGCCGTCAAACTCCATCGCCAGTGTTTCCAGACGCTCGAGACGTTTGACATATCCCTCCAGCGACTCGCGGCGGGCACCCGGTCGCGCCGCCGAGACAGCGTCTGCTGCCTGGACCAGTACCGCCAGGATTGTGCGGGGTTCGACCTCGTTGTGATGTGCCTCGATCCCATGGACCACGGCCTCATCCTCGCCAAAGCGACGGGCGATTTCGGCGCCGATAAGTGCATGTGAACCCTCGACCTCGTGGGTCACCGCTTTGCCGATATCGTGGAGCAGCGCCGCCCGCTTGATGGCAGTCGGATCAAGACCGAGCTCGGACGCGAGCATGGACGCGATGTGGGCCGTCTCCACCAGGTGATTGAGGACATTCTGCCCGTAGGAAGTCCGGTATTTGAGGCGTCCGATCAGAGTCACCAATTCGGTGTGCATTCGGGCCACGCCGACTTCTACCAACGCCCACTCTCCTGCGTCTCTGACACTCTGTTCGACCTCGGCCCTGGCCTTTTCGTAGGCCTCTTCGATAGATGCGGGGTGAATTCTCCCGTCGGCCACCAGCTTTTCCAGTGCAATCCTCGCCACCTCGCGGCGCACCGGGTCGAAAGAGGAGATCGAGACCGCCTCTGGCGTATCGTCGACGATGAGGTTGGTGCCGGTAACCGATTCGAGATGACGGATGTTGCGGCCCTCCCGCCCGATTATCCGACCTTTCATGTCGTCCGAAGGAAGCTGGACGACCGATACGGTCGTCTCGGTGACCACTTCACTGGCGAGTCGCTGGACTGCGGTCGCGAGGATCCTCCGGGCACGTCGGTCGGCTTCCTCCCGCGCTTTGATCTCGAGATCCCGCACCATGATCATGGCCTCGCGGCGGGCTTCATCCTCGACCTGGGCCAACATCTCGGATTTGGCCGCCGCCACATCGATCCCGGCTACTTTCTCCAGTTCAAATCGGGCGGCTTCCTTAAGTTGTTCGACCTCACCCCGGTTGACATTGATCTCGTCCTCCCGATCGATGAGCATCTTCTCCCGCTGGGCCAGGTTCGATGCTCGCTGCTCGAGGGTTTCTTCTCGCGCTCCCAAACGGGATTCGAGGTTGCTCAATTCGGCGCGGCGGGTCTCCAGCGTCGCCTCTTCGCGCTCGCGGTACGCGGTCGCCTGGGCACGACCCTCATCGTCGGCCTTTTCCATTATCTGCCGGGCTTCGATCCTTGCATTGCTGACTAATCCCTCGGCCGAGCCAGCATCCCGTTCTGCCTTGCGGGCGTTCAAAACCCGGGCGAGTAGATATCCGAACGCGAGCCCGATGGCAACTCCCAGGATCGAGAGTCCGATCACCACGGCTGAGTCCATGACGGATCCTTTCCAGCGGTCTGCCAAATCAAACGTGCCGAACCCGCCGGGTCCGGCACACGAAAGGAACAAGCGAAAGGGGCCTAAATCACCCTCTAGGTCGTTCGTTCCTCCGAATCATTTGATTTGCCACTCCGTTTTCAAATTTAGTAAATGTTCGTGTGCTGACATTGATAGTACACGTCAATACGAGAATCTCGACAGGTTCTTCAAATATCTCGATGGCTGCGAAACTTGTGTTGCAAACCATTCGTTGCTCTCATCGATGGCATACATGAATGGACGATCAACCAGGGCAAGCCACATCGCGATCCTCGCGACGCTGGCGGGAGCTTTCAGGGTGGTCCCCTGGGTGGCAGGGCATCGCATCACATTCGACGAGGGAGTTTTCCTGGCCTCGACCGACCTTGCCCGAAGCGGATTGGTTCCATTCCAGGATTTCTTTTCCAGCCAGGGACCTCTTTTCATCCCGATGCTCAGGCTCGGCCAGATCTTCAGCTTTGGAGATCCGCGAGGTCCGAGGACGACTCTGCTCGTGTCCGCCGTTGTCATCTCCATCGCGTCCTACTCCATATTCTCCCGCCTCACCAGCCCAACTCGGGCGTTTCTGCTTGCCACACTGGTGGCCCTCAGCGGCAATGTCCTATTAGCGGCTGGCCCGGTGCAGAGCGACGGTCTGGCCCTCGCCTTCGCAATTTCTGCGCTTGCCCTGGTCCTCGAACCCCGACTGTCATTCGGTCGTTCCATGTCGGTCGGCCTGCTGGTCGGGGCAGCAGTCTCGGTGAAGAGCCTCCATGTGGTCCCCATAGTCCTGACCATCGCGGTGTATCTGGTTTCCCGGTTGGAGTGGAAACCCATCGGGATCATCAGCGTGTCCGCCGGGATCTTGGCCATCGGGCTCGCGGCGATCTACGGGATCGCCGCCGTGTGGGACCAATATGTGATGTTTCACCTTGCCAAGGACAACTCTCCGGACTTGCTGGAAAACGCGGTGAATACGGGTGTCGAGCTGTTCCGCAATGACCTCCCCGTCGTGGCCATGGTCGTAACCGCTGGAGTTGCGCCGTTCCTCTTCAGGAAGTCACCACCTGCAGGCATGACAGACGCAGAGGCGCAGTCTGGTGAGAGTCTTCCCATCTGGGTTGTGGTTCTGTGGTTGGCCGCCAGCGTTGCTTTGCTTCTCGGGTTCACCACGATCTACGGAGGCTTCGCCAGGACGTTGGCTTTCCTCATCCCACCGCTCCTCGCGATCATTGCGCTATCCAGGTCGATACCCATTCGCGTCCTGCTCGGTATCGCGGCAGTCGGCGCAATCGTCCAATTTGCCTTGATCAACATAGTCCCCGAACTCGATGCCGAAGAGAGCGCAGCCACGTCCCGAATCGAAGCGATCCCGGTGACCCGCTGGTTTGTCAGCGATGACCCGGGGTTGGGTTGGGCGGCCGGTCGGCTATCACATCCAGCAACGGTCGATCCGTCGTACGCCCGATTTGATACCGGATATCTGACCTCGACCGATGTCGAGTCGGCGCTTGTTGACTCCCAGACGTGCATTCTGACGGCGACATCTGGAAGATTCGATTCGGCGGGTGTTACCCCACCGGCCAACTATTTCCCGACCGACCCCACCGGAGTGTCAGCTCGGATCGGCTGTTGAGGGGCTCTTAGTCTTCGCTGGCCTCCTCGGATGAAGCAGTGCCCGCCGACGAGTCGGCTGCCACTTCCTCTTCCGTTCCCGTTTCCGTTTCCGTTTCAGCCTTGGGGCCGAACCCGACCGCTTCATAGACCTTTGCTTGTAGCTGCATGGCTATCTCGGGATTCTCCCGGAGGAATTTCTTGGCATTCTCCCTGCCTTGCCCGAGCTGGTCGTCTTCGTAGGTGAACCAGGCGCCACTCTTGCGGACCACTCCCTCGTCGACCGCGATGTCGAGAAGACTCCCCTCACGGGAGATTCCCTCGCCGAACATGATGTCGAATTCTGCCGTCCGGAACGGTGGCGCCATCTTGTTCTTGGCGACCTTCACCCGGACCCGGTTGCCGATCCCCTCCGTGCCATCCTTCAAGGTTTCGATCCGACGTATGTCGAGACGCATCGAGGAATAGAACTTGAGGGCCCGACCACCGGGGGTGGTCTCAGGTGAACCGAACATCACACCGATCTTTTCCCGTAATTGATTGATGAAAATGGCAGTTGTTCGGGACTTGTTGAGATTTCCGGCCAGCTTGCGCAATGCCTGTGACATGAGACGGGCTTGAAGCCCCATGTGAGAGTCGCCCATCTCCCCTTCGATCTCGGCGCGGGGCACCAGAGCCGCCACCGAGTCGATAACCAGCACATCGAGGGCTCCGGAACGGATCAGCATGTCGGCGATCTCGAGAGCCTGCTCACCGGTGTCGGGTTGTGAGATGAGCAACTCATCGACATCAACACCGATCGCCTTGGCATAAGAGGGATCCAGAGCGTGTTCGGCGTCGATGAAGGCGGCAATACCCCCGTTACGCTGCGCTTCGGCCACGATGTGGAGGGAAAGGCTGGTCTTTCCCGAACTCTCCGGCCCATAGATCTCGACGATCCGCCCACGAGGCACCCCACCGATGCCGAGAGCAAGGTCGAGGGAGAGCGCTCCGGTAGAGATGATGTCAACTTTTCGATTGGCTGCGTCGCCCATTTTCATGATGGCGCCTTTGCCGAATTGCTTTTCGATCTGGCCCAACGCCATATCGAGGGCTTTGTCCCGATCCGTACTCATTTGCTTCCCTTTCTAGACCTACCTCTGGTTGTCTTTCGACAATTCTCCGGACGGTATCCGACGGCTATGACAGAAACTCGTCTCGCCTCGCGGTATCCGCACGTCTTTCATTTACTGCCCGGTGAACAATAGTCGAACAGGTGTTCGGAGTGAGTATTACCGGGAAAATGGAAAGATTTCAAGAGGCTCGTATCGAACACCGCCACGCCCACCGATCGACTCGAACAAAACGATCTGCCCGACCCACCATGAAATGTCCAGTTCACCTTGCTCAAGCAGGGAAACCACCGGGGCCGGCGGGCGAACCCGGCTCAAAGTGAGATGCGGCGAGAAGGGCCTGTCTTCCGGTGACACTCCGGTGGCTTCGGCAGCCGTGTCACAGACTTCAGCCAACTCGTAGAGACGATCCACACCCAAACCGACACCGGCCCAGACCACAGTTGCCTTGCGCTGGTTGGGAAACGCACCGAAACCAGACAGACGAATCCGGAATGGCTTCCCGAGGTGCGACTCATCGAGAGCGGCTTTGTACCGGTCGCAGGTCACCTCCTCGATTTCACCGAGGAACCGCAATGTGATGTGCCAGTTGTTCGGCGGAACCCTGCGACCCGGGATGTCCCACTCCGCGGTTTGCTCGGCCAACGCCTGTCTCACACCGTCGGGAAGCGACACAGCGGCGAAGACCCTCAGTTGCCCCACCAATCGCCGCTGACCCCGAGTCGGACAAGGTGTAGCGCAGTGGTTGTTGCGTATGTTCGGATCCGTTCTCGATCACCGACCATTCGCAACTCCCTGGCCATCGAGTTCTCCGGCGTTGCCACTCCAACGACGACGGTCCCGGCAGGTTTCTCCATCGGCTCCGGACCTGCCGACCCGGTGACCGACACGGCGACTTCAACACCGAGGAGATCTCGTGCCGCTTCGGCCATTGCCAATGCGGTCCTCTCATTGACTACTTCCGTGACATCGTCCACACCGAGAAGCGACTGTTTGAGTTGCGACTCGTAGGCCACCACTCCCCCGGCGAAATATCGGGAAGACCCGGGTAGGTCGGTGAGTTTCGACGCCACCATTCCCCCGGTCATCGACTCGGCGGTGCCGATTCGCCATTTCCGCTCCTCGAGAAGCCGAAACAACACAATCTCAATGGTCTCGTCGTCCACGCCAAATATCGAACTGCCGAGGCGCTGTCGTATCTTCACCTCGAGCGGTGCGATTAGTTGCCCGGCATCGTCGCTCGAGTGAGCCTTGGCACTGAGTCGGATCTTGATCTCGCCGCCCGACGCCAGAAAGGCGACAGACGGATTTGTGCTTCCCTGATACAAATCGTCGAGAACTTCGGCAATATCTGATTCCGACCGGCCCCAGGTCCTGAGAAGCCGGCTGACGAGCACGCTCTCCGATCCATCCCTTGAGGTCAGAGCGGGAATGACCTCGGTCTTGATCAGATACTGCATCTCCTCCGGTACACCGGGTACGCAGAAGATGAGTGTCCCGTCATGGTCGAGGGACAGACCAGGGGCGGTGCCCCGGGGGTTGTCGAGGAGGACCGCTCCCGACGGATGCTGCGCCTGGCGCAGATTGGACTCCGGCATATCCCGTCCCCGCTGCGACCACCACTCTCTGAGATGTTGGGCGTACTCGTCGGAATATTCCATCTCGAGCCCGGTCGCCTCACAAACCGCCTCACGGGTGAGGTCATCCTGGGTGGGGCCAATGCCTCCAGTGATGATCACCGCGTCAGAGCGATCCATAGCGGTACGAATCGATTGCGCCACTCTCCCCAGGTTGTCGCCCACGACCTGTTGAAAATGCGCGTCGAGACCCTTCTCGGCAAGAGCCGCACCAACAAAGCTGGCATTGCTGTTGACAATTTGACCGAGCAACAACTCCGTGCCGACGGCAATGACTTCGACGATCACGGGGCGAGACTAGCTGTCGCTCTCAGATGAAGGATTGGGCGACCAGGGTGGCAATGATGGCAATCAAACCCGCAATCAATGCCTGGACCATTCTGTCGAGCCGGGCAGTCATCCCGTCGAGCCGGTGTACCACGTCATCCAGACGTCGATCAACCAGGCCAAGATCTGCCTTCGAAGCCAGTTCATCGTTGGAATTGCGGGGGAGGTATGCCATCAGAGTGTCATCTCTCTCTTCGCCGAGAAACTCGGTGAGAGCATTGTACAGGTCGAGTCGGCGTGCTTCCGAAATCGTCATCGGTTGATCGTGTCACCACACTCGATCCGGTTCAAGAGGTTCGGTGCGCCTCGACAACTCCGAACAACTCGCCGGTGCCTACTGATTCTCCGAGGATATTCCACGTCGCGGTGCTTACCTCGCCCTTGGTTTCGAGTTCAGAGCAGGCAAGGTAGACCGTATCCGCGAGACGATTCATGGCCGGCTCGAGTTCGCAGGCTTGAGCGATACAAGTCCGGGCCCGCGGCCCGTCTCGCTCACCGATGGCTGCGACGGCGTCTTCGGCGAAGGCGAGGGCCTTCTTGTCCATCAGATCTCGGTGAAGAGGTAGCGACGGAGGATGTTGATCCGTTCGTCCATGTCGTCAGGGGTCAGGTACCACAACATCGCAGCGACGGTGGAGAGAAGTGGGTTGCCATCCTGAGGAGTAAAGGAGAATCCAACGACCTCGTTGCCATTGCGTACGGCGAGTGTCTCCAAGGAGACCACAGCCTGGCTCATGATCCGTCCGAAGTAGCCATGGTCCCTGCCGAATGAGAAGACCTGGTTGGCAGACTTCTTGTGTGTGACCGCCACCCTGGTGTTCTCCATGAGACGCTCCTTGACCTCGTCAAGTGTTATCTCACGATCGAGGGTCAGTGCGAAGTGCATTGAATGCATGTACTGGGTGTTTAGTTTCAGCGCCGATGAGAACAGATTGAGGTCGTAACCCATGGTCTCGAAAAGGGCGTGTGAGTCGCGGGCATGGTGGGTGCCGAAACGCTCATCCTTGTGCCCCTCAACAGTCGGGCTGGCAACGAAACCCTCGTCCTGGCTGATGTCGTTGGCCCGTCGGATGCAGAGAAAGCGCCCGTCGGTTAGGTGGTTTGTGCCGTCAGCGTCCATCCCGAGCGTTTTCACCAAAACCGACATGTTGTGGGTGTTGCAGGAAACGATCTGGAGGAACTTGTCCTCATCCGGGACGAGGGCCTCATCGTTGATACCCCGCGCATACATTTTTCCAAAGCCGAATTCCGACCCCTGGGCCATGAATCCAATCGGTCCCCTGGCATCGTTGTAGAACTCTGCCTTCATCTGGTTGCCGACCGGGGTGCAGTCGATGACGACCGAAGCGCGCTCGATGGCTTCTCTGGTTTCATACTTCGGTGCGTGGCCGAGTTCCTCGAATGTAGCTCGACGATTGTCATCGACAGCGAGGGCGGCGCCGCGATTGATCAGATCGGCGACCTTTGCCTTCTCAGTGACCAGAGGCGTCCGCTTGTGGAAGGTGACTTCGTCGATCCCGAAGTGCTCTCGATTGTCGGCGAGCAGGCCGATAAGCGGCTCTCCTATCGTGCCGGTGCCGACCACGTGGACGATTTTCATGACTTCCCTCCGGGGGCTGTTTGCCGTGCCATCAAGACATCAGGATACTCATGGTCCCGACGCTCGAACAGATGTCACCGACAGACCCTCCAGATCGATCGGTTGCCGGAATTCGATGCCAAGGATGTGGGTGGAGAGGACTTCGGCGCAATTGACCCCTGGTGGTTGGATGGCGCCACCCAGGTTCAGCACAACTGTCACTTCTTCCGGATTCCCCGAAACCGCCGCCTGCACGGTGGGAGGACAACCGCCGCCTTTCAGGGCGATCTGGACTGTGGTCGGGCCGGAAGAGGCGAGCACCAACGGCTCCTCGAAACTGTCAGGTGGCATCGGCAGCTGATTTGAGACCACCCACTCCATTGTCTCGACGAGGCGGTCGGGATCGCTACCGATTATGGGGAACTGCGCGTCGGTGTCAGGCGAGATCGCACAGGCCGCGGTTACCGCCAGGAAAATGCAACCGAAAATCCGTATTGGCACACGCACAGACTATTGGCGCGCGGTTGGGTTTCCTACGAGAACGATGTGCTGCAGCGACCCGGTTAGATCGGACGGATGCCCCGTGCCTGGTAATGCCGGTCGTGGTGTCCGACATTGTGGCGCAGGTTGTTTTCCCGGTAGTACGCAAACGAACTGGTCAGCGAGTCCTTGTATTCGTGGCGCTCGGCGGCGCTGACAGAAGACCCGCTGCCGGAATTCCTCGCGGACGCCCCGATGGCCGGTACCAATGTGACGGCGAGAGCCATCGCGACCAACGAAACCATCCTTCGTGACTTGTGCGTAATCCTCATCTAAATCCTCCCGATGTGGAACCCATCCCTATTCGCACGGCATGTCGTCTGCCATACCGGGACTATTTCGGAAATCGCGGAACGGGTCAATGACTATCGTTGGTGATTGGCGTCACCAATATTGGTGATTGCCATTTTTCTCAAGGTGGATCGGCTCGTTGGCCACCTCTGGCCACCAGATGGGCCACCGCCACCAGGTCATTCCGACTATCCAGGTTCGTCTTTCGAAGAAGACGTTTGACATGGGTCTGGACCGTCGATCTCGAGATGTGTAGGGCTTCGCAGAGCTCGGCATCACTTATCAACCCCGTCCCTATCGCCTCCAAGACCTCGGTTTCCCTTGGTGAGAGGTCCAATTGCGCCACCTGGACATGGTCCACCCTGATGAGTATCGATTGGGCGACATTCTCACTCAGGGCCAGTGAATCGGCCAGGCCGCGCACTGTCACAAAGGCGACAATAGTAAAGGCGGCCACCACCAACGACTGGACGATTTGCCAATTGGACGCAGCGAACTCCGAGAGCGACTCCGGAAGCCAGCCCATAAGAGCTGCTTGTACCAGGACTCGCTGTACAGCCCCGACGACAAAAACGATGCTCAAAAGAGCGACGATCGACCACAGTGTCTTCACCCGCTCTGATTGCTCCCGCGCACGGTATGTGATGCTGCTACCGGCCAGCCATGCGAACAGGACAGCGTTGACCACCACGAGCAGAAACCTCAGAAATCCCACGGGGTAAGGCTACCCACTGTTCACCCCAGCGACCCGATGAGATCGAGGGCGTCGTCCTGTGGGGGAATCCCAACCCCTAGAACTGCTCGCTTTCGGTGGAACCGGCGAGGGCGAGAGTGGAGATGTTGCCTCCTGCGATGACCTGGCTCACTTTGTCGAAATAGCCGGCACCGACTTCCCGTTGGTGCTTGGTGGCGGTGTATCCCTGTGCCTCCATGGCGAACTCGCGATTCTGCAACTCGACATATGCCGGCATTCCATTGTCTGCGTAGCCACGGGCGAGATCGAACATCGAAGCATTGAGCGCGTGGAATCCGGCCAGGGTGATGAATTGGAACCGATAGCCCATGGCACCCAATTCCTTCTGGAACCGGGCGATTGTCCCTTCGTCGAGATGCGCTGACCAATTGAACGACGGCGAGCAGTTGTAGGCGAGCATCTTGCCCGGGAACTCGGCGTGGATGGCTTCGGCGAACTTCCTCGCTTCGTCGAGATCGGGTTTGGCCGTTTCGCACCAGATCAGATCGCAATAAGGCGCATAGGCCAGACCGCGGGCAATGGCCGAATCCAGCCCGTTGCGGACATGGAAGAAGCCCTCAGGTGTCCGCTCCCCTGTCGTAAATCCCCGATCGCTCTCGTCGACGTCGGAAGTGAGCAGCGTGGCCGCATTCGCATCGGTGCGGGCCACGATGATGGTGGGGACACCCATCACATCTGCAGCGAGGCGAGCCGCTGTGAGACTCCTGACGTGCTGGCTGGTCGGCACCAACACTTTCCCGCCCATGTGTCCGCACTTCTTCTCGGCTGCTAGCTGGTCTTCGAAGTGGACCCCGGCAACACCTGCCTGGATGAACGCCTTGGTCAGCTCGAACACATTGAGGGAGCCACCGAACCCGGCCTCACCATCGGCGACGATCGGGACGAACCAGTCGATCGAGTCGTGGCCTTCAACCCAGTGGATCTGATCCGCACGCCGCAGGGCATTGTTGATCCGCTTCACCATCTGAGGGGCAGAATTGGCCGGATATAGCGACTGGTCCGGATAGACCTCGCCCGAGAGGTTGCCGTCACCGGCTACCTGCCATCCCGAGAGGTAGATAGCCTTTAGTCCCGCCTTCACCATCTGGGTTGCTTGCCCGCCACTCAGCGCCCCGAGGGCGTTGATGTAGTCCTCGCTGGTCAGGCGGTCCCACAACTTCTCCGCCATCAAAAGGGCCATTGTGTGTTCTTCGAGAATGCTGCCCCGCAGGTCGACGACTTCGTGAGCCTGGTAACCGCGAGTAATCCCGGTCCAGCGGGGGTTCTCGGCCCACTCCTTTTCGAGAAGTGCTGTTTGGTGTGCTCTGTTCGACATCGTTTTCTCCATCAGTTGATCAACTCGTACGCAGCGAGGGTGAGGAACTCGACGAACTCGTCGCTGAGTGCCACGTCCTCGAAGACCTTCTTCGCTTCATGAATCCGGGGAACCTTGGCCTCGTACTCACGGACCACGTCTGCTGCCAAAGTCCGCACCAGGGATTCGCTGATCGGGATTCCCTCATCCGTGACGACCCCATGCCGCACCCACTGCCAGATCTGTGATCTTGAAATCTCCGCGGTGGCAACGTCTTCCATCAAGTTGTTGATCGCCACGGCACCGATTCCGGCGAGCCACGACGCCAGATACAAGATTCCGACCTCGACGTTTGCAGACAACCCGTCGAGAGTCACGGATCCGGGAAAGTCGAGATCGAGGAGGTGGTCGGCCGAAACCGAGACCTCAGGCCGCTGCCGCTCGAGCTGATTCGGGCGCTCACCCATAACCTCGACGAAAGCTGCAAGCGCTACCGCGACCAGATCAGGGTGTGCCACCCAGGTGCCATCACAACCGGCCAGTGCTTCCCGCTCCTTATCGGCCGAGACCGCTGCGACTGCCGCCCCGGTGACTTCAGGATCACTGCGGTCGGGGACGAAGGCGGACATTCCGCCGATGGCGTGGGCCCCGCGTCGATGGCACGTCTTGACCAACAAGTCCACGTATGCACTCATGAATGGGACTGTCATCGAGACCTGCCCTCGATCGGGGAGGATGAAATCGGGGTCGTCACCGAACTTCTTGATTATCGAGAAGATGTAATCCCAGCGGCCGGCATTGAGGCCGGCGGCGTGTTCCCTCAACTCGTACAGAATCTCATCCATTTCAAACGCGGCGAGGACAGTTTCGATGAGAACCGTCGCTTTGATCGTTCCTCGAGCGATTCCGAGCCTCGCTTGTGTCCAGATGAACACGTCATTCCAGAAACGCGCCTCGAGATGCGACTCCAGCTTCGGCAGGTAGACATATGGCCCGCTTCCGGAGTCGATCGATAACTTGCCGCAGTGAAAGAGGTACAGGCCGAAGTCAAACAGCGACGCCGACATCGGCTGTCCGTCAACCAGAAAGTGTTTCTCCTCCAAATGCCAACCCCGGGGCCGGACAACGAGAGTGGCCGGGTCGTCGTCGAGCAGGTAGTCCTTCTGCTCGGTTTCGAGTCGAAGTCCCCGCCTATAGGCGTCGATGAGATTGATGTGGCCGTTGAGAAGGTTGCTCCAAGTCGGTGAGGTAGCGTCTTCGAAGTCGGCCATGAACACGCTCGCACCCGAGTTGAGCGCGTTGATCATCATCTTCCGCTCGACCGGTCCGGTTATCTCGACTCGACGGTCCACCAGATCGGACGGGACCGGCGCGATTTTCCAATCGTCATCTCGGATCGAACCGGTTTCGATGAGGAAGTCCGGTCTGTCACCGGCGGCGAATGCCAATTGTCTGCCCTGGCGGATCGCCAGGATCTGACCCCGACGCCAACCAAACTCCCGTTCCAAATCGGTGAGGAAAGCGACCGCATTGGGAGTGAGTATCTGCTGTTCGATTTCTGAACCGTTGTATTGATTCATAAGAGCCATTGTTCTTTGCGCAATCAGTTCTCCGAGTCCCGATTCTGCGATAAGATCGTCACATCTTTCGGAAGGATTACCTTGTGGCCGAATTTCCATACCTCGATCCGTTGGTTTTGGGCAGACGAATCCGACACTTTCGCGCCAAATCCGGTATGACGCTCGACCAACTCGGAGACAAGGTGGGCAAGCCGGGGCCATATCTATCTTTGCTGGAGAACGGCAAAAAGGAGCCACGGTTGCAACTGATACTCGACCTGGCGTCCGCCCTCTCAGTAGACCTGCAAGACCTCATCGACCCGTCACCCCCGACCCGGCGGGACCATCTCGAAATTGCGCTGCTACGGGCTCAGGACTCCTCACTCTTCGAAAGAATGGACATACCCGAAATCCGCCCTTCCGCGAAGCTCGACGACGCTGTCATGGCCCACATCGTCGGGCTCCACGAAGCGCTCCAGGAGCGATCGGAGCTGGGTTCGGCTACGGGAGAAGAGATCCGGGAGGCCAACGGTCTGATCGCCCGGTGGATCACTTCCGCAGGTGGCTATTTCGAAGACATCGAAGACGAGGCGGCGCAGGCGTTGGCGACAATCGGTTACGTCCGTGAGGGGCCTTTTAGCTCTCGGAACCTGATCGACCTCGCAGACAGCGCCGGTTTCGAGATCCGCCCGATCGACGATATGCCCTCATTTGCCAGGTCTTTGATCGATTTGGAAAACCGGCGAATCTACATTGCGCAGAGGAACGAGCTGAAGACGCGTCAGGCGCGGAAAGCTGTGTTGCAGACTCTCGCCGGGTTTCTACTCCACCATGAGACGACTCCCGACCTGGAGACGTTTCTCCGCCAGAGGGTCGAAACCGCGTACTTCGCCGCCGCCGTACTCGTACCCGAATCCACGGTCATCTCGAGACTCGTCGCGGCCAAGGAGGAACACGACCTCGATCCCGAAGATGTCAAGGAACTGTTCTACGTCTCGTATGAGATGGCCTCGTGGAGACTGGCAAATCTCGCCACCCGTCACCTCGACATCCCGACCCATCTCGTCGTGAGCAATGAAGCCGGAACCATAGTGAAGGGCTATTCAAACGACGACGCCCCGATGCGACGCGATGAATACGGCGGACTGGAGACCCAGAAGCTCTGCCAGAAGTGGGGTTCGAGAGTCACGTTCCGTTCCCCGGACCGATTCGATACCCATCATCAGTACACGGACACTCCGGCCGGCACGTACTTCTGCACTACCCACATCGAGACCGGGGCCGATCCGTTGCGGGCGGTGACGCTGGGTGTTCAATTCAAGGATGCGAAATGGTTTCGAGGCAGGGACACCGAGAACCGGATGACGTCGACATGCCCTGATCCAGGGTGTTGTCGAACTCCGCCTGAGCAACTGTCAAACCGTTGGGCCAACAAGGTCATGGTGTCGGCCCGTGCCCAGGAGCGGATCCTCGGTTTGATGGCCCCGGACCCCTATCCAGATCTTGACATGACCGAGGTCTTCAACGTCGTCCAGTCACATTCGATCTAGCGGCCAGATGTGTGGCGTCCCGCCACTACGCGTATTTGTTTACCTCGCGGAGCAATGGGGTAGGGTCTGTTTTGTATCACTCGAATACTCCCGTTCGGGTGGATGACAGGAGGAACAATGCACTCAATTGTCACCAGCGATCTGAAGAGTCGGATCGCCATCGTGATTGCGTTGATCGTCGCACTCTCCGTTCTCCCCGGGACTTTTCCCGTGGCGGACGCAGCAGGCGCCGGTTGCGATCAACGCGACAACAACACTTATAGAAAGCTAACTGACTGCGTCACCGTCGACGGTGTTCGCGAACACCAAGCAGCTTTCCAGGCAATCGCCGATGCCAACGATGGAAATAGATCAGAAGGCACCAACGGCTATACCGAAAGTGTCGCTTATGTGGTTGACACGTTGGTGGCGGCAGGATGGGATGCGGAAGCAGTCCCATTCGACTATCCCGGCCAGTTGACCGCCCTGGAGCAGTTGACTCCGGTCGCTGCTAGCTACGAGACCGGCGGTTTCACCGGCACGGGCGAAGGCGACGTGACGGGTAACGTCATCCCGGTCGACATCAATCTGGTCCCACCTCGTGCCAGCACCAGCGGTTGCGAGGCAACGGACTTCGATGGTCTCGACTTCAGCGGAACCACCGACATTGCGCTCATTCAACGAGGCACCTGTGCCTTTGCAGACAAGGCGATCAATGCCGAAGCTGCCGGAGCGGAAGCCGTGATCATCTTCAACCAGGGCAACACGCCCGAGCGTGAAGGTCTGATTGTCGGAACTCTCGGTGGCGAAAACATCGTGGCGATTCCCGTCGTGGGAGCATCGTTCGCCGATGGTGCCGCTCTTGCCGAACCCGGTTCAACAGCACGGGTCTATGTCGAGGGAATCACCCTCACGTCGTACAACGTGATCGCAGAGCTACCCGGTCGTGTCGATGACAACATCGTCATGGCGGGAGCACACCTCGACTCGGTACCCGCAGGACCCGGTATTAACGACAACGGTTCCGGCTCGGCATCGCTGCTCGAGATCGCCGAACAGCTCGGTAACCACAAGCCCAACAACACCATCAGGTTTGCCTGGTGGGGTGCTGAGGAAATCGGACTGGTTGGCTCGACGCAGTACGTCAACGGTCTGAGCGAAGAGGAACTCGGTGACATTGCCCTGTATCTGAAC
The DNA here is from genome assembly GCA_041747375.1 of Acidimicrobiia bacterium. Classification (GTDB taxonomy): domain Bacteria; phylum Actinomycetota; class Acidimicrobiia; order Spongiisociales; family ZC4RG35; genus MA-ANB-1. The sequence goes on from JBGTFH010000086.1 coordinate 16,113, forward strand.
TTCGACATGGTTGGTTCGCCCAACTACATCTTCATGACCTATGACGGAGATGAGTCCGGGTTTATCGCCAGCGCTCCAGTGCCCGATGGATCAATCGCCATCGAGGACCTGTTCGAGTCGTACTACACCTTCCTTGGTGAGCCCTACGACGACGCTGAGTTCAGTGGACGAAGCGACTATCAGGCATTCATCAACAACGGGGTGCCGTCTGGTGGATTGTTCACCGGCGCTGAAGGCATCAAGACCGAAGAGCAGGCAGCAATATGGGGTGGCACCGTAGGGGCTCAATACGATCCCTGCTACCACGCCGCCTGTGACACGTATGACAACGTGGCGTTGCATGCATTGGACGTGAACTCAGACGCCATCGCAATTGCAGTCCTCACCTACGCCTACTCGACGGAGACGGTCAATGGTGTGGTCGGCAAGTCCATACCTGGCGGGTCGACGCTACCCGCCCCGGCCGGACCGGAAGGCACCGTAGGAGGCTGACCAAAGAGCGGTAATGGAATGGAGGGATGGGTCTCGGCCCATCCCTCCATTCGCGTCCAGATGGTCGCGAGCGGGTCGGATAGTGGACCCGGGGTTGCCCCTTTGTCGCGGTCGTTTCGTAAAAGAAGTCCGGTCGGCTGGCGACACTGATAGGTCCGGGAAATATTCGGGATTTCTTTTTAGAAAACCCTTGACATCACTGGGCGGATTGGGCATACTCGAACATATGTTCGGTTCATCGAATTTAGAACAACTTACCGATTTCAACCCGTCGGAATCAGACTTCGAAACCGGGAACGAAGCTGCGATCGACGGAACTGAGGGTGAGGGGAAATATGGCTACGAGCGCCACGTAAAACGGCTCGGAGTGGTCGATTCCTCCATGCGCCGGTTCCACGGCTCACACCTCGATTTGGTCGACTGTCTCATCGACGCCGACACCGCAGGCGTCTGGGCTACCGATGGGTCCCCTTCGCTCGCCGAATGGCTGGGTGCCCGGTACCTGATGAGTCGGCACACGGCCCGTTCCCTGGCCAGGGTCGTCGAGAAGCTACCGGAGCTCCCCCAAATCCGCCGCGCCTTCGAAGAGGGTCTGCTGTCATGGGACCAATTTCGGGCTCTCGTCGAGATTGCCACGCCCGAGACCGACGCCGATCTGGCCCGGATGGCACCGGAGATGACGCCATCTCAGATCAGGGCTACAGCCCGCCAGGTCAGCGAGAAGGACGCAGCCGAGGCTCGCAACGATCGAAATGTCAGATATTGGTTCCATGACAATGAGCCGATATTCGAGATGCATCTCCAACTCCCCGACGACGAGGGCGCCACATTCATCACTGCACTCACCCGGAAAGCCGGACAGCTCGACCTCGACCCGTACGACGGAGGGGTATTCGATCAGGGTGCCCGGATTGCCGACGCTCTCGTGCAGATGGCATCGGAATCATTGTCCTCCGATGCGGATCATGACCGGGCGACGCTCCTCGTCCACACCGACGTCAACACTCTTCTTGGCATCGGCGACCAAGCCCAAGCCACACTCGGGGACGGGACCATCATCCCAGCAGGGACGAGCATCACCAATGAGACTTTGCGCAGACTGGCCTGCGATGCGCGTATCCAACTCGTCATCGAAGACCCGACCGACGGCGTGATCGGAATCGGCAGAACCGACCGCTCAATTCCGCCGTGGCTAGCGAGAATCGTACGATCGAGAGATAAGGGCTGCCGGTTTCCTCAATGCGGCCGCACCGTCTGGCTCCACATCCATCACCTCATCCACTGGGCCAATGGCGGGCCAACCAACCTCGAGAATCTGATCACGCTGTGCGGATTCCACCACCGCCTCATCCACAACGAAGGGTGGTCGATTCGGGGCAATCCCAACGGTCAGGTCACCTGGATCACCAAATGGGGAACGGAGTTCGACAGACACCCCGAGTTCCCCGGAATCCAGTACATCAAAGAGTTCCACGGTCAACCGAGAATCATCGACCCTCCGCCCAGACAAGCATCCGGCTCGATCGACTATTCGACCCGACAGCTAGAGCGATCGGCATAGGGGCAGACCCCCAACCGCCAACCGCTCAGTTTTCACCACCTCGATACACCCTCCCGAACCCGCTCGCGTGCGTGGAGTGCGACTGGTCCTCAGGCACCCAATCGGCGGTGTTCACTTCCTCTACCTATGAGCTCAGCCGCTAGGACTGAACACGACCCAAAACGCTACAGAAGGCACAGCACGCTTACTCATTCGCTCCGGTAGACATCCCTTCGATGGGAAACGCGCAACACGACCACCTCGCGACGCTCCTCCTCGACCCTGTAGAGAATGTGATATGTGCCACGTCGCGCAGACCAAATTCCCTCTAGATGACCACGAAGTGGCGCACCTACTCGATAGGGGTTGTCGAGAAGCGACCCGGTAATGAATTCAACGACAGCGACAGCCACCGATTCGGGCATTTCCCCGATCTGTCTTACTGCCGGGCCGACGACTACTAGTTCGTAAGGTCCGTTGGTCAACCGCGACGTAGGTCCCGAACTGCCTCGACTCCTCGAACCACGTCTCCGTTCAGATACGCCCGATGTGCTTCCAACAATTCGCTGACGGCCTCTGGTTCGGACAATATGGCGAGGGTCTCCTCCATCGATTCCAAATCCTCAGGGCTCAACAGGATCGCGGCCGGCGTCCCGTTTCTCGTCACAACCACACGCTCATGATCTCGCTGTACGCGGTCAACGAATTCCGAGAACCGGTCTCTGACCGTTCGAAGTGATTCGCTACTCATGGCCACAATTGTGCCACACCACCATGGGAATTGGAAGTGCTGCGCAACCAGCACCACTCGAGATAGCGTCGCTCGGGACCCGGGTGCAGCCCAATCGAACGAAACTTGTCGGCGATTTCTGCCCGCTCCCTAGCCGAGGACAATTCATTGACATCCCATTGAGGCTCCTTCTTCTACCTGTAGTCGGTCACGACAACATTCGAGGCAAAGCCCGCTTGAACCCGGGCCAGCTTCCCGTTGGGTTCCATATTCGAGATTGAAAGACCCCTCAAAGACTGTCTCTCACGAACTCTCTCATATCGGCGGCCAGCTTGACCAGTGACGGTTTGTGGACGTACATCATGTGGCCCGCCTCGTAATACTCCGTCCTGACATTCTTGCGAATCTCCGGGTCGAGACCCATATGGCTGAAGGTGTATTCGCTCGCCATGTGTGGCGTTGCCAGGTCGAAGTAGCCATTGGCGACAAAGACCTTCATCCGTTGCGAGCGTGACATGACCGAACGAAGATTCTCCGAAGTGTCGACGTAGCGGTTCTTGAATTCTTCGTAGTCCCAGCGTTGGTTGACTTCCATGGACAGGATCTCGTAGAAGTCGTCGGTTTCGAAACCCAACTCCGAACGCACATACGCATTGAGTGCCGATGACATCGGGCCCATGGCAAGGTTGCTAGCCGGGTCGCTTTCCAAATTGTCCCCGTCGGCCACTCTGTCGTAACCGGTGTACCGGGTGTCGAGACGACCCACAGTTTTCCGCTGGCTGCGGAGGAGCTCCTTACAGAAGCGCATGATGTGAATTCGCATGTCGTATTGGTCGACATATTCGGGTGACAGGCCTGTGTAATCGGCCACCTTCCGAACCACCTTCTTCCGCTCGGCATCTTCGAGCTGGTCACCCATGGCGAGGGCGCTCCAGTACTGGCCCAAGGCGAAGGCCTCGACCTCGTCGAGAAAGCTGCGGAGGTCCTTGGACTGGTATTTCCTGGCCAGAGCGCCGTGGTACCAGGCAGTCGCCGCATACGTCGGAAAGTGGGTGAGGAAGGGAAGATCGTTGCCAGGGTGAAAGAGAAAGCCGGCATCGACGTCCATTGCGATGGTCTGGAAGCTCATCGCCACCGAAATCAGCAGTATCCCGTTGAGTTGCAGCCCCTTGTCGAAGAGGTCGGCGGCGATGGCCGCCCCTCTCGTGGTCCCGTAACTCTCACCGGCGAGAAACACCGGCGATGCCCAGCGGCCGTTGCGGTTGAGATAGGAGATGATAAAGTCGGAAAACGCTTTGATGTCCTTGGAAAAGTGGTGGTAGTCCTTCTCTTTGTCCTTGGGCAAACCCCGCGACAACCCGGTGCCGACTGCATCGACATGGACCACATCTGCGACATCGAGGATTGAGTACTCATTGTCGATGAGACGTCCGGGGATTCCGACCGGGAATCCGTCGTCGTCGAACTCGACCCGTTTTGGCCCGAAGAGACCGAGATGGAGCCACACCGTCGAGGATCCCGGCCCACCGTTGAAGGCGAAGATGATTGGCCGCTCGGCGGGGTCCACATCGTCCTGGGTATAGGCCACATAGAAGAAGGCGGCTTTCCGGTCGTCCTCCCGTTCGATGACCTGGGTGGCTGCCGTGGCGGTGTAGGCGACTTTGGCTTCGCCGAACTTGCCGCTGTACTTCTTGGAAACCGACTGCTCCTCGATCTCGGGCAGCTCAGCCTTCTCCTCGCTCGACTCGTCTTTGGATTTCTTCTCGTCACTCATGGTCGACGAGGCTAGTTGTCATTACCGACCTTTGACTCGACCCGTGTCCTCGATCCAGTCTTCCGGGTCGATCCCCAATCCCTCGGCTATCCGGTTGATGTAGTTGAAATAGGAGATCACCTGGACACAACTGGAGATACCCCGGTCGTCGAGACCGACAGCCCTGAGATTCTCGATGTCTTCGGCTCGGATAGCGGACGGCGTGCGAGTGAGCTTTTCGGCAAACCGGACCATCGCAAGGGTTTGGTCGTCGAGTCCCGCCGTGTTCCAATCGATGGCCACCCGGTCGACCAGTTCGTCATCTGCGATCTCGGCACGGAGATCGTGGAAGTGCGACGCCGTTCAGTAGTGACAATCGTTTATCTGTGAGGTAACGGCGGCGAGTAGTTCCCTTTGCGAACGGGTCAGTGGCGACTCGCCGTACATGAGCGTCGAATAGAGCCTTATCGAATCTCTCATCGCCTCGGGGAGCTGGCTTTGGATCGACACGATGTTCCAGATCCGTCCCGCACGACGTAACGCTGCGTCATACTCTTTTCTCGCCAGCCCGGTTGACTCTTCGTATGTGAGAACGTGAACGTGGGGCATCAGGCGAGGAAGAGCGCTGGCTCCTCGAGATTTTCCATCAGTAGGGCCATAAACCGGCGTCCGGTACCGCCATCTATCACCCGATGGTCGTATGACAACGAGAGGGGCATCACCGGAGCAATCACGAGATCGCCGTTGTCGACGATTGGCCGCTCCTTCGCCCTTCCCACCGAGAGGATCGCGGTGGTGCCATAGGGGACGATCGGCGTCCCGTGCCCTCCGCCAACGGCGCCTATGTTGGAGACTGTGAAGGTCTGACCGGTTAGCTCTTCCATCGTCAAGGTACGGCCGCGGGCACCCTCGCCCAGGCGGACCACCTCGGTGGCAAGGTCGAGCACCGACTTGCTAGAGGCATCTCTGATCACTGCGACAAGGAGGCCATCAGGGGTGTCGACGGCGATCCCGATGTCACGGGCGGTGTGATAGATGAGTTCCTCACCCGAGATCGTGGCGTTGAATTCCGGGAACTCATCCAGGGCAGGTAACACCGCCTTCACGACCAGAGCTTCCAGAGGG
>JBGTFH010000087.1:0-12181 GCA_041747375.1 Acidimicrobiia bacterium
CGGTTCATCGGATACTTATCCTAGTTACTTCTTGACTTTCCTGGCAGGGGCGGGAGGGTTCGAACCTCCAACCTCCGGTTTTGGAGACCGGCGCTCTACCAGTTCGAGCTACACCCCTAAAAACAAGGGATCTGCGGGATCCCGTAAGTATAAGGCGATCCGACCGGTGTGGGAATTCGGGAACTTTGCAGTGACACAACCGTTGCTGCCAACTCTGATGAAGGGCGGTCTACTCTCCCGATAATTCGCTTGGCGCCGAATCCTTAGGATTCGACGAGAGATTCCAGCCAAAACCGACAAGGCCGGTCACCACGAGGGCTGCGACGATCAGGACTGCGGCACTCGGATTTGAACCTCGAACGACCACGTAAGCGGTTCGGGCTGCACCTGGATTTCTGTCTGAGTCGAATTCTGTGATCTCGGCCACGCCACTACCGCCCAGTGTCCTTCGCCGACGTCGACCCTGTCTCGGTACACGCCTTCGTGGATGGGTTCGAGAGCAGCCTGCACGGGTGTGATGCCGTCAACGGGTCGCCCGTATTCGTCGACCTGTTCAGCTGGCACGACTCCGATCAGGTCTTGGAGCACTCAGGAAGCCTCGAGCGACACCCAATTGAATCCTTGCGGAACTGGCTCGAAGGTAACTGTGATGATGATGGAGGCGCGGTTTGCGACCTGCAGGTCTAGGTCGAATGCCGGAGTCGCTACCCCGGCCGGGTAAACACCCACAACCAAGAGAAGAAAGCCGGCCAAGAGTAGCTCCCCCTTCATGATGACCAAGCCTATCGTCGTAGGTCTCCAACGACCTCTAATCATCCCTGAGGCCGATGCGCGTGATCACCGCCGCCTCTAGCCTTGATCCAATGACCGATCGGCCAAAGCGTTTCTCGACGTTCACTGTCGACGCCATACTCGCCCTCGGCATCTTTGTGCTGGGCGTCATCGGCCGCGTCGAAATTGGCGATAGCCCGGCCGGCGAGATGTTCTCACGAGAGCCGGATGGCTGGAATTGGCTTCTGATAGCCCTCCAGTCATTGCCGCTCGCATATCGCCGCCGGTGGCCGGTCGGGGTCCTCGTTGTCATTACAAGCGCATTTGTGGTCGATCGGGTTCTCGATTATCCGAACACGTTTGCAATCGGGGGAATTCTCCTTGCCATCCATGCAGTCGGGAGCGAGCTTCCAAGAGACCGATCGTGGAAGATCGGTGTCCCCTACATCGCTGGCGTGGTTGCCTTCACGACATTCGGCGCATTGACACTCGAATCGGTCGGTTGGGGAGACGTTTTGGGCACTTTTGTCTTCACCACAGCCCCTTTCTTCCTTGGTCGGGAGGTCCATGAACGGCGACGAATAGTCGACGAGTTGACAACCCGGGCCGAGCAGGCAGAACAGGAAAGCGCCAGTCTCGCCCAGGAGGCGGTGGCTGAAGAGCGGGCCCGGATTGCCCGCGAGCTTCACGATGTTGTCGCCCACCAGATGACCGTTATGACCCTTCAGGCGGAGGGCGCCAGCCGTATTGCCGGCGATTCTGACCCAAGGGTGGTCCAAGCACTCCAGGTAATCAAGGAGTCCGGTCACTCAGGTCTCACCGACATGCGTCGGATGGTGGGTCTACTGAGGGATCGGGACGATTCAGGGGAGCTCGCTCCCCTGCCCGGATTGGATGAGCTTGGCCAGCTGACGGAACATATGGTCGCCTCGGGCGTCCCCACGACCCTGGTGATCTACGGAGATCCGGTGGATCTCGGTGAGGGGGCGGAGCTCTCCACGTACCGAATTGTTCAGGAATCGCTCACCAACGTCTTAAAACACGGCGGCCCGGGAGCCAGGGCGGAAGTGAACCTCCGATACGAACTTAACTCATTGCTAGTCGAAGTTCTCGACAACGGCCGCGGAGCCGGAGCGCCGGATCCGGGCCGGGGCCACGGGACAGTCGGGATGACAGAACGTATCGCAGTACTCGGTGGGGACTTCAGCGCAGGGCCCCGCCCCGGTGGCGGATTCCAGGTCAAAGCGACCATCCCGTACCCACCATGATCACGGTTCTTATTGCCGATGATCAGGCGATGATCCGCTCGGGTCTGAGAATGATCCTCGAATCCGAACCCGATCTCCTCGTCATAGGGGAGGCGGAGAACGGAGAGGAAGCCATCCGTTTGAGTAAACGAGAGAGGCCAGATGTGGTCTTGATGGATGTCCGCATGCCCGGAGTTGATGGCCTGGAGGCGACGCGACAGATTCACCAGACGCTTCCGGAGGTGAAAGTCATCGTTTTGACGACATTCGATCTCGACGAGTACATCTATGCAGCCTTGCGGGGAGGAGCGAGCGGGTTCCTTCTCAAAGACGCCGATTCGGAGACCCTGATCCGGGCAATTCGGATTGTCGCCGCCGGAGATGCCCTGATAGCACCCTCGGTCACCAGGCGTTTAATCGATGAATTCGCGTCCCGTCCGAGCCAGCCTCGAATCAAAGGTTTGGACGATCTCACCGAACGGGAAATCGAAGTTCTGGAGCAGATGGCGCGAGGTTTGTCCAACGCCGAGATTGCCGAGGCGCTCTTCGTGTCGGAGACAACGGTGAAGAGCCACGTCTCCCACCTCCTGACCAAACTCCAGCTTCGCGATCGCGTCCAGGCGGTTGTTGCCGCCTACGAAGCCGGACTGGTGACACCCGGCCAGTAGACGGTCTCATCCTCGAGGATGAGAAACCAGCCCGCAACCATTCCAATGGATGGCAGGAGCAACCGCCTTTAGCCCGATGACAGGGATACGCAGGATGGCCGATGATGTGATTACACATCTTGAACAAGGAGACATGGATGACACTTACCGAAGACCGTATTGCAACTGCCGTAGCCGCCCGGATGCGCGATGGCGTAAAGACCTATGGAGAGGGAGATACCGAAGTGCGCGCTCTGGACGGTGTCTCGATCGACTTCGAAAAGGGCCGATTCACCGCCATCATGGGTCCTTCGGGTTCAGGCAAGTCAACTCTTCTGCACACTCTCGCCGGGCTTGACTCCCTTGAGTCGGGAAGTACCTTCATCGGTGAGGTCGACCTGACAACGCTTAAGGACAGGCCACTCACCGAGATCCGTCGCTCCAAGATCGGGTTTGTGTTCCAATCTTTCAACCTGATCCCGACACTCACGGCAGAGGAGAACATTCTCCTGCCGCTCTCAATTGCCGGGCGGGCGGCCGATCCAGACTGGTTCGCCACGGTCGTATCCACATTAGATCTGGATGACCGCCTCAGCCATCGGCCGTCCGAGCTATCGGGTGGCCAGCAACAGCGCGTCGCCGCTGCCCGCGCCCTGGTGACCAAGCCGGAGATCGTTTTCGCCGACGAGCCGTCCGGAAACCTCGACACCAAGTCCGGCGCGCAGCTGCTCGACTTCATGCGGCGCGCAGTCCGCGAGTTCGGGCAGACCATCGTCATGGTGACTCACGATCCGGTCTCGGCGAGCTACGCCGACCGGGTGGTATTCCTCGAGGACGGCAGCGTTGTCGGACAGATGGACAATCCCACAACAGAGTCGGTCATCGACTACATGAAGAAGTTGGGGGCCTGATAATGCTCCGAGCTTCAATCAAAGGCCTCCTGGCCCACAAAATGCGCTTGGCGATGACCGCTCTGTCGGTCGTCCTTGGAGTTGCCTTCGTCGCGGGTTCCTTCGTGTTCACCGACACCATCGACGCGACTTTCAACAGTCTCTTCAGCGATGTCTATGCGGGGGTCGATGCAACCATCCGGCCCGACACCGACAACCCCGGCACCGGCGAGCCCTCAATCGAAGAGGGGCTCCTGGCCGACATACTTGCCGTCGAGGGTGTCGATGCCGCCGCCGGGAGCGTTGCGGGTTACGCCCAGATAATCGACTCCGAAGGCGTCCCCATTGGAGGCCAGGGCCCACCCACCCTGGGCTTCAGTTGGGTCGATCTGCCAGCGGTCAATTCGCTCCGGATTGCACCGGAGAACGGGCGCTCGCCCCAGGCACCGAACGAGGTCGTGATAGACGTGGCGACCTCTGAGGCAAACGCATTGTCGGTCGGCGACCTCATCGATGTCCAGACTGAAAACGGGCTGGGTGAATACGAGATCGTGGGACTCGCGAATTTCGGCACCGAAGACAACCTGGCCGGCGCAACCCTCACGGTGTTCACGCTCGACGAAGCGCAGCGAGTTTTCGGACTCGAGGGGCAGTTCAGCTCGATAGATGTCATCGCGGATCCTGGTGTCGATCAAACCGACCTGCTCGCCTCACTCAATTCGGCCGTACCCTCCAATCTGGAAGTTGTCAGCGGTGAGCAGCAGACCCAGGAAGCCCTGGATGACATAAACGAGGGTCTAGGATTTCTCGGCGCGGCGTTGTTGGCATTTGCCGGGGTCGCAGTGTTCGTGGGCGCCTTCGTGATCCAGAACACGTTCCGGATCACGGTCGCTCAGCGAACACGTGAACTCGCCCTGCTTCGGGCCATCGGAGCAACCGGCCGGCAGGTGACATTGAGCGTGCTCTTCGAGGCCCTCGTGGTTGGCGTGTTTGCGTCCGCACTCGGTGTCCTGGCGGGAGTCGGCGTCGCCGGCCTGATCAAGGCGGGGATGAACTCAGTTGGATTTGGCCTTCCGGAAGGGCCTCTCACACTTGAACCAAGAACGATCATTGTCTCTATGCTCGTAGGCGTGGTCGTCACCAGCGTTGCAGCTGTTCTGCCCGCGTTGAAAGCGGCCCGCATTCCACCGGTGGCCGCGATGTCAGCCCCGGCCGCGCGAGTAGGCCGGAGGCCCCTTCGTACCCGGGCGATCGTTGGAACCATCGTCACGGCTCTGGGCGCGGGACTCATGGCTCTGGGTCTGATCGTGGAGAACGGTTCGTCCCTGGCCATGGTCGGTATCGGCGCCGTCGGTGTCTTTCTGGGAATGGCGACCCTCGCGCCGCTTGTCGCCGTTCCATTCTCGCGGATGATATCGCTCCCATTCCGCGGGATCACCGGTGACCTCGCCCGTGGTAACACGGCGCGTCAACCGCGGAGGACCGCTTCAACAGCTTCAGCGTTGATGGTCGGAGTAGCGCTTGTCGCCTTCGTCTCGATCTTTGCCGCTTCCGTGAAGGCATCCGTGACCGACACACTCGACGGCGCATTCCCGGCCGATCTTGCGTTCGCATCGACCAACTTCAGCGTCGGGGTGAGCCCATTGGCCCTGGACGCCGTGTCTGACCTCGAAGAAGTAGAGGTTGTTTCGGCCGTTCGCACCGGACTCGTGACCATCGACGACGTGGAGATGAATGTGGTCGGAGTCGAACCCGGCACTGTCGGTGCCGTGTACAACGCTGAACCTTCAATCCCGATCGAGGATCTGGGAAGCGGGCTCCTCGTCCAATCCGGAATCCTCGAAGCCAACAGCTGGACTGTTGGCGACCAAATTGCCATCGACTACCCCTCCGGTGAAATAGTCGACACCACGATCGTGGGCACCTACGAGGACCAGACCTTCGCCAATCTGATGATCTCGGATGTGACGTTCCTGGCCCACGTCGGAGATGACATATCCATTGGGTTCGCCGACCTGGCAGCCGGGGTTTCGCTCGATGAAGGCGTGGAAGCGGTTGACCAAGCACTGGCTGAGTTCCCCTACATCGACGTCAACACGAAGTCTGACCAGGTCGCCGAAGCCGAAGCGGCCGTCGATCAGCTGGTTGCCCTGTTTTCGGGGCTACTCGGGCTGGCCCTGGTGATTGCCGTCCTCGGTATCGCTAACACGCTTGCGCTCTCGATTGTCGAGCGAACAAGCGAAATCGGATTGCTCCGGGCGGTGGGAATGCACCGCCGTCAGGTAAGGAAGATGATCAGACGGGAAGCTGTGATCACTGCGGTGTTCGGGGCGGTGCTCGGGCTGGTAATTGGCACGACGATTGGCTTCGGCGTGATCAGCTCCCTGGAGGGCAATGGCCTCCAGAAATTTGCGATACCGGCCGGACAACTGGTGATCTGGCTGGTGGTTGCGGCCCTGGCGGGAGTACTCGCAGCGGTGGGGCCGGCACGCAAGGCGAGCCGGCTGGACGTCCTCAAGGCAATATCCTACGAATGACGTGGCGGTGGCGTCACATCTAGAGAACCCGAGGCGCCCATTCGGACTCGCACGCAGGCGACTCCCAGTAGGAACCACCCGATACCGATGCTGACAAACCACACGGTGTCGGGTGGATCCCAGACATTTCTGGCCAGAGCATGGAATCCATAGGTAATGGCAGCGACCGCCGCCACCGCCAACGGGACCACCTTCACCCACGAAGGAACCGCCTTAGACGGCAGTAGCCCGACTCCGAGAATCAGGAATCCAACCGGAAGGACGAACAATCCAAAGGAATATGCGAGGAGAAACCCTAGAAAGGTGTCCAAGGGCAGAAGGTCAAGTCCGAACCCGATCCCAAAAATCGCAGTGCTGAGCCCGACCAACCGCCCGCCCACTCGCGCGAGACGATTGTCAAAAATCCCGGACAAAGACCAAAGGCCCCAGCCAACTGAGATCCCTGCGAAGAGGGCGAGGACCAGAAAGATGATTGGTAGATCGTCGTCGGAGTCTGTGAACATCAATTCGAGAATGAAGACGCCAACCAACCATGCGATTCCTCCAGCCGAAATGAGCCATCCACGTCTCTGCTCCGTCATGTCGCTGTCGTGCCGAGCCGCGCTGCTGTCACCATTTACCTGGACCGTCGCTGATTCTCGACCTCCTCGCGATACAGACGGACCACGTTCCAATCCGGGTGACACGCCCTCGCACACCGACAGGTGTTTTCACCAACCTCGAGGTTGATACTTTGCTTACCCTGACGACATGTCAGAACCAACCGAACGGCCGAAGACAAGGAGTGTCGGCGCGATCACATTATTTGTGGACGATGTCGCCCGATCTAAGGAGTTTTACGTCCGCGCATTTCAATTACCGCTGTTATTCGAGGACGACGCATCCGCGGTATTCCAATTCGAAAACACAATTGTCAATCTCCTGAAAGGTTCGGAAGCGAAAGAGTTGATTGCCCCGGCGCGAGTCGCCACCGGCCCCGGTTCAAGATTCCAATTTACGCTCTGGGTGGAGAATGTGGACATCGAGGTCGCCGACCTCAAGGCAAAAGGCATCGAATTCACGAACGGTCCGATGGACCGGGAGTGGGGTCAACGCACGGCCTGCTTTGCCGACCCGGACGGCCACATGTGGGAGGTTGCCCAGACCCTCGAGTGACGGCGGGCACATCATGGTCGCAGTTCGATCGGCCACCGGCATCGATGATTTAGACCTACCTCGCTCAACCTTCCGAAACTCGACCCTGCATTCGTCCTACGAAAACTTCGGAGCTCCTTGGCGTCGACGCGTTGTTCCGGTGTGATTCAAACCGGGGTCACATCGCTCATGGATCCGTCGGCCGCTGGTATCTGAAGGTAGCGACGGTCGCCATTCCGACTGCTAGGAGCAGTAGCGAGAGGATGAGCAGCCCTGGTAGAGCGATACCGGTGAAAGGGAGTTCGCCGTCGCCACCCGCCACGGTGGGTGTCAGGGCTACCTGCCATCCTTCGATTCGGTCCCCTCCGGAAAGGAAAACCACGTCGCCGACGTACTGACCGCCCGGTACGTCGCTGGGGTGGTCGTCCCAGCACTCGGGCTCGAATCCCGAAGCGGCGAAACAGAAGAGAAACTCACCAGACAGAGCACTGTCGATGTAGAAGACTCCTGGTCTGTCGTGGAACATCAAAGCCAGATAGTCCCATTCATCGACCGGCGCGCCGGTCACAGCATTGACCAGGATCATGAAGACGCCGGTTAGCGGCTTGCCGGTTACCTCGTCGGTGATGAAGCCGGTCAATTTCCAGTACCTCTTGTCCAGGAAGGACTCAGCAGTTCCGATGTAGATGGACGTGTTTGGATGCGCAGGGCAGATCGAATAGTTGCCCAGGCACCACGTCGGGCCGGAGACATCGATGGTCGTCCCGCCTGCCGAGAAGTAGAGGTCGTAAGAGGTGTTCTCGACCACGGTGCACGGGTAGTCGACCGTAAAGCTCACCCGCCAGGTCTCGCCAGGGTCGAGTAAGGAGTCGCCATTGCCCGCAAACTCCTCGATGTTCGTGGCCGTCGTCGATCCCACGATTCGACCCGGATACGTGGCGCCGGCAACAGCGTATTCGAATCGACCCCAATCGAGAACGAGAGGAGTCGTTGTGACGCTGGTCACATCGAGTGTGTACTGGGACGGCTGACAGCTAATGGGAACGACATCACCGATCGAAGAGACGGCGATCGGCGAGAGCGGGAAATATTCGAACGAGTAATAGCCCGTAACCACTTGGGAGGTTGGATCGAGCATCGATACGTCCACTCCCACGAACGGGACCGCCGAATCGATGCACTTCGGTGCCTCATATTGCCACACCTCACCGGGACCGAACGCAGCGTCCCCATTGCCGGCCAGCTCGAAAAAAGCGACAAGGCCCTCTGCTGTCGAGGGCGAACATGCATCCGAGGGTTCGAACGAGACCGCGGTGTAGACAAGAGAGGTGGTGTTGCTCATTTCGAAGACGACGGAGAACACCTCACCCTGGTGGACACCGCCGGCCGGGAGTTGAGCCTCGATGTCGACCCCGGAAATGGTAAAGACCTGTGCCTGGGTTGGTTCTGCGAGAACTGAGAGGACCACAACCGCCGCGCCCGCCAGCCCCAGTACGGCAATCGGGCGTTTGCGTCGCATCCTTGGTCTCCTCGTATTCAGTATTGCACAGCCTTAGGGGAACCGCTCTCGGCTGACAGGCGTCCAAGTCTCAGCGTCTGATTAGGAGGAGTGATGAGGCGAAAATTGTCGATCCTGGTTGTGGGGATGAGCCTGGCCCTGGCGGCCTGTTCCGGCGGCTCCACGGCTCCAACCAATGCCGACCTGGCCGAACAGGCCGACCTCACCGAGCACTGGCCTTGCGGTGTCGGGTTCGCTGCCTCTAATGTCGATCAAACCGTTGCACTCTTCGTTTATAGCAACAACAACGAGCCCGCCCCTCCGATCAGTTTTCCTGACTCGACGTGGGATGCCCGTCTGGTCCTGGGGCAAGATCTCCTCGCCAATCATTGCGACGATGTGATCGAGCCCGGGGAACCCGAACCGGTCATCGAGGAGGAATGGGTGATCAACGGCGGAACCCTCGAATTCGAAGACCCGGGTACCGGGCTCTGCGGCGCTCCGGGACCCGTAACGGGGTCTTTCACTGGCCTGACCGGCGAGAACAACGCGAGCACCGTCGACATTGGTGACCTCGAGGTGGTCAATGTCTCCTACGGTTGTTTCGCCGGTTAGGACGATCCGTCGCCAGCGAGCTCTTCTTCGTCCAGTTCTCCGAGATATGCCTTGCTCAGGTCGGGATTGGCGAGGAGTGCCTCCGCGCTGTTCTGAAGAACGATCTTCCCGGTCTGAATCACATAGCCGCGGTCGGCAATCGCCAGGGCCAGGTTGGCGTTCTGCTCGACCAGGAAGATGGTCACGCCACGCTCGTTGATCTCCTCGATGGTCTTAAAGACCTGCTCGACGAGAATCGGGGCGAGGCCCATCGATGGCTCGTCCATAAGCACGACCTCGGGGTCGGCCATGAGTGCCCGTCCGATCGCCAGCATCTGTTGCTCACCCCCGGAAAGGGTCCCGGCCTTCTGCTTGAACCGCTCCTTGAGACGGGGAAACATCTCAAAAATCCTGTCGACATCAGCGGCGATGGCCGCTTTGTCTTCGCGGAGGTTGGCACCAATTTCGAGATTCTCACGAACGCTCATCTTGCCGAATAGCCGCCGATTCTCGGGGACCATCGTGATGCCCTTTGCAACGATCTGAGGTGTGGTTAGGCCGTCAATTCGCTCGCCATTGAACTCTATTGTGCCGCCGCGGAGTTTCACCATCCCGAGAATGCTGCGCAAAGTGGTCGACTTGCCGGCCGCATTGGATCCGAGGAGACACACGGTCTCGCCCTTGTGGACCTCGACATTTATGTCCTGGAGAACCTCGGACGCGCCGTATCCTGCATAGACATTGGATAGCCGGAGGACTGGCTCGGTCACAGTGAGGCCTCTCGCGCGGCCGCTGCCTTGCCCAAATAGGCCTCGATGACTTGCTGATTCGATGCCACCGAGTCGTAGGGGCCCTCGGCGATCTTCTCTCCATGGTCGAGTGCGACTACCCGATCACATAAGCCCTTGATCACCGGCATATCGTGTTCGATGAGGACAATCGAGAAGCCCTGCTCGTCGCGGAGACGACCGATCTGTTCGATCAGGCCCTCCTTCTCGGCCGGGTTCATACCGGCTGCTGGCTCGTCAAGGAGCATGAGTTTTGGCCCGGTCACCATGGCCCGGGCAATCTCGAGACGCCGTCTATCCGCGTAGGCGAGATCCGATGCCATCTCGTTCTCGCGACCGGTCAACCTGTTGCCGAAGAAGGCAAGCGCCTTCTCGGCTTCTGCCTGAATATGGTGTTCCTCTGCGACCGTTCTCTTGCTGCGCGAAAGGGCACCCCAGACTCCGGCTTTAGTCCTGGTGTGGCGTCCGACCATCGCGTTTTCAAGCACCGTCATCGCATCAAACAACCGGACCGACTGAAAGGTTCGAGCCATTCCGAGACGGGTCAGGGCATTGGGCTTCAGCCCGGAGATATTGTGTCCGTCGAAAATCATCGTCCCCTCGTCGGGTGTATAGAAGCCGGTCACCACATTGAAAAGCGTGGTTTTCCCTGCCCCGTTGGGGCCGATCACACCGACGATTTCGCCCGGATCGGCATGAAAGTCGACTTTGTTGACCGCCTGGACACCGCCAAACCGCTTGGACACACCCTCCAACTCGAGTAAATGCGTCATTCCGACAGCCCTGACGCTTCGGCGAGGATCGGATCCGGCAATTCGAGTGGGTTGTCCCGATGCAGTTCCCGCGCCCTCCTCGCGTCGGGGATGAGGCCCTCAGGCTTCAACAACATTATCGCGACCAGAATCGCGCCGTATATATGAAGACGGTACTCGCCGAATTCCCGCAGCAATTCGGGGAGGCCGACGAGTACCAGAGAACCAACAATGACACCGGGAATCGAGCCCATGCCGCCGAGTACGACCACCGCGAGAACGTTGATCGATACCAGGAGCGTAAAGCTGCCCGGGTTGGCCACCGAGAGTTTGGCGGCGAAGAAGGCACCACCGAGGCTGCCAACCGCGGCCCCCATTACGAAGGCGAGCATCTTGTAGAGAACGACCGAGATGCCCATTCCCTCTGCAACGTCCTCGTCTTCGCGCATGGCGGCCCAAGCCCGCCCCACTCGAGAGGTTTTCAATCGGCTCGCGACGAAATAGGAGAAGATGACGAACGCGAGAATCACGTAGTAGAGGATTCGGGGATCGCGTGCTGGCAATGGTCCGAGTGGCACTGACGGAATCTGAGTGAGCCCTTGGGGACCGCCCAGGTATGGCTTGAGCCAGTCGGAAAGGACCAGTGTCCGGATGATCTCACCGAAACCGAGGGTGACGATGGCCAGATAGTCCCCGCGGAGTCGGAGCACCGGCGCGCCGATGAGAATCCCGACGATAACTGCGATTATGACGGTGATGGGAAGAGCCACCCAGAAGTTCATGAAGCCGGCGTCTGCAGGTGCGTTGACAGAACCTCCGACCAGGAAAGACGACTCTGCCGTAAGCACAGCGATGGAGTAGGCGCCGACCGCGAAGAAAGCGACATAACCGAGGTCGAGGAGGCCTGCATACCCGACCACGATGTTGAGGCCGAGGCCAAGAAGGATGTAGAGGCCCACGGTGCCGAGGACGTCGCTTATAAAGGTATTGACAACCCACGGAAGCATCAGCAACACCACTCCGGCGATGGCCCACAACACTAGGTTTGTGTTCTTCTTGGTGACGCCGGGGACCTTCGCAACCGTCTCGGCGAAGGTGGTCCGACTGAAATACCACTTGACGCCGACAGATCCTGCCACGACCACAACGGCGCCCAGGATCGTCAAACCGTCCCGTTCGAACAGCCATCGGCTGGGGATATTGAGACCATCCATCATTACCGCAAACAATGGCGCTCCCAGAGCGGCGACCATCACCGATGCGATGCCGACCAGAACATAGGAGCGTGAGGCCTTGGCCATCTGGAAGAGGCAACCCCCGGCG
>JBGTFH010000088.1:0-43110 GCA_041747375.1 Acidimicrobiia bacterium
GGCCTTCAACAGGCCCCCACTTCCGCGTCTTGTTGTTATTCCGACGGCAGGGGCTGGGCCGGAGGCGCGGCTGGCAGATCCTGTTTCCGCGATCGCCACCACCGATAAGCGGCGTAGAGGACCAGCGCCGGTATAACCACTACGAGCAGCAGCATCGGGAGTACGGCTATCGCGAATGTGATCGCCGCGTCGCCGAGATTCTGCAAACCCGTCACCAGGGTCCGTGAGGCGTCCCGAGCCGTGTCGGCTGGCGTCCAGCTCTCCTCGACGATGGGGACTGCCTGGGGTGTCGGTTGGACAGTGACCGTGGCCGTGGCCAGATCGACCGCATCGGTCAGATAGTTGAGCTGGCCCTGGATCTGCTCGATTTGGCCGCGAGTGTTGGAGATCTCGGTGAAGACTCTGAGCAGCTTGTCCGGGTCGGCATCAGGCTGCTTCCTCACTTCCTCGAGTAGGGCGCGGAGTTCGACTTCGAGAGCAGTGAGGTTGGTGAGCTGAGCCTCGAGGTCGATGTAGGTCTCTGTGACATCCTGGGCACCCTGAGACTCGGCGACGACCTCAGTCGCGGCATCCTTGAAACGACTCAAAGCTTCGGTCAGTTCGGCGGCGGGAATCCGCACCGTCACATAGATCACCGGCTGCTGGTCGGCATCGGTGGGGGAGACTTCGGCGCTGGCGACGAACCCTCCAACCGATTCGGTGACTCGGACTATCTCGTCGTAGGTGGCGCGGGTGTCGTCGGCTTCCAGCTGGAGGGAAGCGTTCCGGATCACTTTGCGGTCGTCGGAAACGGCGATGTCGAGGTTGAGGCGGTTGGACCCCGTTTTGATGCCATCCTCGTCCATTTCCCCGGTAGGCGCACTGGTTGGTTCAGTCGCCCCGTCGTCGGTGGAGAGATCGTCCCCCCCGCCCGATAGGCCCGACGAGACCTCCGAAAAGGTCTGTACGGCACTTTCGCCCGAACAAGCGGCAAGCACAAGAGTGAGCGCCCCGAGGATAATTATCAGTCGTTTCATGATCTTCTCCTTCTCCCCCGACCGAAATGGTCGGTTGGTTGTCGTTTGGACGGGTCACTGACACACCGCGGTTCCCGGTAACGTCATGTCGATGTATGGAGGAAAGATCCGCGTTCTCGCCCTGGATGGCTCACCCGGCGACATCGGTCACGCCCACGGTTCGGCTCTGGGCGAGTCGATTCGCCAATATCTGGACGATCGGCTCGACCTCGCCGGAGATCCCTATTGGTCGGGACGGACAGCCGAATTGGAGTCAATCGTCGGGCTAGCCCAGGAGACACTCGGTGCGCACCGCCGGTACAGCGAGCCCCTTTACGAAGAGATGGCGGCGATGGCCTCTTCAGCCGGAATCGACCCGGCCGAAGCGGTGGTGGTCGGTGGGTTCACTGACCTGATCGATGTGGTACGTGTCGCCGGAGGGCCGTCGGTCGAAGAGGACGATTGCACCGGGATCATCGACGCCGACAACGGTGTGCTCGCCCAGACCTGGGACATGCATGCATCGGCGGGGGAGTTCGTCTACCTATTCGACATCGACCCGGACAGCGGTCCTCGGGCGAAAGTGCAGACCACCGCTGGCTGTGTTGGGCAAATGGGAATCAACGAGGCCGGAATCGCGGTGGGTATCAACAATCTCACTTCCCGGGGCAAAGTCGGCGTGACCTGGCCATTCGTTGTCCGCAAGGTTCTACAGCAGACGACTCTCGATGGGGCGATCGAAATGGTTCTCTCCGCCGACCTCGCCGGGGGACACAACTTCTTCATCGTTGGTCCCGACGGCACCGGCTGCAATATCGAGGCAATGCCGGAGTCACGCAAGGTGACCCGGGTCGAAACCGGAAGCTTCTGCCATACCAATCATTGCCTCGACCCCGAAACGAGGAATGAGGAGGGGGCGCGGAATCCGATAGGCGCTGAGAGCTCGTTGTTGCGGTTGGAGCGAGCAAATACTCACGGACCGGATCTGGCTGCGATGTTCGCCGATCAGGCGATCAACCGTGGAGCATCGAGCCCGCATGATGTCGCCACCTGTGGGGCTGTCGTGATGCGCACCGGGCCGAGGACGATCGAGGCTGTTTGGGGCCAACCGGGTTCTCACGATTGGGAGACTTTCGCTTTTGCCTGAGATTCGCCTGGTCAACCTGGACGCGTCGATTGCCGACCAGTTGGAGCAGATCGAGTTGGTTTGTTTTCCGATGGCCAATCCCGACGATCTTCTCGACGCTGATGACATCAGGGCCTACGCCGGGGTATTTCCCGAGGGCTATTTCGTTGCAATGGACGGGGATAAGCCCGTTGGGATGGGCGCCGGGATATTCATTGATTTCGACTTCGCCAACCCACAACACACCATTGCCGGCATCACCGGTGAACACCAGTGTGGCAATCATGATCCTGACGGTGACTGGTACTACGGGACTGACATCACGGTGTTACCGGAATACCGGGGTCGGGGTATCGGGCACATGCTCTATGAGGCCCGCAAGGACCTCGTGCGCAACTACGGGAAGAAGGGGATAATTGCCGGTGGGTCGATACCCGGGTACTTTCACCACAAGTCGGCCATGAGCGCTCGCGACTACGTTGACAAGGTGGTCGCCGGAGACCTGCATGACCCGACGCTCACATTCCAGATGGCCAACGGGTTCGAGGTGCGTGGGCTCCTGGAAAACTATCTCGAAGACGAGGCCGATGACGGTTGGGCCGTCCTCATCGTTTGGGAATCCGACTGAAGGGCTATTTTCTCACGTCCCGTTCATGGCGGTGGGGATTGTCGATCGACGTCGTCGTTTCCAAGGGCACGTACGCCTCGGGGCTGGTTAGGCGGATCAGGTCGGATACCCGCTTTATTTCGCGTCGTGGCACCACGGAGAACGTGACTCTCACTTCACCGGCGAGACCGTCGCCGTTCACCACGGTTGCGCCAAAATTGCTGGCCCGAAGCATGTCCGCCACCGGCGGAGACCCGACCGGTGAGATCACTCTCACCAGGACCTGGCCCAACGCCATCCATTCCTCGACCAGAGCCCCGAGATAGGTTCCGGCAGCGAATCCAGCAGCGAAGGCGATCATGCGAAGCGGATCGTTCAGGCCATCGAGCACGCGTGCCATCGCCAGGACCCAAATCAGGGCTTCGACGAACCCGAGGGCAGTGGCAGCGAGCTTGCGGCCCTTGCTGAGCAGGACGATGCGGACAGTTGCCATCCCGACGTCGAGGAGCCGCAGTACGAATATGAAGAGGAGGTCGAGAGCAAGTGCCATCCGCACAGGCTAGATAGGGAGCTCGGCGACCGTGTTTATTCCGGGAAGGGTGACGCGATCGGGATCGGCTGGCGAAAGAGGCCCGCGGGAACCACGGAACCCGTGCGAATGAGCGCAACTTTCCAGGTGGGGGAGAAACCCATCGCCCAGCGCAATCCGGCAACGGCAGCCTTCCCTGACGCTCGGGAGCCGTGGGGTGCAGTCAGCCCGAGGATGTGGCGGATCCGAACTGGAATCGTCGCCACGGCTGCGTTGCGGAGCACCGTGTAGGGCATGGCGATCCCCCGACTGAGTGGAGGGTCATTGATGAAAGCGACCGCGTCGCGCATCGCCCGGCTGGCGGCGACCGCGGGGTGCTCGGCCACCCAGATATGTAGGTCGGCGGCGGTTTCCGGCATGGGATCGGCGTAGAGCAGCGCCCCGACCTTGCGTTGTTCTCTCACAAATGTGTCAGCATCCCCGGGCGAAAGCGGGGCAGCGCCATAGATTTGATTGGCCACGAGGAACGAGTCGGTGAGGGCGTTGTGAACCCATGCCGAGAAGGCCGGGTCGGATGCGTCATAACGAACACCTCGTTCCGAGACGCCGTTGACCCGCTTGTGGATTCGTTTCACGATGTCGACCGCAGCATCGACCTCGGGCAGGGCACCGTAAGTCGTCGCGGTCACATACGCAGACGTTCGAGAGAGACGTCCCAGTGGGTCTTCCCGATAGCGGGAGTGGTCGCCGACACCGGCAACCACCTCAGGGTGTGCGGCCTGGATGAGAAGTCCCCTGATTCCACCGATCAAGCTGGCAATGTCACCGATGACCCGCCACGACACCGAATCAGGCCCGTGGAGCCCGGGGTCACCCGGATAGTCGAAGCTGTTTTTGAGGGGGTAGTCGACGTGACGAAAGGGTCCAGCGGCAGCAGCGGCGATACGACGTCTAATCATCGACACAGCCTGGCAGGCTCAATTCCTTGAGCTGCGTTCCAAGCTGCTCACAATTCTCTCCCTCCGCATGGGTTTCCCCCTCCAGAGGCTCTCCCTCCGCCTGCGGAGGGAGAAAGCATCGGACGGCTACGGACGATGCAGAGGGTGGGGCTTTAGACACCAACAATGAGCCAGCGCGTGGTTTAACGGTCCACCCCCGGCCGTTGCTACCCGCAACGGCCACCCCCTCCATTCGACTTCGTCTCCGGAGGGGGAGTCAGAGCCGGAGAAAGAGTTGGTTGGATGGGATACCGCCTTCATTCCTCAGCGGCGAGTTTGCGCTCTGCCATTCCGTTGAGGATTTCGAGGACGATGCGATTGGCTAGATAGGCCGTTTGCTCGCCGGGCCCGTCATACGGAGGCGACACCTCGACGATGTCGGCACCGAGCACGACGAGATCTTTGGAGATGCGACGCACCACATCGAGGATCTCCCTCGAGTTGAGCCCGCCAGGCTCGGGGGTTCCTGTGCCGGGGGCAAGGCCGGGGTCGACAACATCGATATCCACCGAGATGAACACACCTTTGGCACCTCCCTCGAGGCTGTATGCCACAGCCTCGTCGACCACCGCGTCGAGACCGCGTTTTACGATGTCACCCATCAGGTATGCCTTCATCTTTTGCTCTTTCATCCACTGCATTACGGGCGGTTCCGGCCAATAGCCTCGAAGCCCGATCTGAACGAATCGATGCCCCGGGACCGCGCCGCTCTCGACGAGTCTCCGCATCGGCGTCCCATGACCCACCAGGGAGCCGTTCTGGCTCATCCCGGTGTCGGCGTGAGCATCGAAGTGGATCAGGGCAATCTCGCCAAACCCGTGAGCACGGGCGACCCCGAGTGCGTCGGGCCATGTAATCGAGTGATCTCCTCCGAGGATGATCGGCACCTTTCCCGCGTTCGCGATGCCCTCCACGGCGTCAGCGATACGTTCGATCGAGGCGTCGAGTTGTCCGGGCAGCACGTATACATCACCGATGTCGACCACACCGAGGACTTCGAACGGATCGATCCCGGTGGGGAGATGAGGGCGATATCCGTCCATCGCCCCGTAGTCGGCATTCCTGATCGCCTGAGGTGCGAACCGGGCGCCGGGACGATACGAAGTTCCCCAATCAAAGGGGGCTCCCAGGATCACAACGTCGCCGTCACCTAGATTGTCGGGAGTGACAGATGGGACTCCGAGGAAAGAATTACGCGACGCAAACGAGATGTACTCGGCCGACGCAAAAGGAATCTCATTCTTCCGCTCTTCATATGGGGTGAACATCAGGCGGTACGCTAACTGACCCCGAAGATTTGGCACGCCATGACCCCGGAACGGGTGCAAAAAACCTACCTCACCCTGTTGCTGTTCCAGACGCTCGCGGCTTCGATGATCTGGGGCATCAACACCTTGTTTCTCCTCGACGCCGGACTCTCACTGACCGAGGCATTTGTGGCCAACGCCGCATTTACTGCGGGAATGGTGCTCTTCGAGGTACCCACCGGTGTCGTGGCCGATGCCGCGGGCAGGCGCGTGTCCTTCATCCTCGGGGCGGCAACTCTGCTCGTGACCACCCTCGCCTACCTGGGTCTGTGGCAGGTTCAAGCCGGGATCTGGTGGTGGATTCTGGTGTCGGCGCTGATCGGTCTCGGCTTCACTTTCTTCTCTGGTGCCACTGAGGCATGGCTGGTCGATGCCCTCAACGCCACGGGTTATGAGGGTGCGGTCGAGACCGTCTTCGGCAAGGGGCAGACCGTCTCCGGTGCCGCCGTGCTGGTGGGGACCATCGCCGGAGGGTTCCTGGGCACGATCAGCCTGGGGATCCCATATGCCGTCAGGTCGTTCCTGCTTTTGATCGTCATCGGTTTTGCTTTCAGATCGATGCATGACATCGGGTATGAGCCCCATCGTGAGGGGACGGTCAAGGAGCAGGTCAACCGGATCCTCAAGGCATCGATTCAACACGGCTTTCGCAATCCTCCGGTGAGGATGTTCCTCCTCGCTGCGCCGTTTGCGGCCGGAGTGGGCATCTGGGTGTTTTACGCGTTCCAGCCATACTTGCTCGAACTCTTCGGAGATACCGATGCCACCTACCTGGCTGGAATCGCCGCAGCCACGTTTGCCATTGCACAGATGGTAGGTGGAGCCTCGGTGGGATTGGTCCGGCGCCAATTCAAGAGCCGGACGGCAGTTCTGATCGGGTCGATCACCATCGCCTCCGTGTTGTTGATCGGAGTCGGACTCGCCGAGATGCTCGCAATTCCTGTCGGCTTCTGGGTGGCGATCCTCTTCCTCGCCGGGACCGCTCTCCTCTGGGCACTTTCCGGTCCCCTCCAGCAGGCGTACATGAACGAGGTCATCCCGTCGGCGCAACGGGCGACCGTGTTGTCGTTCGCCTCACTTACCGGTTCGGCCGGTGGGGTTGTCGCTCAACCGCTTCTCGGGCGCGTCGCCGATGTTTGGTCCTTGGGAATTGGATACATCGTCGCCGGGGCCTTGTACGTCCTCCAGCTTCCGTTCATACTCAAGGTCCGCGGGATGGGCCTCCCGGCGGATCGAATAAGTGCGAATGAGGGCCTGGGGGTCGAGGGGTTCTTGCCGGGGGAAGGTACCCCATAGCCGATGATTTTCTGTCAATATGACGCCCGATGAGTGACACAGAGACGACAGACTCGGAGGCGACATCGGCGTCGACGATGGGTTCGGCGATCATCCGGGGGATCCTCATCGGGCTTCCCGTTGCGTTGATCGGTCTAACGGCCGTGATCTACTTCATCACCGACAACACTCTGGCCGTTTCAGCGGCTACAGCGGCACTGCCCGGTGTGCTGCTCGGCACGTTCGGCGGTGGATTTGCCGGGATGGCGTCCACCATGGACGAATGAAAACCGGCTAGATCTCCTCGCGGAGGCTGAACACCACCGTTTGAAGATCGGTGAACTCGTCGATCCGCTGGCGTCCCCAACCTGTGTCGGTCCCCGACGCACCACCGAACGGCTGGAAGGTCTCCCAGAAGTCGGTCGAGTCGTTCACGATCACGGTGCCGGACCGGATTCGGTCGGCGTACCAGAACGCTTTCGTCAGGTCATTCGTGAAGACAGCAGCCTGGAGGCCAAGGTGGGTGCGGTTGGCGACCGCAATGGCGTCGGCGTCGTCGCTCGCCGAGAGAATCGGGAGAACCGGCCCGAATGACTCCTCCTGGGACACGTCGGCACCCTCAGGGACCCTGTCGATCACGGTGAACTCGTAGTAGAGGTCGGTCGGGTGTCCTCCGGCGCGATTGCCACCCACCAGCACCTCCGCACCGCGTTCGCGGGCATCGGCGATGTGGCGGTCCATCTTGTCGGCGGTTGGGGAATTGTTCAACGGGCCCATGTTGGTGGTCTCGTCAAAGGGGTCACCGAGTCGCACATCTTCTGCAGCTTTCAGAGTGGCCTCGACGAATTCGTCGTGAACGTCGTCGACGACTATCACCCGCTCGGTCGCGCAGCAAACCTGGCCCGCGTTGTAATACGCGCCATAGACTGCCGCTTCGGCGGCCTTGGATACGTCGGCGTCTGCAGTAACGATGGTGGGCCCGTTTCCTGACATCTCCATGATCGACCGCTTCAGCCCCATCTGAGAGACAATCCTGCGACCGGTCGCCGTCGAACCGGTGAACCCGATTGCATCGATCCCGTCGTGAGTAACCAACATCTCACCGACCTCTCCAGCACCAGGGATGATCGAGATCGCACCTTTGGGAACGCCGGCTTCCTCGAAGACTTTTGCCATCTCCAGGATCGCCCATGACGTGAACTCGGGTGGCTTCACAATGATTGCGTTCCCGGTGGCCAAACCGGGGCCGACATACTCCATCGGGATCATCACCGGGAAGTTCCAGGGTGTTATCGCTGCCCAAACACCAACAGGGCGACGTGTGGTGAACATCCGTCGGTGTCTTTCCGTCGTGGGGATCAACTCGCCGGTGAGCCGTTTCACATCCTCGGCGGCGATTTGGAAGTAGTCACCGGACTCTGCGATGTCATCGACGGCCTCGGCCGCATAGGGCTTGCCCTGCTCCAAAGTGAGGATGCGGGCCACTTCGTCGACCTTGCCCTGCCAGAGGTCGTAGATCCGCAGGCATAGTTCCGCTCGTTCGAATGCGGTCCAATGGCGCATGTCGTCAGTTGCCTCATTGGCAGCTTTCACCGCCCGATCGATATCGGCCTGGGAGGCCTTTGGGACGTTGTAGATGTGCTCCCCGGTCACCGGGGAACGCACTTCATAGTGATCGTCGCCGGTGCCATCGCTCCACTCGCCGGCGAGAAAAAGTTTCAGATCTTGTGCCATGAATCAAATCTAGTGCTGCGAGCCGCGAGATTGTCTCGACAGACCCTTCAAGGGGGGTATCCTGCCCGAACTTGTAACAGTGAACCGTCCATACCCCCCGGAGATCCTGGAGGTTGCGGTGGGACGGGCAGTTCGAGAGGAGTGAGAAAATGAGTCTCCAGGGAAAACACACCCAAGAGTGGTTCAAACGGGCCCAGGCGAGTTTGGTCAACGGGGTCTCGAGCCAGTTCCGGTATTGGAGCGATGAAGACACCATCGTCATCGAGCGCGGGCAGGGCGGATACCTGTTCGACATGGATGGGAAACGCTACATCGACTTCCAACTCGGGTTCGGCCCCATAATCCTGGGCCACGGGGACGATGATGTCTCGGCGGCAGTAGCCGAAGCCGCCCGGGAGGCGACCAGCTTCGCAATGACCCAACGCCGCGAGATCGAAGCTGCCGAAAAGGTCCTCGAGGCGTTGAAATGGCCAGATCGGATGCGATTCACCAACACCGGCACCGAGGCAACCATGCATGCGATCAGGTTGGCCAGAGGTGTCACCGGGCGCGACATCGTGGTCAAGTTCGAGGGCCAATACCACGGAGTGCATGACTACGTGATGTTCTCCACAGCGAGCGCTGCCTACTCATCATTGGGATCACGGTCCCACCCCATCCCCGTCGAATCGAGCACTGGTATTCCCGACTCGATCCGGACATATATCCGGACTCTCCCCTACAACGACCTCGGTCTCGTTTCCGACCTCTTCGAGAGGGAAGGAGACCGGATTGCGGCGATCATCGTCGAGCCGATGTTGGGTAATACGTTTGGGGTCACCCCTGATGCGGGTTTTCTCGAAGGTCTGCGCAAGCTGGCCGACCAACATGGTTCGGCTCTCATTTTCGATGAGGTGAAGACCGGTTTCCGGATCGCCATCGGCGGCGCATACGAATACTTCGGAGTGGCCCCCGACATCGGGACGTACGCCAAAGCAATCGGGAATGGTTACCCCGTAGCTGCCATCGCCGCAACAGAACGGTTCGTGGAGGGGTGGCGCCAGGGAAAGGTATCCCAGGCGGGCACGTATTCGGGCAACGGGATCGCCTCTGCGGCCGCAAAGGCAACCGTGACCAAGCTCATGACCGGCGAGCCGTTGGCGGCTGTGGAGAAAACCGGTAGGGCTCTGATGGAAGGGTTGGAGAAAATCCTCGCAGACAAGGGAGTCGAGAGCCGGATCACCGGAGTCCCTTCGATGTTTTCCATATTCATCGGGGAAGGTGAGATGAATGAGTTCCGGGATGGTTCACGTCACGATGAGGAACTCTATGAGAAGGTTCTCATGTCGATGATCGAAAAGGGTGTGATGCCCTGCCCCGACGCCAAGGAGCCATGGTTTGTCTGTGCGGCTCACACCGATGAGGATGTTGCGACCTCGTTGCAGGCTTTCGAAGAGTCGCTGGGCGACTGTTTGAAGTAGTGACGCGCCGAGTAGCAATTTCTGGTGCTGGTGGAAATCTGGCAAATCCGATAATTCGCGCCGTCGATTCAGCCGACGACCTAACTGTGGGATGCCTGTTCAACCCAAATCGCGCCGGAAGGGAGATCGAGGGTCATGTCGTGGTCGGTTCCTTTGAGGAAGTAGACGGTGATGTGGTCGTCGAAACAGCCCACCCCGATCATGTCTTCGACAATCTCGCCGCCTGGAAAGCTGCCGGGATGGCTGCGGTCGTGGGCACGTCGGGATTCACCGAGGAACGTCTCCGACAGTTGGGTGAGTTATGGGGCACAGACGGTCCTGCCTGTCTCGTCGTTCCCAACTTTTCGGTTGGTGCAGTCTTGATGATGGAGTTCGCTCGCACGGCCGCCCGTTACTTCGAAGCCGTCGAGATCATCGAACGCCACCACTCCACCAAGCCGGACGCCCCGTCGGGGACTGCACTCGCCACCGCAGCCGGGATTTCGGCCGGTGGTGGGGCGTCGTCGGACCAGAGTTCCGAGATGGTGCCCGGCGTCCGCGGTGGCGACGTTGGCGGTGTTCGCGTCCACTCACTCCGCCTTCCGGGCCTGATTTCACAACAAGAAGTGGTTCTGTCCAACCCCGGTGAACTCCTCTCGGTGGAGCATATGTCTACGTCCTACGACTCGTTTGCTTCAGGCGCATTACTGGCAATCCGCCGGATCGGGGAACTGGGACCGGGTGTCCACCTCGGCCTGGCATCCCTGCTCGAATAGAGTCGCATCGTGGTACAGATACACGGTGGGCAAATCATCGCCCGGGCTCTCAAGGCAGAAGGGGTCGATGCCATTTTCACCCTCACCGGGGGCCACATCGTTCCCATCCTCGATGGCTGCATCCAAGAAGGGATTCGGGTGGTCGACGTTCGTCACGAGCAAACCGCTGCCCACGCCGCCGAGGCATACACCCGCTTGACCGGCAAGCTCGGGGTGGCAGCCGTAACGGCCGGGCCGGGCGTGACGGACACTGTCACCGGGGTGGCGACGGCGTTCTACGGGAATTCTCCGATGCTGGTCATCGGGGGACGACATATGATCCGGCAGGAACTCAAGGGTGGCCTCCAGGAGATGGATCACACCCGGATGTTCCACTCGATCACCCGCTGGGCGGCAACGGCCTGGCAGGTCGATCGTCTTGCCGAGTACGTTGCCACCGCAGCCCGGCATGCCTTCGCCGGGAGAGGGGGGCCGGTTTTCCTCGATATCCCGATGGATGTCCAGTTCGACATGGTCGAAGAAACCGCGGCCAGATTCCCCAGGGACTACCGGGCAAACACCACAAATGGGGCGGATCAGCAGACACTGGATCTGATCGTCGCGGAGCTCGCCGGCTCCGAGAAAGTGTTGATTTTCGCCGGTGCAGGTGCCCGACCGGGTGAAGCCAACCGCCTTCGCGACCTTGCCGAAATCCTGAAAGCGCCGACCTTCGCCAACAGCCGCGCCCGTGGCTCTTTGCCATACGGTCATGAATTTCTCGGTAACTACGCACGTTCTAAAGCGATGTCCGGCGCCCAGGTGGTTCTGGCACTCGGTGTCGATTGGGACTTCCGCACCTCCTACGGCGAGACGATTTCCCGCGAGGCGACCGTGATCCACGTCGATGCCGATGCAGGCAAAGTGGGCTGGAACCTTCCGGCCCATATCGGTTTGGTCGCAGACCCGATGACGGTGGTCTCGCAGTTGGTCGATCGTGCCGCTGACCTCTCTCGTTCCGATGTGCCGGTGTGGACCAAGGAGATCATGGACCTCGAGGAGGAGAGGTCCGAGGCAGCCATGACGGAGTCGATGGATGACTCTTCTCCGATCATGCCACAAAGATTTGCACGGGAGGTGGCAGAGTTTTTCGGTACCGACTCGATCGTTGCCGTCGACGGTGGAGACATTGTTTCGACGACCGCCCGCTGGCTTCGAGTCTCAACTCCGGGACATGTCCTCGATCCCGGGCCGTTCGGCACGTTGGGAACGGGAGCGCCGTACGCAATTGCCGCCGCCGTTGCCCATCCGGACAAGCTCGTCGGAGTGGTGTTCGGCGATGGGGGGTTTGGATTCAACGGGATGGAATACGACACGATGGTCCGTCATGGACTGCCGATCGTCGGGATCATTGGCAACGATGGTGTTTGGTCCAATATCAAGACGTTCCACCGGATGGCCTATCCCGATCGTCTCGTCGCCACCGACCTGGGGGTTCGTCCCTACCACAAGATGGTTGAGGGCTTAGGCGGCTACGGGGAATTCGTCGACGATCCCGGTGAAATCCGACCGGCCCTCGAGCGCGCCCGGGAATCGGGCCTCCCCGCGCTTATCAACGTCCATATTGCCGAAACCATGCGAATGTCATCCAACTACTCCCAGTAATCCGCGTTCCGACGGAACAGCGTGCCATATGTGGCACGCAGCCGGGAAAGAAGAGAGATCTAGAGCCAGATGATGGCCACCGCTCCGATCGCGAAGCAGTAGTAGGCGAACGGGGCCAGACCGACCTTGCGTAGTGCCGACAATAGAAGCGCGATAGCGGCATAACCGGAAATGGCGGCAACTGCCATCCCGACCAGAAGTTGGGCAGGCTCCACATTCGACTCCGAAATCTCGAGCAATTGGCTGAGGCCACCTCCCGCGATTGCCGGTATCCCGAGCAGGAAGGAAAACCGTGCTGCTTCGGTCGGTTCGAACCTGCGGCCGTTCCCGGCCGAGATCGTTATCCCCGATCTCGAGATCCCCGGGACGAGGGCAAACATCTGGGCAATCCCGATGACGATGGCATCGGGAATCCGACCTGAGAACAAAGTCCGCGATCCGGTGGCGAGTCGTTGACCGATGAGCAGGATGAAGCCGGTGACGACCAACGCCCATCCCACCCTGGAGACGTCGTCCTGGAACTGATCCAGGGAATCGGCGAATGGAAATCCGAGTAGAGCAGGAATGGTGCCGATCCCCACCAGCAGGGCAATCTTGCGGCCTTCGAGGTTGGTGCGAAGTCGTAGGACCTTGGCGATGTCTGCCCGGAAATAGACCAGAACCGCCGCCAGAGTCCCGAGATGGAGAACGGCGGTCACTGCCAGATCGGGTTGGGCCACCTCGAATCCCAACTCGGAGAGGAGAGCGGGTATCACGACGAGGTGACCTGACGAAGACACCGGGAGGAATTCGGTCAAGCCCTGGATGAGACCCCAGATGATGGCTGCTAGCACCAGGGCACGGTAGTTGTCATCCTGCTGCGATGAGGATTACCACCCGACCGTTTGCCACCCCTGCCGCCACCTCCACCGCGTACTCCGAAGGAATTGCCACGGCACCCGATCCGTCGCCGAGCGGGTCGTCTTCGGCAACGGCGTCGACGATGCCGGGATCGACCAAACCGGTGTCGAGCAAGACGAGTTGGACCTCGTCGCCAATCCGGGCTCCGGTGGGGATATCCAACGCCAGGGCCCACCAACCATCGACCGACCGGGGGAGCGGGGTGGATTCAGCGACACCGCTAACCGTAAGAGGCTCACCGGGTGCAAATGCCCGGTTGGCGTAGCCGACCGGGTCGACCGGCTCGAGTAACCCGGTGGGCACAGATCGCAGTTCTGTGTTCTGTTCATCGATGGCGTCGCCGAGATTGATCGGGGTGACGGCGAAGGGATGCTGGGTGGTGTTGCCGCTACCGAATTCGACCCAGAGGGCGCCGGCAGCGATAAGAGCGCTCAGGGCCCAGCGAATCCATGGCGGACGGTATAGCCAGATCATTCCCCCAAGCTATTGGCGCATTGTGAGCCGGGCTAGAGGGTTGTAGTGCCGTCCCGGATCAATCCTTCGGCGAGTCCTTGGACGACGAACTCTTGGCACCCGACTCAGAAGAGGCCGATTTGGGGGTGGCCGAGACCGCCTTCTCCTTCTCCTTTGGCTTCTTCGGCTTCTCGCCGCCGCTGTCGGCGTCGCCAGATGCAGACGCACCGTTCTTTGAATCTTTGGCGTACCAACCGGAGCCTTTGAAGACAACGCCGCGGGAGTGGAAGACCTTTTGCAAATCCCCACCGCAGACAGCGTGTTTCTTCAACGGCTTGGCGCTGAAGGATTGGAACACTTCGATGTTCTGACCGCAGGTTTTGCAGGTGTATTCGTATGTAGGCATATGAGTGGTAGCTGGTTGAAGGGAATCGGACCGCGGCACCATGGTAACGGTGATCCCAGATCAAATACCAGATGGCGACTCCGTATGATTCAACCTGATGTCAATCTTCATTGCCGTTGTGGCCGCGTATCTCATCGGCAGCATCAATTTCGCCGTCCTCGTTGGGAAGATGAAGGGGGTCAATATCGACGAGGCAGGAAGTGGCAATCCCGGGGCGTCCAATGTGCTTCGTACGATGGGCAAGGGACCGGCTGCTGTCGTCTATCTTGCTGACACCGTCAAAGGCATCATCGGCGCGGCGATGGGAATGGTGGCCGCAGGCTCCACCGACCCGCAAATCCATTGGGCGTTCCTTTGTGGCCTGGCCGCCGTGGTCGGGCACTGCTATCCGATATTCCACAAGTTCCGTGGTGGGAAAGGCGTCGCAACCGCGGGCGGTGTCTTTATCTTCACGCTGCCGTGGGTGGCCCTCATCCTCACAGTCGTTTGGGTCGTTTCTGTGAGGTTGACCAAGACCGCCTCCCTGGGATCACTCCTCGTCATGATCCTGACCATCCCCCTAGCCTTGTGGCGAGGAGTGGAAGGAATGTCCCTTGTATGGATCGGGCTGATGCTGTTGCTGGTCCTCTGGCGCCACCGGGGAAACATCTCCCGAATGATCAGAGGAAACGAGCAGAAGGTCACCACGTGAGTATCGACGTCGCAGTTATTCCCGCCGCGGGCAGAGGGACCAGGATGCGTCCCGCCACCCGGGTCGTACCCAAGGCGCTGCTCACGGTGGTAGACCGGCCCGCCATTCAATATTCGGTGGAGGAGGCTGCCCGGGCAGGTGCAAGCGAAGCAATAATCGTCGTCGACCTCGATACCGGTCACCTCATCTCTCAGCACTTCTCCAACGAGGGTGCCCTCCCCGGCTTGGAGGACATCAGGGTGCGGCTGGCGGTCCAGGAGGAGCCTTTGGGCCTGGGCCATGCCGTTTGGGAGGCGAGAGAGATGGTGGGGGACCGCCCCTTTTTCTGCATCCTCTCAGATAACATCGTCCAACCCGGCCACGACATGCTGCTCGAATTGGCATCAGGCTCCGCTGACGGGACTGTTTCGGTGATGTGTCTGCGCGAACTCGGCGATGAATATCTCGACAAATACGGGTTCGTAGTCCCGGCCTCAGACGTCGTCGATCGCTACCTCGACCTGAAGGGCGCCATCGAGAAACCGGGGCTTGCCAACGCGCCGTCCCGTCTCGGGCTGATTGGCCGCTATCTCTTCACACCCGAGGTCTTTCCGATCCTGGAAACCACACGTCCCGGGGCATTGGGCGAGATCCAGCTAACCGACGCCATCGACACACTGGGCCGGGATGTAGGGATGCGGGGGTACATCTCAGATTCTGACCTCCTCGATGTGGGGACCCCCCCCGGGCTGCTCCAGGCATCGGTAGAACTCGGTCTTCAACAGTTTGGTCAGCCGTTTGCCGACTTCATGACGGGTTTGATTGGCGAGTGAGACTGCTGGAGGATGCGCAGGCGGAGATTCTCGGCTCGATCCGGCGTCTGGGTGCGGACACAGTGGAACTGGAAGATGCCCTCGGTCGGGTCGTCTCTGAAGACATAGCTGCGCGTGAGGCGATACCCCCGTTCCAAAATTCGGCGATGGATGGCTACGCGGTGAGGGCTGCCGACGTGGCGGCGGCCGGTGCGATGTTGAACGTGATCGGAGAGATCGCCGCTGGCCGTGTCGCCGACAAAGAAGTGATCTCCGGAACTGCGATGAAGATCATGACCGGTGCGCCGATGCCAGCCGGCGCCGACACCGTCGTGAAGGTCGAAGACGCCGAACAGGTCAACGACGTCGTCAAGATTTCGATTGCAGCCGAGCGGGGCACATCAGTCCGACTCGCCGGTAGCGATATCCCGGCAGGTGCCACGGTTCTCAGGAAGGGAACTCGAATACTCAATACCCATCTCGGGGTTCTGGCTTCGATTGGAGCTGTCCGGCCCCCGGTATCACGACGGCCCCGGGTCGCTCTCTTTTCTACCGGCGATGAATTGACGTCGTCCGGTGCCGCCGTCCTCAGGCCCGGTCAGATCAGGGACTCAAATCGGGTCTTGTTGAAGTCGATGCTCGAGGAGGTCTCCGTCATCCTCGACCAGGGGATTCTAAAGGACGATCCCGTTCAGCTTCATGCGGGATTCGCCAGGGCGGCCGCCGGTTCGGACGTGATTGTCACGTCGGGAGGGGTGTCGATGGGTGACCACGACTTCGTTCGAAAGATCCTGGGCGACATGGGAGAGATCGACTTTTGGAAGGTTGCCATCAAACCGGCCAAGCCTTTCGCATTCGGAACCCTGGGCGGAATCCCGTTCTTCGGCCTGCCCGGGAACCCGGTGTCGGCGGCGATTGCTTACGAGCAGCTGGTGCGCCCTGCCTTGTTGGCGATGCAAGGTGCAATGAAGGTCTTCCGGCCACGAATTCGTGCCGTCGCCGGCAGCAAGATCGTCAGCGATCCCGACCGTCTCGAATTCGTTCGTGTGTCGCTTTCGGTGGATGATCGCGGGCGGACTGTCGCCGCTCCGTCCGGGGGCCAGGGGTCGCACATGCTCAATGCGCTGGCACACGCCGACGCGTTCGGCTTGGTGCCTGTCGGCACCAGCGAAGTCAAGGCCGGCCAGGGCTTTGACGTCGAGTTGTTCCGTAACCCCGAGACCAGGAGTTGGATAGATGTCTGACCAGTTAGGGCCTTTCACCCACCTCAACGATGCTGGTGAAGTCCACATGATCGACGTCTCCGACAAGGAGATAACTTCCAGAATGGCTATCGCCGAGGTCGAGGTCGTGATGAGCGAACCGCTGGCCGACCGATTCTTTGCGGGGGATCTTCCCAAAGGCGACGCAGCCGCCGTTGCCCGCGTTGCCGGGATTTCCGCAGCCAAAAAGACTTCCGAGTTGATCCCTCTGTGTCACCCCTTGCCACTGAGCGGGGTGGAGGTTAGCTTGGAGCGGACTGGGCATGGGATCAGAGTGCTTGCTAAAGTACGCACCGACGGACGCACCGGTGTCGAGATGGAGGCTTTGACGGCCGCATCGATCGCCGCCTTGACCATCTACGACATGGTCAAGGGCTTGGAGAGGGAAGTGGAGATCAACAATCTTCGATTGCTCGAGAAATCCGGAGGCCGCTCCGGCCATTGGAAGCGTTCGGATATCGTTGGAGACTAGAGACGTTTTGGCTACTGTTCCGTGTGGACGGAGTGAATAAGGAAATATGGACACCCCACTCATAGTCGGCTTGCTGGTAATAGCCGCGGTTTGGAGCATCTACTTGCTGCCATCGGTCTTTGGCGACCGCCAGGAGGCTTCGCTTCACTCGGCTGACGAGTTTGAAAAGTTCTCCCATCTGATGGCCGACGTGCAGAAGCGGCCTCGCAGTTCGATTGTTCCTGAGTCCCGCAATGTCGTCCGCCATCGTCGCCGGATCGTGCTCGGAGTGTTGGTCGGCGCCGCCCTCATCACAGCTGGCGTCGCTTATATGCAGATGTCAATGGGTTGGCTGCTCATCCACCTCACCATCGATGGCCTGCTCTTCCTTTATATCGCGGCACTCGCTCAGGTCAAGCAACGGCGACAGTGGAGGCTCAAGGTGACTCATGTCTCCGAACAGCGCCCCGATTTCGAAGAACCGCAGATCCGCGTCATCGCCAACTGAGTGTGTCCTTCTGATCTGGGCTTCGCTCGGGATCACTTCTACAATCACCTTCCCTAAGAATATGGGGCTGTAGCTCAGTTCGGCAGAGCACCTGGTTCGCAATCAGGGGGTCAGGGGTTCAAATCCCCTCAGCTCCACAACCGACCGTCTGGTTATCAGAAAGTGGCGATGACCGGGCGAAACTACCAACCAGGTAGACGGGCTGGTCACCCTCTTCGAAAGCGCGGCGTATCTCCTGAAGAGCGGAGACTCCGCCACGCAGCCGCCACCAGGACGATGCGGATCAGCGCTATGAGGGGCGGGAACGGCAACGCGTACCCCAGCCAGAATGCGACCTCGATGGGCAAGAGTGCCAGGGCGAGCACGGCACCGGCCCGCCGGCCGAACCACAGAAGAACCCCGCCGGCAGCGACCACAGCGTCGACCGCGAGGAACGCTCCCAGGGTGGCCACGAACTCCTCGTCGGTCATCGCGTCCCACCACGGCCCGCCGAACATCGGGAACAAGTCCCACAGCCAGGGAAGCCGGTGCTCGCGAAGCACAAATACCGCAACAGGGATCGAGGGCAAACCGTATGCCGCCGAGTAGACGACGGTCACGCCGCCCGCCCAGCGTGCGGCCGACGATGGCCGCGCCGTAGCGTCCGCTGATGCCGAAGACGTTGGTTGCTGTGTCGATGTCATGGTTCCTTCTGCCTCTTGTGGATTATCCGCGGACTCTTCGTGATTCCGGGTGGCAACGACCATCATCAAATGGATGTGAGAACTCCTAGCCGCTGGCCACGCGGTCTGGCTGTCTTGAACCAGAGCCGCGCCGATCCTTGGACATCGGCAGGGAACAGGCGTATACGAGCGCCAGGTAAAGCAGCGAGAAGGATGCCGCCGATATGATCCCGAGCGGTGTAGAGCGAGCGAGTTCTGGTCGCATGGGCGGACCCAGCCAGATCGCGACTGCCGGAGCAAATCCGACGACTGAGGCTGGGACTCTCCATCGCCCCCGGCCGGTCAAACCGGCGGCTCCTACCATCGCAAGCGACACCATCCCGGCCGCGCCCGATCCTTGCCCCGTCGTTACCAGTTGACTGATCGCTCCCGGGAGAGCCAGGGGGGAGCCAACGCAAGAATCAGCGGGCTGGCGATGAGGGCGGGTCGATGCTCGCCTCGCATGTGTCGGACCACGGCGACACCCAGAAGTCCACCGGCTACCGCCGACGGAAGAACTAGACCGAGCAGCGTGCCTCGCAGGGTGAAGGTCGACTCGTCCCCTACGAGAGTGACCATCCAGGCCCGCATCCCGGCGGCCCAAAGAGTTCCGCTAGCGACCCCATGGCCACCTCACGTTGCATCGTCTAGCACCTCTTGCTTCATGAGAATCCACCCGAGAGTGGCGAACAGGAGCATCCACCCGACGATCGTGAGACGGGCGGCGACAAAGGACACGGCTATGCCCGGCAACATCGGAAAGAACACCCAAATGCCGAGTGATATCGGGACCCACCTTTTCCAACCGAAGAGGACACCGGAGCGGAGCGCACTCACACCCATTGCAACTAGACCTGCCCCGATAACGATGGATACGACGCCATACACCGCACCGAGTGCCACCACCATCGGAGCATCCATCTGTTGTGTTGCGGGGATTATGGCGGCCAGTTCGGTAACCGACAGGGCCAGCATCCCACCGAGCGCGGCGTAGTAGCCGAATCTGCTGCGTCTGTTCGTCAGATCCCACAGTCCCCAGATTCCAAGTGCGAGGCCGAGGTGTTGCACCGCGAACCAGGTCTGGGTCAACGCGTACTCCACCACAGGTTGTGGGTAACTCCACTGATCTACGGGAACGGCTGGCGGTCGCACCGCCAGGAGCAAGCCCGAAACCGCCCCCAGAATACCGGCCCAGAAAGTGATCCTCCCGGCCTCACGGGTAAGAACGGAGACCCGACGTGTAGTCCCGGAAGATTCGATATGACCGACCACTCTCACTATCATCCTTTCTTTAGAGTGTCACACTAGAGTTATACACTATTGTGGTTCTCTTGTAAAGTGTCAACAGACATGAGTGAGGCAAAGAAGGAACGTCGGCAGCGCTCGGCCTTGACCCGCCAGACGATCATCGAGGCGGCGCACCAACTGTTCACCACTCGTGGCTTCCATGGGGCGACAGTTGAAGCGATCGCCAAGCAGGCCGGAGTCGCCCCTCAGACCATCTATTTCATTTTCAACAACAAGGCCAGACTGATCAGCGCAGTGATCGACGCCGCTGTGATGGGCCCCGAAGAGAAGACGCCGCAGGAGCAGACCTGGTGGAAAGAGATGCTCGACGAGCCCGACCCGACCGCCGCGCTGCAGATCTTCATAAGGGGAGCGGGGCCGGCATTCGCCCGGGCATCGACCATCAGCGAA
Organism: Acidimicrobiia bacterium; assembly: GCA_041747375.1. Taxonomy (GTDB): domain Bacteria; phylum Actinomycetota; class Acidimicrobiia; order Spongiisociales; family ZC4RG35; genus MA-ANB-1. The sequence continues at coordinate 20,289 of JBGTFH010000088.1, forward strand.
GTCCTTGCCGCTGCAGCCCGGACGGACGACGAAGTAAGGGAGATTTTCGATCACCACGAGACAATGCGACGGGAGGGTTTCGGTCAGGTGTTGGACGCTCTAGCCACCAAGGGTTCCCTTCGGCCGGACATCCCACGAGAACGGTTGCTCGACATCTTCCTCGTCGTATATGGCGACGCCACCTACCACCAATTCACCACGCAGATGGGATGGGCCCACGAAGACGTGATGGACTGGCTCTGTGAACATCTACCCCCTCTGCTCCTGAAGTCACCAAAAACCTGATCTGACGGGCGGAACGGCCGGTGCCGACGGCGAGTTATCCTCCCGAAGTGTTGATGGACTTTGAAGCCGTTGTGTGGCTCTACGAAGGTCGTGACCCGTGGCACTTCATCACAGTGCCCATGGAGCTGTCCGAAAACGCTCGGGACTTCGCGGCGGGATCACCTCGCGGATTCGGATCTATTCGCGTGGTCGCCACCATCGGCATCACGACCTGGAAGACCTCCTTGTTTCCGGACAAGGAGCTTAATTCACTCGTACTGCCTATCAAGGCCTCGGTCCGAAGTAGCGAAAAATTGGCGGCAGGGGACGTCGTGACCGTTCACCTCGAAATCGTGGGCTAGAGCCGATTTCAGTTTGTCGGAAGGCGAGCTGAGACCTTTAACCGGCTCGGAGGATCTTCGTCATGTCTTTTCCCTTGGCGAGCTCATCGATCAGCTTGTCGGCATAGCGAATCTCCTGCATCACCGGTTCCTCGATGTCCTCGACCCGCACTCCACAGATCAATCCGGTGATCGACCGGCGCGCCGGATTGGGCGATGGCGCCTCGGCGAAGAAGTTCTCGAAGTCCGTCTCCTTCTCGAGCTGCGCCTCCAGGCCAAATTGGTCGTAACCGGTGAGCCAACGGAGAATCTCATCGACCTCCGCCTGTGTGCGGCCCTTGCGCTCTGCCTTCGCCACGTAGAGCGGGTAGACGCTGGCAAAGCTGGTCGTGTAGATGCGGTGCTTCGTTTCGGCCATCATTCCTCCGATCTCGATCGACGACTGAGTTTTAGTTGACCCCGGGGATACGACCCTACATCGATCAAACTCGCAGTAGTCCCAGAGCATGAAGCTTTGGCCGGCAACCCAGCCTTGTCGCATTGCCTGAGTTAGCCTCATCCCATGTATCCGGGACGGTCTCGAACCACAAGTCGTGGAATCACCCTCCTGGCGCTAGTAATCCTTGTCGCAGCTTGCGGTTCTGCCCGCCCCACCGTTTCGGAATGGGAAAACGATTGGAATGCAATTGTGGCCCTGATCCCGGATGAGTCGTCGCTCAGCGGCGACCCCGGAGAAATCTGCGAATCGACTTTGGTCTTACTCCGGGAAAATACGGAGACCTTGTTCCCAGCGCCCGATGATCTCATCGCCGATTCAGCCCGACAGTGGCTCGAGGTGGCGGAGGGGATGTTCTTCGAGTGCCCCCCGGCCGACGGTTTCTCAGATTCATACGATCAACTTGACGTCCTCGAAGCCGAAATCGACGCGGGCATGAACGAAGTCGACAATTAGGTTCTACCTACCGGGGCGTGACACACTTCGGTTAGCCACGCGGCGCACGCTGAACTGAGGCTGTTGTCGACCTTTAATTGTCCCGGTGCCCGGGTAATCTGGGGGGCAATGGTCCTATTCCCCAAAATCGTGTGGTTGCTCGCGCTTGCCCTCATCGCCGCAGCGTGCACCAATGGCGGGGAGAGTCCAACCACCACGGTCGCGCCCGCGCCGGACACGACTGTGGGAACTGAAACCACCACGACGACGCTCCTCGAGATTACCCAGCTTCCCGGGACCGAGGGATTGCCCGCTGAAGTGCAGGATCAGCTTCTCGAACTGGTGCGCATCACCCAGGAAACCAGGGGACTGAGCTTCAAGACCGCTCCGCTGGTCAGCGTGGTCACGGATGCCGAACTCGAGGCCCTCGTCAGGGATCAGATCGCCGAAGATGCTGAAGATATTCCGGTCGACGAGGCGCTCTACCAGCTGCTCGGGCTCTTGGACCCGGGTGTCGACTTTGAGAATCTGCTGACCGACCTCTATGGAGAACAAGTGGCGGGCTACTACGACGGCGAGACTGGTGAGCTCGTGGTACCGATACGAGCCGAGGGTTTTTCGGTAGTGCAGAAGGCGACTCTTGTCCATGAGCTCACCCATTCCCTCACCGACCAGAACTTTGAATTCCATGACGCTTACCAGGCGATGTTCGACGAGCAGCGGTATGACGAAGCGTCGGCATACCAAGCTCTCATTGAAGGGGACGCCAGTCTCGCAGAGGTGCTCTATCTGCAGACCCTGTCCCAGGCCGAACTCGGCGAGTTCTTCGCCGAGGCGCTGCAACAGGGTTCAGAGCAACTCGAGGCCGCGCCGCAGTTCCTCCAGGACAGCTTGCTCTTCCCCTACGACTCAGGATTGACTTTCGTGCAGACGCTTTATCAGGACACAGGGACATGGTCAGCGGTAAATGATGCATACGCCACCATGGTCGGGCTCCCCGGGTCTACTGAACAAATCATCACACCCGAGGACTTCGGGCGAGATCTGCCCATCGACGTCGTGATGCCGGAGTTGACCGTCGCCGGGTACGAGCTGGAGGAGTCGTCGGTGTGGGGAGAGTTCGGGCTTCGGGTCTTGTTCGACGAGGTCCTGAACGACACAGACACGCTCGCAGCCGCCGACGGTTGGGGAGGCGACCACTACTCGGTGTTCTATGACGGATCGAACGTCGCTTTTGTCCTCGTCTATGAGGGGGACACAACGGCTGATCGGGACGAGGCCGAGGCCGCTTTACTCGAATTCGCGAGAGGATCGGTACCTGAGGCTGCTTTCGCCTGGGTCGAAGTCCTCAACGATCAATTGACCTTCATCGCCGCAGACGTGCCCTCGGTTGGGGATGCGATCCTGGCCAGTCTTGGTGGTTAAAGGACTGGTATCGCCGCCGGCCACGTCGTAGCGTCATCTCAAATGCAATCGGTGCGGCTCGTGGGTGAAAATTGGGCCGGCGCTCCTGCCCAAATAGCCACCTCCCCGATCGATTACTGGAGGGGCATCAAGGGTATCGCCGGAGGATCTGCCCTAATTCTGAGAAGACGCGCCGTTCATACGATGGGTGTCACCACACCGCTGCGCGGGGTGGGGCTCGATTCGTCGGGTACCGTCATGATGGTGAAAACGATGTGGCCCAACAGGTTCTTCTATTTCCCATCGGCGGCCTACCTCGTGGAATTCCCGGCGGAGCTCCAGCCCCCGAGACCCGGTGCCCGAATCGCAATGATTCGCCATGACTGACATGGGCACGCTCTATATTTGCGCTACCCCGATCGGGAATCTGGGAGATACATCAACCCGACTCCTGAAAACGCTGGGGTCGGTAGACGTCGTCTACGCGGAAGACACCCGTCGCACCGGGATTCTGCTCGACCACTTCGGGATCTCGACCAGAATCCGGTCGTTGTTTGCCGGCAACGAAAGGGTGCGCACCGAGCAGTTGGTCGAAGATATCGAGAAGGGTCTCGACGTAGCGCTGGTTTCCGACGCGGGTATGCCATCGGTATCCGATCCCGGGGCACTGGCTGCATCCAGAGTTCGCGAGGTGGGGGGGACTGTGACGGTGATTCCTGGCCCCAGCGCAGCAACCACTGCGGTGGCTTTGGCTGGATTCGGCGGTGACCGTTTCGTTTTTGAGGGGTTTCTGCCCAAGAAGGGGCGGGAACGGGAGATACGTATTTCCTCCGTTGCGAGCGAAGAGAGACAGGTGGTTCTGTTTGTCAGCCCCCATCGTCTGCGAGACGATTTGGAATCTCTTGCGCTCGCCGTCGGGCCTGATCGCCGGGTGGCCATTTGTAGGGAGCTGACCAAAGTCCATGAAGAGGCTTGGGTGGGGAGCCTCGAAGACGGTATCGCTGAGTGGTCGGAACGGGAACCCATGGGGGAGTACACACTGGTGCTGGCTCCGGTATCGCCGGCGGTCCCGGATCTGGCGGATGCCGTCAGTCGCGCCCGACGATTGATCGAGGCAGGGTCATCCGTTTCGGAGGCGGCTCGCGATGTCGCGACTGAGACCGGGGTTTCCCGTCGTCCGATTTATCAGAAACTACTCGACGATCAGGAGCTGAGTTGAGTACGGCAGTCCCGGCAGACTCCTTTGTCGCGGAACGGCTTGACGTCGGTGTCGGTGCCACAGAACGTGCAGGTGTCGGTCATCTTCTTGATGACGATCGAGCCGCCTTCCACCGAGATGAAGAGGTGATCTCCCTCGCGGATATTGAACAGTCGTCGTGTCTCGGCAGGGATCACGATCCGTCCCAGATCGTCGATCTTTCTGGCGATTCCACTGTCCATTCAATCACTCCTCCTGAAAAGTCGAGACTACATCGCCCTGTTCCTTGCTCGCAGCCTGATCGGGAGAAACCATGACTTGGGTGGACACCCACTGTCATCTGCAGCTCGACCAGCGCCCGGCCGAGCAACTGCTCGAAAGGGCGGTCGATGTTGACTGGGTGGTAGCTCCCGGAGTCGACGCGCCATCTTCAGTGGCTTCTATCGAACTTTCGCAACGATTTCCTGGCCGTGTTATGGCCACCGCCGGGCTGCACCCTCATGACGCCGAAGCGTGGCCCGAACAGTCCGTAGTGATCTCAGACTTGGCGTCCCAAGTATCGGCGATCGGAGAGACAGGTCTCGACTTCTATCGCAACCTCTCCCCACGCCAGGCCCAGATCGATTCGTTCGAGGCTCAAATCCAGTTGGCTGTCGGATATGACCTTCCCATCATCGTCCACTGCCGGGATGCTTTCACTGACGTGCACGAGATCGTCGAATCCACAGGTACCGGCTCCCGAGTGGTGCTGCACTGTTGGACCGGGGGAACCCGATGGACGAGGAGATTCCTCGATCTCGGGGTGATGTTCTCCTTCGCCGGGCCGCTCGCCTTCGAGACCGGCGAGACGATTCGTCTCGGTGCGGCCCTGGTCCCCCCTGCTCGCGCCCTTGTCGAGACGGACACTCCATATTTGGCGCCTCCGCCTCATCGCGGCGAACCAAACGAACCGGCACGGGTCGGTCTCGTAGGGCAGGCGCTGGCTGGAGTCTGGGGGATGGCAGTGGCCGATGTTGCCCGGATAACGTCGGAAAACGCGTCACGGGTGTTCCGATCGTGAAAGCTCAGACACGCAGCGAGATCTCGTCCTTGCTCGAAAAGTATGGCCTGTTGCCGATTCATCGGCTCGGTCAGCATTTCCTCGCCGACGGCAATATCACCAGGAAGATCGTTTCGGCTGCCGGCATCGAGCCCGGAGACAAGGTTGTAGAGGTCGGTGCCGGGACCGGAACTCTAACCGCCGCGTTGGTCGGGGCCGGGGCCTCGGTGGTGGCATACGAAATCGACGCGAGGCTGGGCCCGATCCTGGAAGAAACTACCGGCGGACTCGATGTCGAGATTCGTCTCGAAGACATCACCAGGGTCGATCTCGGTGCCGCACTTGTCGGGGATGGATGGAAAATGGTCGCCAATCTTCCCTACAACGTAGGTACGCCTCTCGTACTTGAATCGCTGCGCCATCATCATCACATTCAAAGTTTCGTCGTAATGGTGCAGCGCGAAGTCGCCGAGCGTTTTGCCGCCAAGCCCGGAAGCAAGGAGTACGGGCTCCCCTCGGTGGTCGCCCAGATCTATTCCAGGCCAGTCGTTGAGTTTCGTGTTCCCACCCAGGTGTTTCTGCCCCCGCCACGAGTTGAGTCAGCGGTGGTGACCATGCCCAGGGTCGCCGCGCCCGAGTTTGCCGAGGAAGCGATAGAGCTGGCTGGATCAGCCTTCCGCAAGCGTCGGAAAATGATTCGCGGCTCTCTGGCAGGTGTTCTCGACGACCCTGAAGCGCAACTGGTCGCGGCCGGTATCGATCCGACCGTCCGCGCCGAAGACCTCTCTCCCCAGCAGTTTGTCGACCTGGCGCGGGTAATCGCATGAAAGTGGTGGCTCCTGCCAAGCTCAACCTCAACCTCGTGGTCGGGTCACGTGATGCGTCTGGCTTGCACCCTCTGCGATCCGTGGTTCAAACAGTGGAAATTCTCGATGTGCTGCAGGTTGACACCGCAGACGAAGACCAACTCGTTGTCTATGGTGATCCCGAAATACCCGGTGGCCCGGAAAACCTGGTTCTGAAGTCGTTAGAAAAACTCCGCGGATCGGTTCGGGTGCCGCCGATCGCGTTCGAGTTGGCGAAGCAGATTCCGGCCGGGGCCGGTTTGGGCGGAGGTTCCTCAGACGCGGCAGCCACTTTGTTGGCCTGCTGTGAGATAGCCGGCGAGGGGTCGGATCTCGCCCGGAGAGTTGCTCCCGATGTCGGAGCAGATGTCACCTTTTTCCTGGTTGGAGGTACTGCAGAAATGTCCGGGTACGGGGAGAAAATCGAGTCGATGGAGGCGCTCCAGGGATTTGCGGTTGCTGTGGTAGTTCCGGACGTGCACCTCGCCACACCAGACGTCTATCAGAGGTGGGATGCGTTGGGAGAACCCGTTGGTTTCGAAGTTCCCGACCGTCTCTTGCCACCGCCGATGCGGAACAAGTTTGGGATCCGGAATGACCTGTACCGGGCGGCGGTGGATGTGGAGCCAAGTCTCGGTGATTTCGTTTCCGACGTCGCCGGCATGTGGGATTCCGTGGTGATGATGACCGGTTCGGGATCGGCATGCTTTGGCTTCTTTGCCAACGTCGAAGAGGCCAACGAAGCTGCCGCGTCGGTCCCCGGCACACGGGCGGCGTTCGGCGTCGACCTACGTCCAACCGGTGTCTCCCGCGAAGACGACTGAGGTTCCTCCTTCTCCCTCCGCTTGCAACTCTCCCTCCGCTTGCGGAGGGAGTACGGCGACGGAGGAGCCGGGAGCGGGGCGGCTTTCACCAACTCAGGTGAAGACGCGTGGTTTTCCCGTCCACCCCCGGCCGTTGCTTTCGCAACGGCCACCCCCTCCGTTCGACTTCGTCTTCGGAGGGGGAGTCAGAAGGCGTGGGAGTACCTGGGGCGCCGACATTCTTCTCTCCCTCCGCTTGGCGGAGGGTGGGGCTTTTGACACCAACTCGGGTCAAGACGCGTGGTTTTCCCGTCCACCCCCGGCCGTTGCTTTTCGCAACGGCCACCCCCTCCGGGGAGGGTGGGCCTCGGACGCCAACTCAGGTCAAGACGCGTGGTTTTCCCGTTCCACCCCCGGCCGTTGCTTTTCGCAACGGCCACCCCCTCCATCGCTTCCGCTTCTGGAGGGGGAGTTGGGAGTGGGTTCTGATTCTGAGATGCGGTTAGTAACCTGTCGGGTGCCCCACTGGGGGATGGTGTGATTGGGTAGCACCGTCAGGCGGAGTGGACCTGTTGGAGTGGGTTCTGATTTTGAGATGCGGTTAGTAACCTGTCGGGTGCCCCACTGGGGGATGGTGTAAGCGGTAGCACGGCAGGTTTTGGACCTGTAAGAGCGGGTTCGAGTCCTGCTCCCCCAGCGATCCATTGCTGAAAGGCTCATTTGCCAACCCATGTGATCGTCCTGGCCGCCGGCCAGGGCAAAAGAATGAAATCGGACAGGCCCAAGGTGGCCCACAGGGTCGTTGGGAAGTCTCTCATCGAATGGGTACTGATGGCGGTGGCGCCGGCCAACCCAGATTCTCTGGCGGTGGTCCTCGGCCATGGTGCCGATGCGGTGCGACCGTTGCTGGGGAACCAACCGGTAGTTGGCATCCAGGAAGATCAACTCGGCACCGGCCATGCCACCAAAGTAGGTCTTGGAGTTCTCGGAGAACTCGACGATGACGACACCGTGGTGGTGCTCTACGGCGACATGCCGTTGTTGACTCCTGAGCTGATCAAATCTCTCGTTGCCAGACCCGATGACACCGGGGTGGTAATGGTGACGACAGATCTCGATGACCCATCCGGCTATGGGCGGATCTTGCGGGTCGATGGCGAGGTGGTCGGGGTCGTCGAGGATCGAGACTGTGACTCTGAACAGAGGTTGATAACCGAGATCAACGCCGGGGTATACGCATTCCGGGCCGGTGCACTTACCGAGGCGTTAGCCGCGATTGGCTCCGACAATGCGCAGGGTGAACAGTATCTAACGGACGTAATCGGAATTCTTGCTTCGAAAGGTGTAAAACTGGAGGCTGTCAAAGCCGATGCAGAGGAAGTGATTGGTATCAATTCCCAGGACCAACTGGCCGAGGCAGGGCAGATCCTGCGTCGTCGGATCAATGACGGGCATATGGTCGCAGGTGTAAAGATTGTCGACCCCGACCGCACATACATAGATTCTGAAGTCGAGATCGCTCCCGGTGCCATCATTTACCCGGGGGTCCATCTCGAGGGTGCGACCAAGGTAGGGGCGAACGCACAGGTGGGCCCCGACGTGCTCGCCCGGGACTCCGAGATCGGGGATGACGCGCTGGTTTGGTACTCGGTTCTCCGCTCAGCGGTTGTTGGTTCCCATTGTGAAGTTGGCCCCTACGCCTCGCTCCGGGCGGGCACAGTCCTCGCCGACCGTTCCAAGGTGGGGACATTTGTCGAGACGAAGAACGCCAAACTTGGTGAAGGTGCAAAGGCTCCGCACCTCACCTATCTCGGCGACGCCACAGTGGGCAGTGGCACCAACATCGGCGCTGGGACGATCACGTGTAACTTCGACGGATACGAGAAGCACGCAACGGTTATCGGCGATGACGTCTTCATTGGATCGGACACGATGCTGGTGGCACCATTGACCATCGGCGACCGGGCGATAACCGGAGCGGGTTCTGCGATCACCAAGGATGTCGAGGCCGACGCGTTGGCCGTAGAACGAAGTGAGCAAAAAGTTATCCCTGGCTACGCTCGAAGGCGCGCTGAGCGGCAGGCGACCAAGAAGGCAGAGGAGTAATTGTGGACGTGGTTTCCCGGAACCGGATGATGCTGTTCTCCGGCGGAGCCAATCTGCCCCTCGCGGACGACGTTGCCGAGATGTTGGGGATTTCCATGGGGAAGCTGGAGCTTTCGCAGTTCGCCAACGGTGAGTTGTACGCAAGGCCATTGGAGTCGGTGCGGGGAGCGGACTGTTTTGTGATCCAGAGCCATTCCTCGCCGATCAACGACCGCATCATGGAGCAGCTCATCACGATTGATGCGTTGAGACGTGCTTCGGCACGCCGGGTCACCGCGGTAATGCCCTTCTATGGATACGCCAGGCAGGACAAGAAAGTCCTACCCCGGGAGCCAATCACCGCTCGACTTGTCGGCGACCTATTCATGACCGCCGGAGCCGATCGCCTGGTATCTGTCGATCTCCACACCGGTCAGTTGCAAGGCTTCATCCAGAAACCATTCGACCACCTCACCGCCATCCCGATGATCGCCGACTACGTGGCGGACCAGATCGAGGGCCGGATTGCAGTGCTCTCTCCTGATGCCGGTGGTGTGAAGAGGGCGGAGCGTTATGCCCGACGACTCGGGGATGCGTCGGTTGCCTTCATCTACAAGCGACGCGACCCGAACGAGCACAACGTCTCGCAGGCGCTTTCGATGGCCGGCCGTGTCAGAGACAAGCACGTTGTCATAGTGGACGACATGATCGATACCGCTGGAACGGTGTGCAACGCCGCCGAGATGATGCGGGAATACGGGGCGTTGAGCGTCAGGGTTGCTGCAACTCACGCGATTCTGTCAGAACCGGCCATCGACCGGCTCAAGAATGCGCCGATCGATGAGGTGATCGTCACCAATACTTTGCCGGTCAGCGAGGATGCTCTGGCCCTCGACAAACTGGTTGTCTTGTCGATTGCGCCGATAGTTGCCGAGGCTCTACAGGCGATTTTCATGGACTCCTCGGTGTCGGAGATATTTCTGGGAGACAACGCCTAAAGGGTCGTCCAAAAACATTCGGTTTCACCAGAGCCTCCCTACACTCCCGATCTGTGAGTGCCCGCCATAGCCAACCGCCCTCTCCGGATCAGAGCAGGGCAAGAGCAGTTCTTATTGGTCTGATTGTTCTTTTCCTGGTGGGGTTTTTCTTTCTACGGGGACGCGGCGAAGGCGGGTCTAATCCTCCCGTCGCCGGCGATACGACCAGCACGGCGCCGCCCGGCGGTGAGACCACGACGACGCTACCCGACGGTTCGACTACGGCGACCGATTCGGGTGGGACGACATCGACTTCCGCTCCGTCGAACCTCGGCCCGCTTCAAAGCGTGAAGCTCGAGCTCGTATACGACAGCCTGGAGCTACCCGACGATGCCAAGTTCCGCCAGCCGGTTTCGCTCACGTCACCACCCGGTGACAACCGCCTTTTCGTAGTCCAGCGGGGCGGTGTGATCCGAATACTCGACGAGAATTATCAACGCCTCGACCCGGCGTTTCTCGCCATCGACGACAGGGTCCTTGCCGGAGGTATCGAGCAGGGTCTCCTCGGCATGGCCTTCCATCCCGACTATGCGAGCAACGGGCGCTTCTTCGTCTACTACACCGACAAATCCGGGAATCGCCAGCTGTCTGAGTTCCACGTGTCACCGACCAACCCGGACCGCGCCGACCCCGACTCTGAGCGGGTCATCTATGAGCTGGAACAGCCGGAAAATTCAGTGGACATCCGTCACTACGCCGGCCAGCTGGCATTCGGCCCCGATGGGTATCTCTACAATTCGCTCGGGGACGGGGCCGATTCCCGGGCCCAGGGCCAGGATCCCAACACCATGTTCGGGACCATATCCCGCATCGACGTCGACAGTGGCGACCCGTACGGCATCCCGCCCGACAACCCGTTTGTGTCCGGCGGTGGCGCCGGCGAGGTCTGGGCCTACGGGTTGCGAAACCCGTGGCGGTTCAGCATCGATTCTGTTGACAACCTCATTTACATCGCCGATGTGGGACACGCCGATCAGGAGGAAGTCAACGTCGTCTCCATCGCAGAGGGCGGCTACAACTTCGGTTGGTCCGATGTCGAAGGCACCAGATGTTTCCATGTCCAGGACTGCGATCTCACCCTCTACGACGCGCCGGTCCTGACCTATCTTCACGGTTCCGAGCCCGATCAGGGGTGTTCGGTTTCCGGTGGATACGTTTACCGGGGATCTGAGATCCCGGAACTCAACGGCACCTACTTCTACAGCGACTGGTGCACCCAGTGGATCAAGTCGTTCAAGATGGTGGACGGTCAGTTGACCGAACCGAAGGACTGGACGTCCGAACTGGGCGGTCCGATCGGCCAGATCAACACGTTCGGAGTTCGCGGCGATGGAGAACTGTTCGTAGCGACCTACGACGGGCGTATTGCGAAGTTCACGGCTGTTCGATAGCAGGCAGCACCACCTGCTCACCGGGGTAGATGAGGTCGGGGTCACCTGACCTTAGAGAATCGACGTTGGCGTCGATGGTATCCCGCCAGTAGGGGCTGATCTCCTGATCGGCCACCGCCCTGTCCAGCAGGTCAGCGAGGTGGGTTGCCGACAACTTCCAGAGATGGTCGCCGCGTTTTACGATCACCGTCTGAGCCGGGTCGCTCGATGGCCGTATTTCTACCGGCATGAATGTCGTCTCCCCGGCTCTGGTCGCCATGGCCAACCCCATCAGCACATAGAGGAGTGACACCATCACGCAAATGAGAAATGGCCGGATATTCATTTGCCGAAAATACGTTGTCGTTCGAGTGATTGGAAGAGGGTTACGATCTGTAAGTAGTCAACAACTGGATGTGATTTGTGAGAGTTCGAATAGGGGTCGCCGACTCAGCCAAGCTGATTGAGCTCGATGTCGACGATCTGAAAGCCTTCAAGAAATCGATGGTGGATGCGGTCAAGTCGGGGGAAGTCGCCTGGTTCACCGACACCAAGGGTCGCGAGGTGGGTGTCCCCGCAGTTCGGATCAGCTATGTCGAGATGGAGACCGAAGACACCGACCGTCGTGTTGGTTTCGGCACCGGCGGTTGAACCCACCATCGATCACCAGGGTCGTGGAACTGAACAGGGCCCCCGAGATGGAGAGCCCTGTTGGTAAGGAGGGGAGGTTGGCTAGACGGAACGTCTCCGTCGCTCGGCCAACCAACGCTTGCGGAGTCGACGACGGTCATCCTCGGCAAATCCGCCCCAGACACCTGACTCCTGGTTGGTCTCGAGGGCGTACTGCAGGCAGTCTTCCTGGACCATGCAGGTAGAGCAGATTGCTATGGCAGCGTCGATTTGTTCGATTGCCGGTCCGGTGGTCCCCACCGGAAAAAAGAGGTTTGGCTCGGAATCCTTGCAGGAAGCAAGGTCTCGCCAGTCAGTGGTAATGGGGGTTGTAAGCACAAAATTTCCTTGGGTTTGTGATGTTTTTCACAAGGGTCGGCGGTGGAGTACACCGAGAGCCGATGGATTCATTATCGAATTTAGTGTCATGACTCCTACTTGTAAACGGGTTTCTGGGAATTATTTTCTTGTCTTCTGAAATTTCTGTCATCGGCCACCGAGGGATGCCCACCAAATTTCCGGACAATTCGTTGCCCGGGTTCGTCGCCGCCGCCCGTATTTGTGAACGGGTCGAACTCGATATTCGCCGGTCACTCGACGGCAAACTCGTTCTTTCACACGACCCGACGATTGGTGGACTATCCGTGAGCCACACGCCTTGGTCGGTGCTTGCCGAGATCGGCCTGGGTCAGGGCGTCAAGCCCTGTCTGCTCGACGAGGCACTGGCCGCCCTCCCCGATACACCCGTACTTATCGAGGTCAAAAACTCACCGGCCGATCCCGGTTATGAAGCCGACTCGCGGCTTGCACTCGAAGCGGCAAGCCGGACACGTCCGTTTGATGCCGTCATCTCGTTCAACTGGGAATCTGTGGAACGGGTTCGTCACTACTTCCCGGACGTTGCCACCGGTCTCAATGTTGGCGGCCTCGGCGATCTCGGTGATGCGGTCACACGATGTTTGGACGGTGGGCATCGCTATTTGGTTCCGGACGTCGACCTCTTGATGGCGGCTGGTGGCGTGGCTGCTCCCGGAGTCGAGACATTCGTATGGTCGTCACAGCGGTTCCATGACTTTGCATCCGGGTTCGATGAGTTGGTCTCCGTCGGTGTCTCGGGCATCATTACTGACGACCCGGAGTCCACTCGAGCACTGATACGGAGCCTCCAATGACGATCCAGGATGAATTGGCCGCCGAACTGAAAGACGCGATGTTGTCCAAGGACGCGCCCCGTCGCGATGTCATCCGTCAGATCCAGACCGAGATCTCGGTGGTCAAGAGCGATCCCGATTTTCAGGGCGAAGCTGACGATGCCTTGTATCAGAAGGTCATCGGGAGCTATGTCAAGAAGATGGACAAATCCAGGGAGGAGTACGAGGGCTACGGCGAACGTGGAGCCGCCATGGCTGCCAAGCTCCGATATGAGGTGGACTATCTCCGTCGCTGGCTACCCACAACCCTCGATGAGGCTGCCACGAGGACCCTGGTTACCGAAGCAATTGCCGAACTCGGTGTCGCTGGCGATGAGAAGTCGGCCGGTCGTGTCATCGGCCATTTGATGAAGAAACACGGCAAAGATGTCGATGGCGGCATGGCCAACCGGCTGGTGCGTGAGGAACTATCAACGAATTGAACCTGCCCACCTATGAACCCATGCTCGCCACAAAATGGCGGGATGCCTTCGACGACGAAGGTTGGTGGTTCGAGGTCAAATGGGATGGGTACCGGGCGATTCTGGGAAATGACGGAAGGATTCGCGCCAGGTCGAGACGGGGGATAGACCTGGCCCAGCCTTTCCCCGAATTGGAGACACTGCCGGTTCCACCAGGTGTCGTCCTCGACGGTGAGATCGTGGCCTTTGACGATAGGGGTCGGCCCAGTTTCGACCTGATCCAGAAACGGACCGGGTTTGGCGGATCAGGGACAGGATCCAGGGTCGCGGTCAACTATGTGGCCTTTGATGTCCTCTACGCCAGCGGGGTCGATGTGACCGGTTTCGGGCTCGAGGAGCGACGATCCGTGTTGGGGGATCTCGCCCTCCCATCGCCGATCATCACACCCGAACAGACGCCTCGAGCGGGGAAGGCACTGTTCGAGGCCATCAAAGATCAGGGACTGGAAGGGATTGTTGGCAAGCGTTCCGGCTCGAAGTATCTGCCCGGAAAACGATCGCCAGATTGGCGCAAGGTTTCAGTCAGAAGGCAGATGCGTGCTGTGGTCGGAGGTTGGGTCGAGGGTGAGGGCGGGCGTTCTTCCACGTTCGGGTCGTTGCTGCTCGGCCTTTGGGACGACAGGGAGTTGCGATTCGTCGGAGCTGTCGGTTCGGGATTCGACGATTTCGCCTTGGGTGCAATCCGGTCTGCGCTTGGAGATATCTCCGTCGACGCCTCTCCGTTCCAACCGGCTGTCAGGTATCCGGGCAAACTCCACTGGGTCCGGCCGGCCCTGGTGGCGAATGTCGAGTTCAAGGAATGGACCGCCGACGACCACCTGCGCGCTCCAGTATTCAAGGGTATCGAGATCGCCGAGGTGGGCTCGATCGATTGGGCGACTGAAGGCCCCGGTTCTAACTAGCTTTCTTGGTCGCCTCGACCGATGCCTTGAGGGCTTCGAGCAAGTCGACCACTTTGGTCGGCTCCGGTGAGCTGTCGACGGCGACGATCTCTTCACCGGCCACCTTCTTGGCGGCAAGTTCCTCGATCTGTTCCCGGGTGCGGTCGACATACTCTTCTTCGGCGAATGGCCGGGTGAGGTTATCGATCAAGGAAGCGGCCATTTCGACCTCCTCCTTGCGAATCTCGAATTCGGTATCCAGTTCCTCGAACTCGGCAGCTCTAATCTCGTCGGGCCAATACATGGTCTCCATGATGATCACGCCGTCTTTGGCCCGGATAGTCGCCAGCTGCTGTTTTTCCCTGATGGACACTTTGGCCACCCCGACGCGTCCCTTCTTTTCGAGGGCCTGTTCCAGGATCTGATACGCCTTGATCCCGGTCTTCTCCGGAGCCAGGTAATAGGTCTTCTTGAACAAGATGGGGTCGATCTCGTTTTCGTCGACGAATTGCACGACATCGACCAGCTTGTTCCCTTCGGTGCTGGCGGCTTCAAGTTCTTCGTCGGTGAAGACCACGTAGCGGCCCTTCTCGAACTCATAGCCCTTGACGATGTCGTCCCATCCGACTTCTTTGCCGTCTGCCTCAGCCACCCGTTTGTACTTGATCGCTGAGTGGTCGTCCTTGCGAAGTTGTTTGAACTTGGCTGACTTCTCGTCGGTGGCGCTGTAGAGCCCGACGGGGATTGTCACCAGACCGAAATTGATTGCGCCTTTCCAGATTGCACGAGCCATAGGTCATACTTTAAGGCGGTGCTGTGACAGTTTGTCCGTTCAGGTGTCTTCGAGGAACCACAAGTCAGTCGCGGGTGACGATCAGCCCGACCTCGCCGAACAGGATGAGCTCTTGGGAGCCGAAGGATTCGGCGATGATCTCACCGGTCTCCAGTTTGATTACTCGTGCCAGCTGGGCATCGCTCCTCAGGTAGGCCAGGTCTCCTGCCGGGGAGAATTGCACAAGATCGCCGCTCTCGGGGTTCCCCGGAAGGTGACTGGTCAACTCTCCGGAGGCCAGTTGGATGAGGAAGGTGCCTTCGTTGACCGCCGGATCGAAATGTTGCAGGGATTCCCGGGAGGTGATCCCGGTCGCGACCAGGTAGTCGCCGCCGGGGGCGAGATAGATTTCGGAAGCCGGGATCGACCACGAGTTCTTGAGGGCCCCGCTCTGTGTGTCAACCGCGACGATGCCCAGAGGCTCCCAGACGACACTCACCCCGTCGTATTCGTCGGTCTCGACCCGACTCGACGCGGTCCCGATAAAGAGGGTTTTGCCGTCCGGGCTCAGAACGGCGGTCCTCCGAGTTCCGAGCGAGGGGCCCCTTCGCTTGCGCCGGTGGTATCAGCCATGCGAAGAGACGTCCGATCCATGACGCCTCCGCTGCCCAACCCAGGTTTCTGGTCTCGCCGCTGACCAGGTCGACAGTCGTGAATGCGCTCCTTTTGCATGCGCTGAGTTCCTGAGTGTGTCACCACGCAGGAGGTGGGTGTTGCGTGGTGAGCATTCGCGTATGACGTGCCAGGCCCTGGCGATATTCTGGATAAGTAACCAGTTCTTTTTTGCGCGGCGCGAAAACCGGACTCGACGATCTGCAGCGCATTCCGGTGGGTCGATGCTGCTGACCACGGGTGTTGTTTTGCTGGCGGCTTCGAGAATGTTGACTCTGCTCTCCCCTCAGGCAAACTCGCCTGCGTCGGGCCTCCGCTTGACCGCGATCGCCGTCGTCGTCAGTATCGCTGTGGCGCTGCTCGGTCTCTCAGGAACCCGCCGTTGAGTCAAAGGGTTTGGCAACGCTCGGGATTCAAGAAGTGGGGAAGTTATTCGGGTTGGGGTGGGGATCTGCCGGTGGTTGTGTGGGTGTGTCCGAGGGGGCTGGTCCATTGGTAGTCGCCGTTGGGTAGGCGGTGGTAGGTCCAACCGAATTTGTGTCGTCCGACGTGGTCATGTCGGCATGGCGGCGCCGAATCTTGGACTGAGGTGCGCTGGGTTTCCGCCCAGGTTTTCATGTGGTCGATATCGCAGGCATTCGACGGCATGCGGCATCCTGGGAACGGACAGGTCAGGTCCCTGAGTTCCACGGCCCGTTTCTGAGCTGTGTTGTGGCGTCGTTTGGTGGTGGCCCCGACATGCATTGGTTGTCCGGTGGTGGGGTCGGTGATCCGGTACCGCCATTCGGCGTCGGTTTGGGATTCGGCGACTTGTCTAGCGATGTCCGCGACCACTGGCCCGTACCCGGCGAGTTCTCCGGGTTCTTCTGCTAATTCCATGAGGGTTTTCAGGTCGGTGTGAACCGTGACAGTGCCCCGCCCGGTCATCTTGTAAGAGGATTTGCCTCTGAGCAGGTCTAAACAGACGTCAGCTCTCAGTTGGTCGAGGGTCCTGGTCTCGCCTTTGACGTGGAGTGACCGGGCTAAATGGTTGACCCGGTTGAACGCTTCTTCGGCTTTCACAGGAGAAACGTTGTACAGGGTGAGGTTGGTGGTCCCATCAGGGTTGGCTTCTTTCACCAACCGGCGTTCCTCCAACGCGGTTTCGTATTTCTTTTTGGCTTCGTCGGGTGCGACGCTGAGACACAGTTTCCGGACCCGAGCCGCCAACTGCCCGGTGGTCAAACGTGGCGCCTCCTCCAAAACACTTTCGGCAACAGTGCGGGCTTGGTCAACGGTGAGGTGGGCGGTTCCATAAGAGATCACCCGGGCCCGTTTCAAATCGACACTCCCCGCAGCCAGGGCTTGACCGACTTGGGGGAGGCGTCCGAAGAGTTCGTGGGCGGTGTCCAACTCGATATCAGCACCACGCCTGGTCCACCGCATCGCCGCCCTTAATTCAAATCCCGCAGCCTCGTGAGCGGTTTCCAAATCGTCTTCCACCTCAACGAGGATGACATCGGTCAGAGCGTTGATGGTCTCATAGATACGACCCTGGTAATGCGACGCCAGTTTCTGGAACGCTTGGAGCACGGTGATCTGGTCATGGCCCGACAGCTCTCCCGGGTCGACCACCGACAAGAAGGCGGCCAGTTTAGGACCGGGTTCTAGGTCGAATAGGTCCTCGGGGAACACCGTTTTCCTCTGCGTAGCGAACATACGTTCGATGCTACAAGAGGCCTAAGACAAATTCCATACCTCTAAAGGCGAATCCGAAAAAAAAATTTCGGTGGAACCTCTTCGCTTGAGGGCCGCACGGAAATAGGGCGGGGAGGTCAGCCGATATTCACTACTAGCGGTGACCCTGGTGGCAAAGGCTGGCTAAGCAGGTTGGCCAACTCCACCGACGTTGCACGAGCCATAACCCCGTTCAAAGGTCGCCGATGACACAAGCTCGCGAAAACCGTGGATCGCTCGATTATCCCCCTGTTGCTGCTCTGGAATCAGGTGGCCCCGGACAATTTGAATGTCCTAGCCTTCCCAAGACACGACCACGCATTCCCTGACAGTTTTGAATCCCACATCGGGGTACAACGTGCTCGACGCGGGATTGTCCGTCTTCCAGGCGATCTTGACTCGGGACGCGCCTAGGTCGAGGAGCAAGTTGATTCCGGTCGTCAGCAAATGGCGCGCCAACCCCCGACGTTGGTGCGAGTCCTCGGTTCGCATTGGCTCGACTAGACCCGTGGCAGTTTCGGGGTCCATCCAGAAGAGGCCGTACGCAGCGGGACTGTCGTCAGCGTCGAGAACGACGAGGTCGAGGTCGGCTCGATACAGGGTTGTCTGGCGAAGGCGTATCTCAACCTCGGATCCGCTCCGCGGGACCATGTGGTGGGGCGCCGGTATCGTTTCGAGTCGAGTGACGAGTCGGTAGCCTGACTGGAGTGAGCTGATCGTCGGCCTGGCAGCCGCAGCCAGCCATGAGTCGACTGCCTCGTCTTCCATGGCTCCGTAGCCATGTGTTGCAAGCACGTCAGTCATCACCTTGTCCCGGCGATCGACCACGAACTCGAGGTTTTCGAACCCGGAATCGGTGGCATGGGCAAGGCCCCGTTCGATCACATGCTCAATCCATTCCGCAGTCGCGTCCGGCATGACGATGGGATCGAGACCGGTCGCGTCGCCCCAACCGGTGGCGACCACAGCCGCGACCGGTCGGTCGGAGTCGTCGAACCAGAAGAGTTGAGGCTCGATGTCGGTGGTCCGGGGAGTCCCCCACCACCACTGGTAGTCCGCAGCCTCGAACACTCCTGCAGTCGGATGCCCGGAGCGCACGCGCTGCAGCAGAGTCGTCACCTCCCGGAGATAGCTGAGCCCCACCAGATGCTCCTCACGCATCCTTGCACTTTATCCAGATGGATTTCCGACTTGATAATGCAACGACCCGGCGAATTCGCTGAAGCTAACGTCCCGGCGGGCAGCGCCTAACCGGGTTCACGCCCACCCCTGAAGGAGGGCAGGTATGGAAACGAGTCCGCAAACCTGGCATTACGGCATCGTCGCTGAATGGTGGTCGAACTTCGACGACGACTTCCGGCAACACGAGGTCTCCTATTACCGGGCCGTTTTAGAGGACGATGGACTGCCAGCGCTCGATGCGGGCTGTGGGTCGGGACGTCTGCTGATACCGTTTCTCGGGGCCGGCATGGACGTCGACGGTTGCGACGTATCCGCGGACATGATCGCCGTTTGCCGGGAGAAGGCGACGAGGTCCGGGCTGTCTCCAAACCTCTTCGTTCAACCTCTGCACGACCTCGACCTCCCCCGCAAATACCGGACGATTTTCGTATGCGGCGTTTGGGGGCTTGGAAGCAACCGGGAACGTGACGCACAGGCTTTGACCCGCCTCCGGGACCACCTCGTGCCGGGCGGAACGCTGTTGGTTGATATCGAGGTTCCCTATGCGGATTCGGACCAGTGGCCGTTCTGGTTGAAGAACGGCCGGGGCTCGCTCCCTGAAGCCCATCAGCCCAACCGGGAGCGACGCCCGACTGCCGACGGGTCGGAGTTGACGCTGTCGACGCGGATAGTCGACCTCGACCCCCTGAATCAGCACCTGATACTCGAGATGCATGCCGAGCGATGGCGGGGCGGCCAACTCGAAGCAGAGGAAGACCGCCTACTGGACATCGGCCTCTACTTCAAGAACGAAATGTTGTTGATGCTCGACCGGGCAGGGTTCCGCAACGTTGTGGTCCACGGCGAACACAAAAGGGCCGAACCAACCCCGAACGACGACTTCCTGGTCTTCGTGGCAACCAGGTAGGCGACTCAGTCCATCACGATCCCGCTCCTCGTTCTTTTGACCGGTATGTACATGTGGGCGGTGGAATCGGAGTATGGGGCCGACCTGAACTACACGATTGTCATCGAAGATGGCGTCGCAACCGTTTTTGAGGAAACTGCCGGGGATGTGGGTCAGTTCGACTCGAATGAGGAAGCACTCGCCTACACGGAGCAGCAGAGAGCAGCAGAAACCAACTATCTGCTTCCGGGCTTGGTGATTGCCGCTGGTATAGCGATCGTGTTGGTGGGCCTGGTCGGATTCCGTAGGAACGAAGCTGAGGATCCCGTCCTGCAATGAGCTAACGAGAACCCGGCGACCCGGCTCCGAATTGCTCCGTCACGATTTGGGGAATGTGCCTCCGGCAGGGTTGGAACCCGCACGATCAAAAGCAACGGACAGCCGCTGGAGAGGCGTGGCGTTCGGGTCCTTCCAGAGAGTTTCCGTCAGGTCACTCTTGTTCAACTTTCCGGAGCAGTCGGTTTCCAAGGCCCTTCGATTACCGTCGCCTCGTTGTCGCCGGGCCAGCGCGGCATTGTGATGCAGAGGAACTGGAGCGGATCGATACCGATGCAGCGATACTGGAATGCGGTTCCGACCGGAATGTCGATGGAAACACCCATTTCCAGAACGGCTGTCTCTTCACCTGCAGCGTCTCGGCGCCAGATCTGACCCTCGCCCGACAGAACGTGCCAGAACTCGCTAACCGTGGCGTGGACGGTCGCCCGATTTACCTGACCTGGCGGAACAGTCGAATGGATCATGTTGCCGGTCTCGCCTTCCATCAGGAGTCGGATCTCGGCTCCTGCGGGGGAGCGGGCATCGGGGGTGGGTGGAAATGCGCGGGTTTGCATGTAGAACCTCCGTTCGCTCCGAAACCATAATCCCCACGGGCGTCCGGGTAACAATTTTGCCTTGGGCAGGATTCGAACCGCCGGGAAGCGAACCGGCGTGCCCACCGGGACGATCAAGACACCGGCCCCAGGACCAACAAAAGAATCTTGTGCGCTGGAGTTGTTTTATTCGTTGACCGCCGCGTCGATCAGCCTGTCGATGCCGTCGAGGTCAACGCTCACCATGCCGATCCATGAGTTGGACGATGTCCCACGTGCGTCCGGGCCTGTGCCGACCAGGCTTTGATACTCGGCTGCTAGGTCGTCCGAGGCGATGATCCAATCGCCGGGCCAGGCTTGCCCACCATCTTTGGGTGCTGGTATTAGGACAACGGTGGCGATCTGAGTCACCCTGTCAATCCTGATCAAAGTGGAGTCAGGGAGTGCGCCATCGCCTATTTTTCCTGCATAGACGAAGGCGTCTGTGACATGAATCCAACTAGGGGGTGCACCGGGCATCGGGTTTGCCCGGGCGATTTGATCCTGGTCATCGACCAGAAGGATCTCTCCATACTCACGAACGCAAATCACGTCAACGGGATATGTTCCGGGGAGATCGCCGAGTTTGCATTCATCCTCGATCGTGGAGTTGATGAGGTCCTCGGTTGGTCGCGCCAGAATCCACGTCCCGTCGTCCTCGTTTTCCTCCACGAGGGGCTCCACACGGATCGAAACTGGAAGCAAAGCCAGTTCCGGTATTACACCGTCTCGTTCAGCGTCTGACTTGCGCTGGCTCGCCGATCCGTTGCAGGACCGGACAGCCGTTGAAGAGGTCGAGGACAGGGTGGTTCTTGACTTCGGACGATTCAGTGACGCAACCCACGAGTAGGGCGATGGGAACCAACGCATACGCCCGTCTCCTCATTAAGGAACGACCTCCGACTCGACTCACAAGTTGATTGGCCAACGCCGAAGCTGGAGACAAAAGTTCCCGACGGTATCCGAGGTCGATGTCCCAGGACGCTCACGGGCAGGTGTGCCCCCGGCAGGATGGCCAGATCATCGAGATCGGCGATGGCGGTTGCCGAATCTCCGCGCCGTCAAGCCGCCGTTGAGCAAAGCGTCTGCGTAACACCGTCACAGTCTCGACGTCAACGAGGTCGGGGGAGGCAAGAGCGCGCTCGGTTCGCAACGCCGAACGCGCCGCAGCACCGTCGGCTCCATCGTCGCCGAGGGCATTGGCGACAAGAGGCATCAGCAACGATCATCGGCTATGTCCGATCCTCGGTCAGTTCGGCCACTGCCTGGTCGAATCTGACCCGGCCACCGCGGCGTCGCTCGACTCGATCGAGCACCTCGTCGATGGTGGGCCGCTCCGCCAGTCGCTTGAGTTCGGCAACCAGATACTGCTGCAACGACTGTCGTTGGCTCTTGGCGCGCCGCTGTAGCTGAGCATGCACCGCGTCGGGTAGGTCTCTCACAAGTACGCTTGGCGTGCTTTAGTATCGCCGGCCACAAGGCCCTCGTTTGGGCCCGGGCTGTCCTCCGCTGCGACCCCGAGCGCATCATTGCCGAGGTGATAGCGCGTCTGGAGGTTTTGGGGTTTGATGCGTGGGTCGGATCACGCCCGGCTGCCTGCTACACGATGGGATTTTCGATCCCCGCTCGCGACGGGCCGACAGGCCCAATCAGACTGCGTCGAGGACCGACTCGACGAAGCGTCTGACGGACGACCAGTAAGGTTCGGGCTGATCTTGCCAGGGGAAGTGGCCGGCGTTCTTGATCACGTCGAGGCGTCCTAAGCCGTCCGGCAAGCCATCCAAGATGATTTCAGAAGCCCAGACCGGTGTGATCGGGTCCATGTCACCAACGCTCACCAGCGTGGGAGTGCGGACTCCGGCCAGCTCGGAGATGAGGTCAAACCTCAGCATCAACTCGCCGCCAGCCACATTCAGACCCTCGTTGCGAGGGATCCTCGCCTTCTCCGTTTCTCCCGGCACCCATGGCCCGAACAAAGTCCAACACTGGGCCCACTGGTCAGCAGTCAAATTCGGGTCGCCGAGGTAAGACCGTTGCACAATGTCAGCAATCTCTCCTCCATACCTGTCTCTAAACCCGTCAACGACCCGATCCAAGTCGAATCTCGCCATCGTGGACTGCAGTATCAGACCTCCGGGGTGGCC
>JBGTFH010000089.1:0-8668 GCA_041747375.1 Acidimicrobiia bacterium
GCACCATCGCCGAACAGGACGCAAGTCGTCCGATCGGTGAAGTCCATGAGATAGTGGAGCTTCTCTGTCCCGATCACCAGGACCACCTTGTTGGTGCCCCCGCGGATCATGTTGGCACCCATGACGAGTCCGTAGACAAACCCGGAGCACGCGGCATTGAGATCTACGGCCGCCGCGTTGTGTGCCCCGATCCGATCTTGGACTCGGGACGCCGTGGACGGGATGATTGAGTCTCCCGAACATGTCGCCAGCAGTATCAGGTCGACATCCTCAGGCGTTTTGCCGGCCGCCGCTAGCGCGCGCAGCCCGGCGACCGAACCCAGCTCGGAAGCTTCGACATGAGAAATGCGCCGCTCCTTGATGCCGGTCCTGGAGGTGATCCAATCGTCTGAGGTGTCGATGATCTGTTCCAGATCATGATTGCTCAGCACATTCGGGGGCATGCATTTACCCCATCCGGTTATCTCCGCGTTCATTCGTCGCTCCTAAGGCTCACTACATCGTACCCATAACACCATCGCCAGCGGACTCAAGGTCGGCGATCGTGGACACCGTAAAAACTTCAGCATCGGGCAACGACCTCCTGGCGAGACCTGCCGTCACTTCGCCGGGGCCGATATGGACGAAGGTATTGAGACCGTTCGACGACATGTTCCTGAGCAAGTCCTCGAACAAGACAGGAGACGTTACCTGGTCGACCAGGGTCCCGGCGGAGTCAACCAACTCATAAGGCTCCGCAGTCGAATTTGCCCATACCGGGAAACCGGGCTGCGAATAGCTGATGGAATTCAGCTCATCCTCGAGTCCGCGGGCAGCTGAAGCCATATAGGTCGAGTGGAAGGCGCCTGCGACCTTGAGCGGTATCGACCGACGAACACCGAGGTCTTTTCCATTGGCGGTGAGCCAGTCGATATCGGCGACGCTACCGGCGACAACGATCTGGCCGGGGGCATTCACGTTTGCTATTTGTAGCGATCCGCCTGCAGCGAGGCTGGCGGCTATGACCTTTTTTGCCAACTCCATGTCCACACCGAGAAGCGCTGACATCCCGGAGGGCGATTCATCGGCAGCTATAGCCATCAGCCGGCCCCTCATGGCGACGAGCCTCAACGCCTCTCCATATTCGAGGATCCCCGCAGCAGCCAGAGCCGTGTACTCACCCAGAGAATGGCCGGCGGCACCGGACGGACGGATGGCCACCATGTCGACCCATGAAGACCAGAGGGCGTAGGAGAGGGCGAAAAGCGCCGGTTGGGCGAACTCTGTCCTGGTCAGGGTCTCCTCCGGGCCATCCAGACAGACGCTGCGCAGGGACCATCCGAGAATCCGGTCTGATTGTTCTCCCAGGAGATCGGTGTGCAGGTCGAAGAGGTCGGCTCCCATCCCGACAAACTGGCTCCCCTGCCCGGGGAAGAGAACGGCATAGCTCACTGTTGATTCGACTCCATCTCGCCAGATCGGTTACGACAACACGGAAACAAGACGGCCGACATCGTGTTCATCGACATCCCGGTGGGTCACCAGCCGCCACCCTCCACCCATCGGCGGGTTCACTCTTATCCCGGCATCGGCGAATCGTGTCTCCAGCTCCTGCCAGGCGATCCCGATCACATCGAGATCGGGACGGACCATGTTGGTTTCGATCGATTCGACATCCACAGAGCCCGGGAAGCGATCTTCGATCTTCTCGCCGAGCATTCGGGCCAGCACGTGGTCGTCTCCCAGACGATCACGATCGGCGAGTGCAATCCGGGCGGCGGCGGCGATCACCCCGGCCTGGCGCATCCCTCCTCCCATCCGTCTCCGCAAATACCTGATCTCGTCGATTACATCGTCGTCACCACAGACAACCGAACCGATCGGCGCGCCCAGCCCTTTCGAATAACAGAACTGGACCGTGTCTACATTCTCGGACCACCTGGCGGCAGGTACTCCCGTAGCCGCAACCGCGTTGAACAATCGCGCTCCGTCGAGATGGATGGACAGCCCGAATCTCCGGGCAACTGCCGAAGTTTCGGCAAACAAGTCAAACGGAATCACGCGACCGCCCGACATGTTGTGGGTGTTCTCCCAGACCATCAACGAAATCCGGGGGAAAAAGCCAACCAGGCCCATTATCTGCTCGACTTCCTCGGGTTTGATCTGCCCGCCCGGCCCGGTCACGGTCCTGAAGCCAACACCTGACAACGCTTGAGGCGCCCCGGCTTCGACACCGCGCACATGGGATCCCTCGTGAGCCAGGATCTCCTCCCCGGGAGTGGTGTGGAACATGATGGAAAGCTGATTGCCCATGGTCCCGGTAGGTACCAATATGGCGGCTTTCTTCCCAACAGCCGCTGCCGACTCTTCCTCGAGCAGTAACACGGTTGGGTCGTCGTGGTACACGTCGTCGCCGAGCGGCGCCACCGTCATCGCCTCCAGCATTTCGGGTGTGGGGCGGGTCACTGTGTCGGATCGGAAGTCAGCTACACCATCACTGAAGGGCATCCCCGGACTTTAGTTCAGGTCGATGCCCGCCTCAGCCACTGAAACGGTCGAACAGCGAACGCAGCCTCTGAGGAACGATGTTCCTGGCCAGCGAAAGAACATCCTCGATCAGACCGAGGAGGTCGTTTGGCCCGTCCCAGTGTTCCTGGACGATCTCCGGGCCGGTCCTCGAGATCAAAGAGTCGATCGCCATCATCAACAAGATGACGTCATCGGCCCAACCGATGACCGGAATCACTTCTGGAATGAGATCTATCGGGCTCACGACGTATGCGGCCGCAGCACCCAAGACGATTTTCGACCGGCGCGGGACTCTCGGGTCGGTCATGAGTCGACCGATCAACTTGACCAGATTGGGGATCATCAACACGGCGTCCTGGACCAGTTGTCGGGTCTGCACGGTCTGGCCCGGGGGCATTACCTCGTCGGGTCGAATCGGTTCCTGGTTCGGTTCAGTCATTCCACTTCAATTCGTTCTGTCCGGCCTGGACGGTCGGAGTCCTCATCATTTTGCCTCATGTTGGCGATCTCATCTATCACTGCCTCGACGGCCTTCACACCCTCGATGGCAGCCTGAATGAGATGGATCAGCGCTCGTTTACCCGCCCGACGCGCAGTTTCAAACAACTCGTCGCGATTCACGACGTTGCCTGTTCGGGATCGGAAAAGGCGACAGAGAGCTTTCCGCCGTCGAGTCGGGCTCGAGTCACCTCACGCCGGTGCAATGCATCAGGCAGGATAAATGACCGGCGATACGGACCGAGTTGGATATAGAGCTCGTGCCCCTTACGGAAGACGTCGAGATCCGCTTTCTCGACAAAAGGCACGTCGAGTTCCATGATGATGCCACCGTCTCGTTCGACGATCTGGAAAGGGCTAATGGCTTCGAAGTCAGCAATCGGATCCGATTCCTGATAGAGCTCCCGGGACATCCTGCGGAGCCGATCGACCCCGACCATTTCATCGTCGAAGAGCCGGAGTCGGAGACGGGGAAGATCGGCAAAGGCCTCATCAACCACGTCGAGATGACCTTTTTGAATCGCCCTCCACCGATCGAAGTATGGATCCGTCACGTCGTCGGGCAGGACCCGATTGACCACCACTCCGTCGACCCCGTATCCAAACAGTCCGAGATAGCTGTAGGTTCGCCGGGCCTCGTCGATGACCATCTTCTCGGGATTTACCACCAAACGCGCCGAAGTCACCTCGGGATTTCCCATCAACTCCTTGACACCCTCGATTGATTGGAAGATGGATTGGGCTGCGTTGAAGACGTCGTCGCTGGGCAGGGGCATATCGGTCATCCGCGACAGGATCGGACGGGCGGCTCGCATGATTTTACGTTCAGTTGGAAGGACCCGATCGAAGTACCACGAAAGCACCTCGGGGAGAGACAACAGACGCAGGGTCTCGGCAGTGGGGGCACAGTCGACAACCACCACGTCGTACTGGCCGGAGCGAGCGTGATGGTTTACCTCGAGCAACGCAAACAATTCGTCCATCCCGGGAAAGATCAGGAACTCTTCCGACTCGATGCCGCCCGCTCCACCCCAATCGAGCACATCCATCAATTGGCGGCGAATGGAACCCCAATATTTATCGAGTTGTCGCTGGGTATCGATCTGTTGACCGTGGAGGTTGTCGACGACCTGGGTTGGATCACTTCCCAATTTGACCGTGAGTGCGTCAGCGAGAGAATGGGCAGGATCTGTCGAGGTGACCATCGTCCGATATCCCTGGTCGGCCGCTGCAAGAGCGGTCGCCGCGGCGACGGTGGTTTTACCCACCCCGCCCTTACCGGTCACGAGGACGATCCTCATCATGTTGTGGTCTCGGCTACCCGCTTGCGGAGGCCTCTGAGGGCGGTGGTGACGATCTGCCGCTCCGCCTGACGACGGATAAAACCCGGCACCGTGAAGACGGTCTCGACGGTCAGCGCATAAACCACTTCGGTGCCGTCATCACCGGCGTGGAATGTGTAGGAGCCTTCGAGGACCTTGACATCGTCGCTCTCGATGCTCGACCAGTTCAGGGAGTTCGGCCGATCATGGGTGTAAGCAAGGACGTACTCGATCTCTTTGACAAAACCCGCCAGAACGAAACGCGCCTGGAGGACCTCGCCATCGGGCCCGTACTCGAGAACTTCGACCTCCTTGACGCCAGTTGCCCAGTCTGGATAGTTGCCCACATCGGCGACCACCTCATAGAGATCGTCGGGCGAGGCATCGATTTCCAGCGTCTGAAAGGTTCCGTCAGTCATGGTTTGAGAAAAGCCTAGTTGCCAGCCGGAGGCTAGAAGTCAAGCCTCGAGGGACAGTGCCCTGCCTGTAGCCCGGAAGTAGCCGACATTCTGGCACCGCGTCGATCCCACCCTCCAGGTGGTCGCCTGGGGTTGGTGGACGTCTCCGAAAATGTGGAGCCTTGGCTGAGACCCCATCAGATAATCGAGGATCGGGGCCGAGCCCCGCTCGGCACGACCGGTCACCACGTCGCGGCGTAGACTGTCGATAGCCGGTGGCACGTGGGTGCAGAGAACCTCGACGGGACCCATGGCCTCGAGAATTGACGCCATTTCGTCATCTTCGATTTCGCCTACAGCCCGAAGTGGCGTGCGGACCCCGCCACCGACGAACCCGAAGACCACGCCTCCGATGTCGATCGTCTCCCCGTGAACGTACTGAAATGAAGGTGGCAACGCAGAGACCAGCCGATCCGGGCGGTCCACATTGCCATGGATAACGTAACCCTGGCCACCTTCGAGTGCGGCTCTCATTTCTGCGTACTGGAGATCGATCGCCTGTTCAATCGATTGGCGACCGGCATCGGGATCGGGCACGGCCGCCTTCCAAAGACGTCGCATCTCCTCGAAATCCCCCTCGCCCCTGGCCTCTCCGGCCTGAACTGCTAGATCGTGACCGAAAGTGGTGGCGACCGCTCCCTCTCCCGTTCGATAATCGGTCATATTGGCGAGATCACCGAGGATCAGCAGCGTGTCGCCGGATTCGGCGACACGTCGGAGCGCAGGAAACGCACCGTGAACATCGGATACGACCAGGATCACTAGTGAGTCCGGGGAGCATCCCCATCGGGAGCCGGCGCCGGCTCACCCGCCACCCGGTCGGCGTATCCCGCCCATGCCACACCAATCACCCCGCCCACGACGGCGATTGCCAGGGCAGCCTGCCATGAGAAGTCGAGAGGCGAGAACTCGGCGGCGATGCCACCCATGGAAAACCCGAGCAAGCCGCCGAAGATCAAACGACCCCTGGTTCCCAATATCTCGCCGGGGTCGTTGTCGGGACGACCCAGATTTTCTGCGAGGGTCCCACCGAATGTCACCGCCAGGATGCCAAGAAATCCCAATATCAGAAGTGTCGAGTAAATCTTGACCATCCTTCTCAGGATAACGACCAAACTCCCGACGACAAGGGTTGGTGTCAGGAAACCCTGCGGTTGGCGGGGACCAGGCGTAGCCTGGGCACCAGGCCCTCGTCAGCCAGATTGTCCAGGGCCGTGACCTCCTGTTCGGTCAGGTCGACCGGACCCAACCGGAATAGGACCGTCACGACACAGTCGTCACAGGTATTTGTGTCCTTCATCGCGCATTGATCGCAGTCGATGTGCATAGCCAGCCTTTCTTCCGACCACGCTACGGGCCGCCTGTGACAGATTTACCGGACCACGGTTAAGCTGGCGACATCGTGCATCCAGAGGTTCTGCCCTATTAGTACCCCTGCCGGGTTGGCGCTTGTCGCGGTTCTAATCATCATCAACGCCTTCTTCGTCGCGGGCGAGTTTGCGATTGTCAGCGTGGAACGGAGTTCGGTAGAGCGACGGGCGCTCGATGGAGACCGGACTGCGAATCGAATTCTGCGCTCGCTGCGCAACCTTTCCTTCGAACTGTCGGGGGCGCAACTCGGTATCACGGTCACGTCTTTGATCCTTGGTGCCATCGCCGAACCTACTATCGCAAGCCTGATCGCCCCACTGGTCGACTGGCTACCTTTCCTGGCGGCAAGTTCGGCCGCCGCCGTGGCCCTGACCGTCGCCTTCATATTGACCACCGGCAGCCAGATGGTTTTCGGGGAGCTATTGCCCAAGAACCTGGCGATCTCGCGCCCGTATTTTTCCGCTGTTTGGTTCGGGGTCCCCATGCAATATGCCAACCGAGCCCTTCGACCTTTGATTCTGTTCCTGAACCGTTCAGCAGACTGGACGGTACGACGGATCGGAATCGAACCCCGAGCCGAATTGGCCGGAGTCCGCTCGATGGAAGAGCTAGAGCTGATGATCCGTTCGTCTGGGGACGAAGGGTGGCTCGACGACACCGAACTCGAACTGCTTACTAAGGCACTCGCCTTCACCGAGAATGCGGCCGGCGACGCGATGATCCCCCGGGTGAACGTGGTGGCGATGGAGCGTCATCAATCGGTAGTCGAGCTGAGACAATTGTCTGTAACCACCGGACACTCCCGCTTTCCCATCTACGACCACGTGCTCGACACTGTCATCGGAGTAGCCCACATCAAAGACACCCTAGGTGTGGCCGACTCCGAGCTGTCGATCACAGAGGTATCGGCAATCGCCCAACCTACGCTGGAAGTGCCCGAGACGGCATCTCTCGAATTTGTCCTCGGCGAGTTGAGGACCAACGGAAAGGGTATGGCCATCGTCGTGGACGAGTATGGAGGTACGGCGGGGATCATCACACTCGAGGATCTGCTTGAGGAGATCTTTGGCGACATCGAAGACGAATATGATCTCGATCCCGAACCTGGCGATCAGCCCGACGGAGTGGCCACCATCTCTGGCCTGCTCCACCGGCACGAGGTGGATGAGCTGATCGGGTACGAGTGGCCCGATGGCCGGTACGAAACTCTCGGAGGGTTCCTCATCGCTCGACACGGCAGATTCCCAGTGGTAGGCGATGTGATCAGTGCAGAACCCTTCGCATTCGAAGTAACAGAAATGGACGGACTGCGTGTTGACCAAGTGCGGGTGACCCGGATACGCGGCCAGGCGAAGCCATGAACTGGTCAGCACTGTTCTGGTTAGTTTTGCTACTGCTGGCAAATGGGTTCTTCGTGGCTGCCGAGTTTGCCTACATCACGGCTCGCCGCAACATCCTCGCCGATATGCCCGGCACCTCGCCACGGTTGGCGGCCGGCCTAGGAGCGAACCTATCGCTTAGCCTGGCCGGAGCACAACTCGGGATCACAATGGCGTCGCTGGTGCTTGGTGCGGTAGCCGAACCTGCCATCGCGGGGATCCTGGAGAACGCATTCGGTTTCCTCGGCCTTTCCGAAGCCACATTGCACGCGATATCACTGGTGATTGCGCTCTTGATAGTGGTGTTCCTTCACATGGTGGTCGGTGAGATGGCACCAAAGAACATTGCTATCTCGAATCCGGAGCGAACCGCTGTGCTGCTCGCCCTCCCCTTTCGCGCCTTCATTGTGGTGTTTCGCCCGCTGATCGCGGTCCTCAACGGGATCGCGAACGGAATCTTGCGTATCTTCGGTGTCACCCCGGCAAACACCCTCAACAGCGGCCATTCGTCCGCGGACCTGGCCATGGTGATCGGAGCCGGGCAAAAGGAGGGAATCATCGGTGACTTTGCACACAGTTTGCTCACAAGTGCGATGGGTTTCGCCGGAAAATATGCTTCTGATGTGATGACCCCCCGACCCGATGTGATATCGGCTGAAGTGGACGATTTATCGAGATCGGTTCTGCGTCTGATGAAGAGCACCGGCCATTCCCGAATTCCCATTCACTCCGGAGATCTCGACAATGTGGTCGGGTTCGTCCATATCAAAGACCTGATCTCGATGGACGACTCACAACTCGACGAACCAGTACCGCCTGACTTGATCAGAAACACCGGAGCGGTGCCGGAGTCTGCAAGCCTGACTTCGGTGTTATCGAGTATGCGCAGAACCCGCAGCCATCTCGGCATTGTCGTCGATGAGCACGGGAGCGCCGCAGGCATCGTCACAATGGAAGATGTCGCTGAGGAACTCGTAGGTGACATCGCCGACGAGCACGACATCCGTGAGGTGATGGCGATACGCCCGGCCGGCCGTAACCGCTACCTGGTGGCAGGTAGCTGTCGTCCCGACCGCTTGGAGAGCCTCGGGGTGATGATTCCGGAAGGTCCCTATGAAACTGTCGGCGGATT
>JBGTFH010000090.1:0-9550 GCA_041747375.1 Acidimicrobiia bacterium
GACGACGACGGTGATGTTCGACAAAACCGGCACTCTCACTTACGGGCGGCCGACAGTCACTGAAGTGCATTTGGCCCCGGGTGTCGATCGGGCGGAGGTGCTCCGACTTTCGGCGGCACTCGAGCGCTATTCCCGTCACCCCCTTGCCGCGGCGGTGGTTACGGTGGCCGAGGAGGAACTTGGTGCAGACGTAACCGCCGAAGTGGCAACGGTGTCGGAGCGACCCGGTCAGGGTCTGGTCGGCACCGTAGACGGACACAGGGTCACAATCACCAGTCGTACCAAGGCACTGGAGGTACTTGATCACGACGGACATCACATTCCGGAGAAGTCGGCCGGAATGGAGGCAGTAGTCCTGATCGACGACCGATACGCGGCCACTTTCCGTTTTCGCGACGAGCCGCGGCTCGGTTCGTGGGAGTTCGTACAACATCTCGGGCCCCGTCACGGTGTTGCGCGGACCATGCTCATCTCAGGGGACAGTTCGAGCGAGGTCGAGTACCTGGCGGCCCGGGTCGGGATCACCGACGTGCACGCGGGGGTGTCTCCTGAGGAGAAGCTGGAGATCGTCCGCGAGGTCGGGAAGACCAGCACGACTCTGTTCCTCGGAGACGGTATCAACGACGCCCCGGCGATGGCAGCAGCCGACGTGGGTATCGCCTTCGGACAGGGCAGCGACGTTACCTCAGAGGCTGCCGGGGCGGTCGTCCTCGACTCTTCCCTGGAACGGCTCGATGAGTTGTTCCATATCGGGGAACGAACGCGCCGAATCGCCCTGCAGAGCGCGGTGGGCGGAATTGTCCTGTCGATGATCGGGATGACACTCGCTGTGATGGGTCTGCTCTCCCCGATTGTCGGTGCCATCGCTCAGGAGGCGATCGATATCCTGGCGATCCTCAACGCAGCACGGGTAGTCGCAAGACGCAAACCGATGGCCGACTACCACGACTATCCCCTCCCGGACCACAAAGAATTCGCCGCTGCCTGACCGGGAGCAGATTCGTCCAGCTTCGTCGCAAAACCCCATTTGGCGGAGGCAAACCTGAGTCGTAGGATCAGCGAATACAAACGAAAAAGCTCCTTTCCGGCCAGCCGACATTGGAGCCAAACACACCGAGGAATCGAAATGGCGAAAACTCTCGACGGTGCACAGCTCTCGGAGCTCTTGAAGGAAATGGCCAGATCCGACTCAGTCGAGTTGAAGCTGACA
Organism: Acidimicrobiia bacterium; assembly: GCA_041747375.1. Classification (GTDB taxonomy): domain Bacteria; phylum Actinomycetota; class Acidimicrobiia; order Spongiisociales; family ZC4RG35; genus MA-ANB-1. Next base: position 1,211 of record JBGTFH010000090.1, read on the forward strand.
GTTCCCGACTCCGACATTCGCTCTGCTGTGAGCTCCCTCGATCTCGATCCACTTGAGGCGAAGATACGGCAAATCACCTTCTACGACACACCGGATCTGGATCTCAATGCCGCTGGAGTCGTGGTGCGGAGCCGCGGAATCCAGGGTGGCGCCGGTGACACAGCAGTGAAGCTCCGCCCGCTGCCGTTAGGTCTAGCGAAGGGTAAAGGCCTCAAAGAAATGGGGATCGAGGTAGATGCCATGCCGGGTGGCTTCGTGTGTTCTGGCACCATAAAGAACGTCACTACAGCGGCGGCGGTACGGAAAGTCGTGCTGGGAAAGGCCAAGATCGGAAGTATTTTCTCCAAACGGCAGAAGGCCTTTTTTGGTGATCATGCTCCGGATGGGCTGACTCTGAAAGACTTGAGCGTGCTGGGGCCGATAACGATATTGAAGCTCAAGTTCAGTCCGAAGGCTCTCAAGACGCCTATGGTCGCCGAACTCTGGATGTACCCCAACGGTTCGAGAATCCTGGAGCTCTCAACGAAGGCGACTCCCGCGGGGGCCTTGCAGGTAGCAGCGGAAACGCGTGTCTTCCTGGCCGAGCGAGGCGTCGACCTGACCGCAGCCCAACAGACCAAGACGAAGACGGCCCTGAACTACTTCGCATCCCAACTGCGGACACCGGCTGAGGAGGCGGCACCCGCGGCGGAAACAACTGTGACTGAATCGATCGATAGCCAAGAGGCAGCGGAGGAGTCCGCCGGCGAATGAACGGTCTACCGCTTCCATTGCTGACGATCTCCCACAAGGGACCTCGTTGACGACCGAATCGGTTCCCGCTACCAAGTTAGATGTTCGACCGGCAGCATTCAATCGCCATGATTATGGTCCTCGCTATCAGCATTGCGGTCGATCTCATCTACAACCAACGGCTGGCGAGGATCGAGGAAGCAATCGGAACCTCGCGTTGAGGTGACCGGGCCAATCGAACAGGGCGACTGGAACCCGAAGCTCGCGATCCTGCTGGCCATGGCGATGTTCGTCCTCGTCGTCGACACCACTTTGATGAACGTGTCAATCGCTGCCGTAGTCAACGATCTCGGTACCACGGTGAGCGGCGTCCAGGCCGCAATTGCAATCGAGGCCCTGGTTTCGGCGGCGTTCATTCTGATCAGCAGCAAGGTGGGAGACCTGATCGGCCGGAAGCGAGCCTATGTGATCGGCCTCGTCGCATATGCGATTGGGGCACTGACGATGACCGTTACCACCAGCCTGGTGCCAATGATCGTCCTCTGGGGCATCTTCGGGGGTCTCGGCGCCTCCCTGCTCCTTCCTGCGATGCAGGCGCTGATCCACGGCAATTTTCAGGGCAGCGCCCAGCGAAGGGTTTATGCCCTGGTCGGCGCATCGGCGGCGATTGCCGCTGCTGTCGGCCCCCTCATAGGCGGCTTCGTCACCACCTATCTCTCCTGGCGCATTTGGGTTCGCCCTCGAAGTCGTGATCATCGCCGTCGTGCTAGCAGGGATCGGCCTGGTGAAAGAAGTGCCATTTACGGGCGACCGACGGATGGACCTGATCGGGGCCATCTTCTCCATCCTCGGGATGGGCGGCCTGGTGATGGGTATTCTGGTGTGGCAGAAGGGCGGCGAGAGCGTAGGCATCCTCATCGCGACCGGGCTCATTTCTCTCACCGCTTTGGGATTCTGGCTGGTGCGTCGGAAGCGTTCCGGAGAAGTCCCGCTCCTCGACCCCAGCCTGCTGAGATCAAAGATGTTCCGGCTCGGCATCACCGGGCAGATGATGCAACAGATCGCGCTCGGTGGATCGATGATCGTCGTTCCGATCTTCTTGCAGATGGTGCTCGAGTACAACGCTATGCAGACTGGCCTGACTCTCGCCCCATTGTCATTGACGATGTTTTTCGTGGCGATGGCCGCCGGGAAGCGGGCCGGCAGGCGGCGACCGGAAGGCATCATTCGTGCCGGCTTCGGTTTGCTCGCGCTGGGCATCCTCGTAATGATCCCGATCGTGCCGCGGACCGATACGGGGTGGTGGCTCACCATACCTCTGTTCATCATGGGCCTAGGGCTGGGGTTGCTCGTATCGCAGCTCAACAACTACGCCCTGGCACCGATCTCCGAGGAGCGGGTCAGCGAAGCAGCCGGGGTCAACTCGGCGGCGGGCTCCTTCGGTCTTGCCTTCGGGCTGGCATTCGCGGGAGGAATCATGCTGGCGACCCTGTCGTTCACATTCGTGTCGATGAGCGAGGCGAGCACGGTCCTTCCCCAGGCCGAACAGGATCAAGTCGCTACGGTCCTCGAGGAAGCCGCTCAGATACTGAGCAACACGCAACTCGACGAACAGCTAGCAAGTCAACCTGATGACATAGCCACCGAAATCGTTCGAATCAACACGGAGGCACGGCCCCGCGCCTTGCAGGCGGCACTCTTCGTCCCGCTCCTCGCCGCACTTTTCGGTTTTGTCAATGGTTTCCGGATGATGCGCCTCCCCGACATCACCCCATCGGCCGACCTAGAAGGCATGACCCTCGGCGGGTGAGTGACCCGCCTTCCGGGCAGGTCAGTGGCCAAGGGCCACCATAATCAAGACCACCGCCACCCCGAACGCGGCAGCCATAGCGGCGTAACGCCACGAACTCGACCTCTGATCGGAAAAGGTCCCGGCATAAGCACCCACGGCGACCAGTTGAATCAACGCACAAGTCACGGCGACCCACAGGGCCTGCCTCGGTGCCAGCACGTCCAATCGCCCGAGCACCAAAATCACGCTCGGCAGTACCGCGGCAAGAGGTATCGGAAGACCGTCGGCCATCGCCTTGCGTAGCTCCTGCGGCTCGAGGGCGTCGACATTGCGGACCTGGTTCCCCAGGACTTCGGCATAGAAATGAGCCACCCAGGTGGCGACGCCAACACCAACCACGAGCTCCCATCCCAACCCGGAGGCGACATCGTCGGACTCGACGACCAATAAGGACGCGATAATGAGAACGGTTCCGTAGGAAGCCGCGCTCACCCGTTCTGCCAGACGCTCCCGGCGTTCTTCACGGCCGGACTCCGAGACGAACATAGACGTCCTCAGGAGGTCGGGAACAACCCGAAACGCTCCGGGATCAGACCATGACGGAGACCGCGGTCGCTGACCACGAGAGATTGTTGACCTAGCTTCTCCATCACGGTGGACACGATCAACGCCCCCGCCAGGATCACCGGAGCCCGATTCGGCTGGAGCCCGGTGACGGAACGCCGCTCGGTCTCTTCCATTGATTGGTACTGGGCGATCTGACGATCCACCTCCTCAGCTGTGATCGTTGCCCCCTGAACGACATCCGGGTCGTATGGGTCGAGCGAGAGGGACACCGCGGTCAAGTTGGTAATCGCCCCACCCATACCGATCAGCGCCTCGGGTGCGGTGCGTCCATCCAGGCTGGCGAAATCCTCACGCAGCGCCCGGCGAGCCTCAATGATCGTGGCATCGTCGATCGCGTTGGAAAGTCCAAATCGCTCGGTGTAGGTGACCGCTCCGACATTGACGCTATAGCGTTCGTCGACGTCGCCACCCCGTCCGAAGGTGAACTGCGTGCTGCCGCCACCGGTGTCCAGGACGACAACCGAACCGTCGTCCAGGCCCACTCCGGCGCTCACGGCCAGGTAGGCGAGGCGACTTTCCTCTTCACCCGACACGACCTCCACAGTCAGGCCCGTGCGCTCGCTGATTTTCTCGATCACGGCCGCCGTGTTACCGGCGATCCTGAGGGCTGCCGTACCCACCGCAGCGACCGCCAGCACATCATGAGCCCTCGACTCGGAAACCATTTCCTCGACGGCACCAATGGTCCGCTCCATGGCCTCGGGCTGGATCTCACCGGAATCATCGAGGCCTTCGCCGAGCCTGGTCACCGCGGCACGGTCGACGACCCTGATCCATGTCCCATCGGGTTCTTGCTCGGCGATGTGGAATTTGACCGAGTTGGTGCCGATATCGATGGCGGCATACCGGACCGGCGATAGCCCCAACAGGCAGCGCAGGCCGCGGTTGTAGCTCATATTCACATGGTCTGACACCCCCAGTTGTCCCACATTGGAAACCACCGTTGCCTGGTCGGGGTCTTCGACCGCATTCGTTTTGGCTTCCCGACCGTTGGCGGATATCTCCGTCAGCTCACTCATACATCCGTCGAAGCTGTAGCGGACCCGCTTCTTGTGAACGCTGACGATCTCCAGCTCGGGGTGCGGATTGATCAACTCATCGAGAAAGTGGTCGAGTTCGTATATCTCCCGCTCGGGACCGGGTCGGTCCAACCCCCATGCGTCGAACACCTCCAGAGCAGCTTCTGCCGGTACCGGGAATTCAACCTTCGAGATCGGAGTCCACAGTTCGAGGCCCTCGGCATCGACCTCCATCAGCTTCTTGATATCGAGGAGACTGAAACGGATCTTCACGTTGACGTCACCGGGCCCGAGGATGTAGGTCTCATCGGACTCGGCCGGGTCGCCCAGTGGAGTCATCGAGGCAAAGACCCTCTCGGCCGTTTCGAAATGACTACCAAATGCTCGCCATTCCCATCGACGGACAATCTTGTCCATTGTTGCTCCTCTAGCTGATTGCCCTAGCCGCTATTCGCCGGGGCATCGGATTGTGACCTGGTATGAAAGTTCGTAAACAACAAATACACCGATATGACCAGGACCCATGCCGGGAACACCAGCGAGACCCATAGATTGTGGCTGATTGCGAGGAGAAGACTGAGCGCCAGAACGTAAGTGATGATGCTGAGCCAGACCGGTATGTACTTGGTGCGAATTCCAACTGTCGCGAGCGAGAACATGAAAACAGCGGCCATGCGGACCGAATAGACGTTGTTGATCACATAGATCATGTCGCGCACATACGAATACAACCCGCTGTCGACAATCGAATTGCCCACTCTGGCATAGGTCGCCAGGAGGGAACCCGCTCCGGCCGCTGCAACGAAAACCATCGCCAGGAAAAGCAGCCCGCTCCCGGTATAAACGGTCGAGAAGAATCGATCCTCGCTGTCCCCGATTCGATCCCGAACCACTCCCATGAACCAGAGGAAAGCTATCCCGGCAAAGGGAACGAGGGCGAGGGCGAGCCTGACGAGGCCAGCTCGCTCGCTCAGCCACTCGCTGTCGTTCGGATCGGTCGGAATCGAAAGCCGCAGCAGGACGTAGACGGCGCCCAGCAGTACCGAGAAAGCGATTCCTGCGCCCGCTGCGGCACGCGGCGTACGCAGGCTTTTCCCAACTTGCGCGACCATTCACACCCTCCTCAGGGAACGGTGTCCGATAAGACCTCTCTCGACTTGCTGGTCCAACCCGTCAGGCGAGGGTGGCGACCAACAAGGCCTTGATGGTATGCAGTCGACTCTCCGCCTGCTGGAATGCAACGCTGCGGTCTGACTCGAACACGTCGTTAGTTACCTCGAGACCGTTCGGCATCCCGGTCAATTCCATGATCTCGCTCCCCAACGACCGTATTGGTGTCGTGGAAGGCAGGCAGACAATGCATGAACTTGGTATTGGGATTCCCGACGCCGACCCATGCCGCCCTGGCCGTCGTCACATCGAATTCTCCCGTGAGCTTGTACAGTCACCAGTTCAGCTGAGCAATGCAGTCTTCTGCGCGGTGAATTCCTGGTCGGTTAGCACGCCACTGTCACGGAGGGCAGCCATCTTGGCCAACTCATCGGCAGTCGATGTGCTAGTTGCCACGTCCTGGATATAGGCGCGGCTCGCCTTCTCCTGTCTGGCCATCTCGGCGATCGACCGATCTTGCATCGACTTCCCGCGAACGATGACATATACCAGTGCGCCAAGCCACGGGATGATGATCATGAAGAAGATCCACCCGGACTTGCCCCAGCCCGAAAGGTCGTCACTCCGGAAGACGTCGGTGAACAGACTGATCAGAAGCCAGATCCACATGAAAAACAGGAAGAACCAGAGCATTGCCCAAAAGAGGTCCAAAAGCGGCACGAGAGTTCCTTCTTTCAACTATCGATATTGTCGGCCACCACTCGCAACGATTGCGACTCGACAGTCTGATTTTTAGCACATCGGCCCGGGTTGCGGCGAAATCCCGGACCCTGCTCAACCCGGCAGGCGCCCGAATTGCATCTGACGGCATGGTCCCCTACCCAAGAATGAATTGATAATGTGGCGCGATCTAACAGGAGCAACCGTTTGACCATCGCCGAGGCACCCATTACAGCGATCGACGAAAAAGTCTTCTGGCACGCGCTTGACGCCAGCGACGTGGCGACACGGCTATCGGTAAATGTTGAGCAAGGACTCGACCAGGCAGAAGTAGACCGCCGAATCGCCCAATACGGCTTAAACGAAATCCCACAGGAGCCTCCCACCACCACCTGGTCGATTGCCATGGAGCAGCTCTCGAATCCGATGAACATCATGCTCATCATCGTGGCCGCGGCCAGCTTGCTCATCGAGCAGATCCCTACTGCGTTGATCGTTGGCGGTCTGGTCACGTTCAACGTGGTGATGGGAACCAACCAGGAGCTAAAGGCCCGGAAGAGCGTCGACGCCTTGTCCGAACTCCAGGTCAAAACTGCCCGACTGATCCGATCCGGTGAGGTGGTTCAACTCGATGCGACAAATGTTGTCCCCGGAGACATCGTGCTTCTCGAAGCTGGTGACGTAGTGCCCGCAGACGGCCGGATTGTCACATCAGCAACGCTGGAGGTGCAGGAGGCGGCCCTCACCGGGGAAAGCGCACCAATAGCCAAGTCACCTGCCACGATCATGAGCCCCGATGTCGCCCTTGGAGACCAAATAGACATGGTCTTTCAAAACACCCAGGTGACGAGAGGCACGGCCGTAGCCATCGTGACGGGTACTGGACAGGCGACCCAGATGGGCCACATCGCCGGAATGGTTAGCTCGGTTCAACGCTCCAAGTCACCCTTACAACAGGAGCTCGATGGACTGACAAAGGTTTTTGGTTTCATGGCCTGGGGTGCGGTGGCCATCATCGCCATTGCCGGGTTCGCCCGCGGCCAGGAAATAGAGACACTGCTGTTGCTGTGCATTTCCACCGCCATCGCCTCGATCCCTACGGGTCTTCCCACATTCGTGCAAGCGATGTTGTCGTCTGGAGCTCGTCTGCTGGCCGAGGCCAAGGCAGTGGTCAAGACCCTCACCGATGTCGAGACTCTGGGCGGCACGACCCTGATAAACAGCGACAAGACCGGCACGCTCACGATGAACGCAATGACGGCGACCAAGATGCTCGCCGGTGGCGCTTGGTACCAGATCGAGGGAAGTGGCTACTCGAAATCCGGGGCCATCCTGGGTGTGGCCGGGGCACCAACACCCGATTTCCAGGGCCTTGCACTCGGCCTGACCTTGTGCAGTGACGCCACAGTTGGTGATGACGGATCGGTCATCGGTGATCCAACTGAGGCGGCGCTCGTAGTCCTGGCCGCCAAGGTCGGTGTTGATGCGACAGAAACTCGACGAGCCATGCCACGTCTCGGAGAGGTCCCGTTCGACTCCGAATACAAATTCATGGCCACGTTCCACGACCGCCCCGACTGGTTGGCTCCGGCCGTTCTCCGTGCTCCACATTTCATGAGCGTCAAAGGTGCTCCCGACGTTGTCCTGGGACTCTGTGACCGGGCGGTTTGGCACGGTGAGACTGTTCCCATCGAGCAAGTACAAGAAGAAATTCTCGCGGCCAACCAGCAATTGTCAGAGCAGGGTTTACGGGTTCTGGGATTCGCTGCCCGCGATCTCGACGACAACGAAATGGCAGCCGCCTCCCAGGACCGTTTCTCCTCCGTCAAAGGTCTGATGTTCGTCGCCCTCGTAGGAATCATCGACCCGCTACGTCTCGAGGCCAGGGACGCCGTACAGGTAGCCCGTGGCGCCGGCATCGACGTCAGGATGATCACCGGAGATCACACCATCACCGCTCGGGCCATCGCAGATCAGCTCGGACTCGGCCCGGGCGTCGTCACCGGTCTCGAACTTTCGCAAATGTCTGATGAAGAAGTGATCGAGAAACTTCCCGAAATCCACGTCTTCGGGCGGGTTGCTCCCGAGGATAAGGTCCGGCTCGCCAGGCTGATGCAGTCGTCCGGCGATGTGGTTGCCATGACGGGTGACGCTGTGAACGACGCTGCCGCCCTCAAGCAGGCCGACATCGGCGTCGCTATGGGAAGTGGATCGGAGGTCACCAAACAGGCGGCGAAGATGATCCTGACCGATGACAACTTCGCCACCCTGGTTGGCGCGGTAGAACTGGGTCGGGATATCTACAGGCGGATCTCTTCATATATCCGCCTCCAGCTATCG
>JBGTFH010000091.1:0-3805 GCA_041747375.1 Acidimicrobiia bacterium
GCAAAGATCCTCGGATGGAATGCGTCCCGTATTTATGGCATCGACCCGATCACGGAACCGATCGGGCTCTCCATGGACGAACTGGTCACCGCCCGGCTCGAACACCCGGTGCCAACCCGGGCCTGGGGTCCCACTACAACCGAGGAAGTGAGGGAGTTCCGACTCCACCACCAGGGCTGGCCGTAGGGCTGGACTTTGGGCGTAAACTTACGCGCCGCCGTTGCTGAGGCAGAGAAGCATCGACCGGACCAACCGTAGGTCTCTACTCCGTGGTGAAGAAGCCGACCGTGATGGTCTGGTTTCCCGATACCTCCAGGGCGAGGACTTCGAGTTCGTAGATCGTGGCCGGTTCGAGGAATCCCTCCGGCACCAGAAGCTGATCGACTCCCGGGCCAACATGAACGTCGTAAACCGGGCGTGACAATCCATTCGGGTCGTCGTGGTCTACTTTCGTGACAATTACCTGATAGCCGGTCAGCTCAATCGGCAACCCGTCAAGGTCGGTCGTAACCGGCTCCCATTTGACGACCAGGTCTGATGTGCTGACCGTGGCCTCGTGAGCGGACTCCTCATCGGGGGCGGTCGCCGGGCCGCTGATAACCGGCTGTTGCGGTATCGCATGAGAAAACGTGGCCTTTCCGACACGGGCCACCCCTTCGAAGTCGGTGCCGCTCACGGTGTAGGTGCCCTCCGGGAAGTCGGACTTGAGGTCATCGAGGCTGTACTCGTCGTTGGGTGGCTCGCGTGATTCGAAGAACAAGTCGGCGACGGTGAGATCGCCCAGCGCGTTGCGCGGGTCAACCGCCAACATGAGGATGCCGTTGGGATCCCAGATGCAGAGCTCAGACCAGGCCGATCCACCAAAGAGGCCGTGGACCCCGGTGTCGGCATCGGTTGCGTTGTGCTCGATGTAGAGCTTGGCAGTCTCCAGCACTTCTCCCTCGGATGGACATTGCTCAGCGACGTCGACTTGTGCGACTGGAGTCGTGGGAACGCTGGTCGTGCTATTGGCACCCGGGTTGGTGCATGATGTCACCAGAATCATTGTTCCGATTCCGATCAGCGGCGTGATTCGCATGGATTCTCCTTTATCACGAAGTAATCGGATCAGTGGTCAGCGCCGGTGCCGTCGTCTTCCGACCCGACCACGTTGAATGCCTCGTCGAGTTGGACGTCGACCTCGCTCCCGTCGTCACGGGTGACTTCGATCTCGTAGTAGCTCTCCTCATCTTCGATTTCGGTGCCGGTCACCAGTCCCTCCCCGATGAACTCGAGGGCAGCCGAGCTCGCCCGGTTGAGGCTCTCGCCTGTGATCGGGCGGTCGACTTCGGCCGGATCCGTGTCGCTCGATACCGCCTGGGCTATCGCCGGTACTGCCGCAGCACCCGCGAATGCTGCTCCGATAAGGAGGGCTTTCGTGGTCTTCTTCATGTCCGTACTCCTTTGCATCTGGACTCTCCCGAATCTATGAAGTCGACCCTGACCACAGCCTGACCTTGCGGGCGGCGTTGTCAGCAGCGAGTCAGCTTCGGGTGCGAGAATGTCCGTGTGAAACTTCTCCTGGTCGAAGACGACAAGAGGATCGCCACACTGGTTAAACGTGGCCTCGAGGATGAGAAATTCACCGTCGACGTTGCCTTCGATGGCACCGCGGGCCTCTGGCAGGCCACGGAGGGCACCTATGACCTGATCATCCTGGACATCATGCTTCCCGGGCGCAACGGATATCAGATTTGTGCTGACTTGCGGGAAGCCGGTAACTGGACCCCCATTTTGATGCTGACCGCCAAGGATGGAGACCTCGACGAGGCAGAGGCCTTGGACACGGGTGCTGACGATTACCTAACCAAACCTTTCTCATTCGCGGTGTTGGTCGCTCGGGTTCGCGCCCTCTTGCGCCGGACAGGCGGTCGCGATCCGGCGCCGATCGCCGTCGGTGATTTGCAGGTTGACCCGGGCCAGCGGAGGGTCTGGCGTGGCGACGATGAGGTGAAGTTGACCAAGCGGCAGTTCGACCTTCTCGAGTTTTTGGTCCGCAGGGGCGGTCAGGTCTTGTCCAAACTCGACATCCTCGATGGGGTATGGGAGTACGAGTTCGATGGAGATCCCAACATCGTCGAGGTTTATATTCGCCGGCTTCGAACCCGTGTCGACGAGCCGTTCGACCGTCACTCGATCGAGACTGTTCGTGGTGCCGGCTATCGACTGGTTGACGACAGATGAGATCGAGGACGATCCGATTCCGAACCACGGTCCTCGCCACGATCTTTGTGATAGTCGGGCTGGTGCTGTCGGGGGTTGCCCTCGTGGTGTTGCAGCGGAATGCGCTCACTGCAGGGATCGACGCTGCGCTGGAACAACGGGTGGCCGAGATTTCGCAGGTGGAGGGGGGGACTAGCGCCCTCCCGGCGTTTGTCGATGGCTTCGCCCAACTGGTCGGACCCGACGGCCTCGTCCTGTCCTCCACGCCCAATCTCGATGGAGTGGCCGCTTTGGCGGCCGGCGATGTCGAGGGGTTCGTCATCACTCAGGTGCCCGAGGTAGACGATGACAGTTTCCGGGTCCTCACGAAGGCCGCCACCGATGGTTCGGTGATCATCGTGGGGAGCTCCTACGACCCGGTCGGAGAGAGTGTGGCAGCTCTCCTGGCGGCGATGGCGCTCATAGTTCCAATCCTGACGGTGGTCTTCGCGGCCCTGATCTGGTGGATGGTTGGGCGAACCCTCCAGCCAGTTGAGGTCATGCGGCAGGAGGTTGCCGGAATCGGTGCGGGCGATCTCGGCGCCCGGCTGGCCGAGCCCCACACTGACGACGAAATCGGCCGCCTCGCCGTCATGCTGAACGAGATGCTGGCACGAATCGAGGCGTCTACCCAGCGGCAGCGCCAATTCGTGGCAGATGCCTCCCACGAGTTGCGCAGCCCTCTGACCCGGCTCCGGGCGCGGCTCGAACTGGCTGAGAAGGATCCATCGAGCAGGAAATTGGCCGATCCAGAAGCTTTGTTGGAGGAGGTCATCGGTATGCAGACGCTGGTAGAAGACATGCTCCATCTGGCTCGGGCCGACAGTGGCGATGGCGCTGTTGAGTTTCGGCCCCTCGATCTCGACGATGTTGTTCTCCGTGAGGGTCGGAAACTCAAGGAGCGAGGCAGGGTGGGCGTCGACCTTTCCGGCGTGTCGGCCGCCTATGTCGTCGGGGATGCCGGTCAATTGGCCCGAGCCGTTCGAAACATCATGGAGAATGCCGAGAGGTACGCACGCAACACAATTGAGGTCAGCCTCATCGAAGAGGACGGTTTTGGTGTGGTCGTCGTTGCAGACGATGGCCCTGGAGTCGACCCAGCCGACGCCGAGCGGATTTTCGGTCGTTTCGCCCGGCTCGATGAGTCCCGAACGGCTCAGACCGGGGGAGCGGGTCTCGGTTTGGCGATTGCCCGGGAGATCGCCGGACGGCACGGTGGAACGCTACGCCTCAAACAAGACACCGGTCTGGGGGCAACATTCGAGCTCAAGATCCCATTGGTTGCTGTTGGTTTGGCCGCGACCGCGGACGACGGCGACGGTATTTAGTCACCGGTCGAGAACAGCCGAAGGGTGCGCGTAACTGAACCAGAATTGTGGCTGTTGGCATTGGGAGGCCTTCGTTCCTAAAATGCTATTTCCATCGACGCGGGGTGGAGCAGTCTGGTAGCTCGTCGGGCTCATAACCCGAAGGTCGCGGGTTCAAATCCCGCCCCCGCTACGAACGAAAACCCTTGCACCGCAAGGGTTTTCGGCTTTTCTGGGATCCGTGCTCGCAGCTCTGA
>JBGTFH010000092.1:0-1548 GCA_041747375.1 Acidimicrobiia bacterium
CATTCGTTTTCAGATCGAGAAACGCCGACTCGTACAGGGCGATGGGCAGTGTCCTGGTGGCATTGACAGGCCCGCCTCCGGTCAGGGCAACGACCACACCGAGCGAGGTCAGCGCCTGGTAGCTGAGGAGGACGGTTGCGAGTGCCAGCTGGGGTGTGACGAGAGGCATCGAGATCCTCCAGGCCCGCTGCCATCCCGTTGCGCCATCGACGTCGGCGGCGTCGATGAGCGAGGGATCGATGGTCTGCAAGCCCCCCAGGATCAGCAGGATCACCAACGGCAGATCGGACCAGACCTGGGCGCCGATCGACGCCAGCATGGCGAGATGCGGATTCGAGAACCACGCCAGCTCTGGCACTCCAAAGAACCCGAGAATCCGGTTCACCTGACCAAAATCGCGATTGAGGATCAACCGGAAGATCACAGCCGTGGTGACACCCGACACGAGGTACGGCACGATCGTGAGACCCCTCAGAAAGCGAAGCTTTCCGACGGCCCGGTTGAGAGGGAACGCAAATGCGATTCCCATTGCCAGGCCAAGGATCAGCGTCCCCAACACGAACACGGCCGTGCGATTGACCGACCACAGGAAGTCCGAGTCGGTGAAGAGGCGTGTGTACTGCTCGATGCCGACGAAATACTGCTCGCCACCGATGGAATCGGCATCGAACAGGCTCCCCCATAACGCATACCCGACGGGGAAGGCGAGCATCACGCTGACAACCACGATCGAGGGACCGGCCAACACGTACGGCGTCAGCTTGCTGTGGCCCACCAGCCTCGTCTGGTCAGTGGCCTCGCGCTTCGCCCATCTCCGTTGTGGTCGTTCGGTCGATTTGACCGACAAAACCGTCTCCCTTCCGCCCTCAGGCATGTGCCGACACGGACGTCTCTTCCCGGAGCTTGCAAAATATAGAGTGTTTTGTTCCTGAGGGAGGCAAGCATGCCACAACGTTCTCTGGAGCGCAGCGAGGGACCGGAAGCGGCCGATGTCCTGGCTCTGCCACGAGATCCTCCCTGTCGGTCGGGCCTCGCACCGCCAACGATCGACGCCCCCACAGACGGGTCCGGATCATGGGAGACGGTCGATTGGACCCTGTTCGACGGAGTTGGATTCAACCTCTACCGAGACCGAAAGAACCGCTCCACCTACTCACCGGCCTGCAGCGCGCCAGCAGACCGGGTCTCCCGCTTCTCATCACCGAGTCGGATGTTGCGCCCACGAGGGGGCCGACCTTTGCCGCACCGAGGGCGATGGCGTGGTCGACTGGTCAGCCCCGTACCACCCGCGAGTGGTGGGTGCTCATCTACGCGACGAACAGGTTCAGGCTCGTGAGTTCGGTGAACTGCTCGACATCTTCGACGCCGCCGCGGCTACGGGGCGTTCGTGTTCGAGTTCGTCGAGCCCGAGTATCCCCGGTCCGGTGATCCAACCCACGATCTCGACATCGCCACTTCGGAGTCGTGGCAGTGCAACACCAGGACACCCCAACCCCTCTCGAATACAGGTACACCCCAAAGGCGGCTTTCCACGATGTCGCGGAGAAG
>JBGTFH010000093.1:0-3218 GCA_041747375.1 Acidimicrobiia bacterium
CCGTTCCTAGCAGAGTTGCAATCAAGACGACGGCGCCGATCGCCAGACCATGTCCCAGGGCGATGGGCAACAGAGAACGACCCACAGCGGAACTACTGCGCTCCTGCATTCCGAGAGCGACAGCAAACAGCCACCCCATCGCGGGATTGATCCCGTGATAGGCACCGAGCAAGAGCATCAGGAACAGCGCCGTCGTGCCGAGGCCGGCGAGCGAGCAGGTGTCGCTCATGAGTAACAGTAAGAGTCGGACGAGGCGTCACCGCCTTCCAACCGGACCTGATGGCCACGGAGATCGCCAAATTCGACGAAGAAATCGGGATCGATCTGCAGCCCTCCCTGCCTCGCTGCGTTCAGCTTCACCATCCAGCTTCGAACTCCATCCGGGTAGAACTGCTCGTCCCAGGACGAATACAGCGAGTTCGTGAAGTAGACCCGTCGCCCGTCGCGGCTGACTTCGACCATTTGCGGCCCGCCGTTGAGGGACACTTGGGCTTGCTTCGGGTGCGCGGCTCGACGGACAATCCCGCCCAGGTGAACCGATCCCGTGAGCTTGGGGTTGAAGGGATCGCTGACGTCATACTGTCGGAATTCTCCCGTGCCCCAACAAGAAACGTAAAGGAAGCGGTCGTCGAGAGAGAGGTTGATGTCGGTAATGAGCGGCGGTACCGCCTTGAACCCCTGGAGGAGGGGAGGCAGCTTGTCCGGCTCGGCTGGCTCAGCCGGGATCTCGATCACTTTTTTCACACCCCAACTGCTGTTCTCTTGATGCCACGCCCATATCGACGCCGAGAGGTCCTTGAGAGAAACCACGACTCCCGCGAAACCGTACGAGCGGGCGGGATCGTGAGCCGGCCTGAGCTCGAGGACCATCTGCTGCTCCGACCCAAGATCGAGCGCTTGCAGATGGCGTCGCTTGCGGAGATCCCAAAGGTGGAGTGTATGACCATAGCCACCCTTGAGCAGGATCTCCGGGTTGATGCCATCCTTCACCATGTTCGGCGTGCCCCACTCGCTGGTGACCATGGTGTCGTAACCGAGATGCCACCAGAAATCGTAGGCTAACTTCTGCGGTCCTCGATCGACCTCCCACTTCCCAAGGACGTCAAAGCTCTCGGGGTCCATCACGAAGATGCCGCCCGGACCATTGCCGTCCGCTGATCCCAGCGCGCTTCCGTAGATGCCGTCGGGTCCGCAATGAACAGTGTGTGGTGCGGTGTAGCTGGTTCTCGCCGTGAACTCTTCCGGCTCGATCACCTTGACGATCTTGGGTTGCCTGGGGTCCGGCTTAGTGTCGATGATGTGAATTCGCGACGAGCTGATGCCCGGCACGATGAGATAGCGCCGCTCCATGTGCGGGTGTGGCGCGTAAGGGCAGAGGCATGAACTGCAAGCGTTCCATCCAAAGTGATGCAACTCGTTGTCACCGTGAGGCATGTCCACCTTACCAACAATCTGCCCGTAGGTGGAAGAGCCTGGTTCGGTATCGACGACGCCAAGGGCGTCTTTGTGGCCGCCGTTGCCGACATTCAGCATGACCACGAAGGCCAGTTTCTCGGCCGGTGCCTCCATCGCCATCTTAGGCGACGGGTAGAAGCTCGGATCGGGAGTCCACAGTGGCACAGTAGTCCTCCTTGAGGAGAAAGTCTCCAGGGCAGATCCTTTTGGTCCCAAGTATACTCCTTCGCCCTCGCCCGTACAACGTGCCATCCGAGTTTGACCCGCGTTCGTCTTCTGCACGGCACGGGGGTGGTGTCGAAGACCCAGAAATCTCCCGAAGTCACGGGCCGGTGCATCATTCCGATCGTGGTTCCTGTTCCGGTTCAGCTGGAAATGGAGGAGGCGTTCTCCCGGTAAGGTAATGGAGAGAACGCATGAAGAAGCAACGGAAGCACTACACGCCGGAAGAGAAAGTCGCCATCCTGAGGCGGCATTTGCTGGACAAGGAGCCCATCTCGAAGCTCTGCGATGAACTTGGACTCCAGCCCACGGTCTTCTACCGCTGGCAGAAGGAGTTCTTCGAGAACGGGGCGGCTGCCTTCGAGCAGAAGAGGCCAGCCAACCACTCCGCAGAGCAGGAGCGGATCGCCTATCTGGAGAAGAAGATCCAGACCAAGGACGAGGTCCTCGCCGAACTGATGGCGGAGCACGTCGCGCTAAAAAAAGAGATTGGGGAACTCTGACCGGTGTCTGGGTTCCGCACGATACGCGGGACCAGATCGTGGATTTCGTCCGGCGCTGGTCGGAGAAGACCGAGATCGGCGCCGGGCGGTTCATCGCATGGCTCGATATCACTACCAGCAAGTTCTACGACTGGCGGGAACGCTACGGCAAGGTCAATGAGCACAACGGCTGGGTTCCCCGCGATTTCTGGTTGGAGGATTGGGAGAAGCAAGCCATCATCGGCTTCCATCTGAAGAACCCGTTGGAGGGCTACCGGCGGCTGACGTTCATGATGCTGGATGCCGACATCGTTGCAGTGAGTCCGACCAGCGTATGGCGCGTATTGGGGCAAGCGGGAATGTTGTCGAAGTGGAACGGCAAGCCCTCGGAGAAGGGTACTGGCTTTGAGCAGCCGCTGGCAGGGCATCAGCACTGGCACATCGATGTTTCGTACATCAACATCAGCGGGACGTTCTACTACCTGTGCAGCATTCTCGATGGCTGTAGCCGTTACATCGTCAACTGGGATCTGCGGGAGTCGATGACGGAGGCGGACATCGAGATCATCCTGGAGCGGGCTAAGGAACTGCACCCGGAAGCACGGCCCCGGATCATCTCCGACAACGGGCCGCAGTTCATCGCCAAGGACTTCAAGGAGTTCATTCGGATCTCGGGCATGACCCACGTCAGAACTTCGCCCTACTATCCCCAATCGAACGGAAAAATCGAACGTTGGCACAAATCGCTCAAGGGGGAGTGCATCCGGCCGGGAACGCCGCTGTCGCTGGAAGATGCGCGGCGACTGGTGCAGGGCTACGTCGAGCATTACAACAACGTTCGCCTGAACAGTGCGGTTGGCTACATCACGCCGAAGGACGTGCTCGCCGGGCGTCAGCAGGAGATCCATACCGAGCGGGATCGGAAGTTGGAGGAGGATCGAGAACACCGGCAGGTTCGTCGGCAGCAGGCTGCGTGAAGCACGAAGAGGCTCAGTTTCCGGCCAACCCACTATGGAGGGAATTCCTGCGGCCTGAGTCCTGCGGGGATTGTAAATGCTG
>JBGTFH010000094.1:0-10956 GCA_041747375.1 Acidimicrobiia bacterium
GGCGCAGACCCGGTGGAGAGGAGTGCCTTGTCGAATGAAACGGTGGTCTCCTGGCCATCGGCTGCGGTTATCACTGCCTTGTTACTGCCGATGAGCCGTCCGAAACCCTCGACCAGAGCCACATCCTGGGACGAAAGCAGCTCCACCCAATTGGAGTTGATGTCTGCGGTGATGTCTTTGATGCGTGACGCCAAAACAGTGGTGTCGACCGTGCCCGGGTCGTTCACGAGTCCCAATTTGACCGCGTTTCGGACCGATGTGTGCCGGAGAGCGCTCGCCGCCATCGTCTTCGATGGAATGCAGTCCCAGAGATGGGCCGCCCCTCCGACGATGTCTTTTTCGACGAGGGTTACCCGGGCACCTCTGGCCGCGGCTGTGGTGGCTGCCTGAGTGCCGGCAGGCCCGCCACCGATAATCAGGAGATGAGTTTTTGTGTCCATGCTCAGCCGGAGACGCTAATCGCAGACTGATGAGTTTCCGCATCACGACGGCCGATAGACCCCGAACACCCCCCGGAGTACATCAGAGACTTCGCCGATGGTCGCGCCGATCGACAATGCATCCCGCATGGCGGGGAGCAAATTGTCGTCTGTACCGGCCACTTCGGCGACGGTCTGGAGAGAACCGTCGACACCGGCTTGATCCCTGTTCTGCCGATGGGCCTCGAGCCTGCGCACCTGACCCGCTTCCAGCATGGGGTCGACTTCCAGGATCGGAATCGGCGAATCGGCATCGGCCACAAACTTGTTGACCCCCACGACGACGCTTTCACCGCCTGATTGTCTCTTTGCCTCGGTGTAGGCAGACTCCTCGATCTGACCCTGCATCCAGCCTTCTTCGATCGCTTGTACTGCCCCACCCAGTTCGTCGATCATGTCGAGAAGGTCGACCACGGCTGATTCCATCGCCGCAGTCAACGACTCGACGAAATAGCTTCCTGCCAGCGGATCCGCCGTGTCTGTCAGGCCCGATTCGGCCGCCAGGATCTGTTGGGTGCGAAGAGCTACAAGCGCCGACTCGTCGGTTGGCAAACCCAAGGCCTCGTCATAGGCGTTGGTGTGGAGCGACTGGGTTCCGCCGAGGACAGCACCCATCGCCTGGATGGTGGTTCGCACGACATTGTTGAGCGGTTGTTGGGCAGTAAGGGTCGAGCCAGCAGTTTGGACGTGGAAACGCATCGTCTCAGTCCGCGGATCTCTGGCCCCGGCATCACGCATCTTGCAGGCCCAGATCCGACGCGCTGCCCGGTATTTTGCGATTTCCTCGAACATGTCGTTGTGCCCATTCCAGAAAAAGGAAAGGCGCGGCCCGAAGTCGTCGAGGTCCAGTCCGGCGTCAATCGCCGCCGCGACGTAAGCGAGGCCATTGGCGATGGTGAAAGCGACTTCCTGGGCGGCGGTCGCACCGGCCTCTCTGATGTGATATCCGCTGATAGAAATGGTGTTCCAGTTGGGGATGTTCTCGAAGGCATATGAAAAGAGGTCGGTCACCAGACGCATCGAGGGCGCCGGCGGGTAGATGTACGTCCCCCGGGCCACATACTCCTTGAGGATGTCGTTTTGGACGGTCCCACGCAGTGATTCAGGCGGGAGTCCCTGTTCTTCCGCCACCAGTTGGTAGAGCAGAAGCAGCAGCGGTGCTGTGGAATTGATGGTCATCGAAGTGGAGACCTCGTCCAGGGGAATCCCGGCGAAGAGACGACGCATGTCGTCGAGTGAGTCGATGGCAACACCTACCTTGCCAACCTCTCCTGCCGCCAGGCCATGGTCGGAGTCCATCCCCATCTGGGTGGGAAGGTCGAAGGCGACGCTTAGACCGGTCTGTCCTGCATCGAGAAGGTCACGGAAGCGCCGATTGGTCTCCTCGGCAGTCCCGAAGCCGGCGTATTGGCGCATCGTCCACAACCGACCGCGATACATGCTCGGGTAGGGGCCCCGGGTGTAAGGGAATTCCCCGGGAACCTCGACTTCGAACCCCTCGGGAAGTTTCGAATAGACCGGTTCTACCTCGATGTTTGACGATGTGATCCTGGTTTTATCCATACCGGCTGTATCCTGTCATAAGTCAGACACGATCGTAGGTCGGGAACTCTTCGACCGCCCAGGACGTCGAAACCCTTCGAATGGCAAAAAAGGCCCTCATTCACCAAATCGAGGCACGAGAAAGACGCGGACGTTGGTTCGGCGCTCTCGCCACCCTCCTCTCCATGTCCCTCCTTCTTTCCGGATGGGTCGGCCTTTTCGCGTTCCTGGGGGCAAATTCGGCCTATGGAACCTTCGAAGACGTAACCGACATCTGGATCCCGGATACCCGGGCGATGGAACTGGCCCTTCCCGACTTGAGCCAGACCAGCCAGGTGTACGCCGATTCCGGTGAGCTGCTCGCCGAACTACACGACGGGAGAAACTCCGAGCCACTCCCCTATGACGAGATCCCCGAAGTCATGGTCGATGCAATGCTCGCCGCTGAGGACGAGGAGTTCTTCGAACATCACGGGGTTGACTTCTCCGCCATCATGTCGGCCGCCATCGACAACTTCTCCTCAGGAGAGACCCGGGGTGGATCGACGATCACCCAGCAGGTGGTGAAGAACGCGTTTGTCGGCAACGAAGTCACCATCGAGCGCAAGATCAGAGAGGCCTTCATCTCGGCAGAGGTGGAACGACGTTTCTCCAAGGAGAGAATTCTCGAGTATTACTTGAATTCGGTGTACTTCGGTGGCGGGGCTTACGGCGTCGCCACTGCCGCCGAGGAGTTCTTCGACAAGGAGCTTTCCCGAATCCAGGCGCATGAGGCGGCCGCCCTGGCCGTCCTCGTGCGAAACCCTTCGCTCTACAACCCGCGGATCCGTCCCGAAATCACTCTCGAGCGGCGAAACGACGTCCTCGACGAAATGCTGGACAACGGGTGGCTGACCGAAGCTGAGGCGTCCGTCGCCAAATCCCAGCCGCTCGGCGTCGTCGACACACCTCCGCGGCGCGGCGTCGCCGACCACGTCGTCGCCGAAGTGAAACGCCAACTACTCAACGACCCCGAATTCGATTTCCTCGGGGACAGCAACGAGTCACGCAAAATTGCACTGTTCGGATGTCCCGCCGATGACATCGCTTGCGAGGGTGGTGGTGGATATCAGGTTTTCACCACGATCAACCTCGAATTGCAGAACAAAGCCAACGAAGTGCTGGCCGAGTGGCTACCGCTTCTCGACTACGAAGCCAACGTCGAGGCCTGTCGCAAGATCCTCCCCAACGAGGCCGACGACTTCATTCAGAACTACGCCCAGACCCATTCGTGTGTCCCGACAGGAGCCCTGACCATGGTGGACAATGCCACCGGGGCTGTAATGGTGATGGCCTCCGGCCTTCCTTTCGAGTTCTCCCAATTCGACCTAGCCGTCCAGGGTCGACGTAACCCGGGATCGTCGTTCAAACCCTTCGCCACGGTCGCTGCCCTGGAGCAGGGTTTCACGATGGGACACACCTGGAGCGGGGCGAGCCCGTTGGAAATCGAGTGTGAATTCATTTGCTCTCCCAACGGCACCAACATCTGGAAGGTGGGTAACGCAGGCTCATCGCAGGGAATCATCACCCTCGACGCCGCCACTTACGGTTCGGTCAACACCGTCTACGCACAGGTGTCCAATGAGGTAGGACCCGACTCGATAGTCGACGTAGCCAGGAGAATGGGCATCACCGAAGCGTCGTTGACCCCGGTGCTCTCAATCGTGCTGGGTACTTCTGAGGTGAGCACCAAAGAGATGGCTAACGCCTACTCCAACTTCGCCACCAACGGCGTCCACGCCGACGACTATCTGATCGACAAGATCCTCGACGCCGACGGGAACGTGGTCTATCAAAACGAGCACTCCACCGAGCAAGTGGCCGATCCGGCGATCTTTGCGGCTGTCCGCAAATCATTGGAAAAGGTCCCCACCTCGTCGGGAACGGCGGTACGGGCAAACATCGGTCGTCCCCAGGGAGGAAAGACCGGTACCCATCAGAGCTACCTCGACGCCTGGTACGTCGGGTTCACCCCTGAATACAGCACGGCGGTGTGGGTCGGTTATGAATCGCAACAGGTCCCGCTCACCAATGTCGTCATCAACGGCCAGAAGTATGCCCGGGTATTCGGAGGTTCGGTGCCAGCACCGATCTGGGCCCAGTTTATGACCTATGTAACCCAAGATCTGCCCGTTTCTGCCTTCCCGGCCGATCCGCCCAATATCGATGACTACCTCAAGCCGCCGGCCACAAACGTCCCATCGGTCGTCGGCCTGATGGTTGACGAAGCGACCGATCGCTTGAAAGAAGCCAAACTCAACGTCAGTGTCGAATTGGTCCCATCACTCGAGCCTGAGGGCCTCGTAGTCGCCCAATCGCGGACGCCGGGGAGTTCGGTTCCCCAAGGCACGTTTGTCACCATCTTCGTGTCCAGCGGGGAGACCCCCAAGGGCGCCCTGCCCAATTTCGTAGGAATGACGCCGGAAGCGGCTATCGAGGCAGCGCGGGTCTTCGAAGAGGAATCCGGAGTCAAGTTGAGCCTCTTCACCGAAAAGGTCGACGTCGTCGACCCGGCCCTAGCCGGCAAGGTGGTCTCGATGACGCCAAACGCCGGAACCGCTGTCAGCGGCCAGGCAAGCGTGACGATCTTCGTCGGCGAGGTGCCGTAGACAACGTCGCTCGGCGGACTCGGCCGACAAGAAAAATTTTCGCGCACCGTTCTAAGCTACTTGACGATACTTAACAGTCTTTTGTAGAACTGTATCTATGAAGACAGAAACACCTTCCGTCAGTGGCAATGCTCGTCCTCCAGTCATGCGCGCTGCGTCGACGGGAGGTGTTTCTGTCCGAGCCACCGTTCGGGTGCGCCCCATGGTCCCGGTGGAGTTGATCGAAGGGACCGGTGGTTTCGCGGCGACCCATCCGTATGTTCGAAGGTTCTGGGTGGCTGCCCTGGGTTCGGAAGCCATTGCCGAGCTGCTCCGCCTGGTCCGGGCTGCCGAAAAGGGAGAGGGGGTGCGGCTACCCAGACACCTTCCCCAGTTGCTCCGGGCCGGCCTCGTCGATGCGACAAGCGGCGCCCTCGTCGTCAGCAAACGCGTGCCCGTCGTCCCCCGCGAGTTGCAGTGGCGGTTCCCACCGTCCCTCGCCGCCGAGCATTCCAGATGGGTACGGGAGGCTTCCTCAAAACCCGCGTAGCACCCTGTGCTACACTTGGCCGATGGTTCGAGAGATCAGTCAAAGAGAACTCCGGAATGAGAGTGGAAAGATCATGAGAGAACTCGACGAGGGCGAGACCTTTATCGTGACGAGCAACGGGGTTCCCGTTGGAGAGTTGACTCCCAGCCGACGCCAGAGATTCGTCAGTGCAGAATCCGTAATCGAGGCCTTCAAGAATGCTCCTGAAATCGACGCAGCTGCGTTCCGCGCCGACATTGACAGTTACCTCGACCAAAGCATCGAACCACGTGGCTAGGGTCGAGAAAGGCCTCCTCGACACGTCGGTTGTGATCGACCTTCACAAATTTGAGCCAGCCGATCTCCCCGCACGAATTGCGATCAGCTCGATCACTATGGCTGAATTGGTAGCTGGACCCCACGCGGTCAGCAGTGCTGCGGCACGCGCGGAGAGAATCGACCGGATACAGCGCGCCGAGGCGATGTTTGATCCGTTGCCGTTCGACATCGACGCCGCTCGGGCGTACGGCCGGATTTATGCCGCAACCGTTGAGGCAGGACAAAACCCTCGAGGCCAACGGGCAGTCGACCTGCTGATCGCGGCCACGGCGCTTTCGAATTCCCTCCCCATGATCACGAGGAATCGGGATGACTTCAAAGGTCTCGCAGGACTCGTGGAAGTATTGACTATCTAAGTCGACTATTTGCGAGCGGCCAGCATCCACATCGCGAACAGGGCAATGGCCTCGCCGACAGCGAAACCGGTTGCGACCCGGAGGTCGGGTTCGGGGCGGAAGACATACATGACGACCAGGGCACCGACCAAACCTGCTGTCCACGCCACCGCGAGTCGAGACGTCCGACCCTCCGCCACCAAGACCTGACCGGCAACCTGCGCCGCAGCGGCCGCCATCACTCCCCCAGCGGCCATTGCGGCAACCCCGCGGGCGGGAATGAACTCCTCGGTGTAGAGGAGGCCGACCACCTCGGGGCCAACTAGCCAGCCGACGATCGCACCAGCAATGGCCAGTCCGATCCCCACAAAGACCACGCGGCCGGCAATACGGGCGAGATGCTGTCGATCTTCTCCGCCGGCCAATCCCACCAGATAGGGCAGGATCCGGCCCTGCATGGCAAAAATCAGGGTGAGCGGGGCGCGGTAAAGTGTGAAGGTCACGAAAATCACCGAGACCATGACATCCGAGGCCCCGAATGCAGCGGCGGCAAGGGGGGCGCCAGCCAACAACAGCTGGGATGAAATCGAGCCTCCCACATAGCCGCCGAGGAACCGGCCCGCTGGCGCCGGTGTGGCATCGGGGTCTCCGGCGTCGACGCGCCACCAACGCATGCCAAGCACCGAGAATCCACCGAGGACCATCGCCCAACCCAGTGACACGGCGTTGGCGAATAACTGGACGGCAATGATTCCGGCGACCAGTCTGACGGCGGTCTCGATGATGAGCACCCACCCCACCTCGGAGAACCGGCGTCTCCCGGCGAAGATCCCCTTTCCAAAAAACAGCAGGGCGTATCCGACAGCCAGGAGGACAGATTGGGCAACGTATTGCCAGTTCCCTTCGAACAGGGAATTCCGGGTCAGGGTGGCGAACACTCCGGCGACGAGGACCGCTCCCGCGGCAAAGCCCAAAGTAGATCTGGCGGCTCTAGGAATGGCCTTCCTACCGGATGCAACCTCGCGGGTGACGTATTGCTCCAGGGGGACCAGGGCGACTGTGGCAAGGATGAAAAACGACGTCCACAATTGGCCGATCGGGGCAAAAGCCTCGGCGCCGACCGCATTGGCGCCCAAAACCTGAAAGAGGTATGCGCCAACCGCCCCGACCAGTCCACCGACGAGCAGGAAGGTCGTGCCGGGAGCCCGAAAGCCTCTTGGTTCTGCCTCGATCACGGGTGCGCTCACCTGGCGCCGGACCCGGTGAGGACCACCAGGAACGACTTGGCAAGCACCCGGAGATCAAAGACCGGGGACATGTGCTTGATGTAATAAAGGTCGTAGGTGAGCTTTTCCATCGTGTCAGCATGATCATCGGCATATCGATAGCTGACCTGAGCCCAACCGGTGATGCCGGGACGGACCAGATGACGGTGCTCATAGAATGGGATTTGCTTGCGGAAAGCGCGAACGAAGGGGACCTGTTCGGCACGCGGGCCCACCAGACTCATACTTCCGCCGAGCACATTGACCATCTGTGGGATCTCATCGAGCCTGGACTTTCTCAAGAAGGAGCCGCCCCTGATCAGACGGTCATCGTTCTCTTCGGCAAAACGGGGACCACCGTCATCAGAGCCCGGGACCATGGTGCGGAATTTGAGCATCGTGAAAGGCTGGCCCTTGAGCCCGATCCTCTTCTGTCGGAATATGGCCGGTCCCGGCGAGGCGAACCGCACATAGATTCCCACCACAAGACCGAGGATGACCCAAAGAGGGGCGGTCACTACCGCTGCAACGGTGTCGAACACACGCTTGCCAGGTAGCCACGGCGCCACCTGGAGTAGCGGGGCAGAGATCTCCCAGCCTTCACCGAGATGCACCAATGGAACCCTCCCGACGTGTTCTTCATAGACAGAGGTGAATGGACGGATGTTGTAGCCGGCGACGTCACATGAGGAGACATATTGGGCCACACGCTCCGAAAGTACGGCCCTAAGGTCGACGGCCAACGTCACACCTCTTTCCGGAAGGTCGAAATCACCCTGCGCCTGGGGGTCGAGGGTCCAAACCACATCAGCATGATCGGAGCGTTCGATGTCTCGCACGAGTTCCTTTTCCGCAGTGATCAGCGCCAGTTGCTCCTGCCAGGGACGGCGCCTCCGGATGATCCGGTGCACGGTGGCAAAGAGAAGCCAGAGGAGTGGGACGAAGATATAGAGACGTCTCGAGTAGTAGAGATCGCGGAAGAGGACCAAGCCCACTGCAGTGATGGCGACGGTGATGAGAAATATCGAGAACATCCGGCCATATGTGGGGCGCGGGACCCCGGGACCGGACATCGACTCGGTGATGACTGAAGCCAACAGCATCGCACCGGCAAATAGCAGCAGCAGCGGGAAGACGTCATCGCCGGGCGACCCGTTCCAAGGAAGCAACACGCCGAAGATGAAGAGCGAACTGATCATCACTGCCAGAGCCAGGGCCACGAGGTCTCCGAGAGCGACTGAGACTAGGAATCTGGAACGCATGTCGCCCCGATGCTAGGAGGTTGCCAACGCCTCAGTCGGTGTCTGCGAGGGTCATGGCGAGTTCGAGGAGAGTGCGGACCCCGGCACCCGACCCGCCCTTCACTTGCTCACCGGCCGTTTCCCGGCATCGAGCGGGGCCGGCGATGTCGAGATGAGCCCAGGGACCGTCCCCGGCGTATTCACTGAGAAATAGTGCGGCAGCGATCGCACCGCCGTACCTGCCACCTGTGATGTTCTTGATGTCAGCGATTTCTGAGTCGAGTGACTTGCGGTATCCACGGAACAAGGGCAGTTCCCAGAAGGGCTCACCGGCGCGTGAAGCTGCCTGGAGAATCGAGGCGGCAACGTCGGAGTCGGAGGCGAATACCGCACCGATCTGGTCGCCCAACGCAACTTTGGCGGCACCAGTGAGCGTCGCGACATCCACGATGAAGTCGGGCTCATATCGACGCACGACGCCGAGCCCGTCGGCGAGGATCAGACGCCCTTCGGCATCGGTGTTCAGCACCTCGATAGTCGGGCCGGTGCCGGGGCGGAGCACATCCCCGGGCCTGGTGGCATTTCCTCCCACCGCATTATCGGTGAACGGGATCACAGTGGTCACTCTGAGGGATAGTTGATAACGGGCAACCGCGATGGTTGCCGCCGCCACCACCCCGCCGCCGGACATGTCATCTTTCATCTCCTCCATGAATGCGGCTGTTTTCAGGGACAGACCACCGGAATCGAAGGTGATCCCCTTGCCGACCAGTCCTAGATGCTTGGTGGCGGAGTCCGGTTTGTGGGAAAGGACCAGTAGCACCGGCGGCCGGTCAGAGCCCGCGGCTACTCCAAGCAGAGCACCAAGCTTCTCTCTTTGTATCCGCTCGAAGTCCCACAACTCGACCTCGAGACCGGCCGCTTCGGCTTCCTCGATAATGACCTTTGCAATTTCCTCAGGTGCTTTGTCCATTGCCGGCGTGTTGGTCCAGGTACGGGAGAGATTGGTTGCTTCAACACCGATCAGCGCGGCGGCGACGGTGCCCTCATCGGCGCCGGGAAGCTCCACCCTCTTAACCTTGAGCTTCCCCTCCGTCTTCGTCTTGTAGGGGCGGAATTGGTATCCGCCCAAAGCCAGACCTTCGACTACGGCACGCGTTGCGCCTTCGATGTCGACGCCCCCGAGGAGACAGATGGCGCTTTCGGCTTTGACCGCCCGGACCGCATTCCCCGCGCCTGCCCGTAACGATTCGAAGGAAACCTCGTCACCCAACCCGACCAACATCGCCACTCCCGACCCGACCGGGGTCGATAAAACCTGCCCGACTTTGCCTTCGAAACCCGCGATATCCATCACGCGTGGTTCAACCTGACCGAATACCGCCTCCGACCCCGGAATCGGCTGGAGTCCGGTGAGTACACCCGCAATCACCGTGCGACCTGACAGATCGGCGCCAGATGAAACAGCTTTGACTTCAACCACAAGAAACCCTCTCTAAGCAAACGGTCCGAGCCCGACCACCATGGCCCGGCCCAAGAAGACCGCTCCCAGCGTGGTCAGCACCGCCAGATATGACAAACCGGTGGCCGCCATCACCCCCGAGTATGCCGGATAGCGGAGCGACCCGATGACCCCGGCCATCAGGGTGACCGAAGTCACCACCAAAAGCCAGTATGCAGTTGTCCCACCTCCCCCGGGAAATCCGAACCCAACCGCCAGGACCAGGGCATCAGCCAGTAGCCCGGCGATAGCGGCGATGGCGAGCCACCGAAGCGACCACCTGGGTAGCCGGGGATCGACCAGATACCAATGGCCCAGCGCCATCTCACCGCTGACGCCGCCAAGGGCCATGGCGGCGGTGACGGTCAGGAGCCATCCTCCCACCAAAGAGGCCTCGACCATCAGCGCTGTCCCACCCAATACGAAGAGGACGCCGGCAAATGGCCGGTTCCGGGCCCAGACGAGACCGAGGATCGTGAGAAGGACTCCCACCCTCCCCCACCAGGCGCCTATCTCGAAAACGCCAGGGAGAGCGATTACGCCGGCCACTCCCCCGGCCAGCCAGGTGAAGCCGGGGCCGACGATCTGAGTAAGGGAAACGTAGGCGACGACGAGGGCCAGACCAGCGGCCCACGCCAGGAGAATGAATCGGGGATCGGCGATGGTCGCTAAATCTGCGGGCACAGCGAGGCATCATATGCGGCAATGAGTGATTTTCGGCCATCGGTGTCTGTGGTGATCCCGGCGTTCAATGCCGCGTCCGTTGTGGCTGCAGCAGTCGAATCGGCCCGTGCTCAGGACTACCTGGGCGAATTGGAGATCATCGTTTCCGCCGGCGACGAGGAAACCGCACGCGTGGCCGCTGACCTTGGCGTCGCCGTCGTGGCCAATCCCAGCACCCGGACACCGGACGCACTCAACCTGGGGATAGACCGCGCCAGCGGAGAGGTCATCGCGCGTTGCGACGCCCAGTCGGTGCTGCCACCCGGTTATGTCACCACTGCAGTGGAGACATTGAATCGGACCGGGGCTACCAACGTCGGTGGGATGCAGATCCCGGTGGGAAACACGTTCTGGGAGCGGGCAATCGCCGCTGCG
>JBGTFH010000095.1:0-8570 GCA_041747375.1 Acidimicrobiia bacterium
CGATTGGAGTCATGCTGACGCGTCTGTTAGTGTGTCTCTTTCTTGCGTTACCATCTAATCCGCATTTCCAAGGAGGCACCTCTTGGCTTCGCGCGTGGCTGAGCGCTTTTCTTTCGGGAAAATCCCGGAAGTTCTGCCGCTGCCTGATCTACTTGCCGTTCAACATGAATCTTTCAAATGGTTCCTCGACGAGGGACTGAGAGAGATTTTCGAAGAAATCAGTCCGATCGAGGACTTCACCGGTTCGCTCGCACTCGAGTTGACCGATCATCGCTTTGGCGACCCGCTCATGAGTCTAGAAGAGGCAAAAGAGCGTGATTCCAACTTTGCCCAACCCCTCTTCGTTACCGCTCGCTTCATGAACAAGCAGACCGGTGAGATCAAAGAGCAGCAGGTTTTCCTCGGAGACTTCCCGATCATGACGGACAAGGGAGTCTTCATCATCAACGGGACGGAGCGGGTAATCGTTTCCCAGCTGGTTCGCTCTCCGGGCATTTACTTCGACCGTTCGCCAGATAAGACATCCGATAAGGACATCTTCTCTTCAAAGATCATCCCCGGCCGTGGTGCCTGGCTCGAGTTCGACACCGACAAGAAGGACACCATCGGGGTTCGGGTCGACCGGAAGCGTCGTCAATATGTGACCTCGTTCCTCAAGGCACTGGGTATCGCCGAGACCGACGAAGAGATACTCGATTTGTTCGGGCACTCACAAGCGATCCAGAACACCGTCGAGAAGGACACCAACGCCACCAAAGAGGAGGCGCTGCTCGACCTGTACCGCAAGCTCCGTCCCGGTGAGCCCACGACTGTGGAATCTGCCCGCGGTTTGATACAGACCATGTTCCGCAACCCCAAGCGGTACGACCTCACCAGGGTCGGGCGATACAAGGTCGGACAGAAGTTCCTCGAGGAGGCAACCGGCGACTACCGGGCCGAGGGCCTGCAGATGCTTCGCGATGAAGACATCATCGACTCCATCAAGTATCTCGTCGCCCTTCATGCCGGAGAGTCGACCATCACCACCCATCTCGGCAACGAGATTCGGGTGGCGACCGACGACATCGACCACTTCGGCAACCGTCGCATCCGCACTGTCGGCGAGTTGGTGCAGAACCAGGTCCGGGTGGGCCTTTCCCGTCTCGAGCGCGTTGTTCGCGAACGGATGACCACCCAGGACCCCGATGCGATCACCCCGCAGTCTTTGATCAACATTCGACCGGTAACGGCCTCGATCAAGGAGTTCTTCGGGACCAGCCAGCTGAGCCAGTTCATGGACCAGCCGAATCCGCTGGCGGGACTGACCCACCGTCGCCGCCTTTCGGCACTGGGTCCCGGTGGCCTGTCCCGTGAACGTGCTGGCTTCGAGGTTCGTGACGTCCACTCTTCCCACTACGGTCGGATGTGCCCGATCGAGACTCCGGAAGGCCCCAACATCGGTCTCATCGGTTCACTGGCGTCGTATGCCAGGGTGAACGAGTTCGGTTTCATCGAGACTCCGTACCGCCGTGTCGAAGCCGGCGTTGTTACCGCCAAAGTCGAATACCTGACCGCAACCGAAGAAGAGCGATACGTCATCGCCCAGGCCAATGCCCCCCTAAAGGAGAGCGGGGCGTTCGCCAACGAGCGAGTCCTGGTGCGTCGCGCCGGTGGAGAGGTGGAGTACGTCACCTCCAAGGCCGTCGACTACATGGACGTCTCACCAAAGCAGATCGTCTCGGTGTCCACCTCCTTGATTCCGTTCCTCGAACACGACGATGCCAACCGGGCCCTGATGGGTTCGAACATGCAGCGCCAGGCGGTGCCCCTCCTCACTTCTGATGCCCCTTTGGTGGGTACTGGAGTCGAGGGTCGCGCCGCAAAAGACTCGGGCGACATGGTCATCTCCACGGTCGCCGGTGAAGTCGTCGAGGTGACCGGTGATGAGATCGTGGTCAAGGAAAGTGTTGCGAACAAGAAGCACACGTTCCCCCTCGACAAGTTCCGCCGGTCCAACCAGGGCACCTGCATGAACCACAAGCCCCTCGTCCGCGAAGGCGACATTGTCAATGTTGGTGATGTCCTCGCCGACGGGCCGTCGACCGACCAGGGTGAGCTAGCCCTCGGGCGCAACCTGCTGGTGGCATTCATGCCGTGGCAGGGACACAACTACGAGGACGCCATCATCATTTCGGAGCGTCTCGTCAAAGACGACGTACTCACTTCGATTCACATCGAGGAGCACGAACTCGACGCCCGCGACACCAAACTCGGTGCCGAGGAGATCACCCGTGACATCCCCAATGTCCCCGAAGAGGTTCTCTCCAACCTCGACGAGGAAGGAATCATCAGGGTCGGCGCCGAAGTCGGTCCCGGTGACTATCTGGTTGGAAAGGTCACCCCGAAAGGCGAAACCGAGCTGACACCCGAAGAGCGTTTGCTCCGTGCCATCTTTGGCGAGAAGGCCCGCGAGGTTCGCGACACTTCATTGAAGGTACCCCATGGTGAGACCGGAAAGGTCATCGCCGTCAAGGTGTTTCGCCGCAGCGAGGGTTTCGACCTGCCACCCGGTGTCAACGAGTTGGTCAGGATCTATGTGGCCCAGCAGCGCAAGATCTCTGAAGGCGACAAGCTGGCCGGACGTCACGGGAACAAAGGCGTTATTTCCAAGGTCCTACCTGAAGAAGAGATGCCTTTCCTCGCCGACGGCACCCCCGTCGACATCATCCTCTCCCCGCTCGGTGTCCCCAGCCGGATG
Source organism: Acidimicrobiia bacterium (assembly GCA_041747375.1). Classification (GTDB taxonomy): domain Bacteria; phylum Actinomycetota; class Acidimicrobiia; order Spongiisociales; family ZC4RG35; genus MA-ANB-1. The sequence continues at coordinate 2,738 of JBGTFH010000095.1, forward strand.
AACCTGGGCCAGGTCCTCGAAACCCATCTAGGTTGGGCAGCGGCCCAGGGATGGGAGCCGTTCACCGGCGATAGCCCCGCTAAGGGTGGCGCCAAGCCCTGGACCAAGACGGCAACACCGGTATTCGACGGTGCTCGTGAAGACGAGATCATGGCCGTCATCAAGAACGCACACCCCAACCGCGACGGGGAGCGTCTCGTCCAGAACGACGGTAAGGCCCAGCTTTACGACGGCCGCTCCGGGGAGCCTTTCGACACCCCGATCACGGTCGGATACATATACATGCTGAAACTGGTCCACCTGGTTGATGAGAAGATCCATGCCCGGTCGACCGGCCCCTACAGCATGATCACCCAGCAGCCACTCGGTGGTAAAGCCCAGTTCGGTGGTCAGCGCTTCGGCGAGATGGAAGTCTGGGCCCTGGAGGCTTACGGAGCGGCCTATGCACTCCAGGAACTGCTCACGATCAAGTCTGACGATGTTCAGGGCCGGGTCAAGGTCTACGAAGCGATCGTCAAGGGAGACAACATTCCCGAACCGGGAATTCCAGAGTCGTTCCGGGTCTTGATCAAGGAGATGCAGAGCCTCTGCCTCAACGTCGAGATGCTCTCGGCGGGTGAGGAAGTTGAGCTCCGCGAACTCGAAGAAGACACCTATCGCTCGGTTGAGTCGCTGGGAATTGATTTGAGCCGGCCGGAGCGTCCCGATTCTGACTGAATCGCAACGTTCCGCACGACAAAGGGATAACGGATAAAACATGGCGCAACAGCTATTCGACGAGCTAAAAATCGGCCTCGCATCCAGTGATCAGATCCGCACCTGGTCCTATGGAGAAGTGAAGAAGCCGGAGACGATCAACTACCGGACACTTCGCCCCGAAAAAGAAGGCCTCTTCGACGAGCGCATTTTCGGGCCGCAACGGGACTGGGAGTGTTACTGCGGCAAGTACAAGAGGATTCGCTACAAGGGAATCATTTGTGAGCGTTGTGGCGTCGAAGTCACCCGTTCCAAGGTTCGTCGCGAGCGGATGGGCCACATCGAACTTGCTGCGCCTGTAACCCACATCTGGTTTTTCAAGGGTGTTCCCAGCCGTCTCGGCTACCTGCTCGACATGTCCCCCAAGGAACTCGAGAAGGTCATCTACTTCGCTGCCTACATCATCACCTCTGTCGATGATGAGAAGCGTCAGAAAGACCTGCCCGAACTCGAAGGTGCCCGCGACGACGAGATCGAAGCGGTCCGCTCCGAATTCGCCGAATGGCATGAGGTACGTCTCGAAGCACTCGAAGACGAGTTGGAGCGGATGCAAGAAGGCGGCGCCAAGAGCCAGGAAATCAACGCTCGCCGCAAAGAAGTCGAACGGGAAATCAAGGACCGTGAAGAGCGCGCCAACCGTGAAGTCGAGCTGGTCGAAGACTCCTTCGACACATTCAGGACCTTCAAACCCAAGGACCTCGTCGAGTCCGAGCAGTTGTGGCGCGAGATCTATTTCCGCTATGACGACTACTTCAACGGAGGCATGGGTGCGGAGGCAGTCAAAGATCTCCTGACCCATCTCGACCTCGATGCTGAGATGGTATTGCTCAACGAGAACCTCGACGCCAAGTCGGCCCAGAAGCGGCAGCGGGCCACCCAGCGGATGAAGGTCGTCAAGCCCTTCTGGGAGGGCCACAACCGTCCCGAGGACATGATTCTCGAGACCGTACCGGTGATTCCACCCGACCTGCGCCCCATGGTGCAACTCGATGGTGGGCGTTTCGCCACCTCGGATCTCAACGACCTCTATCGCCGTGTCATCAACCGCAACAACCGGTTGAAGCGCCTTCTCGACCTCGGGGCCCCCGAGATCATCGTCAACAACGAAAAGCGCATGCTCCAGGAAGCCGTCGACGCGCTGTTTGACAATGGTCGTCGCGGCCGTGCGGTGACCGGGCCGGGCAACCGCCCGCTCAAGTCGCTGTCCGACATGCTCAAGGGCAAGCAAGGGCGTTTTCGTCAGAACTTGCTAGGTAAGAGGGTTGACTACTCCGGCCGTTCCGTCATTGTTGTCGGCCCGTCGTTGAAGCTCCACCAGTGTGGTCTGCCCAAGATCATGGCCCTCGAATTGTTCAAGCCATTTGTGATGAAACGCCTTGTCGATCTAGGGCTTGCCCAGAACATCAAGGCAGCCAAGCGTATGGTCGAACGCCAGCGTCCTCAGGTTTGGGATGTGCTTTCGGAGGTCATCCAGGAGCACCCGGTTCTGCTGAACAGAGCACCCACCCTTCACCGTCTCGGGATCCAGGCTTTCGAGCCGGTACTCGTCGAAGGCAAGGCGATTCAAATTCACCCGATGGTGTGTGAAGCCTTTAACGCCGACTTCGACGGAGACCAGATGGCCGTTCACCTGCCGCTCTCTTCGGAGGCGCAGGCTGAGGCACGGATCCTGATGCTCTCCTCGAACAACGTCCTGTCTCCGGCATCGGGTCGACCCATCGTCACCCCGGGCCAGGACATGGTTATTGGCGTGTTCTACCTGACGGAGTTTGTCGAGGACGGGCGCGGCGCCGGTCGTCGCTTCTCCGACATCGACGAGGCGATGATGGCCTACGAAATCGGCGAACTCGCCCTTCATTCCCCGATAAAAATGAGACTGGGTGAGATCGCCGGGGACCCGGTGAGGCACGCCGACCTCAATCCGACACTGCCTGGCTTGCTGGCCGAGGTGTCGCCCGATCCTGACGGTCTGAGTGATACCACTCTCGGACGTGCCCTGTTCAACCAGGTGTTCCCGCTGGACTTCCCGTATATCGAATCCAGGATTATCAAATCGGACATCAGGAAGTTGATCGAGACGGTCATTGAGCTCTATCCCCGTTCGGTAGTTGCTGAGGTTCTCGACGGAATCAAGGAACTCGGTTTCACATACTCGACGAAGGCCGGACTCTCAATTGGTCTCGAAGACGTCCACACCCCGCCCAACAAGGCCAAGATCCTCGAAGAATACGAGGAGCGGGCTGAGAAGGTCCAGGGTTTGTTCCAAAAGGGTGTTGTCACCGACGACGAGCGTCGTCAGGAACTCATCGAGATCTGGACGGAGGCTACCGAGAAGGTGACCGACGCCATGAAGGCGGGGTTGAAGACCGAAAAATTCAACTCGCTCGACATGATGGTCGGGTCCGGGGCCCGTGGAAACATGATGCAGGTCCGGCAGATCGCAGGTATGCGTGGTCTGGTGGCCAACCCCAAGGGTGACATCATTCCCCGCCCCATCATCTCCAACTTCCGCGAAGGGTTGTCGGTCCTCGAATACTTCATCTCAACTCACGGTGCCCGCAAGGGTCTCGCCGACACTGCTCTCCGTACTGCCGACTCGGGCTATTTGACCCGCCGTTTGGTCGATGTCTCCCAGGAGATGATCGTTCTCGAGGAAGACTGCGAGACCGATAAGGGAATCGTGGTCACGGTCATCGATGAGCGGGGCGCCAAGATTCGCAACCTGCGGTCCCGTCTCTACGGCCGGGTACTCGCCGACGATCTCAAGGAAGAGACCGCCAAGGGTGGACATGCCCTGGTTGCGACAATCGACGACGAGAAGCTTCGCGCCGGAACGTTGATCGGCACCAAGGAACTCCTTGCTGTCGAAGGAGCGGATGTCGAGTCGGTTCGGGTCCGGTCGCCGCTGACCTGTGATACCCGCAATGGCGTCTGTCAGACCTGTTACGGGCTTTCTCTGGCTACCGGCAAGGTGGTCGAGTTGGGTGAAGCCGTCGGAATCATGGCAGCCCAGTCGATCGGTGAACCGGGTACCCAGTTGACGATGCGTACCTTCCACACCGGTGGTGTTGCCGGTGAGGACATCACCCACGGTTTGCCCAGAGTCGTCGAGCTCTTTGAAGCCCGTACCCCCAAGGGGAAGGCGGTGCTGTCGGAGGCCAAGGGTGTTGTCCGGCTCGTAGATGACGAAGACGGCCGTCGCGTCGTCGTCGACGCCGGCAAGGAGGAGATCTACGAGTACAAGATCTCCAGGAAGACCAAGCTGCGCGCTGTCATCAAGGATGGCTCCGAGGTCGACGCCGGGACCCAGTTGACCGATGGGAACCTCGATCCCAAGGAAGTCCTCGAGATCCGGGGTGTCAGGGCGGCCCAGCAGTATCTGGTCGACCAGGTGCAGGAGGTCTACAAGTCGCAGGGTGTTGAGATCCACGACAAGCACATCGAGATCGTGGTGCGGCAGATGTTGCGCCGGGTCTTCGTGATCTCTCCCAACGACTCCGACTTCCTACCAGCAGCTCTGATCGACGATCAGCTCTTCCGCGACACCAACCGCGAGTTGGTGACTGCAGGTAAGGCCCCGGCGCAGGGTCGCCCGCAGTTGATGGGTATCACCAAGGCCTCGTTGGCCACGGACTCGTGGCTGTCGGCTGCTTCGTTCCAGGAGACCACCAAGGTTCTCACCGATGCCGCAATCCAGAGTCGTTCCGACTTCATGCGTGGCCTCAAGGAGAACGTGATCATCGGGAAGCTGATCCCGGCTGGCACGGGTTCACAGCAGTACCAATCGTTGCAACCGGTCCTCCCCGGTGCCACTACTGTCGAAAGCCTCGGCTTCCTCGGTGAGAGTTCCGGATCGACCGACGATGAGGGGCTGCCCGAGAACCCGGCCGAGTGGCTCGCCAGCATCGGCGGCACCTACCAGGCCAAGCCCGACCCGGTCGAAGACGAAGAAGAGTAAAACCCGTTCCAATTCCTCCCCCGGAGGAGCGACGGGGGAGGTGGCCATTCCGAATAGGAATGGCCGGAAGGGGGACGGATGGACCAACGCTGCGCTGGGTCCCAAGTGATTAGCCGCGGAAAAGGACCGCCCGTCGGCGGTCCTTTTCCGTTGATTAGCCCTCCCGTCATCCGATGCGAGGTCTGACCGGGATCAGAGCGTGTCTACACCCACCCATGACACGGTGATCGGGTCTCGTCGACAGCGGATTCCGTGCCCTGATGTTAGGGCACATCCGACGATTAGACCTTGTCGAGAATTGTCTCCGATATCGTGCTGGCCGTTCCAGAATCATCCCGAAGCCAGCCCCGGTCACAACCAGCCCAGCCAGGTGCAGATCTCCATCGCTACCTCCCGGATAGGTCGGTCGTTGGCGACCTGAGCATCCCCGAAACCAGTACCGAGACCGTTGTGGAACCATCGACGGGCCTCTTCGAGGTCCTCGCTGCGGCCGGCGGTAACAGCACTCCCGAGCCGGTCTTCTATCAACGAAAAGGGAACGGTCAGTTCGACCACCTTGATCGGGAAAGACAACGCGGTGCGGATTGCCACTTCGTCGTCGGCGTCTCGCAAAGACCACGCCATTACGAAGTGGTTTATGCCGACCTCCAGATAGCGGTCGGTAACCGAAGTCAGATTGGCGGTCAACAATCCCAATGCCTCGCTTCGTTCGACTCCCGGAACTCCGAACCACCACAGCCAGTCCAGGTCGATGGCGGCGAAGTTTGTCGCTGCTTCCTCGAGCAGGTAAGCAATTTCCTCAACAACCGTCGACTTTCCGGACCCATACAATCCGCTGATAATCACGCCGTCGGCGTTGGGATTAGCCATTGCGCCGGATCATAAGCAAGCGACTCAGCCGAGTCGACAATCGGCCGCTCGAGGGGTCTGGTGATCGTTTGGCGCCAGGAATGGCATAGGTCGCTTCCGCGATTTGGTACTTGGTAACCAACAGCCGTAGAATCAATACTCGTTCGGGTATCCCCCCTTTTTGTAAGGGTTTTCGCCTGGACCAGCCGGGCACTCGCGTGCCCGGTACGCAAAGTTTCACAACAGGAACGGTGCTTGGGCTGCGCCCGC
>JBGTFH010000096.1:0-1924 GCA_041747375.1 Acidimicrobiia bacterium
AGATGCCATTTCCCGACTGCATACGTCGCATAGCCATGTGCTTGCAAGATCTCGGAAAGAAATCCGTTCTCATGCGGGATGTAGCCGTCATAGCCGGGGTATCCGGTCGAAGCCTCGGTGATAGCTGCCATATGGTTTGAGTGGTGGTTCCGGCCGGTGAGGATGCACGATCGCGAAGGCGAGCACAGGGCGGTGGTGTGCATGTTGTTGAAGCGGAGGCCGTTGTCCGCCAGGGCGTCGAGATTCGGAGTCGCGATCGGGCTTCCGTAACACCCGAGCTGGCCGAAGCCGGTGTCGTCGAGGATGATGAACAAGACGTTGGGAGCGTTCTCCTCGGCTCTCAGTTGCTGCGGCCATGCCTGCTCGGAAACGTCGAAGGTTCGTCCCACCTTTCCGTTGAAACCGCGCGCGGGGTCATACTCCTTTAGTGGCACCATGGATCCTGTTCTCGGGGCCGCAAGATTATCACGTGGGCGCCCGGCGCCGTTCTCAGATCAGTTTCGAGTAGTCCGCCTCGAGACGTCCCCAGTCGAGCTCCCTCATGAACCCCCCGAGACTCAAGGTCGATGCGAGGGAGGGCAGGTCGTTGAACGGTGGTGGGACAAACTTTGGCGTCTCCACCAGGCCTTCCTCCTCGAGATCGTGAAGGGTTGACATGTCCAATAGGTCGACCTTGCCACAAAACAGGAGGGGAATCCGGTGGGACCTCCCCAGGTTGATGGCGAGACGCACATAGAGAAGCGTGAGAACCAGGCCCTTGCTGTAGCCGAGGTCCTTGGTGAATGGGCCCGACTCGGGCAGGCTTCCACGGAACATACGGGATGCCGCTGACCACGCATCATCTTCGCTCAGTCCATCGGTACGGAGAAGCTCGAATACCTCGACGAAGGATGCCCCTTCGTCGGCCGCCTTGATGCCCTCAATTCGATGCATCAGCTTGGCCAGCCGGCGGGGGTGGCTCCGAAGATTGAGCATCTCGGTTAGGACTGCAAGGCCCTCCTGGGTCACCGTGCTCCGGGGTGCCGCCTTCCCGAGGAACGTGCAAATTGGTTGGGCCAGGCCATTCGCAGTAGTTCCGACATGGACCCAAGCTTCGTGCGCCTCGAGAAGGTCGAGGTCGCGCTGGGAAAACATCCGATCCTCACGGACTTTGATGTAATCGCTTCCCGCAGCGGCGTCGGCAGCGATGCCGTCGTCGGCCAAAATTTCGATCATGCCCGGGCCCATTGAGGCGTCTACCTGTCTGCGGAGGATGGCCACCGCTTCGGTCCCGGGGATGTTCCTCTCGTCGCGCTCGCCGGTGGTTTGAACCTCCATGCCACTGAGGACTTTCCTCATCTGAGTAGCGATATCACAGATGGTCGGGCCACCGACATGAAAGACGTCATGCGGTGTTCCATACAACAGGTTGCTCATCGCCGAGAATTGATCCGTCCCTCGTGCCTGCAGCATGTCGATGGTGAGTCGGAATTGTTCGCACATGAAACGCATAAGGATCCCGGCCGGGGCCACTGGTCCCAGCTGTCTCACGATGTCAGCCTCGATTTGGCGCAGCTCGGCACGGGTGGCGTCGGCGTCCAATCTGATCTTGCGGCCGTCGTAATAGGCCTTGTCGATCTCGGGCTGTTCCTTGAATCCGGCGGCGAAAAACTTCGCCTTGATCTCATCATCCCAATTGATTGCGCTCAGTACCTTGATCGGCTTCTGGGCTTCGACGATGCGATCGGAGAGCGAGCGGACCGCGTCGCGATACTGGTCGGACATAACTGTGGCCTTTTGGTTGACGTAATCGCAGATAATGCCACTCTCTCGTCCTCTCCGGAGAAGATTGCCAACATTTGTGCGACACTCGCCTCATGGCTTCGATTGATCAAGAGTGGATGGACTCGGTCCGTTCTGAGTACGGGCATTGTTTCGGGTGCGG
>JBGTFH010000097.1:0-29227 GCA_041747375.1 Acidimicrobiia bacterium
CATGCCTCGGCGACACTCCGACAGGCAGTAAAGATGCGTCCCGGTCTCACGGTGGAGGCCCTGCGGGATGATTATCCATACCAGAACGAAGCGATTCTCTCCGATTTCATCGCCAAACTCCAGGCCGCCGGCTTGCAGTGAAGGGTGATGGACATCCTGTGCGCGAATTGACGGGATAGGAGGACGGCCCAGGGTCAATAAATGCCGTTATCTCATGGCTGGTGTCACCGGTTGTCCGTCCTGATTCGTCTGTTCTCATGTATGAGTAGCGAGATCGACGGCGAACTTGAAAGAGAGGAGACCTGGGACATGTCCACCGATCGTTCGGATGAACTCGACCTGATTGGGTGGATACTGGGGCTAGCGGCATTGGTATTGATGTTCGCGGGGTTCTTCATTATCGACCACGGTGGTTGGTTGGGGCCTGACAGTCCGGTCGGTGAGCTGGCGGCTGAGATCACTGACAACAGGACGAGGATCGTCGCTGGGAGCACGGTCGGCATAGTCGGAGCGTTGGCCCTGGTCGGGTTTGTTGCCTCGCTACGGATGCGCCTCGCCCGGGAAGGCTCTAAAGGTGAACTGTTGGCTCTTGTGGCCTATGCATTTGGAATTGTCATGACCATTGGCGCCCTCGTTCATGGGTCATTTCGCATGGCGACTAGCGCATCGATCGATCCGAACGCGCTTGCCGATGCGGTACTTCCGTTGTCGATGCTGAAAGAACACATCTCTGACCTGTTCCTAATAGGTGCTCTCGGTCTCGCCGCCACGATGAGCGTCAGCTCGTTCGTCGTGGGGTTGCTCCCCAGGCCGTTTGCCTGGGTGGGCGTCGTACTCGTCGCAGTAACAGTGGCGCTCATTCCGACTGGTCTTGGGGTTGGCGGTCTCGCCCTTTTCCTTTGGCTGATTGTGGCTTGCCCCGTTCTCATCGTCAGAGACCACACCACCAGCACTCACGGGTCACCACAATCCCCCTCGGGCCAGATGGAGCACGTACGTGGCTGAACCGTCCGACGTTCGGCGGACAGGCCGCCCAGTCACTCGCAAACGCCAGCGCAATGACTCGCTCGCTAGCGTTGAACAGGACGGAGGGTGGGTCTCTGACAGAGCGAGCTTGTCCACCAGATGCACAAACCCTTCGGGGTTCGCCGACGGTTAGCTCTCGACATTGGTTGTGCTAGTCAGCGAAGGGCTCCCGCCATTCGGGAGCCGGGAACGGAGAGCCCCAGTACCAAGTCTCCCGTGCAACGAGACCGTTATCCATGTTCAAGATCACAGCAATGTTATAGCTATTGCCGTCGTCATAATTCCCAGTGCCTTCGATGACGAACAGGTTGCCACTCCCAGCCACGGTCACGATCTGCAGTCCGAACGGGAGCGGCGATGTTACATGCACGGAGGCCTTCTCCCCCAATACGACCGGAAAGCTGGCCTGTGGTAGACCTGACGGATAGTTCGACAACATGGCGAGGTAGTTGTCCTTGCCTTTGAAAACTTCGCCGGACTGTGGATAGTGGACCTCCACATCAGGGTGCAACAGCTGAGCAGTGGCTTGCAGGTTTCGCTCCTCTATCGTTGCGGCGTATCTTGTCGCCGTCACTGAGTTCTCCATGATCGCCCCTTTCCGGGGTACGGCCCACGCTTGTTGCCAACCAAGGGGGAACAGTAGCCAAACCGTTAGTGCCCAGTTGGAAGTATCTCTGGCACATGAGCCGAAAAGATCGCCAACGCTACCGAAATCTATTCCGATGGAATATGCGATGGACGCCCGCGCGAAGGCGTTGCCAAGTACACCGAAGATCGGCCCACACAAACCTCCACATGGGCCAAAGATGGGCAGCCGGGGAGGATCCATCGAATTCTTCCGGGGTGTTCATCCAGCGCCACCTCGGCCTGGACGTCCAGATTCCGGTCGCGAACGCGCCACCTCTCCTGTTCAGCGTTGACGGACCCCGACTACCGGGACCAGTTTTCCGGTTTGTTGCATTCAGGAACCCCTTACCTCCTATACCGCGCCCGAATTGACCTAATTGTTGAAAGACGCGACCATATGAGCAGTCTTTTCCCCTTTTATGTGAGGTTTTTGGATGGGATCGCTCGTTAAGAAGCGTCGTAAGAAGATGTCAAAACACAAATATCGCAAACGCTTGAAGGCCAATCGCCACAAGCGCAAGTGATTTGAAGAGGGATCGGTTCGCCGGTCCCTCTCTTTTTTGGTTGCTCGTGCATACGGTCCCGTTTTCCGGGACTCGTTGCACGATGAACGGGTTCGACCGGTGGCGTGCCAGTCGGTCAGTGGCCGCGGAGGAACTTCTCAATTTCTTCAACTAACTCGGGGCCGTTTTCCTCGCCGGCTTCACTCTCGAGTCGTTCCACATATTCGGCGAGTTCCTCGTTTTCTTCGATTGCCGCCTCGACGGTTGCCAGATAGGTCCTGGTGGCAGTGGTCAGATCGCCGATGTCGAGTGGCAACCCGGTCAGGTCGGAGGCTTTGAGTGCCAGCGCCTCGGTGGCTGGCGGGTACTCCTGATTGGAGAGGTAGTGCGGGACCGCCGCCCACACCGAGATCACATCGATCCCTGCAGCCCCTAAGAACTGATTGAGAACACCCAGGATGCCGGTGGGCCCGGTGTATCCGGAGGGGAGAAGGTCGTGGAGAGCGAGAGCGTCGGGTCGTGTTGCTGAACCGACGAGAGGGACGGGCAGCGTGTGGGCGACCTGGCCGACGAAAGCCCCGACGGTGACAGCTCGGGTGACCCCCAGCGTGCGGAAGGCCTCGACCAGATCGGTACTGAACGACTTCCACCGGTAGTGGGGCTCTTCTCCCAATACCACCACGACATCTTGCTCGGGCGTCTCAATGGCGTAGATGTCGTTGCTGGGCCACATCAGGTCACGCACACCCGCAGAGTCGAGCGAGACTATGGGCCGCCGTACTTGAAAGTCGAAGTGGTCGTCGGGATCGATGCTGGCGATGTGTCGGCAGGATGGGTGATCGAGGAAATGGGCCACGGCCGTGCTGGCGCTCTCACCAGCGTCGCCCCAGCCCTCGAAGGCGATCAGCGCCGACGGGTTCGAGAGAACCGGATTCTCAATCCATTCAAGACCGGGCATGTGATCAACATACTCCACCAGCATGGGTAGGGGAAGGTCAATTCTGTGGTTGGAACCCTCTGAGTCGCAATGCGTTGAGAACCACCGTCACCGACGAGAATGCCATCGCACCGGCCGCGATCATCGGATTGAGGAATCCAAAGGCGGCCAACGGGATCGCTGCCGTGTTGTATGCGAAGGCCCAGAACAGATTTTGCTTTATGGTCCGAAAGGTTGCCCCGGCGAGTTCGATCGCCGTCGGCACCAATAATGGGTCACCGTTCAGCAGCACTACATCACCCGATTCGACTGCCACTTCCGTACCCGAGCCCACGGCCATCCCCAGGTCGGCCTGAACGAGAGCGGGAGCGTCGTTGATTCCGTCACCGACGAAGGCAACCTTCGCACCCGATCTCTGGAGGTCGGCGACCTTGGCCGCTTTTGCTCCGGGTAGCACTCCTGCAATTACGTTCTCGATGCCCACCTGACTCGCAATGGCTGCTGCGGTTTGCTGGTTGTCGCCGGTGATCATGTAGGTGTCGATTCCGGCTGTTGTAAGACGGTCCACGGCCCCGCTCGCTTCGCCGCGGACCACGTCGGCTATACCGAGAACACCGCGCACCTTTCCATCCCAACCTGCCATGATCGCCGTTCGGGATTGCGATTCGAGCCCGGCAAATTTCCTGGTGTCGCTCTCAGCCACCGCCAGGCCGTTCTCAGCCATGAGCGAAGGCTTACCGACGAACACCTCGATCCCGTCGACATGCCCGGAAACGCCGGAACCCGAATAGCTCGTAACGATTTCGGGCTCGGCGAGTTGGACATCCCGTTCATCGGCCGCCAGCGCAATCGCCCTACCGATCGGGTGGCCGGAGGAGTTCTCAACCGTTGCAACGAGCCGGAGGAATTGGTCGATATCTTCATCGGTGCTGATGTCGGTGACTTCCATCACTCCCGTGGTCAGGGTGCCGGTCTTGTCAAACAAGACGGCATCGACTCTGGTCGCTTCCTCGAATACCTCCGCCCGTTTGAAGAGAATTCCCAACTCGGCACCGCGCCCGCTCCCGGCCATGATCGCCGTCGGCGTGGCAAGTCCCAGAGCGCACGGGCACGCGATGATCAATACGGCCACGCCCGCAGTGAATGCATCGGCGACCGGGTTGCCGAGGGCAAGCCAGCCAAGGACGGTGACCACGGCGATGACGATCACAACCGGGACGAACACAGATGCGATCCGGTCAGCGAGCCGCTGAATCGGCGCTTTGGACCCCTGGGCGGACTCGACCATTTTCACGATCTGAGCGAGTGCGGTGTCGGCTCCCACCGCGGTTGCCCTCACCTCGATCCTGCCCTGGAAGTTCACCGTTGCGCCGAAGACTGCATCACGCGGGCCCTTGTCGACAGGCACGGATTCCCCGGTGAGCATCGACTCGTCGATGGAGGTCTCTCCGCTGGCGATCACACCATCGGTAGGAATCTTTTCGCCCGGCAGAACGAGCATCACGTCGCCGGGCATGACCTCTTCGACCGGGATCATTCTCTCCCCGTTTGAGGTGATGACCCTCGCTTCCCGGGCGCTCAATCCGATAAGACGATGAATCGCCGACGAGGCTTGTCCCTTTGCCCTCGCCTCAAAAGCGCGCCCCAGAATGATAAGAGTGACGATGACAGCCGCAGTCTCGAAGAAGAGGTGCCCATCGTTGGCGAGGGCCCAAATGGAAAAGGTGTACGCCGAAACCGCTCCGAGCGAAATGAGGGTGTCCATGTTGGCCGCTCCATGACGGAGGAGTCGCAAGGCGACCTGGTGGAATTGCCATCCTGCCCAGAACACAACCGGCGTCACCAGGATCCACTGGATCACACCGCTCCAAACCGTCTCCGGCCCCAGCATCGAGAGAACTAGAACCGGCAGGGTGAGGGCCGCTGAGATCCAGAATCTCCGCCACTGTGTCGCCTCGTCTCCGTGATAGTGCTCCACCATGTCCCGCGGAGACTCCTCTGGAAGGTGGTGTGTGAGCGTGTAACCGATCTTGTCGACGGCCGAGACCAGATCGGTCGGGTCCGAACCTGGCCGCACCTGCACCTGGGCGGTGGCCGTCGCAAGGTTGACCGATACACCATCGACGCCTTCCTGGCGGGTCAGGATCCTTTCAACACGGGTCGCACACGTGGCACAGGTCATGCCGTCCACGTCGAAGTTGAGTGTCTCGGTCGCGCGATTATCCGAAGACGGCGTAGCCCTGCTCCTCAATGGTTTTCTTGATGTCTGCGATGTCGGCGGTCGACTCATCGAATTCCACATCGACAGTGGCATTGGCAATGGCGACTTCGACCGATCTCACACCGGGTACCAGCGCGACGGCCCCTTCGATGCTGGACTTGCAATGGTCGCAGTGCACCTCGGGTACCTGAAGGGAAATATGGCTCATGGTCACTAGTATATAGCTTCCAGTCGACTGGAAGGTCAAGTGGACTAGGATTGAAACATGCGTATAGGGGAGTTGGCCACAAATACTGGCGTATCCACCAAGACAATCAGGTTCTATGAGGCGGAAGGTCTTCTTCCGGCAGCCGATCGGGCGGCGAATGGATACCGGGTTTACGGTCAACAATCGGTTGACCGTCTCAAGTTCATCAAGGACGCCCAATCCGCCGGGCTGGCACTGAACGAGATCTCCACGATTCTCACCCTGAGAGATCGCGGCGAGACAACATGCCATCACACTATTGCGCTCCTCGAAGGGCACCTGAGTGCGGTGGAACGCCAGATCGAAGAGCTTCACCGGACCAGGTCGCATCTGGGTGACATGATCGAGAACGCGAAGAAGCTCGATCCGTCACGATGTGATGACCCCAATCGATGTCAGACCATCGGTGAGCCCGAGGACCAGATCCGGGGCTTAGCCGGAGCGTCGTTCTAAACTTCCGCCGCCCCCGAAACATCAGGTAGGAACCGGTTGAGCCCTTCAAATCTGCGCGCTGATCTTCGCCGCCTCGCCTCGAATCAGTATTGGACTTGGGATCACTCTGCCGAGCGCTTTCTCCGGACGTTGCCAGGGTCAGGCCCTTATGATCATCCGCTCCGTGTGATCGACAGGCTCGAGACCGACGAGATCAACGCTCTGGGCGGGGACGACGAGTTCCGGGCCGAGTTGGCCCGGCTCCTGGCGACCCGCGACAGCATAAAGGAGGTCTCCCCGACCATCGCCTATTGCTCCCCGGAGTTCGGACTTTCGACCCTCATACCCATCTACTCCGGTGGTCTGGGCGTTCTGGCTGGCGACCACCTCAAAGCTGCCGGCGACCTCGGAATTCCCCTGATCGGGGTTGGCTTGCTCTATTCGGAAGGCGTGTTCCGCCAGGTCATCGAAGAGGGACGTCAGCACGAGACGTACCGCGCCCTGGAGCCGCTCTATATCGGGGCCGAGGACACCGGCATCGATGTCGGGATCCCTTTCCCGGGACGTGAAGTACTTGCTCGGGTGTGGTCTGTGGCGGTTGGGTCGGTTCGGCTGCTATTGCTGAGCACCGACGTCGATGCCAACAGTCTGTCCGATCGTCGAATTACCGACCGGCTGTATGAGGGAGACTCCCTACACCGGCTCGACCAGGAGATGGTTCTCGGCGTGGGAGCGGCTCGGGCGTTGGCTGCGATCGGCCTCGACATCGAAGTCCACCATCTCAATGAGGGACATGCCGGCTTCCTGGCCCTGGAGCTGATCGATCGTGGGTTCGAGAGTTCTGACTTCGCTACGGCCGTGACATCAGCTCGTCGTGGACTCGTATTCACCACTCACACCCCGGTGCCAGCCGGAATCGACCGGTTCGACCGCGAGCTGATCGCGCCTTATCTCGAGGTCTGGTCTAGCCGCTGGGGCATCCTGGCCGATGAGTTGTGGCACCTCGGAGAAGACCCGGACGACGGCGACAAATTCAACATGGCGGCGTTCTGTCTGAGAGTGTCGAGTGCCGCCAACGGGGTTTCCCGACTCCACGGAGAAGTGAGCCGTGAGATGTTCGCCGGCGTCGGCATTGCCCGGGAAATAACCCACGTGACCAACGGAGTCCATTCCCGGACCTGGACGAATCCCATCCTCCAGGCCACCTTCGACGATCACCTGGGGCCATCATGGTCCGAGGGCGACCCGCATGCGTGGGATCGGGTCGACCAGATCACCGACACACTTCTCGTTGACGCACGTCGGTCGGCCACGTTGCACCTCGCCGAATTGGTCAAGAGCTCAACCGGGCACAAGCTCGACCCCGATGCGCTGGTCCTCGGGTTTGCTCGCCGCTTTGCTCCCTACAAGCGGGCGACTCTGATCCTTCGCCAGATGGAGACACTCCAGGCCCTCCTCGCGAATGACGAGACCCCAATCCACATCGTGTTCTCGGGCAAGGCTCACCCCGCCGACGAGCCGGGCAAGTCTCTCGTTGCCGAGATCGCCGGCTTTGCTGGCTCCGAGGCCTCCCGCAATCGCTTTACCTTTCTCTCCGACTACAACATGGACGTGGCCCGGGTCATGGTCCAGGGTTGTGATGTCTGGCTGAACAACCCGATCCGGCCACGGGAGGCGTCCGGGACCAGTGGCGAGAAGGCCGCACTCAACGGCGGGTTGAACTGCTCGATTCTCGATGGGTGGTGGGCCGAGATGTACGACGGGAACAACGGATGGGCCGTTCCGGCAAGTCATCAGCAAGACCCTGAGGAACGCGACACCGAGGAATCGGCAGCCCTGCTCGGACTGATCGGATCGATGGCAGAGGAGTACCACGGCGGACGATCCATTTTCCTGGGGCGTATCAGGCACGCCTGGCGGACGCTCGGGCCGTCGGTAACCGCTGCTCGAATGTTGCAGGATTATCAGGAGAGAATCTACCTCCCGGCTTTGGCCAGGGTGGCGCAGGCCAGTAGCGATTGACCGGGTCAGGCCAGCATGAATGGGGCGACCTCGGTGGCAAAGATCTCCCGACCGGTGACACCGCGATTCGAGACTGCCCGATCCAAATGCCGTAGAAATCCAGGCTCGAGGTCGTGCCCCTTCAGCTTCCGCATCAACTCGATAACCCGGCCCGCCTGTCTCAGTACAAAGGTCGACTCGAGACCGGCAATGTCGTTGAAGAACCACCCGCACGATGTGTACATGAGCATGGCCCGATGCTGGATCTCCAGCAGGCCCCAGACCGTTTCCTCGTCTTCGGCGGCGAGGCCATCAACCCCTTGTCGCTCGAGGAAGGCCGCTCGTGAGCCTCCGAGGAGAACTTCGATGTAGTCGTCCCGAGCCGCCCAGGGATCGTGGAGGTAGCGTTGCCCTGACGTCTCGAAGTCCTCACTGACGTCCTGGTACATCCAGTCGAGGGCGTCCCGAAGCGGGCCTCGCCACTCCTGGTTCCAGCCCGGTTCTCCTCCCGTGGAACAACCGCAGTTGGAGCGCCATCTCTCCACCCCGTGCGAGCAACTCCACGATGAGGATTCAGCTATTCGAACCTGACGCCGCGGCGGGTGTGATGCCAGGTAAGTGGCGTAGTTGGTGAGCTTGAGACCCGGATCCGACCTGAGGGTCTCGATGGCCGTCGCCAGAGCCATCTCACCAAATTTATGATGATGGCCGAAGGTCTCTCCATCGGTGGCGACGTTGACCATCACCGGTTCCCCCGAGCTGGCCCCGAACGCCCCTACCAGGGCCCCGGCCAGCCGGTGCCCGTCTTCGAGGAGCCCGTTGAAGGCGATCTGTTGAGACAGGGGTCCGTCGTAGAAGAAGATTGCGATCGTGTTTCCGGTTGCGGTCTCGACGAAATAGGGGACGCGGGAGTCGATACTCCCATCACTCATGTGCGACTTCCCCGAGGGCTCGTCCACCACAACCGCCTGATAGGGAGAAAGGACGGTGAAGGCGATTCCTTCCTCGGAGAGGATCTCCAGAGTGCGAGTGTCGACCGCCGCTTCCGGGAGCCACATCCCGTCGGGATCCCGGCCGAATCGGTGCTTGAAGTCGGCGATTCCCCACTTGACCTGGGTGCGTTTGTCCCGGTCGGTTGAGAGCGGCAGGATGGTGTGGTTGTAGCTCTGGGCCATTGCCGAGCCGTGGCCGGCAAAGTTGGTCATCGACTGCCGGTCCGCGTCGATGATGCCGCGGTAGGTGTCGGGAGCATGATCCTGAAGCCACGAGAGCAGCGTCGGGCCCACATCGAAGGAGATCCAGCCGTAGTTGTTGACCGTCCCCGCCAGGTTTCCCTGCTCGTCGAGGATCCGAGCCTCGAGGTTGGGCGTATATGACTCCGCGTTGATCCGCTCATTCCAGTTCCGGTAGGGGTGTGCGGCCGGCTGATCCTGTACCTCTCCGGTGAACGGGTTCTCCCGCGGTGGCTGATAGAAATGGCCGTGAATGCAGACGAACCGCTCCACTAGCTACGCGCGTCCATTTCTTCCCCCTTCAGGGGGAAGTACCCGGCGACGGAGGAGCCGGGGGAAGGGGGACTCAAAGCATCACCGGAGCCGGATTCACGGTTTCTGAAAGTCCGGACTCCCCCCTCGAAACCGCCCCCTTTCGGGGACGGTCCCACTCCCCCCATCGTTCCTCCGGGGGGAGAAGAATGGCCAACTCCCCCCTCGAAACCGCCCCCTTTCGGGGACGGTCCCACTCCCCCCGTCGTTCCTCCGGGGGGAGAGGAACTCAAAGGGGAGGAAGGGGGAAGTACACCGTCATAGCGGAGCATGACGGTGGCGAGTGGTGGGATGGTGACCTCGACCGAGTGGGGGAACCCGCGATGTTCGATTGGAGGCTCGGCGGTGGTGAGCACCCCTAAGTTCCCGTATCCCGACCCGCCGTAGATCTCGGCGTCGGTATTGAGTATCTCTACCCACGTTCCCGGAGAAGAGACGCCGATGCGGTATCCAACATGGGGTACTGGCGTCATGTTGTGGACCACGAGAACAGGTCCACCACTCGAGTCGGCTCGGAAATGTGCAATCACCCCGTTTGCCGAGTCATTTGGCTCACCCCAGAAGAATCCCGCCGGCTCGCAGTCGTACTCGTGGAGCGCCGGTGTTTCTTTGTAGACGCGGTTCAGGTCGCCGACGAGTCGCGAGATGCCGTCGTGCCCGGATTTGGCGGTCAATCCCCAATCCAACTGCGATTCATGGTCCCACTCGTCCTCCTGGGCAAATTCGGCACCCATGAACAGCAACTTCTTCCCCGGTGCGCTGTACATCATTCCCAGCAGCAGTCTCAGATTGGCGAATCGCTGCCACTCGTCGCCCGGCATCTTCCTCAACAACGACTTCTTCCCGTGTACCACCTCGTCGTGGGAGAGGGGAAGGAGGAAGTTCTCGGTGAACGAGTACATCGAGCGGAATGTCAGCTGATGGTGGTGGTATGACCGGTAAATCGGGTTGCGGGCCAGATAGTCAAGGGTGTCGTGCATCCAACCCATGTCCCACTTCAGGCCGAATCCGAGCCCACCGAGGTTGGTGGGGCGCGACACCATCGGCCAGGCGGTCGACTCCTCGGCGATCATCTGGATGTCCGGGTACTCCTGATAGGCCACCTTGTTGAGATCCTGGAGGAACCGGACCGCTTCGAGGTTCTCATTTCCACCGTGCCGGTTCGGGATCCAGGCGCCGTCTTCACGGGAGTAATCGAGATAGAGCATCGACGCCACCGCATCGACCCGGATACCGTCGATGTGATAACGGTCCAGCCAGAAGAGGGCGCTGCTGATCAGGAAAGCCGGGATCTCGCTCCGCCCGTAGTTGTAGACAAGAGTCTTCCAGTCCGGATGGAAGCCCTGGCGCGGGTCGGCGTGCTCGAAGAGATGGGTCCCGTCGAAATAGGCGAGGCCGTGTTCGTCGCTGGGGAAGTGGGAAGGGACCCAGTCGAGGATCACCCCGACTCCAGCCTCATGGAAGGCATCGACGAGTGCCATGAAGTCTTGCGGTGTGCCATAGCGTGAAGTTGGAGCGAAATATCCCGTGGTCTGGTACCCCCATGAGCCGTAAAAGGGGTGTTCCATTATCGGGAGCAGCTCCACATGGGTGAACCCGAGCGCGGACACATAGCCGGGCATCTCATCGGCCAGCTCCCGGTAGGTCAGAGGCCGGTGGTCGTCGTGACGCTTCCACGAACCGAGGTGGGCCTCGTAGACGCTGATCGGGGAGGTGAGCGAATTTCTTTCGGCCCGGGCGGTCATCCAGGCTCGATCGTTCCAGGTGTAATCGAGGCTCCAGATCTTCGAAGCCGTCGCCGGGGGCGTCTCATGGTGGAACCCGAAGGGGTCGGCCTTGGAAACCGCGAACTTACCGTTTTCGATGCGGAACTTGTAAGCAGCCATCTCACGAGCTTCAGGAACGAACCCTTCCCAAATACCTGACGTGCCCCTTCTCGAGAGCCGATCGGACTCTGGCTCCCAATGATTCCAATCCCCGATCACGGAAACCCGTTCGGCGTTCGGGGCCCAGATGGCAAAGTGGGTCCCTCCGGGTGTCGGATGGGCCCCCAACTTCTCATAGAGCCGGTGATGGGTCCCTTCGTTCCATAGAAAAATGTCGTCCTCGGTGAGGAGGCTGTCTGCGTTTACAGGCATGGAAAAGCCCGATCAGCCTGGTTCGTATGCACACAGCGAGCGTAATCGCCGGTTTCGACGGCGCGTCAAATACGGTCTAGTGGCGGGTGTGCCAATACGCTGGACGAGTGAAGACAAGCTCTGCCCATGTCGCCGACCTCGTCGCCGGCGGGCTCGAACGCACCCCCCTGCAAACCAGCGACGGCGTGGCTTTTGTGTACGTAGGTGAAGCTGACCACGTGGATGTTGTGGTCATGGAAGATCGTTTTCCGGAAGTGGGTCCGCTGCGGCGAATCCAGGGCAGTGACGTCTGGTACATCGAAGTGCCTCTCGACCCGGACGGGACCATCGAATACAAGCTGGCCGTTTCCCGTGGCGGGAAGCGCAGGCTGATACTCGATCCGACAAATCCGGAGCGGTCAAACGCGCCGTTCGGGTCGAACTCGATCGCTTCCGGGCTGGAATACCGGCCCCCGATCTGGCTCGCAGAAACCGAAGCGGCCGGGACTATCGAGCCCTATCCGATAGAGAGCTCGGTTTGGGGGCAAACAAGGACACACCGGATTTTCATCCCCCACGACCCGGCCGAGTCGGGCCCGTGGCCGCTGCTCGTCCTTCACGATGGTCCCGAATATGTGAGATATGCAGGCTTCAAGGCTTGCCTCGATTGGCTGATCGGGACGGGGCAAATCCCCCCGATGGCGGTCCTTTTGCATCAGCCGCATGCTCGAAGCGAGGAGTATGTCGGCAACCCGCTCCACTCTCGCCACCTCTTCGAGGAGGTTCTTCCCGCGGTAGCTTCCGATTGGGACATTGGACCGGTGTACGCCGGAGGGGCAAGCCTCGGCGCCGTCGCCTCGCTCGCCGCCGCCCACGAGGCACCTGGCGCTTTCCAGGGCCTCATGTTGCAGTCGGGCTCCTTCGTTAGCGCCCTTGGAGGCCCCTTCAGGCGGGGGCCGGTGCTCAGGCCCGTAACCGAGATGCTGCCGGGGTGGATCGACAAGGCCGAACGACTCCCGGGGCGGCTCGTTTTCTCCTGCGGGACATATGACGGCCTGGTCGAGGACCACCGAACACTCATACCTGCCCTATCCGATCGTCATGGCGGGGTCAGCTATCAGGAGATCAATGCCGGCCATCACTGGCGCTGCTGGCGCGACGCCCTGGAATCCGACCTTCCCGCCCTGCTCCAATCCGCCTAGTCTCGTAGCGTGACACAGACGAGACGCATCGGGCTATCACTCGGCGCCGACCTTTGCTGGCCGGCATTCTTCGAAGATATCGTGGCTGAACTAGGCCCGTTGAAGGTAGGCGGCGAGGAGATCGGCTTCGAGGTGGAACGGGTCACCATCGAGCCTTTCAACCTCCGTCAGCCTGCCACCTATGACCTGGTCATCGACCGGCTGACCCCCTGGTACCACACCTCCCGGGAGTGGCTCAAGAAGGCGATCCTGATGGATGATGTCTATGTCCTCAATAGCCCCTTCACGCTGCAATCGATGCAGAAGCACACTTCCTACGCCGCCATGCTCCGTCTCGGGCTTCCTATTCCGGAGACCTGGCTGCTACCGCCCCGCGAGTACGAGGAATCAGCGGACCTCGATTTCACTCTGGATCGATATGCGAAGCTTTTCGACCTCGACCAGATCGGCAACGAGGTTGGATACCCGGCCTATCTGAAACCATACGACGGCGGAGCCTGGGAGGGAGTGTCGAGGGTGGAGAATACTGATCAGTTGATCGACGCATACAACTCGAGTGGCACCCGCATCATGCACCTCCAGCAGGCAGTGCACCCTTATGACCTGTTTGTCAGGGCGCTCGGGATCGGTCCCCAGGTGAATCTCATGAGGTACGACCCGGAGGCGCCCTTGCACCAGCGCTATCTGGTCGAATTCGACTTCGTCGACAACGAAGAGTGGCTTCTCTTGCGGGACATGTCGTTGACCATCAACTCGTTCTTCGGGTGGGACTTCAACTCGTGTGAGACTTTGCGGCGCGGGGGAGAGTTCTTTCCGATCGACTTCGCCAATGGCAACCCCGACTCGCAGGTCACCTCGCTCCACTTCCATCTCCCCTGGTTGGTCAAGTCGATGATCCGCTGGACACTATTCTGCGCCGCCTTCCGGCGCCCGACGAAGTTCGACCTGCGGTGGCCCGACTACTTCGCGATCGCCGACTCCGACCGCTCCTATCGAGAAAAGCTCACGGCGTATGCAGGATTGGCCCGGGAGCGTTATGAAACAGACAAGTTCGAGGAGTTCTGCGAGACGCACCTCGGTCATCTCGACGAGATCGCCCTCGAATACATCGGTACCGAGAAGGCGAGGGAGGCCGTGGCGACCAAGGTCGCAGCCATGTTCCCGGCCCATGAGGTCGCCGGGTTCACGGAACACTTCTGGGGACTCCTCCAGCTGTGGCGGAAGACCGAGTCCGACCGTCTGCTCGACGTGTGAAATCGATCCACAGCTGGCATTCGGAGTCGCTCGGTGGGGAGGCGCGATTGGTGCGATGGGGTGAGATGGGGAGTCCCGTTTTGGTGTTTCCCACCGCGGGAGGGGACGCCGAAGAGATCGAGCGGTTTGGTCTGATCGAGGCTCTTGGGCCATTACTCGGCGCAGGGCGGATCAAGGTCTACTCGGTAGACAGTGTCGCGGGGCGGAGCTTGCTCGAGCGTCGCGATCCGGCCCACACCGCCTGGCTGTTCAATGCCTTCTCCTCCACGATACGGAACGAGTTGGTTCCGGCGATCCGGGCAGATTGCCATGATGGCAATATCGAGTTGATTGCGGCAGGAGCCTCGATCGGCGCCTTCAACGCCATTTCTGCGATATGCCGTTACCCGGATGTGTTCCGTCTGGCGGTCGGGATGAGCGGGACATATGACCTCTCACCTCAGTTCGGAATAGGTTTCACCGACGACTTTTACTTCAGCTCGCCACTGCACTTCCTGCCCGGTCTGGATGGAGACCACCTGGAGGGGATCCGCAGACGCTTTGTCCTGTTGGCCACCGGCTCTGGCGAATGGGAGGCCCCGGAACAGACGTGGAACATGGCGAGGGCGTTCGGGGAAAAGGGCATCCCCAACCGCGTTGACATTTGGCCTGACTACCGCCACGACTGGGTCACCTGGAGGGAAATGCTCCCCTTCTATCTGGGGGAAATGGCGTGAGAATCCTGTTCGCAACGGCAGAACTGGCCCCGCTCGTCAAAGTCGGGGGTCTCGGCGACTTCAGTGCCGGACTGGTGGCCACGCTCCGGAATCGGGGCATCGACGTCGAGGTTCTCCTCCCGGACTACGGGAATCTTCCCCTGAATGTTGCAGCCACGACCGAGATCGCCCTGCCCGAGTGGGCTGGCGAGGCCAGAATTCGCACCGGCAATCTGGATGGCTTCGAGGTCTCCCTGGTCGAGTCAGAGAGGTTGTACCGACCACACCCCTATCTCGATGCCGGCGGACGGGGTTGGCCCGACAACGATTTGCGCTTCTTCATCTTCTCATTGGTCATCGCTGCGCGGGCCCGGGAGACCTCTCCGGACGTACTCCACATAAACGACTGGCACACCGGGGCATCGCTGGGTCTGATGTCGGATCCTCCGCCATCGGTCCTGACGATCCACAATCTGGCCTATCAGGGCACAACATCGGGAATCTGGCTCCAGGCACTCACGAGGCGCCCGGAAGCCTATGAGTGGTTCGGCGACACGAACCCCCTCACCGGTGCCATCGCCCTCGCCGACAGGGTGGTAACGGTGAGTCCGACATTTGCGGAGGAGGCTCTGCATCCGGAGACCAGCTTCGGGCTCAGCGGCCCGCTTGCCGCTCGGGGGAGCGATTTCATGGGGATTCTCAACGGGATCGACACCGAGGTTTGGGATCCGTCTAATGATCCCCACGTCGGCGTCGCCTATGACGCCGAAACGATCGGTCGGAAGCGGCGTATCCGTCGCCAGCTTGCCGCCGACCTCGGTTGGCCCGACACCAACGAACCGATGATCGGGATGGTCACCCGGCTCACCGGCCAAAAGGGCGTCGACATCGCCCTGAGCGTGGTCGGGATCCTCGATGAAGTCGGAGCCCGCATGGTGCTGCTGGGTTCTGGCGAGAGCGACCTCGCCGAAATGGCCCACGATGCCGCGGGGCGTTATGACCGATTCGTTTTCAAGGAAGGATATGACGAAGGACTGTCGCATCGTATCTTCGCTGGCTGCGACCTGTATCTGATGCCGAGTCGCTTTGAGCCGGCGGGCCTGACACAGATGCAGGCGATGCGGTATGGGACGATCCCGGTGGTGACCGACGTCGGTGGCCTCCACGACACCGTCATCGACTCTGACGCAAGGCCCGATCGGGGGACCGGGTTCGTCGCTGCTGAGGTCGATCCCGTCAGCGTGGCCGACGCACTGACCCGGGCGGTGAAGGCATGGCGCTCCACCGGACGCCGCGGGGCGATCCGCCGCAGGGGCATGGGCCAGGACTGGTCGTGGGCTTCCCCCGCCTCGCAATATGTCGAGCTCTATGAGGAGATCAGTTCGGCTCGGTGATCGTGTCCTTCTTGCCAATGGTGACGATCCCGCCCGGGGAGAGACCAAAGCGCGCCCGGTCCCTTTCGGGATCCTCTCCAATCGTGGTTCCCGGTGGCACGAAGACGTTCTTGTCGATGATCGCATTGCGGATAACAGATCCCCGGCCAATCCTCACATCGTCGAGGAAGATGCACTTCTCAATGGTCGATCCGCCCTCGACATGGACTCGTCGTGAAAGGACGGAGTCTCCGACGTTCGAGCCTGAGACGATTGCCCCGGCGCTGAGCATCGAGTTTTCCACCACCGGGACTCTTCCCTCCTCGGCAACGATTTTGGCCGGAGGAGCGTTCTGGCTTGCTGTGTAGATCGGCCACTTCTGGTTGTAGAGATTGAACACCGGTTCGGGGCGCACCAGATCCATATGAGCCTCGAAGTAGGCGTCGATCGTCCCCACGTCACGCCAGTAGCCGCGGTCACGGTCGGAGTCACCGGGCACGCTGTTTTCTGCGAAGTCGTAAACGTGGGCGCTGCCGGCTTCCACTGCTGCGGGTATCAGATCGCCTCCGATGTCGTGTCTCGACGAAGAGTTCGTAGCGTCTGTCTGGACGAGGTCGTAGAGGAATTCTGCTTCGAAGATGTAGTTCCCCATCGAGGCGAGCACAGAATTGGGGTCGTCCGGCACCGGTTTGGCGTCTTTCGGTTTCTCTCGGAACGCTTCGATCTGCGAGGTGGCACCCCGTTCAATGACTCCGAATTGGTCTGCCTGGTCGATCGGGGCGCGGAGGCCGGCCACCGTGACGCCGGCTTTGGTGTCGACGTGCTGTTCGAGCATATGGGCCGGGTCCATCCGATAGATGTGGTCGGCGCCGAACACGAACACATGGTCGGGTTTCTCGTCGTGGAGGATGTTGAGGTTTTGAAAAACGGCATCAGCCGACCCGAGGAACCACCGCTCGCCCACCTTCATCTGGGCGGGAACCGAAGTCACATAGTTGCCTAGAAGCGGGGAGAGGCGCCAGGTGAGGGAGAGGTGGCGGTTCAGGCTGTCGCTTTTGTACTGGGTGAGCACGAGAATCCGCCTGTAGCCCGCGTTAACGAGGTTAGACAGGGCGAAATCGATTAAACGGTATTGGCCGCCAAAAGGAACAGCAGGCTTGGCGCGATCGCGGGTAAGGGGCATAAGCCGGGCCCCGACGCCACCGGCAAGCACCATCGCAACGACGTTGGGGCGGTTTGCGGTCATGGGCCCCAAGCTACACGCAATGTCGACGCAAAAGAACCCCGACGGTGTCGGGGTTCTCTCGACGTTTTGGAATCTGGGTCAGGCGTCCTGTTCGTCCATGATCTTGCCGCGGACACGGGGAAAGCGCACCGGAGCATGGGCATGGCAGTATTCGGCCTTGTTGTACTGGGAAAGCCTGGTGTCGCATCCGCCTTTGGCGCAGACGCGGCCGGTATGAAAGCGTTTTGATGGACGGGTCACGCCTTTGATGGCGGCCCCTCTGACTGTATCGGTCATTTTTCCCCTCCTGGTTGGGGTTTCTCTTATTGGTAAACGTTCTGTTTTGCCGTGCGATTCCGAAATAGGTGGGAATCGGAAACGCCTGTGTATTCGTTTCAACGGGTCGTTTCGGACGACGAACCCCTTCAGGTTCTTTGTTAAGACGTCGGGCGAATCCGTATGGTTCCCCGCCGGTGACCATTCTAGACCACGGCTACCCGGATTTAGCCAATCCCGAGTTTCTTGAGGAAGGCTGAGTTGTCAGGCTGGCGGCCGAGGAAGTTCTCCAGCATCTCATCGGCATCGAGAGCCCCACCCTTTTCCAGCACTTCTTTGCGGTAAGCCATACCCACTTCTGGATTGGTCGCCCCCTTCTCCTCGAATATCGAGAACATGTCGTCGCCGAAGACCTCCGACCACATGTAGCCGTAATAAGCGGAGTCGTAGCCCCCCATCAAATGGCCGAACGAGGCAAGCGAGAAGGTTCCATCAGGGTGGGGAAGCAGTGAGATTTCGGCGGCGTCGACCAGTGCCTTGTCGAGATCTTTAGAGTCTCCGGGCTGGTGGATTCTCTGGTCGAGCCAACCAAACTGGAGCTGGCGTAGCTGGTGGACGGCAATGTTCAGCTGCCGCGCTTCCACGAGCTTCTCGACCAACACGTCGGGGATCGGGTCGCCCGTCTCATGATGACGTGCGAACTTCTTGAGCACTTCAGAACGCCATACCCAATGTTGCATGATCTGGCTAGGTGCTTCGACGAAATCCTGCTCGACGTTCGTGCCTGAGAACCGGGCGATCTCGGTGCGTCCCAGATTCTGATGGAGAACATGGCCGAACTCGTGGAACAGGGTTTCCACCTCCGAATGCTGGAGAAGTGACGGGGTGGTCGCTGTCGGCTTGGTGAAATTGGTCACCATGGCGCACACCGGGTTTTGATACGTGCCGTCTTCGAGGCGTCTGCTCAGAATCAGCGGAAACTCGGCGGCATGGCCGAACTTCCCTTCCCGTGGGAACAAATCGAGATAGAAATGGGCTAATGAGTCTCCAGAGCCGGTGTCGGACATCGCAAACAGCCTGACATCGGGATGCCAGGCTCCCCCGGCGTCGATTTCTTCAAAAGTGATGCCAAACGTCGACTGAACCAGCTCGAACATCCCGTCGAGAACCGAGTCGAGCGGGAAGTATGCGGCCACTTCGAAGGGATCCACCCCGTAGTCGGTCTTGCGTTGCAGGGTGTCGAAGAATCGCCAGTCCCACACCTGCAATTGATCGTCGTCGTATTCCTCGGAAAGGATGGCTGCCATGGCCCCGACGTCTTCCACACCTTGTGCTTTGAGGGCCGGGATGAGATTCTCGTAGAACTCCGAAACCGCCTCGGGTGACTTCGCCATTCGCTCCTCGAGCTGATAGTGAGACCAGCTGGCCATACCGAAGTCCTGTGCGATCTGATTGCGCAGCTTGATGGCCTCTTCGAGGATGGGCCGATTCTCTTCGACGGCTTGATTCGCCGATTTGCGACTCAGTTCTTCCCGAAGGTCGCGACGCTTTCCGTTTTCGATGAATGGAAGTAGGTCGGGGTAGTCGAGGGTCACCTTCATCCTGCCGCTGACCTCGTCGACGCTGAGCCCGTCGGCAAAAGAGCGGGGCAGCCCGTCGAGATCGTCATGATCGACGAGGATGAAATCCTCGTATTCGTCGATGTTGTTTTGGAACCGAACCCCCAGTTCCACGAGTCGCTGCATCTTCTCTTTCACGTCGGCCCGGGTCTCCGGGTCCAAATCATGGCCGGCACGGCGGAGATCACGCAGTACGAATTCCAGGAGTCGCTTCTTCTCGCCTTCGAGGGTCGAGGCTTCCCCGGTGGAGGCGAACTCCTTGACGGCGGCATTGAGGTCGTCGCGGAAAATCATCTCCACACCGAAGGTGTTCAGCTTCTCCTGAGATTCGTTTCCCGCTTTTCGCACGGCGGCGTCGGGGTGCACGAAACCCATGAACGCAAAAGCGGCGAACGCATGGGCGAGGAGGTCGCCAATCCGATCGATGGGCATCAGAGTGTTCTCAAATGATCTCGGCGAGGCGTCCACGAGGGTGTCGAGAATTTGTTTGGCGTCGCCGATCGCCTTGTCGGTGCCGCCGGAGATGTCTTCTGAGGTGATGGTCGTGTAGGAATACATACTGCGGGAAACGGTAGTGGATGCTGCCCTCCGAACCGAAGTGATATCGGTGGCGTCCGGCTGACAGGGTCCCCCGGAGAATATTTCTTTCTGTCCACCCATTGGCGGCCTGGATCATCCCCTGATAGGATACCCCCCTAAGGTATCCAGTTTGCACTTAAGGGAGTAGAAATGCGGGGATATGAAATCAACAAGGATGACTATCTGAAGCGTCTGGCCCGAATCGAGGGGCAGATCCGGGGACTGCAGAGGATGGTCTCTGAAGATAAGTATTGCATCGACGTCCTGACCCAGGTCAACGCGGCGTCCGCCGCTTTGAAAGGCGTAGCTCTCGGGTTGCTCGATGAGCACATGCACCATTGCGTCCGTGAAGCGGCCGAAGCAGGAGAAGGTGCGACGGCAGACGAGATGATCAACGAGGCCACGAGAGCCATCGAGCGGTTGGTGCACTGATGAACACTCATGCACATGATGAGGAAACGATGAAACCGTCGGAAGCCCAAATTCTGACGCATGAGCATGGCCATGATGGATCGGGCGATGTCCACGGCGACCATGGCGGCGGGGGACATGACAAACACGCCGGTCACAGCGTTGCAATGTTCCGGGACAAGTTCTGGATCTCTTTAGCGCTCAGCCTTCCCATCACTTTCTACTCAGAGATGATCCAGGAGTGGTTCGGCTACTCCGCACCTACCTTCCCGGGGTCAGATTGGATTCCTCCAGTTCTGGGCACCGTGCTCTTCTTCTACGGTGGTGCACCGTTTCTGAAGGGCGCCGTTCAGGAAACACGCGATCGCCAACCAGGGATGATGCTGCTAATCGGCATGGCGATCACGGTGGCATTCGTGGCGTCCCTGGCGACCACTCTGGGCTTCTTCGATCTCGAATTCTGGTGGGAGCTAGCGGCGTTGATCGTGATCATGCTCCTCGGTCATTGGATGGAGATGAGAGCCATCGGGCAGGCACGGGGGGCATTGGCAGCCCTTGCCGAACTTCTGCCGGATGAGGCCGAGCGAATCGTCGAAGGTGAGCCGGAAACGGTCTCGATCAGCGAACTTCGAGTTGGCGACATCGTCCTGGTACGTGCGGGCGGTCGTATCCCTGCCGATGGAAAAATCGTCGAAGGCAACGTTGAAGTCGACGAGGCCTCTGTCACCGGTGAATCAAATCCAGTTTCCAAGGAACCGGGAGACCGGGTGGTAGCCGGCACGGTCGCAACAGACAATTCAATTCGGCTACAGGTCAGCGCAGTTGGCGACGACACGGCGCTCGCTGGTATTCAGAGACTGGTATCCCAGGCTCAAGCATCGAGTTCCAGAGCTCAGGTGCTGGCCGATCGTGCCGCCGCTCTCTTGTTCTACGTGGCTGTTAGCGCGGCCGCCATCACACTCGTTGCCTGGCTCATCGCCGGACAACCGGATCAGGCAGTGGCTAGAACCGTTGCCGTCCTGGTCATTGCGTGTCCACATGCTTTGGGGCTCGCCATTCCATTGGTGATAGCCATTTCCACAAGCATGGCGGCCCGGAACGGAGTCCTGGTCAAGGATCGGTTGGCTTTGGAACGCATGCGAAATATCGACGTGGTCCTCTTTGATAAGACCGGAACCTTGACCAAAGGAAGTCATCGGGTGACTGATGTGGTCACAGCTGGCCTGGATAGGAAGACCTTGCTGTCATTGGCTGCTGCGGCTGAGTCTGATTCCGAGCATCCACTGGCGCGGGCCATCGTCCGAGAGGCCGGAGACGCCCGGGAGAATCTGCCAACCGCCAATTTCCAGTCCATGAGTGGACGTGGAGTCCGCGCCACGGTCGACGGGAGAGACGTCGTCGTGGGAGGACCCACGATGCTGAGGGAACAGAAGGTGGATATCCCCGACCAGGTGGTCGCGGCGGCCGATTCGTGGAAATTACGAGGTGCGGCAATTCTCTACGTGATTGTCGATGGTCAGGTTGCCGGCGCTCTCTCGCTGGAGGATGAGATTCGGCCCGAATCACGCCAGGCCGTGAGAGAGCTGCACCGCCTGGGGATCCAGGTGGGGATGATCACCGGTGATGCCCAGCAAGTTGCCGACGCCGTCGGCGCTGATCTCGAAATCGACCAGATATTTGCTGAGGTTCTTCCGGAGGACAAGCACTCCAAGGTGGAACAACTCCAGGCTCAGGGCCTAAAAGTGGCGATGGTCGGTGATGGGGTCAACGATGCTCCGGCACTTGCTCAAGCGGACGTGGGTATTGCTATCGGCGCCGGTACCGATGTTGCTATCGAGTCGGCCGGGATTGTCCTGGCCTCCGACGACCCAAGGGGTGTCATCGGGATCAGGAAGCTTTCCCAAGCGGGCTATCGCAAGATGCTGCAAAACCTCGCTTGGGCAGCCGGATACAACATCGTCGCGATACCACTTGCTGCCGGCGCTTTTGCCTGGGCAGGGCTCGTCCTGGGTCCAGCGACGGCTGCGGTCCTGATGAGCGTGTCGACCATTGTGGTGGCCTTGAACGCACAGCTGTTGCGACGGGTTGAGATTCGCCCGACCGAGAATTCTTGAACTAGCCAGCAGGAGGCAAGAAGAGTCCTTCTGCCTGGTCGGTACTCAGAGCTTCGTCCGGGTTGATGCCATGGCGGTTGGCGGCCGCACCTATTCCGATCGCCGGGTCGGGTGGTTCAACAGGACAATCGCTACCGCCGAGGACAGATAGCCCCGCCTCGACCATTGATCGGAATCTATAAACGAGCCGCATCCTTCCCGGTCCGAGTCTCTTCTCGAGCCAGTCGCCTTCCGAGGCCAGGAAGGCCGGTTGCACCGACACAGTGATACCCATCCTTTGCATCCGTGCTAATGCCTTGTCGGTTACGAGCGATGCGTGTTCGAGTCGGAGCGAGGCAGGGTCCGCACCTTCGCTGAGTAGGACCTCAAAGAGGTCGAGGACCTCGTCGTTGGCCCGATCGCCTATAGCGTGAATCGCCACCGCACCGCCGAGGTCGAGCGAGGTGCGCGCCATCACTGCGGCCTTCTCGGAGCGGAGTCGCAGTGTTCCGATTTCGTCGGGCTGATCGGCAAAGGGCTCATACATCGCCGCGGTATGGCCACCGAGGCTCCCGTCGGAGAAGTCCTTCCAGCCGACAAAACTCACCCGACCCTCAGTTGATCGAATCGCGTTAGCCGCCGCGGTCAACTCCGCTGGGTCTTCGGTGATAACTATCAAGCCGATGTCGATTGGCAAGTCGGGAGCAAGTTCGAGAATTGTGTCGAGTTCTCTCCCCACACCGCACCACATCGGTTCACCGGCCGAGACCATCCCTGTAACCGAGGATATGCCTACTTCTGTCAAACCGGTGAGGGCTGCGAGGGTCTCATCGCGAGAAGGTGTCGGACTGATCGGGGATAGGGCATCGGAGACGACCCCGAGTGCCGTTTCGCGCAGGACACCATTGGGGCTGCCAGTGCTATCGCGGTCGAAGCGTCCCCCATCGGGGTCCGCCGTATCGGCTTCGACGCCCGCGAGTGCCAGAGCTGTCGAGTTGGCTACTCCAATGTGCCCACAGTAGCGATAAAGGAGGATGGGCCGATCGTTGGAGACCTCGTCGAGGAAATGACGGTCGGGGAATCTGCGTTCGGTGAGGCTCTCGTCGTTGAGTCGCTGGCCGATGATTGCACCCTTGTCCGATGCGTCCCGGACCGCGGAGACACGCCGGAAAAGGTCATCGAAGTCCTCCGTGTCCATCAACTCCAGGCCGGTGACCATCGAGACATAGCCCATGGGGTGAAAGTGGTGGTCGTGGTAGTTCATATGAGGTGTCCCGGCATCTTACTGGCGACGATTTCTCTGACCTCCTCGTGGATCAATCCATTTGTGGCGACCAGGGCTTTTACATTCAATCGGTCGATAGCACCGGATTCGTCGGTGACCGTGCCGCCGGCCTCGGTCACCAGCAGCACTCCAGCAGCGATGTCCCAAGGTTTGATGCCGTGCGTCCCACCGTGCTCCCAGTATCCATCGAGCCTTCCGCATGCCACCCAGGCGAGGTCGAGGGCAGCAGAACCGAGACGTCTCACACCCTGGGCCACCTCGAGTATCGATCCGACGACCTCCAGATAGGCCCTCGAGTGCTCACGGCGGTCGTAGGGGAAACCGGTGACAAGAAGACTCGACCCGATGTCCGGTGTCGCAGACACCGAGATGGGTTGGTCGTTGAGTGTGGCCCCGCGGCCGGCCACCGCCACGAACTCCTCGTTTCTCGGCACATCGATCACGACACCGATCGCAGGATGGCCATCGGTCCACAGAGCAACCGAAACGGCGTATTGGGGGATGCCGTGAACGAAGTTGACCGTCCCATCGAGAGGGTCGACGATCCAAACCCGCCCTTGGTCCCAGCCCTCTCCACCGCCTTCTTCACCGAGGACGGCGTCGTCGGGAAAATGGGTGGTGATCACGTTCCGTATGGCGTCCTCGGCGAGATTGTCGACGTCGGTGACGGGATCGACAACGCCCTTCATCTCGGTCAGGAATTCCGTCGAAGAACCTGCCTGAACCTCATCAGCACCGGCCCGTGCCGCTCGGAGCGCTACCCATACGTCACCTTCCCACATGGGGTGACTCTACGGAACGGGAGACAACAAGGCGGCTTGGGTACCGTGACGCCGTGATCCAGATCGTTATCGCCGCTCTGGGGGGGTTGATTGCCGCTCTGGCTTTTCCACCCTTCGGCCCGGGCATACTCATCGTGCCCGGTGTTGCTCTGTTGTTCTGGTCGCTCCGTACAGCGCCGCGTCGCTCGATCGGGGCGTGGAGTGGCGTTAGCTACGGAATTCCCTTCTTCACGGTGCTCATGTGGTGGTCCACCGAGCTCGGACTGATCGCACTCATCCCCCTGGTCTTGCTCATGTCGGGCTGGTTTGCTCTTCTGGGATGGTTCGTGACCGGGTATCGGTCGGCGAGGCCGGGTAGTTGGCTGCTGATAGCCGTGGGAGCTTGGTCGCTCATGGAGTGGTTCCGCTATCACGTCCCGTTCAGCGGATTGGAGTGGGGTGGAGCGGGCTATGCCCTTTCCGGATACTCATGGATCCGATCCGGCTCGCCCCTGGTTGGAACGTCTGGCTGGACCGTGCTGGTGGTAGCGGTGGCCGCGGTGCTGATGCTGGCGTTGACCGAACGAAAATTGCGGTGGTGGTTCTGGACATTGCTGGCCGCGCCGGTGGTCGTCGTAGCCCTCTCGATCGGGACGGCGACTCTACTGAGTGCAGATGGCGAGGCCGAAGATGGAGGCCGAGCAACAAAAGCAGTGATCGTCCAAGGGTCGACGCCTTGCCCGTTTGAGAAATGTCCACCGAACGAGCGTCTTGGCACATTCCAACAGCACCTCGACCTGACGCGGACCATCCCGGCTGGGGGCGCCGATCTCGTGGTGTGGGCGGAGGGATCGACGGGTTCGACAAATGCCGATCCGGTACTCAACGAAGAGATAGCCGAGGCGATCGCCGATGAGGCCCGGCGGATCGGGGCCTGGTTCCTGGTAGGCAGTGATCGTCCAATCAGCGAGACCCAATGGGTCAACGCCAACGTGGTTTTCAACGATCATGGTGAGATAGTTGGGGAATATCGCAAACAGCAGGGCGTACCTTTCGGAGAGTACATCCCGTTCCGACCTTTGTTTGATTGGATCCCCGATCTTGCCCAGGTGCCACGTGACATGGTTCCCGGAAACGGCCCGATTGTTTTCGACTTTCCAGCCTTCCCACTTGGCTCCGTAATCTCGTTCGAAGGCTCCTTCGCCAGGTATGCCCGGCAACATGTTCAGGCGGGAGCGCAAGTGATAGTCGTGGCAACCAACGAAGGATCGTATGGATATACCTCGGTATCCGACCAACTGATCGGGATGACCCGGATGCGTGCGGCCGAACTCGGAGTGCCGGTGATTCACGCTGCCGTCACAGGCAGGTCGGTCTTCATCGACGAAGAGGGGAATTTCAACTCTGCGAAGACGGGACTGGGAACGGAGGAAATCCTCTATGGAGAGGTCGTTGGAGGCCACCCCACGGTGTACGCCCGGGTTGGCGATTGGTTGATGTACCTGGCTGTTATTGGTGGCATCATCGGGGTCTGGCGCTCCCGGAGCCTGTTAGTTTCAGAGCCGAAGACGTTTGAAGGAGACCCTGATGTCGGAAGCCCTTGAAAATCTACTCAGCGAGGACCGGGTTTTCCCGGTCGACCCCGCTTTTGCCGCTACGGCCCATGCCAGAGCGGGCATCCACGAAGAGGCCGCGGCCGACCCACAAGCCTTCTGGCAAAGGCAGGCGTTGAGCAGAATCACCTGGTTCAAGGAGCCGACCCGGGTTCTCGATGACTCCAATCCGCCCTTCTTCAAGTGGTTCGCCGATGGTGAGCTCAATCTGTCATACAACTGTCTCGATCGGCATCTCGAAGGCCATGGTGACCAGGTTGCCTACCACTGGGTCGGTGAGCCTGGCGACTCGAGGACCCTCACCTATCAGGACCTCGCCGACGAGGTCGGCCGATTCGCCAACGGCTTGAAGAGTCTGGGGTTGGAGAAGGGTGACCGGGTAGCCATCTACATGGGGATGATCCCCGAACTGCCTATCGCCATGCTTGCCTGTGCACGACTCGGGCTGGTCCACTCTGTCGTATTTGGAGGATTCTCTGCCGACGCCCTCTCGAGCAGGATTCTCGACGCCGAGGCTCGGATCGTGATAACCCAGGACGGGGCTTGGCGGGGTGGGAATGTCGTGCCGCTCAAGGTCAACGCAGATGCAGCTTTGAAATCAACACCTGACGTCGAGAAGGTGATTGTGGTCAGGCGGACCGACCACGGTGTCGACATGGTCGAGGGCCGCGATGTCTGGTGGCACGATTTGGTCGACGGGCAGGACACCGGGTGCGAGCCCGTCGTTCTCAACGCCGAAGATCCTCTCTATATCCTCTACACGTCGGGAACCACAGGAAAGCCCAAAGGAATCGTCCACACCCAGGGCGGTTACCTCACTCAGATCACCACAACCCATTCCTTTGTCTTCGACATCAAACCCGACACGGACGTCTACTGGTGCGCCGCCGACATTGGTTGGGTGACGGGCCACAGCTACATCGTGTACGGGCCCCTGGCCAACCGGACCACGGGTGTGATGTACGAAGGTGCGCCGAATTTCCCCGATTTCGATCGGCTGTGGCAGATCATCGACGATTACGGCGTCACCATTTTCTATACCGCCCCGACCGCAATCCGGGCGTTTATGAAGTGGGGCGACGAGCATGTGGCCAAACACGAAATGGCATCACTCCGGCTGCTGGGAACGGTGGGTGAGCCGATAAACCCCGAAGCCTGGGTGTGGTACCACGAGAACGTAGGTCGAGGGCGTTGTCCCGTTGTCGACACCTGGTGGCAGACTGAGACCGGTGGCATCATGATCTCACCCCTGCCCGGTGCGGTGGCTACCAAGCCGGGGTCGGCCACCATTCCATTTCCCGGGATCAGTGCCGATGTCGTCGACGAAGATGGCAACTCGGTCCCGTTCGGGGGAGGCGGCTTCCTCACCATCACCGCGCCCTGGCCCTCCATGGCGCGGACCATCTACGGCGACGATGATAGATATGTCGACACCTATTGGTCTCGATTCCCCGGTAGATACTTCCCCGGAGACGGCTGCAAACGAGACGACGACGGGTACTACTGGTTACTCGGGAGGGTCGACGACATCATGCTGATATCCGGTCACAACATCTCCACCACGGAGGTGGAATCAGCGCTGGTCAGCCATCCCGCAGTCGCCGAGGCTGCCGTGGTTGGCCGGAAGGACGATCTGACCGGTCAGGCGATTGCAGCATTTGTCACCCTGCGCGGATCGGCTGAGGGCAACGATGAACTGTTGGCGGAGTTGCGGGAACATGTCTCCAACACTCTTGGCCCAATCGGTAAACCAAAGTCGATCGTATTCACCAATGATCTCCCCAAGACCCGCTCCGGAAAGATCATGAGACGATTGCTCAAAGACATCTCCGAGCACCGTCAATTGGGGGACGTCACCACACTGGCGAACGAGGACGTGGTCAATGAGATCGCCTCGAGGTCGGCAGCGGCAACCGAGGACTGATGACTTTCTTCCGTTCTGTGAGTGTTTTTGCACCGTGGCGGTAGAAAAGCACTCACAGAACGGTCTTCAAACGACTTAGCCGCCAGGATGTAAGCGAATAGACCAATCCGGACACTCATATTGTCAGAAAGGCAAAAGTGTCCAAGAAATCAGATGGAGTCCAATCGAGCGTCAGCCAAGAGCGGTTTGACCGTCTGTTCGACGATTACCACCAGGCCGTCTATCGCTATTGCGTGCGACGACTCGGTCGAGTTAATGCCGAAGACGCCACAGCCGAAGTATTCGCGGTGGCGTGGCGCAAGATCGATGACTTGCCAGACGATGAAGCGACCCGGGCCTGGCTCTTTGGCGTGGCTTATCGGGTAGTCGGCAATCAGTTCCGCAGTTCGCGTCGGAGAACAGGTCTCTCGATACGAATCGCTATGGAACGAGTCGAGGAGTCAAACCAGACGGTTGATTCCAATCCAATGGCAGATCTGCTCCTCGAAGCTCTCTCCTTTCTCGGTTACGACGACGCTGAGATCTTGCGCCTGTCCGTTTGGGATGGACTGACTCGTGTTGAGATCGCCCGCGTTCTGAAAATGAAAGAAAACGCCGTCGACCAACGTCTTCATCGTGCGCGAGTCCGACTGAGATCGAAGTTCGAGAGCCTGGCGGCGACCATTGAGCCTGAGGAGGCTTCTGCATGATTGAACTGTTTGAAGCCGTCGACCCGGCCAGGAATGCAGAGGCAGATTCCCTTGAGTTGCGCTCTCTCGTCGATGAGAAGGTTGGACTCTCCACGCGCATGGCGCCCGGGGCGCATTCTTGGTGGAAGGCATGGTCAGTCGCTGCTGCTGCCATAGCTGTTGTGGCAATTGTCGCATTGCCATTCGTTATTGCACCCGATCCCGAGTTTCTCCCTGAACCCGACGCGACCCTGTTGGTCGGAAGTGCCGGAATACACCAAGTGGTCCCGCTTGAGTCTGGCGGCATTCAAACCATGGATGAAGATGGAGAGACCATTTGGGTCATGTCTGCACTGCCACGAAAGCTCCAGAAAGTATCGGTGGCTACTGGCCATATCGACGGCTCTTTTGAGATCGATGGACATGTCGAGGGAGTGGTGGCGGGCGGGTCCTACGTCTGGCTCAGTAGCTACGACCACGGCGGTGAGATACTTCGGTTCGACCCCGATCGTGAACAGGTTGATCTCGCTTTCTCAATTGACGGCCCACCGGGCGGCGCAGCCTGGTTCGGAGAGCGGCTCTGGGTGAGCAATC
>JBGTFH010000098.1:0-6142 GCA_041747375.1 Acidimicrobiia bacterium
CAAGCCGTCGAAATGAACCTGCGCGCCTGGTGGCGAGGAGTATCAGATCGCGGCGAGCGGTGGCGACGGCCAGGTCGGTGACACTTCCACCGGCCGAGCCGAGATGTGCTTTCAACGCCGGGTGGTATGCGACCCCGCGCAATAGATCTTTCTCGATGTCCCGGGTGACATTGGCCAGCTGTATCAGCTCGGAGGCTTCGAGGGCGTCGCGCTGATGATCTGCCGGCACTTCGTCGAGCAGGGTCTCCATGATGAAGAGGGCCGGGATCCCGATGACACGATGGCAGTAGTCGAGGACCTGTTGGTCGTTGTTGAGGACGCCTTCCTGACGCTCGAAGATGATCGAGAACTCGACCATCCCCTCAGCCATGTCACCGACCAGCCGGGTAATCCGATCTCGAGCCGGCCGATCCAGGTCGAGGAAGAGCTGGTCGACCATGTGGTATCTCTCGACGAGGAGAATGTGGGCCCTATCCCTTTGGTCGGCGTGGTCCGGCGTCGGGGCCGCAGGAGCCGGAAGGGGTTCGGCAGCTTCGAATCTGGCGGCGAAGGCAACGAGAGCGGCACGGGCCTCGAGCGGGCCGTCGGAGAGATCTTCGTAGGTGTCGAGCATACGGGCGTACAGATAGCCGACCGCTGCAGATCTGGCTTCCTTCTCGGGCAGGAGGAGGATGCTGGGGGCGAATGAGCGGGCTGCGTGGGGGAGTATCGACCATACAAACTCCTCGGGATCGTCGATTCGGGCAAGGCGCTCGAGATCTGGCTGGTTCCTGTCTCCCAGCAATCCCCTTGCCAGCAGCCAGAAGCGGCGAATCGAGAAGGGGAGTGAGGACACCATGCGAATTTACTGCACTTGGGAGAATCTTCGTTTCAGCTCCGAAGCGTATTGGGTTCGCCCGTCGGCCGGTACGGAATGGGTAGGGGACTGCACCCATCGAGGCGACGTCATACGAGGCAGGCGAGGAGCGACTGGCACGGCTCTGGTTCAGTTTCGATTCTTCCGGGTATGGACGGTCATGATCGATACCTCGAACGACCAGACGCACTCTGACGATCGGGGACGGTTGGCGGAGACCCCCGACGAGATCTCGGCCTTGGGCTGGCGCGATATCGCGATTCGAATCAAACGGGAGTTCAAAGACGATCACGTA
Source organism: Acidimicrobiia bacterium (assembly GCA_041747375.1). Classification (GTDB taxonomy): domain Bacteria; phylum Actinomycetota; class Acidimicrobiia; order Spongiisociales; family ZC4RG35; genus MA-ANB-1. The sequence continues at coordinate 1,152 of JBGTFH010000098.1, forward strand.
GTGCTCACTTCAGCCGGCGTTGCATTCTTCTGGTTCATTGCCCTCGTCCCGTTGCTGGCCGCAGGAGTCTCCTTGTATGGCTTGATAGCCCCGTCGTCCGCGGCATCGGTGGTGGCTGATATAGGCCCTACCGGACCAGCTGCTCGCCATCAGCCAGTCGTCAGAGGCTGCTTTGGGTGTCGGCTTCGTGCTCGGCTTGCTGATCGCACTCTGGGCAGCATCGAGCGGGATGATCCATCTGATGGAGGCACTCAACATCGCCTATGACGAGGAGGAGAAGCGTTCGTTCTTCAAAAAGCGACTGATGGCCCTACTGCTTACCGTCGGATTTCTCGCCGCAGGGCTCCTGGCGGCTTTTACGTTCGGTTTTGGGTCGGATCAGGGAACGGCCGTGGACCTGGCTCTGAGAGTCGGTGGCTGGGTGGCGTTGCTAGTTCTGATGTTGGTGGCCATCGCGGCTCTCTACCGATACGGTGCAAGTCGCGAGGAGCCAAAGTGGTCGTGGATCGGTCCGGGAACTCTGGTGTCGCTGGTGGCGTGGGTGGGAGTCTCGGCAGGTTTCAACGCGGTCCTAATCATGGGGGCGGAAATCAACGCAGAGATGGAGCATCAAACAGCGATTGACACCACAACTGGACCAGAGAAACCGATGGGTCAGCGAGGTGCGACCAAGGCAGACACCCTGGGTCGAATCCCCGAGTAAGACATCGTCGCTTAATCCAGATCAAGTTTCATTGCCCTGTAACCGACTGAACCGTTCCGCGTCACATGGGTCTGCTCTTCTTCGTCTCAGCCGCCGGAAAGGCGGAGGAGTCGACATAGGAGACAGCTTCATGAGACGGAAATCGAGAGGACCGGCCGCATTAGCAGCGGTCGCACTACTGATGGCAATGACTGCGCCGACAGCGAGGGCAGCAGGTCTTGACGAATCGATGGTCGACGGCACCGGCGGCTGGCAGGCCGAGCCGGTATTTACAGTTGGTGAGTCGATAGGCGACTACACACCACCTGGTGTGTTGGATGGGATTGGCGCCTACCGATTGAATCGCAACACAGTCCGCGTGTTGGCCAATCACGAGTTGGGCTTTGACCGGGGTTATCCATACGAGGTGAGCGACGGGTCCGGCGGAGCATTCACCTTGACTGGGGCCCGGGTCTCCTACTTCGACGTTGACAGGGCTACCCGCGAAATCGTTGCCGCCGGGCCGGCGTACAACGCAATCTATGACGCCAATGGCGACCGTGCGAGCGACGCTTCTTTCCTCGCCAACGAATTCCCGGGATTCAGCCGATTCTGCTCAGCTTCCCTATTTGAGGCTGGACAATTCGGTGGTGGTCGGGGCTTGGCCGACCGCGTCTTCTTGACCGGCGAAGAAGATGGGGGCTCGTTCAACCCGGTGGGTGGTGCCGAGTGGGCGCTCGACCCGGCGACCGGGTCGATGTGGCACCTGCCGGACCTTGGACGAGGAGCATGGGAGAATGTGACTCTTCTCGACACTGGAAGCAGAAACACCGTAGCGATCATGTTGTCTGACGACACCGCACCGTTCGACATCGATCCGGTGAGTTCCAACGGAGCCGAGGCCGCACCTCTATATCTCTACGTGGGACAGAAAGATCCGAAAGGTGATTTCCCGGCCCGCAACGGGTTGAGGGGAGGCAAATTGTACGTTTTCGTTGCCGGCAACGGTGCGACGACTCCCTCCGAATTCAATGGCAGCGGCGATCTTCCCGGACGATGGGTGGAAATCGACAACTCACCCAACCTCGCAATGGCCGACGAGTTCGGTGCGAGCGGATATGACGAGTTCGGTTACCCGACCCAGCGGAACCTTTGGGAGCAGGCGCGCGATGCCGGCGCCTTCGGGTTCTCCCGTCCAGAGGATCTCGCCACCAATCCTGCGAAGGGTGATGAAGTGGTTCTGGCCTCGACCGGCGTAGATACCTACGAAAATGGTGTTGACACCTTCGGGACGATCTACACGATCAAGACCAACTTCAACGACATGTCCGTGACGGCACGAATCATCTATGACGGTGACGACGATCCTGCACGAACCCTGCGCTCACCGGACAACCTCGATTGGGCAGACGATGGTTGGATATATGTCCAGGAGGACAAAGCCGAAGAAGACACACTCGACGGTGAGCCTCTCTTCGGGCCTGGTGCCGCCAATCCTCACGAAGCGGGCATCGTGAGGATGACCCGTAGTGGCAGCAATCTGCAGCGCATTGCGACTATCGACAGAACGGTGGTGCTCGACGCCTCGATCGCCGATCCGACAGATGCCGTTGACGTCGACGCAGGCACGGTCGGCGAGTGGGAGACGAGCGGGATTGTCGATGTATCGAGACTGTTCGGGCACGCCGCAGGGACGTTGTTCCTATTCGATGTCCAGGCACATGGGATCGAAGACCAGGCAGGCTTCAACCCGACCAGCAGGATCACAGACTACGACCTGGTCGAAGGCGGACAACTGTCCTTCTTGACTCGCGGTTGATCCAAAGACCCGGTACTCCCCTGGCCCTACCCCGGGGGAGTACTGCCGGTCGACTACAGATCTCCAACCGCGACGATTTGCTCTGGCGTGTAGGTTTGGTTCGAGAAAGTACGAGGGAAGGACTCATGCGTAGATTTACATTGCTTGCTCTGTTGTCACTGCTTTTCGGCCTGGTGCCGGTGGGAGTGGCTGGCGCGAAACCCGACCCGATTCGGTTCGCCACTTTCAACGCCAGTCTCAACCGGTCCAACGAAGGTGATCTCGTCAACGATCTCTCCACGCCAGACAACGCTCAGGCCAAGGTGATCGCAGAGATCATCCAATTGACCCGTCCTGAAGTCCTCCTCATAAACGAGTTCGATTACGCCCCGGCAGCCGTCGATCTCTTTCGACAAAATTATCTCGAGGTGTCACAGAACGGCGCCGACCCCATCACCTATCCGTATGCGTTCATCGCCCCTTCCAACACGGGTATCCCTTCCGGGCTTGACCTCGACAACAGCGGTTCGGTGGGCGGGCCAGGCGATGCTTTCGGGTTCGGCTTCTTCCCGGGTCAGTTCGGGATGGTTGTGTACTCCCAACACCCGATCGGCGACGTGCGGACCTTCCAGGAATTTCTGTGGAAGGACATGCCCGGCGCGCTACTCCCCGTCGACCCTGCCACGGGAGAAAGTTGGTACTCCGACGAGGAACTCGAGGTGTTCCGGTTGAGCTCGAAGAGCCATTGGGATGTCGGGATAGAGATCGGGCGTAAGACGGTCCATTTCCTGGTCAGTCATCCCACGCCCCCTGTGTTTGACGGCCCGGAGGATCGGAACGGGACCAGGAACCACGATGAGATCCGCTTCTGGGCCGACTATGTCAAAGGCAACCGCGCTAGCTACATCTACGACGACGCTGGGACCTATGGTGGCCTCAAGCCCGGTTCTCTGTTCGTGATCGCCGGCGACCAGAACTCCGACCCCTATGACGGAGATTCCATCCCCGGCGCAATTCAACAGTTGATAGAGCATCCACTGGTCAACACCAAAATGACGCCGAGTTCGAGTGGGGGAGTTTGGGCGTCGGAGACCCAGGGTCAGATCAACGACACCCATATCAGCGACCCAAAGTTCGACACCGCTGATTTCAGTGATACCGCTCCTGGAAACCTACGAGCCGACTACGTGTTGCCGAGCAAGAGTCTGCGGATTGCCGATTCGGCGGTGTTCTGGCCGGCGGAGGGCGAACCGCACTTCGAGCTGACCGGAGTCTTCCCGTTCCCAAGCTCGGACCACAGACTGGTCTGGGTCGACTTGTGGGTGCCTGGCAGCTAGATCCGTAGAGGGGAGTTGCTCCAAATCGGTGGAGGGCGAGGACCCCGCTGTTTTCGCTACCTAGGAAGTGTCATTCCTTGGCGGCCACGAGACGTTCGAGGATACCTGCCCGAAGTCGATCGCTGGTGACGATTCGGAAGCCGAGCCCAGCAAGGTGAACGGAGGGCATACGGGTCATCCATTGGCCTTTGGTACGGCTCGGAATGAACTCGTATAGCCATTGCAGCCAGAACAGCGGGGGGATTGAGCTCCGCACGTGGTCGACCAGGATGAGTTGGCCCTCCGGTTTTAGGACCCGTTTCATTTCGGCCAGAGCGCCACGGTCATCGCCGACACTGCAGAGTGCGTAGGTACACACCACGGTGTCGAACGTCTCATTCGGAAACGGGAGGTTCTCGGCGTCGCCCAACTTCAGGTCGACTTCCCAATTGATCGCCTCTGCCCTTTCTGCGGCCCGCGCAAGCGCCTGGGGATCTATGTCCAGGCCGGTGAGGGCTATCCCGGCCGGATAGTGCCACAGGTTCAGACCGGTGCCGATCGCCACCTCCAGTGTCTGACCGCTAGCTCGCCGACATGCCCAAGTCCGATGACCGGTCCCGCCCAGGATCCACCGCTCGAACAGGTCGATATTCCAGTCGCAAGTGCCCATACCGTCAGTGTCGGCCGTCTGGAGGTTCCGGGCCCCGCGGTCAACGGCCCCTTTCGCTGGTTCGAACTCTCCCGTCCATGGTTGGGCTCTTGCGCGACGCAATGCGTTTCACGATGTGGTCGGCGTCCCTTCCGACACCGGCGATCAGGGCAGAGGTCAGCGAGTGCTGAAAGGGCAGTCCCATGAAGTAGAGACCGGGAACCGATTCCACAACCCCCCGATCGTGGGCCGGAAGGCCGTACTCGTCAAAGATGGAAAGGTCTATCCAGCTGTAGTCGGCGGCGAAGCCGGTACACCAGATCACGTTCGGCACCTCGAGCACCCGGCCGTCCTCCAGCAGGGGGTAGCCGTTCTTTGCCCCCACCGTTTTAGGAACTCTCTCGATCCCGGCGGCGGCAATATCCTTGCGTCTCGCCCGACCCAGTGGGATGCCGCGAGGCGGGTTTAGGAAATGGTCCCGGACCTTCCTACCCATGGGCGTCGACATCGTGATGACGTGGTGCCCGAAGAACCAATAGACCGGTG
>JBGTFH010000099.1:0-69400 GCA_041747375.1 Acidimicrobiia bacterium
GCCATGTTGCCTTGAATGATGAACGCGATTCCTCCGAACATCTTCCGTTCGACCACGTCGGGGGTGGACTCGAGATACTCGGCGATCCGTTCCGCGAGGTTCTGGTCGTAAGCCATCCGCGCAGGATACCCGTCAGCTCTCAGCCGATCGCCAGGCCTCGCGTAGCTTGGTCCGCTGACCCGACCGGAGAATGCCTCCCGCATAGATGCGACCGGCGAGGCGGATTGCGACATAGATCGTAACCACCATGATGACGATCGACAACGCGAATTGCCATGCCGGTATCGCGTCCAACGCCACCCGTATCGGCACCACGAACGGGGCGGTGAACGGGATCAGCGTTGTGATGACGGCTACGGTGCCGTCCGGATCGTTGAGTACGACAAATCCGGCGAAGAATCCGACTACCGAGAACATGGTCATGGGCATCGCGGCACTCTGGGCATCCTCGATACGCCCGACGAGCGACCCGGCGGCACCAAACAGAACGGCATAGAGGAGGAAGCCCAGGATGAACCACAGAGCGAGGCTCAGCAGCCCGCCAACCGGTATCGGGGGCACCTCGAAGCTAGCGAAGAACCGGGCGGCGACATATGCCAGGACGATCGTTCCGAGGAACTGCGCCATGGCGAGGAGACCGATCCCAACGATTTTACCGGCGAGAAGCTGCCATGGCCTCATTGCCGAGATCATCACTTCAACCACTCGATTGGCCTTCTCTTCGGTCACACCGGTGAGGATCCAGGTCCCGTAGAGAATTATCGCCATATAGAGGAGGATCAGCCCGAAGTAGGCGAAGGCGCTGCGGGAATCGGATTCCTCATCGCTCGCCACGAGGGCGGTGACCTCGAGGGGATCTGAGGAGATGATGTCGATGATGTCCTGGGCAGCCTGACCGTTCTGCAAAGCGATTTGTTCCAGGGCGATGGCCGCCGCCGCTTGCTGCAACAACTCAACAGCACCGGAGTCGCCAATGAAACCCCCCTCGCGTTCGACCAATATCTGAGTGCCATCGACCAGTGCGACATCGATTTCCCCGGTCTCCAATGCTGACTCGGCTTCCTCGACCGAGTCATAGTCGACAACGGTCATCGCAACCGACGGAGTCTCGCCCGGGGCATCGTTGATGTTTCCCAGAATCTCCGCTGTCTCGATGATCTCGACATTGCCCGTGCCGACTGAGCCGATGTCGTACTCAGAGGTATCGTCGTCGAAGAGGCCCGGCAACACGATCAACGCAATCACCACGAGGGCGGTGATGCCTGAGGTGATCAGATAGGGCTTGGAGCGCCCCCGCTCCCTGATCTCTCTGGTTGCGACGAGCCAGACACTCGAGGTACTCACTTCACGGCCTCGCGGAACAGGTCCGACAACGATGGCGACGTATACGTGAAGTGTCGGATCGTTCCCGCCTCTTGTGCTTTCAAGAGAACGCCACGAACATCTGTTCTCGCATCGATTATGGCGTTCTGGGTATTGCCCTTTGTCGAAACGTGGACAACTCCGTCGAGCGAGTTGAGCAGCTCCTCGGTAGATTCGTCGAGTTCGATTTCGAGGTGGCGGATCGGGGCGGCATCCTTGAGATCTTTCACCACGCCCTCAACAACGATCCGACCGTCGTTGATGATGACGACGTCTTCGCAGAGATCTTCGACCACATCGAGTTGGTGCGACGAAAACACAACGGCCTTACCACGGGCGGCCTCTTCGCTGAGAATCTCTGACATCGTCTCGGATGCGATCGGATCGAGGCCGCTGAAGGGTTCGTCTAGGACCAGGAGTTGGGGGTCATGCACCAACGCAACCGCGAGTTGAACCCGTTGTTGGTTGCCATGTGACAGAGACTCGAGCGGATGGCTCTTTCGATCATCCAGGCCCAACCGACTGAGCCAGGTGTTGGCGGCATCGAGGGCCGTCGGTTTGTCCATGCCGTGGATTCGACCCATGTAGACCACCTGATCGAGAATCTTCATCCTGGGGTAGAGACCCCGTTGCTCGGGCATATATCCAAAGCCGATCCGCATCGAATCGTCGACCGGTTGCCCATCCCAACTGACCGTTCCCCGGTCGGGGCGCACCAGGCCGAAGATCGATCGCATCGTCGTGGTCTTTCCCGACCCGTTCGGTCCGAGAAAGCCCATCATCCGACCTCGTTTGGCCTCAAAGGTGCAGGAATCGAGAGCAACCACGTCGCCGTAGGTCTTTGCGAGGGAGTCAACTTTCAGCATCGAGGGTGAAACGGTAAGTGAACTTCGGCGGGAGCCGAAATCGACCGGGTTGAATATGCGGAAGTGCGAAGAAGTCCGGTTGTGGCCGCACTCGATAGAGCGCAGATAACCCGGGCTACTTCCTAGAGGTCCAAGGTCGGTCGAAACAGCCTGTCCCAGGAGTTGAGCGCAAAGCGGTCGGTCATTCCTGCGACATAGTCGATCGACGCGGCGAGGGGTTGAGTGGTGTCGAAACCGTCCGGTATCTCGGTTGGTACTTGTTGATAGTGGTTGACCAGGTCGCCAATCACCTGGATAGCTCGGACTTTCTGCGCTTCGGCCTCCGGGCTCAGATACACACGATCGAACATGAAATCCCGGAGGTGGTCCATCACCGCGAGATGTTCCGGATCCATCACTATCTTGCCTTCCCGGTAGCTCGCCTCGATTACTGCTGTCACCATCGATCCGATCCATTCCCGTGCACTCCCCCCGAAGGTGGTGAATGTGTCGCGCGGGATGTCGTGATACTCGATGACCCCGGCGCGGAGCGCATCCGAGACATCATGAGTCAGATAAGCAATGCGGTCGGCGAATCGGCACAGCCATCCCTCTGGTGTGGCTGGAGGAGGGTCGATTTTCCAGGAGTGGGCCCGGATCCCGTCGAGGACTTCAAAAGTCAGATTCTGAGGTTCGAGGGTTGAGAGGGTTCGAACTCCCTGTTCAGAATGGAGCCACTCGCCTTTAATGAAGGGTGTGAGGGCGTCCTCCCCGGTGTGGCCGAAAGGCGAGTGCCCGACGTCGTGGGCGAGGCAGATCGCCTCGGTCAACGCTTCGTTGAGTCCGAGCGCCCTGGCCATAGCTCGCCCGACCTGGGTCACATGGATCGTATGGGTCATCCGCGTGACGAAGTGATCACCATCGGGATTGAGAAAGACCTGTGTCTTATGTTTGAGACGGCGAAAAGCCTTGGTGTGGATCACCCGGTCGCGGTCCCGCTCGAAGGCGGTCCGGAACTCGTCTGGTGCCTCCGGACGCATTCGACCCCGAGACCGGGTCGACCGGGTCGCTGCAGACGCCAAACCTTGTTCCTGTTCCTCCCGAATCTCCCGGGTCACCCTAAGCATCTCAACCACGCCGGAAACCTTAGGTGAATCGCCGTGGGAGTCGCCACTAGCCCGGTTCCATTGATTGTTCACCAAATCCGGCCCAGTGCTGAATATTCACCAAAACCGTTTCTTCTCAAATCGCTTGAATGTTCAAACCATCTGAATAAAAATCCTCCCCATGGAAGCAGACCAAATCTCCACCGATGTTTTCGAGATCGAAGACCTGAGGGTGCTGGAGGCAATGAACAACCCGACACGTCTCCGAATTCTCAACCGATTGACCGAACCACACTCGGTCAAAGAGGTCGCCGCGGCCCTCGACCTGCCAACGACGCGTCTCTATTACCACGTGAACGCGCTGGAAAGGGTTGGGGTGATTCGCGTAGTCCAAACCCGGAAGGTGGGGGCAATGATGGAGAAGCTGTATCAGGTCGCCGCTACCCATTTCAGGCCGGGACCGGGGATCGTCGAGGGAATCGACGATTTCGAATGGGCGGCGGACGTTATCGCCGGGTCGATTCTGGATGGCGCACGCCTCGACACAGTTAATGCCCTGAGCAGACATCTAGCCGATGTCAAAGCTGGCGCGACCATGGAGGAGTTGGACGGCACCCTGGGGCGAACTATCGGTTCGATGACAGCGGACACGGCGGCTGAGTTCGCAAGGAGAATCGAGGCACTCGCGGTCGAGATGTCGACCGGTGACACCAACGACTCGGAAGGTGCTGAGTATGCGTTCACCTTCGTCTTCTTCCCGATGTCTTCCCCGATGCGGGGCATCGGGTCATGAACTCGTTTCGCACGCTCTTCGCGATTCGCGACTACAGGAAGCTCTGGCTGGCGCAAGTTGCATCTGACTTTGGTGACAACCTGACCTTCCTGACGCTGCTGATTCTGATCCAGCGATTGACCGGTTCGACCGTTGCCCTGGCGGGGCTGATGATTTCCGTGACCCTCCCTGCCCTTGTTTTTGGTTTGGTGTCCGGTGTCTACGCCGACCGCTTCGACCGTAGGAAGGCGATGATCGTGTCGGATGTCCTGCGGGCGATACTCGTGCTCGGCTTTGTACTGGTCACTTCGAGCGAGTTGATACCGCTGATGTACGTCCTGGCGTTTCTACAGGCCTCGATTGCCACTCTGTTCAATCCCTCGCGATCTGCACTACTGCCCAGGATCGTCGGTGAGGAAAACCTTCTTGCTGCCAACTCGATTTCGCAAACGTCGCGGACGATTTTCAATGTTCTCGGGACGACCGCAGCCGGAATACTCGCCTCGGTTTCCGACACTCTGACCTTCGCATTCGTCCTCGATTCCGCGACTTTCGCCATCAGCGCTCTCTTGATTTCGCAGATCCGCACCAATGCCGCCCCCGAAAAGTTCGAGAACGGTCGGGTTTGGTCTGAAATGAGTGAGGGCTTGAAGGTACTTACTTCATCCCGGCCATTGAAGGCTGTCCTTCTCGGGGCGAGCATCGCCATGCTCGGACTTGGCGCTGTCAATGTCCTGGTTGTTCCACTGCTCCTTGACGAGTTGCAGCTGAGCGAGGCGCTTTTCGGACTGGTCGAAGGTGGCCAGGTCTTGGGCATGATCGTCGCCGGGTCAATTGTCGCAGCGATGGCGCAGCGACTTGAAGCCAGTCGTCTCGTGGTCGGGGGTTTAGCTGGACTTGGTCTTGCAATTGCGCTGGTCGGTCAGGTCCAATCAGCCTGGCAGATATCAGTGGCCGGGTTCCTGGTCGGTTTCATGCTTGCACCGGTCAATGGAGGTGTCGGAACACTTGCGCAGACCCTGGTGCCCGACCGGTTGCGCGGTCGGGTCGGGGGTGCTTTGAATGCGACGATCTCAGCAGCGACAATCCTGTCGATGGGTGCCGCCGGCATAGCGGCCGCAGCAATAGGGGTACGCAACGTCTTTGCGATTGCCGGTGCGTTTGCCATCGTTGGCGCGATTGCTGCGGCCCTCATGTTCAGGGAGAATCGAACCAACCACCCGGTTTCCGATCCTGGTGAACAGCACGCCATGGACCGTCAAGAATCGATCGCCTTCGATTCTTTGTAGAAGTCGAGGCGGTCCACCGGCATGACCACGGATGTGAGCACGTTGGATAGGTGGGCGCTGATTCGTTTCAGATAGCGGTACCAGAGTGCCCTCGGCGCGGCCACCCGACCGGGGAAATCGCCCTGGACGAACTCGACGATGTGATTGTCATGGTGACTGTTGTCGTCGTCGATTTCTTGATCAACCTGTGGACCTTCTCAGTGTCCTGGTTCTGAAAAGCTGTGAGGCTGTCCTTGAGGAGCGAGGCAACCCGTTTTCGGTGGCTCAGGATCTCATCGCGGTCTTCGCCGTCGGACAGGTTTACGCCTATCCGCGGGCAGAGTAGATGGCTAGGAGCGGGTTTGCTTCATCGGTGTTCGGGATTGGGAAAGTCGAATCGGCACCCGGCATCCCACTCAGAGCGCTGGTTTCCATGGACCGGGAACCCGCCCTCGTCCTTGAGCAATCTGGCGAGATGAAGCAGGTTCCAGGTCATGAACGTGGTGTTTCGATTTGTGAAGTCGTTTTCCGGCCCACCCGAGCCGGGATCGAGGTACGACGGCCCGGGACCGGCCTCCCCGATCCAACCGGCGTCGGCCTGTGGAGGTATCGAATATCCAAGGTGCTGCAGCGAGTAGAGGACGTTCATCGAACAGTGCTTGATGCCGTCTTCGTTGCCGGTGACCAGGCAACCGCCGACCCTCCCGTAGTAGGCGTACTGGCCGGAGTCGTTCAGCTGTCCCGAGTTTCCATAGAGACGCTCGATGATTCGGGTGCATAACGACGACTTCTCGCCGAGCCAGATAGGCGTGCCCAGGACAAGGATGTCGGCAGCCATGACTCTCTTGAAAAGTGCGGGCCATTCGTCGCTCTCATATCCGTGTTCGGTCATGTCCGGCCAAACACCTGGTGGCAGATCGTGGTCGGACGCTCTGATTTGATCGATGGTCACGCCCTGACGCCGCATGATTTCTGCGGAGATGTCGATGAGGCCTTGCGTATTGGAGAGTTCCGGAGACTTCTTCAACGTTGTGTTGATGAACATCGCAGTGAGATTGGAAAAATCCCACTTACTCTGTTCGCAAAGCGCCTCTTGTTCGGGGCTCAGGTCTGTCATGGCAGCTCCTTCGATGATGACGGTCCAAACCTACCCGACGTCATGTAAACCTGTCGTTAGACGACCTGCACCCACCCGAGCACTTCCGGCAATCTGCGTTTTAGCAGCTTCCCGGCAATCCAAATGGACAATCCGTAGAAGAGTGCACCCCAGCCGATGGTGAGCAGCACTGCATAGATGGGAAGCAACGCCTGACCGAACCCGACGGTAAGGACTACCGCCGACACAGGCGGAACCAACAGGAGCCCGATGGCAAAGAACGAAACGGTCTGGGACGCGATTGCCAGGCAGCCCTGTTCCGTCGATTGTGCGAAGACGTCTGTGCCTTCTCTGGGGAGTCGTAACGGGGTGATGACGGACACCATGTTTCCGACAGCGAGCTGGCAGCCGATCGCCGAAATTGCGAGAGGGGGAACCAGCCAAACCCACGTCCAATGCCCGGTGAACCCGGCGAGGATGATCGTAAGTATTCCCGTCTCGATCATGAGAGCGGTGGCGACGGCAAGGTTCTTTCCAATCAGGAGAGAGCGCGGCTTGACGGGGAGGACGAACAAATAGCTGGCGGCATTGCGTTCCCAACCAAACAAATTGAGGGCAATGGGAAGTCCGACGAAGAGGACGAGTACCGGTGCGACCAGGGGGCCCCATTCCTGGCCCCGGACATCGAAGAAGCCGGTGGTGCCCATGACGGCTCCCGCCACTCCGAGGCCCACGAAAATTACGGTGCCAGTCCAGACCAGACGTTGTCGGGGATCACGAACGTAGAAGCGAAGCTCCTTTCGGGCCAGCGTGACGATTGTCCCCCATGGCCCGGATGCCATCCCATTTCTGCGGGCTCTCGCCGCCGGACGACTTCCTTCCCGTGGAGTCGTGATCATCCATTGTGTCAAACCGCGCCATGCCAGGGCCATGATCCCAACGCCGATGATCGACGTGAGGAGGAAGAACACCGCCTCGCCAGGGCGTCCACCGGCAGCCTCGATAATCGACCGTTGGGCTGCGACCGGGGGTATGAACCATGCTTTGTCGAGAATCGGGTAGGAGAGGACAGAACTGACGAAGCCCTTCTCACCGACGAGATCGCTTACCGATCGGTATACGAGGAACGCTGAGCCGGCGAGTGCAAACACGAGCAACGTGGCCAGATCGCGACCTCGTCGACTTCGGAGAATGGCCGACACCGCCGCCGACAGCAATTGGGACCCGACGATGAAGAGCAGCGTCATAACGATGGTTGCTGGCAGGATCATCCACCAGCCATCGATCAATATCCGTGCGTTGGCGAACCCCACGATCGCCAGAACCACGATCGAGGGTGCGACCAATGAGGCCGCCGTGAGCCCGGCGACCATCTGGTTGGGCGATATCGGTAGCACCGCCATTTGTTGAGGGTCGAGGTTTTCGTCGAGAGGAAAGATTATGACCGGGAGGGTCGTCCAGACCAGGAAGGCAAAGAGCGCACACCACCCGAGGTATTCAGCGGCGGCCGCACCGTCCACAGAAGCTATGGACGCGTAAACGGTCGTGTATTTGTTGCCCAGCCAGAACCCGGCCGCAAGGAGCATGATGGTGGCCACCGGGAGTCCGATACGACGCTGGGTATCGGTTCGAAACCCGTTCCATACAAGACGGGCCTTCAGTTCTACGAAGTTACGTACCACGAAGAACTCCCCACCGGGTCTCCTCCAACGGCGATGATGAAAGCGTCTTCGACGCTGGAGACCCCCATGCGCTCGCAGAGGCCCTTCGGCGTGTCGTCGAGTGTCAACCGTCCCGCAATCATGATGCCTATTCGGGTGCAGAGTTTCTCGACGAGGTGCATCTCGTGAGAGGAGAAGACGATTGTGGTTCCACCTTGTGCGGCCTGTTGGAGGAGGTTGCGTATCAAACGGGCCGACACCGCATCAACTCCCTCAAACGGTTCGTCGAGGAAGAGGACCGGTGGACGATGGATGATGGCAGCCCCGAGCGCTACCTTCTTGCGCATTCCCCGCGAGTAGTCCCCGATCAGGGTGGCCCTGTCGGCCTCGAGGTCGAGCAGTTCGAGAAGCTCGTCACGTCTGGTCTTAGCCTGTTCGCGGCTGAGGCCATGCATGGCTGCCGTGAAATCCAGCAGTTCAGCCCCGGTAAGTCGCTCGTAGAGGTTGAACTCCTCAGGGAGGACGCCGATTCGACTCTTCACCTCGGTCGGGTGTTCCCATGTGTCGAATTCCCCGATACCGACTGTCCCCTCAGTCGGCCTGAGCAGCCCGACTATGGATTTGATCGTCGTCGTCTTGCCGGCACCATTTTGACCGAGGAGCCCGTAGAACTCCCCGCGTTGGATCGACAAGTCGACGTGGTCGACGGCCGTTTTCTTGCCGAACTTCCGTACGAGACCCCGCGCCCACACCGCTGGTGGCTCGCTTGGTGACGCGTGGGTGGTCTGCTCCTCATTGATCTCACCGGTCACTGCCACAGTATCGACGGTTTCGGCAGGTAACCGAAGAGATTCGCAGGGTTGGTTCGATTGCAATGGCGTCACTTGGGCCGAAGTCACAGTGACGCAGTACTGTTGCCTCCCGTGGACTACCAGGCCCTCTACCGCAAGTATCGCCCGCAGACCTTCGAGGATGTCATCGGTCAATCTCACGTGACGACGACGCTGGCCCGTGAGATCGCCGAAGACCATGTTGCCCATGCCTACCTTTTCACAGGCCCTCGCGGGACCGGGAAAACCACCACAGCGAGGATTTTGGCGAAGGCGCTGAACTGCCCGAATCGTGATGACCACGGATCTCCGTGCAATGTGTGCGACAGCTGTGATGCGATAACCAGCGGGATCTCGTTCGACGTGATGGAGCTCGATGCCGCCTCCCACAATTCGGTCGACGACATCCGCGACATCAAAGTGAGCGTGACCACCGTTGCTTCCAGCGCCACGTCAAAACGGGTGTTTGTTCTCGACGAGGCGCACATGCTTTCCAAGGCTGCAGGGAACGCCCTGCTGAAAACACTCGAGGAGCCCCCTCCTAACGTCTATTTCGTCCTGGCGACAACCGAGCCGTACAAGCTCCTCGACACCATCCGGTCAAGGAGCCAGCGCTTCGACTTTCATCCGGTCCCGATTGAAACGCTGGCCGGGCATCTCAGCGGCATTTCCGATAAGGAAGGTTTCAAGACCGATCCTCAAGCACTCATAGCCATCGGGCGCCATGCCCAGGGTTCGGTCCGGGACTCCCTGTCATTGCTCGAGCAGGTAGCGGCCCTCGGATCTGGAGTCGTCGACCCACCGGGTGTGCGGCGAGCATTGGGGCTGGCCGACTCTGAAGCCTTCATGAGGTTGGCCGAATCCATTGCCGCCCAGGACGCTCGGGCCGCATTGGAATTGGTGGCGGAACTCGCCTCGCTCGGAGTCGACCTGCGACGGTTTGTGTCAGAGAGCATAGGATTCTTCAGGGGCGCCTTTTTGGCGCACTACGCCCCCAATCTCGCCGAGATCGCCGACGAGCCTGAGGAGGTATACCAGTCCTGGCGCAAGGCAGCCGAGTTGGTACGTCCAACGGAGGTGTTGCGTGCCGTTGACCTGTTGGGTGAGGCTCTGGTCCGACTCCGGGAGGGACGTGAGGAGCGCTTGATGACCGAACTCGCTCTGATCAAACTCACCCGCCCGGAGACGGCATCGGACACCGACGCGATACTTGCCAGGCTCGAGCGAATGGAGCGGAAGCTCGGCCAACAGGTGGTCGCTCCTGCTAGCTCTCCCACTCCGATCACGCCGGTGGCCCGGAATCCGGTCCCAACCGACGAGCCCGTGCCGACCCCGGAACCTGTCACCCCGGTGGCGGAGCGTCAGGTTTCGCCGACTTCCGGCGGTGCACCAGAAGCGAAACAGGCCACCAAGCCGGTCGGTGCAACGGCGGTTTCTTTTGAGCAGCTCAAAAACGTATGGCCCGGACTTTTCGGGAGCCTCCGTGACGTCCTCGGGGCGCGAAGATGGGCCTATTTTCGCGAAGCGATCCCCGTTGGGGTCGAAGGAAAAGTGATCGTGCTCGAAGTCGCCCACGACTTCCACTTTCAATCACTCCAGAATGACGACGCGGTAACGGCGATTGTTGCGACCCGTGCCAGTGACCTGTTGGGTGGCGAGGTGGGTGTCCGATTCCAGCTCAAAGATACGTCAGGCGAACCGGACGAACCGGACGAGGTCGACTTGAGCACGCTCGAGACCCGTGATCACAACGCCACCGACCCCGCCCAACTATTGGCTGCAGAACTCGGCGCCGAGGAAGTCGACGGTTAGGCCGGTCCGCCCGCTCAAGCGGGCGGGGAAACTAGCCTTGTTTCAATATGAATAGACAGCCCGACATGCGCCAGCTGATGCAGCAGGCGCAAAAGATGCAGGAGCAAATGGCAGCGGCGCAAGCCGAATTGGCCGCGAGGACTTTTGAAGGCACCTCCGGGGGAGGGATGGTCAGGGCCACCGTCACCGGCACTCAGGAACTATTGGAAGTCAAGATCTCGCCAGAGGTCGTTGATCCCGAAGATGTCGAAATGCTCGAAGACCTGATCGTCGCGGCGGTGCGCAGCGCCTCTGAGGCGTCGATCGCCGCCGCCGGAGAGTCCCTCGGTGGAGTCACTGGTGGACTCGATCTCGGTGGTCTCCTCGGCTGATGTTCGAAGGTCCGGTCCAGAGAGTAATCGACGAGCTAGCTCGTCTCCCCGGCATCGGGGGAAAGACCGCCCAACGTCTCGCCTTCCATTTGCTGACCGTTGATGAGGCGGACGCACGACGTCTGTCGGCCGCGATCAACGACATGCGCGACCAGATCGGCCAGTGTGCCCGTTGCTTCAACGTGTCAGCCAACGATGAATGTGCGATATGCCGTGACGGGAAACGGGATAACAGTGTGGTCTGTGTGGTGGAGCGCCCTCAGGACATCGTCGTTGTCGAGCGGACCCAGGAGTTCCGGGGCAGATACCACGTGTTGGGTGGTGCTCTTTCGCCGATCAACGGTGTCGGTGCAGACCAACTCAGGCTCAGCGAGCTGAAGGGCAGGATCGCCGATGAGGAAATCTCCGAACTGATCGTCGCAACGAACCCGACGATCGAAGGCGACGCCACAGCAATGTTCATCGCCAGGGACTTCAAACCCATGGGCGTCAAGGTATCCCGTCTCGCGTCAGGTCTACCCGTAGGCGGGGACCTCGACTACGCCGACGAGATCACACTTGGCCGGGCCCTGAGCGGCCGCATGGAACTGTGACTCTGTAACTCTCCCTCCGCTTGCGGAGGGAGTACCCGAGCGTCTGCGTGCTGCTCTCCCTCCGTGCACGGAGGGAGAGGCATCGGCCCGATTAGGGGCGATGACGAGGGTGGGCGCCTGGTATCAAACTGATTGCCGCGTGATGTAGTTTGCGGAGCAAACTCCCAAGGAATCCGAAGGATTCCCGTCCACCCCCGGCCGTTGCGCCAGACGACGGAGTTTGCGGAGCAAACTCCCAAGGAACCCAGAGGTTCCCGGCCACCCCCTCCATTCGACTTCGTCTTTGGAGGGGGAGTCGGAAGTGGACTTCGTCTTTGGAGGGGGAGTCGGAAGTTCCACTTCGTTTCTGGAGGGGGAGCCCTTGAAGAGAAGGGCATGCCTCGTAACGAATTCGTAACGCATCCGATGGATAGTCAGCCATCATGGTGGACTTCGGTAGCGGCATAATCGGATAATGGAGCGTTTCGTTCCCCGGTTGGCGGGGATTTTGGCCGCGTTTGTCGCCGCCGGCGTGATCTTCCTGGTTGCCGTCAGTTTGCCGGACCTGGATGCGACCAGCCTGTTGGACTGGTTCGCGGCCGCACTATTCGTGGTCATCCCGATCTCGTTTGCCGCGACGTCAGCAGCGATACTCTCCAAACACCCACGTCACCCTGTCGGATGGGTTTTGATGGTTCCCGGTGTGAGCTTTGTGCTCTCGTCGCTGATCGCGAAGTATTACGTTGGTCTGGACCCTGTGCCGGCGACGCTTTCCGTGTTAGACGTATTGGCACTCGGCTTCGAGCAATTTTCCTGGGTGCTGCTCATCTTCCCACTCTTTCATCTGATGCTGATTTTCCCCAATGGACAACTGCTTTCGCCTAGATGGAGGCTCCTGGTTGGTTTGGAAGCGGCGATGGTCCTGGTGATGGTGTTCCTCGGTTGGTTCGCGTTGGAGCTCGGTCCGTCGGAAGGTGACTGGATGGCTGTGAATCCAATCGGATTCATATCGGTTGATCTCTTTGCCGGGCCACTTGTCGCCATGTGGATTGCCGGCCTGGTCGTTCTCGCCGTGTCAGGAGTTGTGGCCTTGATCTTCAGGTTCCGACGCGCCGACAGAGTTGAACGCCAGCAGATCAAGTGGGTGCTAGTCGCCGTCATTGCCTTTGGAGTCATCTACACGATCTCGGCTGTCTCATCGGGTTTCGCTGTCGGTGGCCTGGCAGACACACTCCTAGGATTGTCGATCAACCTGCTCACCGTCTCTATAGCGTTTGGCGTGCTCAAGTACCGGCTCTTCGACATCGATCGTTTCGTGTCGCGCACGGTCGGATACACACTTGTCGTGGGCCTGCTCGCCGCCGTCTACGTCACACTCGCGGTTTGGTTGCCGAGCACCATCGCCGGCGACTCTCCGATCTTCGTCGCCGGAGCGACTTTGACCGTGGCGGCCCTCTTCAATCCGGTTCGTCGAGCGGTATTGCGATGGGTAGATCGCCGGTTCTACAGATCTAGATATGACATGGAACGGCTGGTCGAGGACTTCGCCAACCGACTACAAAATCAGACAGATGTCGGCGGCTTGACTGACGACTGGGTTGGAATTGTCAATGAGACTCTGCAACCTTCGGCGGTCGGGGTGTGGATCAAGTAATAATCCCGTAACCTGCTGCCATGGCGGATGTCCACATCGTATGGGATTGGAACGGCACGCTTCTCGCCGATTTGCCCGCTGTTCTCCGGGCAGTGAGTGCGTCTGTTGGCAGATATGGCCTTCCGCCGGTCGGTGGCGATGACTACCGGAATCACTTCACGAGACCGGTGCGGCGGTTCTACGACAACCTGTTCGATCGGCCGGTCACTGACATGGAGTGGGCCGATTTGAACAAAACCTTCCATGATTACTACTACGAGGTGGTCGACGACATCAGCCTCGCCGCCGGCGCCGAAGAATCGCTCCAGCTGGTGGCTGACCAGGGGTGGAGTCAGTCTCTGCTGTCGATGAGCACTCAGGACCATCTGGTTTCAACCGTGCGCGCACATGGGATCGATTCCTTTTTCCGACGGATCGACGGACTCGACTCTCCCAACGGCGGGCTCAAGGAGACCTACCTCAAGACTCATCTGGCGGCGATGCAACTCGACCCGGGAGCGGTATGGCTGATCGGAGACACACCGGATGACCACAATGCAGCTGTCGCCGTTGGCGCCTGGGTCGTGCTCTTTGACGGGGGATCGCATCACCGATCGACCCTTGACGCCCTCGGCGCACCGGTGGTGAACTCGTTGCTCGAGGGTGTCGATCACATCAGAGGTCGTGTCCGATGACACCGGTCCGACGTTATC
Source organism: Acidimicrobiia bacterium (assembly GCA_041747375.1). Taxonomy (GTDB): domain Bacteria; phylum Actinomycetota; class Acidimicrobiia; order Spongiisociales; family ZC4RG35; genus MA-ANB-1. The sequence goes on from JBGTFH010000099.1 coordinate 14,042, forward strand.
TGTCAATGGCCCTCAGCTCCGTCACGGTCCTGCTCCTCGGGTTTGTCGTCGCGGTCGCCGCAAGGTCGCGTCCCGGAACCTCTCCAGAAGACCCCCTCTTCGAGTTCAATTCTCGTCTGGATGTCGATGTGGGACAGGTCTTTGCCTGGATCATTCTGGTGATGGCCGTCATTGGAGCGGTCCTATTTGCGCTTGGGCTCAAGCAAAGTAAACCTCGCCAGGATCAAAAGAAGCGGAGTTATCTCGGGCTGATCCTCGGTGTTATCGCCTTTTTTCTCATCTTTCGCTATGCGCAACCGTTCGCAGAGAATCTGCTCAATCCGGAAGCGCTGGAAGCGACCGGAGAAACGACCGACCAGATCCCTCCGGGATCGAGCGGAAGTAGTGCCTGGTTGTTCTCACTGTTGCTGGCGGCAATCGTCGCCGCCGCATTGACCCGGGTTGGCCTTGCGGTGCGTGATGGCGACCCGGCCCTGGAACCGGAGCAGGCATCCGCATATCCGTTGGAAGAGCGCCTCACCCCGAGTTTCGGGCGATCGACCTGGGTCGGCGGTACCGACCCGCGTTCGAGGATTTTCCAGGCTTACTACGGGTTCGAAGAGTCCGCCGGCGAGAGAGGCGTGGTGCGAAGGGCGACGGAGACCGCTAACCGTCATGCCAATCGGGCGGTCGCGGAGCTCGGTCTCGACCCGGTCGGGGTGTCGCGGTTAGTTGGGCTCTACGGCCGGGCACGATTCGGCCTCACCAACCAGAACGAGACCACCGCCGGGGAGGCCGAAAGACTTGCCGGTTCCGTATTCGAAGGGGTGACGGCTTGATTCGGCTACTCGCCGGGGCAGCTCTCGCCGCCGGCGCCGCCGCACTTATCCTCTATCAATTCCAGGGGACCACCGAACTCGCCCTGTGGGAGATCCTCCTCGTGGTTCTGGTCTTCTTTCAGTATCGGGCGATCCCGGAGAGAGGCGATCCGCTGTCGGAGCCCCTCTATCGACTCCCCGAATACAACCCGGCCCGGCTCCCCCGTACGCTTGCTTCGATGGAGCTCGCTGTGATCGATGCAACGACCGGCTATGTGGCCCCCGACCGGCGGCTCAGGCCAACGCTGCAACGGATTGCGTCGCACCGGTTGGGAAGGCACGGAATGACTCTCGAGTCCGTCAGGGCTAAAGCCCTGCTGGGGGATGATGCGTGGAGCACGCTCACGGCCTCGGGTGACGAGTCCGTTTCCAGCGAGAGTCTCGAAGCACTTGTGCAGAAGTTGGAGGCGCTATGACCCTCTCGTCGATCGGGACCGATCGAGCAGCGGAGCTAGCCGAATCGATTCTCGATGAAGTCGAGCTTGCGGTAATTGGAAAACGAGAATCGCTCCGCCTCATATTGATGGCCTTTCTCGCGGACGGCCATGTTCTGATTGAGGATCTCCCCGGTCTGGCGAAGACGTTGCTTGCCAGATCTTTCGCCTCGGTCGCCGACATGGAATTCTCTCGCGTTCAGTTCACGCCAGACCTGATGCCGATGGATATCACGGGTTCGATGATTCTCGATCCGAGGAGTTCACGACCGGAGTTCCGGCCTGGCCCGGTGTTCGCCAACCTGCTTCTTGCCGACGAGATCAATCGCGCTCCGGCCAAGACTCAGGCTTCACTTCTCGAGGCGATGCAGGAGCGCCAGGTGACCGTGGACGGCGACACCCATCCGCTTGGCCCGCCTTTCCTCGTGATAGCCACGCAAAACCCGATCGAGTACGAGGGCACTTACCCGCTACCCGAAGCCCAGGTAGATCGATTCATCGCCCGTGTCCGACTCGGGTATCCGGACCGCGATTCGGAATGGGAGATATTGCAGAATCGAGCAGATCGGAAAACAGATGAGGTCGCCCTCCGGCGAATCGTCGATCGAGCGACCATTCTCGAAATGCAGGCAGCCGTCGAGGAGATCCACGTCGCCGAGTCGGTCGGGAAATACATTGTGGATGTGGTGGCGGCAACCCGGGCTTCGGGCAGGGTGAGAGTCGGGTCGAGCCCACGGGGTTCGTTGGCCGTGATGAAGTTGTCGCGGGCGCGCGCACTTCTTTCCGGGAGGAGTTTTGTCATCCCCGATGACGTGCAGGACGTCGCGGTGCCAGCGCTCGCTCATCGTCTCATCATGCGACCCGAGTATTGGGCCCAGGAGTTCACTGAGGAGAGGGTCATCGAAGAAATCCTGGAGGAGATTCCGACACCTCCGGCGTTGCCTGACGAACTGATGCCTTGAAAGTCACACCGAACATCCGGCTTCGAGCCTATTTGACCGGAGGCCTCGTCGGCCTGGCCGTGGGGCTTGCTGCCGGTAGCCCTGCTCCCGTCATCGTCGGAACGGCGTTGCTGGTCATAGCCATTGTGGGAATCGCCGGCGGACGTGCACAAGGTGTGACTGTGGAAATTCTCGAATGGCCGCAGTCGATGATTGAAGGCGAGAAGCGAAATGTCCGGATCCGGCTCCGGTCCGAAGGGCGGGCCGGAAGGACTTACCTGGACCTCGGCCTCAGCGAAGGCCTGACAGTCGGGTCTGCCCGTGGGGGTCGCGTGCTCGCCGACAACCGGTTGACCGTTCCGGGAGTTGACGGAACCCGTGACTTGCTGCTTGTTGTCGATGCGAGTGGTTGGGGCCGGCACCATGTCGGGCCGATTGTGTCCTACACGGAATCCCCGCTGGGCATGTTTGATTCCCGGAACGTTTCCGGAGGACGAAGACAATGGGTGGTGGTGCCCGAGGAGATGGCGCTTCGTCGGCTTCTGGCGCCGATCGAGACCAACCTGCACGCAGGCGATATCGTCTCGAGGAGCAGGGGGCCCGGATCGGAGTTTGCCGACCTCCGAAACTTCCGGCCCGGCGACGACCCCCGCCATATCAACTGGCGGGTTTCTTCACGGGCCGGGGGCCTGTGGGTCAATGAGCGGCATCCGGAGCGCAACGGCGACGTTCTCTTGTTGGTTGACGCCCAGATCGAGTCCGGGACCGGACTACAGGTGTTGGTGGACAGGTCGGTGCGGCTTGCTGCGGCACTCCTGCAAGGCCACGCCCGTCGACGACACCGTCTCGGCCTGGTGACGCTCGATGGTCTGTGTCGTTGGGTGGGGCCGGGGATGGGTGAGATGCACCGACGCCGGCTCATCGAGCAGTTGCTCGGTGTGGTTCCTGGAGAGGTGGTCTGGGACGCCGTCGAAAGGGCCGTCGTGCGAGCAGCGAAACGGCCGTCAATGGTGATCGCACTGACTCCGCTTCTCGATCCCAACATGGGCGGGCTCCTCAACGCGGTGCGGCGATCGGGGGTTGATGTCTCCGTGATCGAGATAGATGCGACCGCTGATTTACCGGAGGCGGAGCGGGAGGAGAGGATGCTGGGGAGGCGTCTCTGGCAACTCGAACGAGAGCGGCTTCGTGACCGATTGGCTGCTGTCGGCATACCAAACGCGTTGTGGGATCCCGCCGACCGGCCGGAAGTCCCTTTGCACCAACTCGAGCTATGGAGGATGTCTTGGCGACGGCAGCTCGGCTGAGCGCAGCCCTTTCTGTGCTGTTGGCGGTGACCCTGAACCTGTGGTCGTCTCCGGAAGGGGCTTCTGGACTCGAGGCATTGTTGGGGTGGGTGACAATCGGGTTGCTCGCCGTCGGCCTTCTCATCGGTCATCGCGGTGCTGTCGCCGCCCTCGTGGTGGGGTTCATTCTTCGATTGGGCCTGATCGGAGCGATGGGTGGGCCGACGGAGCCCGATCTCTGGGTTCAGACAGTCCTCCTCGTCCTTGCCGCCGAGGCTGCGGCAATTTCGTTCACACTCAGGGTGCGACCGGTCGACCCGTTGGTTGCGACGCTGCGAAGTGTGACTACTGCCCTTCTCGCGGGTGTGGCCGTGGAGGTCATGGAACAACTAGTTGGCGGCACAGACACAAGCGGCCTCCTAGTTCGGGTCGCCGGTGTCGCGGCACTGGTCGTTGCGGCCGGGTGGATAATCCGCACATGGCGCCGATCCGGTCTGACCGCATAGGCAGTCTTGGTTGGTCGTGCATACGGTCCCGTTTTTCGGGACTCCATGCACGATGAACGATGACGCTGAAGTCACCCGGGGGTCCGGGATTCAGTCCAGTGTCACCGCTGAGATCTGGTTGAGACGATCGAGATTGTGATATGCCGTCATGTATCGAATCGACCCGGTCTTGGAGCGCATGATTACCGAGTGGGTGACTACCTCATGTCCCCGATACTCGACGGCCTTGAGGTATTCGCCACCGGTGACTCCGGTTGCAGCGAAAAAGACGTTGTCCGAGTCGACGAGATCTCTCGTGGTCATTACCTGATTCAGATCCAGGCCTTCTTCGGTCGCATAGATCCGCTCGGATTCGTCGCGGGGCCAGAGACGGCATTGCATTTCGCCTCCCATGCACAGGAGGGCGGCGGCTGCGAGCACGGCTTCGGGTGAGCCTCCGATTCCCAGGAGGATGTCGGCGGCGGTCTCGTCCTGGGCAGTGGCTATGGCACCGGCGACGTCGCCGTCGCGGATGAGGGAGATTCTCGCCCCGGCAGCACGGACGGCGTCTATGTATGTCTGGTTGCGGTCCCGGTCGAGGATCAACACACGGAGGTCGTTGACATCCTTGTCCTTTGCTTTGGCAACGGCGGCCAGATTGTTGGCCACGGGAGCTTCGAGATCGACGACTCCGGCAGCTTCCGGCCCGACCGCAATCTTGTCCATATAGACCAGCGAGCCGGGGGCATACATACTGCCTCGCCCCTCCGACAGTGCCATGACGGCGATGGCCCCGGGAATTCCTGCGGCCGTGAGTGTTGTCCCGTCCACCGGATCGACTGCGACATCCACGACTACTCCGTGGCCGGTTCCGACCCTTTCACCGTTGAAAAGCATGGGTGCCTCATCCTTTTCGCCCTCGCCGATGACCACGAGCCCGTCGATATCGATTGTCGATAAGTGAAGACGCATCCCGTCGACCGCAGCCTGGTCGGCTGCCTCTTTGTCACCGCGTCCCAGCCAACGCCCGGCGCCCATGGCGGCGGTTTCCGTGACCCTGACCAGGTCGAGGCCAAGGTTTCGTTCGACTGGTTCGGGCATCAGTCTCCGACTCTAACGATGATGGCGTCACCCTGGCCGCCGCCACCACACAAGGCAGCTGCACCCACCCCGCCACCACGGCTCTGGAGGGCGTTGATGAGGGTCACGATGAGTCTGGCACCGGTGGCGCCGAGGGGGTGGCCTAGCGCCACGGCCCCGCCGTTGACGTTCACCTTCGATTCCGGAATGTCCATCATTTTCGCCGACCACAGCGATACTGCAGCGAAGGCTTCGTTTATCTCAACGAGATCGAGATCGGCGGGTGACATGCCCGCTCGCTTGAGGGCGACGGCAAGGGCCTCAGCGGGCCTTTCATGGAGCGTTGCGTCGATTCCGCCGATTTGTCCGTAGGCGAGGATTTCTGCCAGGACCGGGGCGCCGGCCGCATCGGCGGCTTCGGCACCGGCAACAACGAGGGCGGCGGCACCGTCGGAGACCTGGGAGGCGTTACCGGGCGTAATCGTGCCGTCCTCGACAAAGGCCGCTCTGAGTTGACCAAGACCCTGTGCAGTGGAGTCGGCGCGAATTCCTTCATCGTTGGTCACAGAAATCGGCTCACCTTTTCGTTGTGGTATCGCGACGGGAACGATCTCACGGGCGAAGGTGCCGTCCGACGTGGCGGCCGCGGCGCGCTCATGGCTACGTGCCGACCACTCGTCTTGTTCGGATCGCGAAATTCCCAACCGTGCGTTCTTGTGGTCTGACGATTCGCCCATCGTGCAGTGGTCAAAGGCACAGAAAAGGCCGTCGTGTTGCATGATGTCGACCATGGTTATGTTCCCGATCCGAGCGCCCCACCGTGCCTCCCGCACTACGTAGGGGGTATTGGTCATCGACTCCATACCCCCGGCGAGGACGAACTTGGCGTCGCCCACTTTGATGGCCCGATGGGCGAGTCCCACCGCCGACATCCCGGAGAGGCAAACCTTGTTGATCGTCGTAGAGGGGATGCTCATGGGCAGCCCACCGGCTACCGCGGCTTGTCGTGCGGTTATCTGGCCCTCACCCGCCTGGAGCACGTGGCCGAATAGCACTTCGTCAAAAGCTTCGGGGGCGACTCCGGAACGTTCCACGGCGGCCTGAATGGCAACGCCGCCCAGTTCTACGGCACGCATCTGTCGCAACGCACCGCCATATTTTCCGATCGGCGTGCGGGCGATACCCGTGATCACTGTCTTGTTCACAATACCTCCTGTGTCTCTAATGGTAATAGGGCTTGTCTCCGTCCGTTTTGACGGCCCCGTCGATGAATGGCTGACCACCAGGCCGGCGGACGCCCTCAGAATTTGGTATACCGTGGGCCTGATGAAACTCCTCAACCTCGATCACGTGGCGATCGCGGTCAACGACCTCGATGCCGCCATCGCCGGCTACCGGCAGCGTTATCGTGTTGAACCGCTCTACCGCGAGGTGGTCGACGAGCAGGGGGTCGAAGAGGCGATGATTCCGGTCGGCGGCTCGTTTGTCCAGCTTCTCCAACCCCTCTCGCCCGACTCACCGGTTGGAAAGTTCCTGGCCAGGAAGGGTGAGGGGCTCCACCACATCGCCTACGCCGTAACCAATATCGACGCCGCGTTGTCTCATCTTCGTGAGCAAGGGGCGAAATTGATAGACGAGACACCGCGGAGGGGCGGGCGGGGGACAAAGATTGCCTTTGTCCATCCGGCAGACCTTGGTGCGACCCTGATCGAGCTCGTGGAACTTCCAGGATGAACGGTTCGGTCGAGATCAAAGGCGGTGCCGGGATATTCGAGGCGGCGTTGATCGCCGTCGTTCTAGATCACATCCTGGCCGAAGAAAAAGCGGTCAGCACAGGGAGCAATCTCATCGACGATCGACTACCCGCGTGGGTCAGAGCACTCGATACACGCCGGGAGATTGTGCTTCCGCCGGTCAATACTCGCTGACCCGACGGGCCCGGCGGCGGAGCAATGCCAATTCGGGTGTTTTCAGCATCCAGGCGATGAATAGAAACACCGCGATCGCCGTGACTGCGCCGATAAGGGCCACTCCGAATGTGGCTAACACGCCGATGTCTTCGAGATCAAAGTAGTTGACAACCGGCGACGCGGCGACGGCTGCAATCGCCGCTGACAATATTCCCCGTGCAAATGCCGGGCCAATCCGTTTCACGCCATCCCAACCGGCGTCGGTGCCCCAGGCAACGAGCAGTCCGAGGGCGTAGATGATCATCACCAATGTCGATGCCAGGGCAAAACCGGCAACTCCGAGTGCGTTGTGAAGGAGGATCCATGTCGGAATGGCGACTGCCGTTGCGGCCGTTCCAATTCCGACCGGTACCCACATCCGCCGCTTGGCATAGAAGTGTCTCGAGAGAAGTTGGTGGAGGCCCCACGCCGGAATGGAGAAGGCGTAAATAACCAGGAGGCTGGTCACCAGCCTGGCGTCATCGTCGTCGAACTTCCCGTATTGATAGATGAGATTTACCAGGGGAGCGGCCAGCACAACCAGCAGGGCAGTTGCCGCTGACGCAATGAACATCGTGTTCCGGGCAGCGCGTTCGGTTGTTTGGTTCAGCTCGGATGTTTTCCCGCCGGCGGCGAGCCTGGCCAGGAACGGGTAGGCCGCAACCCCGGCGGCCTGGGCGATGACCCCAATGGGCACCATGTTGAGTTGTCGGGCAAATGAAAGGGCCGACACATCACCCGTGTCACCGAGCTGGCCGAACCAGCGAACGAACTGTTCATCGAGAACCGCTACGGACAGGCCGAGCATCAGGGGAATCGCCAGGACCAGATACTCACGAACAGCCGAATTGCCTCGTTCGACCGGGGTAAGGCGCATGTCGGTCCGGCGGGTGCCGATCCATTGCATGCCGAAGTTGCCGACCAGCGAGCCCAGTACTGCACCCCAGAGGAACGATTCCGGACTGGGGTCGCCCATCGCCCACCCGACCAATCCACCGCCGATGATCCCGAGGTTGTAAACGACCGGCGCCAGCGCAGGGATCACAAACCGCTTATGGGTGTACTGGGCGGCCATGAGAACCGACCCGAGTACGAGAAAGATCTGTGCAGGCAGAACGATCCGGGTCATTGAGATCAACCGGCCCTGATCTGATACAGTGGGAAACACCAGGTCAACGAGCTGTGGAGTGAATATCCACATCAGGATGGTGAGCCCGACGATGGCGAGCCCGACGAATCGAAAAACAGATGTGAATGCCTGGTTGGCCCTGGAGGGCTCCCCGTTCTCGAGGTGCTTGCTCAGGATCGGGATCAGGGTGATTGTCAAATAGGCACCTGCCAACAGGTATGACAGAAAGTCGGGAATGGCGAATGCCTGCCGGTAGAGGTCACCTTCCGAACTGACACCAATCAGTGCGGCAATCAGCCCCTCTCGGACGAGTCCGAGGATCCTGGAGAGGAGAACACCTCCGGCGACAACCGCAGCCGCGGTCCCCATCCGGATCGGCGGTTTCACCTCCGCGCCTCGAGAAGCTCGTCCCGAACCGACTCCAAAACAACCAGGTCCCCATATCCGGTACCCAGTTCGAGCCCTGCCTTGAACGTACCGTGGTAGTCGCTGCCGCCCGAAGGTATGAGGCCGAAGCGACGGGCGAGGTCGGCATAGCCGTCCCTTTCGTGTTGTCGATACGTCGGGTAGGCCGCCTCGAGCCCTACCAATCCATAGCTCTTCAATTCGTCGAGTACCTCGGCCATTTCATAGGATCGGTTGATTCCGAGCGTGTGCGGATGGGCCAGCACCGGGACGGCGCCCGACTCGATGGCGAGACCGATACCCTCTTCTGGTGTCAGGGCCTTTCGCTTGGCGTAGGCCGGTGCGTGGTTGCCGATCCACAGGTCGAATGCGGTCTTGATGTCCGGTACGTAACCGTGGCGAACCATCACCTCGGCAATGTGGGGTCGGCCGACCGATCCACTACCTGCCACCACCTCCACTTCGCCGAGGGTGATCGGCATCCCGAGTCGGGTCAGTTCGTCGACGATCGATTGGTTCCTGCTTCCCCGACCCTCCTGCAGTTCGGCGAGGCGCCCTTGCAAAGGACCGTCGGTGTTTCCAAGCCAGAGAACGACGAGATGCATTCCTCCCCACTTGTTCTGCAACGACAATTCCGTGCCGGGAATCAAATCTACGCCGAAATCTGCGGCGGCCCTCGTAGCCTCATCGATCCCTTCCAGGGTGTCGTGGTCGGTCAGGGCGAGAGTCGAAAGTCCGATGCGGGCGGCATTTTCAACGAGTTCGGTCGGGGTGGCCGACCCATCTGAGAATGTGCTGTGGCTGTGAAGGTCTACTGGCATGATCCGTTACTACTGCAGATCTTCGCCGATCGGTGTGTCAAGAACCGGTTACATCGATTTCGATGCCTTCGATATACACGGTCTCGAGAGGCAGACTCTTGGCGACCGAGCCTGGTTCCTGAGCAACCGGTACCGCGGCAATCCGGTCGATCGTGTCCTGTCCGGAGACGACCGTCCCCAGGATGTTGAACGTTGGGGTAAGGGTGCTGCTTCCTTCACCGATGGTGATGAAGAATTCGCTGCCGGTGGTGTTCTTGCCCCGATTCGACAGGGCGACCATGCCTGGAGCGAAAACGAAGCCCGCGTCGGGGTACTCATCCGGAACCCGATACCCCGGTCCACCCCCGCCGCCCGCTTCGGGGTCTCCAGCGTCAATCGTGAAGTCGGCGAGGATTCGGTGGAAGACCTGGCCGTCGAAGAAACCCTCCCGGGAAAGGAAGACAAAAGAGTTGGCGGTGGCCACATTGTCGAGGTCGAGCTCGATAACTATCGGCCCACAAGATGTGGAAATCGTCGCCGTTGCCGCTGTCGCCCCCTCCAGGTCGGTCTGCGGTTCGGGTTCCTCGAAGACCATGACCGACTCCGGTGGTGGCTGCTCGGCGTCGCAGGCGGTGGGTTGTTCCCGGAAAGCTTCGTAACCCTTAGGAATGTCCCCGTCGGTGGAGAAAATGGAGCCCACAGCGAACACACCGACAACGACGGCGCCAAATCCAAATGCTGTCAGGAGCCTTTTACGTAGCTCCTTTCTGCCTTCGGCCTTCTTCTCGGCGTCCTTCTTGGCGGCGCGTTGTTCTTTCTGTCGTTGACGTTTGTCAGTCATGGAGAAGGTGACTCTAGGGGCGACTTTCGAACAATCGTCAGGTGAATGTTCGTATTGGCCGGCCAAACGCTCCAAACTGTGACGTAATGCCTGTGATAGTCCAGAAGTACGGGGGCACGTCGGTTGCCGACCCCGAGCGGATCTCCAACGTCGCCGATCGGGTGGGGATCACCCGCGCCGAAGGCAATGATGTCGTGGTTGTTGTCTCGGCAATGGGCCAGACGACTGATGAGCTGATGCGTCTGGCTCGAGAGATCACTGACACACCGCCACCGCGCGAGATGGACATGCTTCTCACCGCGGGGGAGCGGGTCACGATGGCTCTCCTTGCCATGGCGCTGGAGAAGCGGGCAATTCCTGCCGTCAGCTACACCGGGTCGCAGGCCGGGATCCTCACCGACTCGTCACACGGCGAGGCGAGGATTCGAGAGATCACTGGAGAGCGGGTCAAGCAGTCGGTTGCAGAAGGCAAGGTGGTAATCGTCGCCGGATTCCAGGGAGTCGACCCCGAACGACGTGAAGTGACCACCCTCGGGCGGGGTGGTTCCGACACAACAGCCGTGGCCCTGGCCGTAGCGCTCGGGGCCGAACTGTGCGAGATATTCACCGACGTCGAAGGGGTGTTCACCGCCGACCCGCGTGTCGTTGCCGATGCCGTAAAAATCAGCGACATCTCGTTCCCCGACATGCTCGCCCTGTCCAGCAATGGTGCCGGTGTCCTCGCCTTTCATTCTGTTGAGCTGGCAATGGACAATGAAATCCCGATCAGCGTGAGATCGTCTTTCAACTTCGAACCGGGCACTCTGGTAGGTGGCGCCGCTTCCTCGGTTGGTGTGGTCGGAGTGGCGAGCCGATCTTCAGAAGAGGGAGGACTCGTCACCGTTGTCGGTAGAGGCGACTTCGCCGATCTGTCACGACGATTCCTGACCTCGGGCGGCTTCGAGTTCGACGTTGTGGGTACCGGAGATAACTGGGTGACCTTTCTGGTAGAACAGGATGTCAGGGAAAATGTGACGAGGCACTTGCACACATCTCTCGGGCTCGGTCGCGAAGGAGAATCTGATGGCAGCTAAATCAGTGGCATTGGTCGGGGTTACCGGCGCCGTCGGCCGGACGATGCTTGCCATCCTCAGTGACCGCGATTTCGAAGTATCGACACTTCGAATGTTTGCCTCAAAGCGATCGGCCGGTTCGGTTGTCGCCACGAAGTGGGGCGACGTCGTTGTCGAAGACCTCGCGGTTGCCGAGTTCTCGGGCGTTGACATCGCATTGTTCAGCGCTGGCGGAGAACGATCCCGTCAGTTTGCTGCCGACTTCGTTGAGTCCGGGGCCGTCGTCATCGACAACTCGTCCGCCTTTCGGATGGATCCGGACGTCCCTTTGGTGGTTGTTGACGTGAACAACCGCGCCATTGACAATCACCGGGGGATAATCGCCAACCCGAACTGCACGACGATGACATTGATGATGGCTGCCGGCCCCCTCCACGATGCTTTCGGTTTGCAATCCGTCGTAGTGAGCTCATACCAGGCGGTGTCGGGGTCGGGCCAGCGCGGGGCTGATGAACTGCTCGATCAGATCGATGGCTTCCGCAACGAAGTCTCGGGGTTGATGACGGGGACCTGGGAGGAGCCGATCTCGGAGGTCTACAACCGTCCGATCGGCTTCAATGCACTTCCCTTGGCCGGGAACCTCGTCGAGGATGGCTACACCGATGAGGAAATGAAGCTCGTCAACGAATCCAGGAAGATCCTCAGCCACCCCGATCTCCGCGTCGAACCGACCTGTGTTCGAGTGCCGGTGATGGTCGGACATGGGGTGTCGGCCAATCTCCGGTTTGCCGGCCCGATTGCAGCGGAGGACGCCATCGAGGTCTTGAGGCTTGCTCCAGGGGTCGATGTCTGGAGCGACAAGGTGCCGACGGCGCTCGACTCGGCAGGTATTGATGACGTCCTGGTTGGCCGGATCCGGCCGACAATCGGCGAACCGGGTGGAGTCAACCTGTGGGCGGTTGGCGACAACCTGCGCAAAGGCGCCGCTCTGAACGCAGTCCAAATCGCCGAATTGCTCTAGTGGTGCTCTTCCCTCATTAGCTCTGCCATCTTCTGACGGAGATGGGGGTGAGCGTTCTTCAGGCCCAGCTCGATGGCAAATCTGGCGTCGTCGTTGACATCGAGGACAATGAACTCGCCGTCCGCCCTGATGTGGAATCCATCGGGCATTGCCGATATCCGCATCTGTTCTCGTTGCCATTCGGCCACGGTCTCGTGGCCAACGATCATGGTCAAACGGTTCTCGGTGAGATCGACGACGACCGGCACCGGTGCGGCACTCTGGCCATCGATCTTCAGCTTGGCGTCATATGTAGTCATGACCTTCCCGTCGTCGCGAAGCTGCCGCACACATTTTAGGTGAGGTAGCAATGGATCGGCATGCATGCCTGCGAATTCGTTGCTAGTGCATACGGACCCGGTTTTCGGGACTCGATGCACACGCAACGTTTGTCGGTGCCTCCGCCGGCGCCGTAGACTCAAATAGATCGGGACGTGGCGCAGCTTGGTAGTGCGCGGTTGTGGCGGTGACGCTTCAGCGTCCCGTGCGTAAATAGATCGGGACGTGGCGCAGCTTGGTAGCGCGCAGCGTTCGGGACGCTGAGGTCGTGGGTTCGAATCCCGCCGTCCCGACTCAGAAACACCAGGTCAGGCCGCTCTCCGGAGCGGCCTGCTTGTTTGGGACCGGTTTGCATCGCGCGTCCATCGCGCGTCACAAACCACGCCCTTGCCCTCGATCGCGATCCCGCCGGGGCAGAAACCGCTCCCCGAGCCGTTCGGCGGCCTGCCGGTCGGCCTCGGTGGTGGCCTGGGCGTAGATGCCGAGGGTGAGTCTGGGTCGGTGTGCCCGAGCCGGGTCTGGGCCGTCTTGAGGTCGATACCTTCTAGGACAAGCCCGGTGGGCGTTGGCCCGGCGGAGGTCGTGGAACTGAGCTCACTCGACCCAGGCCTTCTGTCGGGCCGGACACCAAATCCGGTGGAGCCAATTCGAGTAGTCGAGGTGTTCCCCGTCCGGGGTGGCAAAGAGGAAGGCGTCGGTGTCTCTGGTGGTTCGCCCACGCTGCTCGAGATGGTTTGCGAGCAGTTCCATGAGGACGGGTGGCGCGGCCAGGGTTCTACGGGCGGCCTCGGACTTGGGTGGTCCGACGACAGAACGCCCTCCGACGCCTCGTGTGGGCGCTCTCGTCAACGTCGACATGGACTGTGGAGCGGTTCTCGCCTCGGAGGTGCAGCGACAACTCGTTGCCAGGTCTGAGGACCGCGACGCTCGAGAACACCGTCTGAACGAAAAAGAGCGGTCGCTGAGAGCATCGCAGCGGCTGCTGCGGGCCAAGACCATCCCGCTGGACCGGGCAGCTCATTCGAAGGTTGGCCGTGACGACTCCTGCCCGTGCGGTTCGGGCTTCAAGTACAAACGGTGCCACGGCAGCTGATCTGCTACCGAGAGTGAGATCCGAATGTGTCCGGAATTGCCGGTTACCGCGCATTCCTTGTGAGCCTGGGCAGGTCTTTTCGAGGCTGATATGTGCGGATTGCTGGGAGCGGCGTCCACGTGTCAAACTGTCATTGCTCGGATGTCACTCGGTGAGGAAGCTGCGACGAAGCAGCCTGGTTATGTTCGCGGCGTATTGTTTTGGTGTCCAGCCCAGTTCTTGGGTGAGTTCGCGCCAGGGTCCGTTCATGGTCACCGTGTAGAACAGATCCGCTGCCGTGTCGACGGTCCAGCCGTCAGCGAGCTGGCCTTCGTCGGCGATGCGCTGGACAATCGCCCGATGGGCGGCTCGGCTGGCGACCATCCGGTCCCTCCAGGCCGCGCCCAAGTCTTCATCCTCGTACTGGGCGGCTTCCAGCACCTGGGCGACGGAGTCGATTTTCGAGGTGTAGGTGCTGTGCAGCTCGACCGCCCGCTCCAACGATTCGGCACCGGTGAGCGCGGAGAATACGTGGGCGAGGAGTTCCTGGAATCCCAAGGCCTCGGGCATGTACCGGACCAGCGCGAGGAGCAGGCCGGCCCGGTCACCAAAATGCAGGTAGACGGTCTGGCGGGACACGCCGGCTCGGTCGGCAGCATCGATGAGCCTGACTCCCGAACCGCGTTCTTCGATGAGCGCCCACGTGGCCTGGAGAATCCGATTTCGGGTCTCCGGGTCACCGTACATCGGCTCGGCACTTGACATGGCGTAAACCTATCAGATAAGGTGGGTTTACAGCGTGTAAACCTACTCGCACGGAGGAGTCACCAGATGGACGGCGTAAGTGGGCCAGAACGTGTCGGGACCGTGATCGTGGGCGGTGGCCAGGCGGGGCTGGCGGTCGGGTATCACCTGGAACAGCGCGGTCTCCCCTTCATGATCCTGGATGCAAACGAGAGGATCGGTGATGCCTGGCGGAACCGGTGGGACTCACTCCGCCTGTTCACCCCCGCCCGCTACAACGGTCTCCCGGGGATGCCCTTCCCGGCCCCGGGTACGTCGTTTCCGACCAAGAACGAGATGGCCGATTACCTCGAGGCCTATGCGGCGCGCTTCGAGCTGCCTGTTCGAACCGGCGTCAGAGTGGACCACCTCTCAAGGCAAGGTGACCGGTTCCTCGTGACAGCGGGTGACCGACGGTTTGAGGCCGAAAACGTCGTAGTGGCGGTGTCGAGCCACGAGAGTCCCTGGGTGCCTCCATTCGCCCGGGAGCTTAATCCGGGTGTCGTCCAGCTGCATGCCGCCGAATATCGAAACTCCTCCCAGCTTCAGGAGGGAGGCGTCCTTGTAGTAGGGGCACACGATTCGGGGGCGGAGATCGCCCTAGAGGCGGCGAGTGGGCATCCGACGTGGTTGTCGGGGAGGGACCCGGGTCATGTCCCGTTCCGCATCGAGGGCACAGTCGGACGGCGATTCGGAATGCCTCTGGTGATGTTCATGTTCTATCACGTGCTGACCGTGAATACGCCGATCGGACGGAAGGTGCGACCGAAACTTCTTCGTCACGCCGGAGCAGTTGTCCGAATCAAACCCAGGGACTTCGCGGCTGCCGGGATCGAAAGAGTCCCCAAGATCGTGGGCGTGCGGAAAGGGCTCCCGGTCCTCGAGGATCAACGTGTTCTTGAGGTGGCCAACGTCATCTGGTGCACGGGGTTCCGTCCTGACTTCTCTTGGATCGACCTCCCTATCTTCGGGGAGGACGCGATCGAACCGATGCACCGGCGTGGGATCGTCGCCATTGAACCGGGTTTGTACTTCGTTGGCCTGTTCTTTCTCTACGCGGCCTCGTCGGGGTTGGTTGGTGGAGTGGGGAGGGACGCCGAGCACGTCGTCGAGGCCATCGTATCCCGGACCCGCGGAGATCGGCCCGGAGGTAACCCGGATCCGACCGCAAGGGTGGCTGAGCCGTCCGACCACCTACCTCCGAGTGAACGAGCTGCCGAGGTGTCATGAGAGACCAGCAGCCAACAGCGCGCGTCGTAGCTCAACAAAGCTAACGTCCTGGCCCCGAGCGTTGGACGTGGCAGTGATAGGAAGGTAGGAGGGATGAGCGACTCGATCGATCCGGAAGGCACCGAAATCGAGGTGATCCATGAACTGGTCGACTTCTCGAGCAAGAAGGTGCTCGAGGTGGGGTGCGGAGACGGGCGAATGACCAGGCGGTACGCCGACCGGGCCGCCCTGGTCCTTGCCCTAGATCCCAACGCGGACAAGATCGAACGGGCAATCGACAGCACCCCCGAGCCAATCCGTTCCAAGGTCCGCTTCCGGGTGGCTGACATCGCCGATGCCGAACTTACTCCGCAGGCCTTCGAGGTGGCCATCCTCTCCCACTCGCTCTGATGCATCCAACTGGAGGGCGTCGTGCACGCCCTGAGACGGATTCATCACTCGCTGCGACCGGAAGGTGTGCTGCTCGACCTTCATCCACAGCCAGAGCACGCCGGGGTGGAGGTGTGGCAGGAAGGCCGAGTCGAGCGCCTCGGCCACGTTGGCCAAGAGGAAGACATCACGGAGATCCTGGAGGCCCGCGACCGGCTGGACTTAGTCGAAAGGGAAGGCTGGTACATCACGGAGGGCCGAAGGTTTTTCGACCTGCTCTCCCACTTCCCAAGTCCAGAGGACTGGCTGGAGTACCAGGCGCGTGAGGGATACACAGGCATGGTTTCGAAGGAGTTGCTCGCCTCGGCCAATCGGTTGCTTGCTACCGGAGACGGTGAGTTTGTCGTCCGAGAACCCATCCGGGCTTCGCTACTCAAACGCCTCCCGAGACCAGGAAGCGATGATCCGAGCCCCGGGTTTGGTGCTCTCCCTGGGAAATGACCGCTCCCCAAGACGGCAAAGAAGGTGAGGCGCGAAACCCTGGTCAGTCTCCCAACATCCCGGTGAGCGGGTTTGGTCGATGAGCACTCACCTACGTCGAGGAGCACCCTCGGATGATCATGGATCAAGTCTCAGAACTCGCTGAAGAGTCGACGGCGCGGTCGACCCACGATGGGGTCAGGGCCGGCGGATGTAGTGCCGGTTCGGATCGACCCAGAGCTACGGGCGGCGATCGAAGCCCGGGCCGCGGTGGACCACACCACTACAAGCGAGGTCATCCGCGAGGCCATACGCCGGTTCCTCGAAGTCGCCTGACGCAGGAGCGTGGCCGCGCTCGCCCGAACACGAGCCGCGTCCATCGCGCGTCTATTCGCGCGCGCGCCGCCATTCGCGGCCGTCCACCCCAGTCCGCGAAACGCTCTGACCTGCGGTTTTGGTCCACCGCCGTCCACCCCAGTCCATCACGGGAGATTTCGGGACGCTGAGGTCGTGGGTTCAAATCCCGCCGTCCCGACCACAAAGGTGCTGGTCAGAGGCTTGCAACCAGGCCTTCGGCCAGCACTCTTTCATCGGTTGATCTGAAGTCGACAACATCTCGGCCAGCTTTTAGCTCTCCGTGACCGGTGGCATATCCCGGGTGCAACTTCTCATAGGTGATCTCGGACTCTCGTTAAGGGGTCAGCGGATCGCCGGTCCAATCAGGTCGAGATCCATCTCACCGTGACTCACCCGCGCCCAAGGCAGGGTCAGCTCGCTGTGTGTTGGTTAGCTGAGAAAGCGGGCGAGTTCTCGTGCGAGCACCTCGGGGACGAGCAGGTTCGCGTCGTGTCCGACCTCCGGCAGCTCGACGATTTCTGCGTGAGGAAGCACGGTGGCGAGCGCTTCGACGGCGTCACGGTGGTGGGGCTGTGTTTCTTCGCCGACGACGAGCAAAGTCGGCGTCGTGATCGTCGCATAGCGGCCGGCGCCAGATGGCAGGTCGTGGATCGCCTGCATTTCGCGTGCCCAACTGCGGCCGTCGCGGACTAGTTCAGACCACAAGGGCTCCCCCTTCATCGCCTCGACGTCGTCGGCCGGCATCCGCACACAGCGCCGGAGGCCGATCTCAACGACTGCGGCGACATCGCCCTGTCGGTCGGCCAAGTGGATCTCGCTCAACACGTCATCGGAAACGACAGGCGTATGGATATTGAGCGGCGGTTCGTAGAGCGCCAACCAATCAAGCCGTTCGACGATGAGTGCGGCGCCGAGCGCGCAAATCGCGCCGAAGGAATGACCGACGAGGCGCTGGGCAGCCGTGGCATTCAAGACGGCGACGATGTCGTCGTACTCGTGTTCCAGTGCGTACATGGGGCCATCGCTACTCCTCCCGACACCCCGCCTCGTCATGATGTGAACGGTGAAGCGCCGCGAGAGCAACGCCGCGACTTCCTTCCAGTCCGAACCGTCGGAGACACTGCCGTGCACGATCAGAACGGGAGGGCCGTCTCCTGTTGTCTGTAACGCGATCTTCGTTCCGTCCCTCGACTCAACGTTGTCCCGACCAGACATGCAGGCACCGTAGCGATGGCAAATCGGTAGCTGCGGCAATTGAAGTCAGACCTCCGGCTAGCACATAGTCCCTCTTTGTTGCTGATGACACCAGGTGGCCCACGCTCGAGCCTCCTCAATCCTCAAAACCAGTCGTATCTCCTTTCGCCAGCCGTTCAGGCCAGGGCGATCCGCAGCTTCTCCAGGGCTTCCCGCTCAGCGTTAGCGGCTGAGCGGACCGCTTCAGCGAGCCTGGGGAATAGGTCGGCCATCTCCTCGCGGCTGATCGGGTCGGCCGAGTCGAAAACGCCTGCGATCCCTTCGGCTGCTGCGCGAGCCGCATTGTCGCTGGAGTCGCCCCTTTCGACGGCATCGCGGCGGAGCTGACTCAGTCGGGACGCCTCGTCTACAGCCGGCACGGACCGGCACACCGCGGCGACGTCGAGCCAACGCTCTGCCGCAACCCGGTATGCGCCCGAGGCCTCGGACAGATCGGTGTCGAGGAGTTTCCCGGCATCATCGAGGAACTCGGCGTACCGACCTCGCAGGGTTCCTCCGAACAGCCCACGGTCATCCACTTGCTCGCCCACTGATACCAATGCTTCGACCAGACCGACCCCGTCAGCGAAGACGTTGGACCAGGCCTTGACGTTCTTGGTGTCGCTAAGCATCTTCGCCCACTTGTCGAAAGCAGGGATCGAGAACGAGGCCGACTTTTCGCTTAGATGGGCCAATTGCTCGTCGAGGCCGGTTCGTACCGAAGTCACGAGTTGTTCCTCGTCGAGTTCGGAGGCGGCCGCGTCGGCGACGATAAGCCGGTTCTTGTACGAAGAGATGCGTGATCGGGCCGCGGCAAGTTGGTCTGCCCCAATGGTGAGTCGCCCCTTGTTCCGGTCGTCAACCAGATAGCGATCACCCTCCTTTCCATAGACGGTGATCGGGTAGCCCCACCACCCGGATTGTTCCGCTGGAAGATGCCAATAGGGCAGGTCCGCCACCGAAACAAACGCTATCGCCGGTATGCCGTCGTCGAGAGTCTGGTCGAGCAGGTCTCGAGCCTTGGCGGTGCCCGAGGTCTCGTGAATCTGGACGGCGACGCCGAGGCGTTCGCAAACCTTGGCGTACCACCGGTCGGGGTACTGCCACTGGTTGCGGAACCCGAGTGTCACCACCTTGCGGTCGGTACCTTTGGTTGCGTTGAACTCCCACAGGATGTATCCGGCCCCGAGGCCACCCCCAACACCAAGGACCAGCGCCTCAGAGATCGGCCGCCCGGAGACGGGGTCCGCTATTCCACGGTTGGCGAAGGCGTTGGCACAGGCCGACGTTTCGGGATCGGATCCTCCCCTGAGGTCATACTCGGAACTAGTGCCTGCATTGAGAACGTGCCGGCGGGCAACCATGTATGTCTCACCGGTGTGGTCTACGCGGGAGCGGATCAGGGACTTGAGCTGTCGTTGACGGGTCATCATTGTCTCCTCTGCGCGTCAAACTCCGTGGGGAGACCCATGCTCTCTCGACCGGGGATTGACACGTCGACAATGCGATCGTCCAGTCTTACCGACCGCCGATGACATCTGGTCACCTTTCCCCGCGCCTTGTCGGGTCGCAAGGGAACCCGATCAGCGAGTGAGGCGAGACGGCTCGCCTTCAACCATCTTACCCAACCTTTCTGATCCTCGCTGCGGGGTCGCCACCGAATCGAATGCCATGTGGCGGCGAACTTCGAACGCATCGGGAGTACCTTGGAATCCGAAGGCAAGTCACCCTACGGATGCAAGGATCAGCGATTATGTTCGTGAACACCGTGTGGGCAAACTAACTAACGGATCACCCGGCGAATCCTCTGCCCTCACAGGCTCCGACGTACATGACTTGGCTTAGCCTCGCCAGCCGGGCGTCCGGTGGTCGAAAGACTGATCCGTCCCAGGAACCTCTCTCTGGTTGGTGCGATGGACCAGCTTGCCAGCCTTACCTTGTACGCTAGGGGATGATGGCGATCGAAACACGCACCGAAACGGACACGCCACACCGCATCCCTCTCAGTCGGGATCGGGTACTCGAGGCGGCGGTAGAACTCGCCGACAGCGCTGGAATCGGAGGCTTGACGATGCGCAAGCTCGCTGAGGCGCTGGGCGTGGAGGCGATGTCGCTCTATTACCATGTGGCCAACAAGGAAGCCCTCCTCGACGGTGTCGTCGAAGTGATCATCGAAGAAATCAATCAAGCCACATCGCTCATCGAGAATCCACCGGGAGACGATTGGAAATCGGCTCTACGACTGCGGATCCTGACAGCCCGAGATGTGATGCTCCGTCATAAGTGGGCACCGAGGGTGATCGAGGACAGGACCACCATGAATCCAGCGCTCCTGCACTACTTCCACGGGATACTGGAGGTCTTTCGGGCGGGAGGGGTCTCCTACGACCTCGCTCACCATGCAATGCATACCCTGGGCAGCCGCGCCCTCGGGTTCACCCAGGAGTTGTTCGAACCCGATCCCGACTCTGACGACGAGGAGCAATCCGAGGAGATGCTCGCGCAGATGGCCGCCGAACTCCCCCTTCTAGTTGAGATGCTGTCGGAGATCGTGCACGACGATCCCGACTCGACCATCGGCTGGTGTGACGATCAAACTGAGTTCGAGTTTGGACTCGACGTCATCCTCGATGGTCTCGAACGCGTCCATAAAACGGCCTGAGCCGGCAGTTCGAGCTGTGGCCGTTCAACCCTCCTTCGAATCCCAACCTTCGGGGCGGCGCTTTTTTGGAAGTTTCTCGACAACGCGGTAGTAGGACTCGTCAATAGCTTCGAGAATCTCATCGTCGGGTATGGCATGGTTCATCCGGAGGGAGTTCCAGCCGGATCGTCCGATATACGCCATCACCGTTGCATCCTCGGGGAATCGAATCAGCCATTCGTCGGCCTCTTCACGGTCGTTGCCGCACTTGACGCCGACAGCTTCATTGCCGAGAAAAGCAAAGATCTTTGTGTCGACTTTGGCGACTATGTCGCCGTCCCAGGGCTCGTCCTGCCATGCGCCCGGAACAGACAGGCAATAGCTCAGAGCATCGTCGAAGTTCATCCGGCCAGCTGTATTGGTTTTAGACGTCGTCTCTCAACAGCGCCGACATCTTCCTACGGAGCTGGGGGTGCGCGGTGCGGAGGCCGAGGTCCAGAGCAAACCGGGCGTCGTCGGTGACATCGAGAACCAGTTCTTCGCCTTCGACCCTGACATGGAATCCGTCGGGTAGCGCGTTCACCCTGACTTCGCTACGCGCCCAGTCGCCCACCTCGAAGTCGCCGGCATTGACTTTGATCCGATCGTCGGTCAAATCGATTTCGACACCCATCGACGGTGCCTCGTCTCCATCGATACGCAGCCGTCCTGTGTACTCCGACATGTCAATCCCTTTCAGCCTCTTCTGCCCTTGGTGACAGTCTATTGCCGTTCTCGGTGAAGGTCTATCAAAAGTTTCGATGGTTTCTCATGGACTACCAGCACTTTTGTGGATTACGGGCCGGAAACCGCAGCGCAACGCTGTCACCGACGTCGGTGGGGTGATCACTTCAACAAAACCCCTCGAAACCGGGCCATCGTCGATCCACCCGCCGAAGCTGAACTTGTATCGGTTTCCTCGATTGATAAGCGTGGGAACGGAGTCTTCTCCGACGATTACTGCCCCCGACGGGAGACTGTCGGTGTCGGCGTTCCACAACATGCGGTGAGCAATTCGCTTCATACCGCCTCCTCTGGTGAGACGCTCGGCGGCCAGCATTCCGTTGAGATCTGCCGCCGAAGGGTTCTGGTTGATCGACCTGGCCACAGCGTCTCGATAGGAGAGGTATTCCGGCCTACGACACAGCCCACACGGGCGGTGGCCAGCAGCCAGAGCAACGGCGTCATCGAGAAAGAACAGTGGAGTCCAATGCCGCGGGGCCGTCAGCGGCGATCTCCACTCCTTGTGTCGCAACGCACAAGTGATCCAGAGCGAGCCGACGTGGTGTCGGACAAACTCGCCACTTTCGTTGACCAGACAGCCTCGGTTACCGGTGAAAAGGCCACGGAATGTGACGGCGTTCAAATCTCCGTACGGATCTACTCTGTTAGCAAGAGGCACATGTTGATTCTCGCACCCGACGTTTGGACATAGATGCTCGATCAGTCGAGGGTTGCGTACTCCTCGAATTCTTCGGCGCCAACGCTGAGGTGCACCTCTCCCTCGGCGATCGAAATGACGAGGTTGGCGGGGATGGCGCGCTGGGTTCGATCCCCGACCCCGGTTGTGACCACCAACTGAATCGCCCGGTCGTCGTTGGCATCGGTCAGTATCTCCTTGATTCTCCCGACCTTCATTCCGTCGTTGGCGATCACTTCGGAGTTTGCGTTGAGTGCAATCGAGTCTTCAGGAATGTTCCGAGCCCGATATCGCCTCAACTCGGCGTTCGGCGATCCGATCGGCCCGTAGGCACCGATGGCGAGACCGGGGTTTGCCACATAGAAATCGGATTGTGGGTCGAGGACGTAGTCTGACTGTTCGAACTGGGGAAATGTCGAGGGATCTATGTCGTCGGAGATTTGCACACCGTCCTCGGTTGCTTCCAGATCACTCACCGGGATAACCCGATCCGTAGTCAGGAGCAAACCTTTTCTGACGATGATGTGGGTGACTATCTGTGCCTTCGAGTCGAAGACGATTCGGTCGATCGTGCCGACTTCCACCCCGTCGGTCGTCTTGACGTGGGCGCCTCTCGTGTAGTGGGTTGCCGTGTCTCTCATCTGTAGAACCTTTCCGTTTAGTGGGGTACCCGAACGACGGTGCTGACAAACGGAGGATTGAGTCGACCACATGGTGGGTAAACACCCCGATGCCTGAAATAGACGCCGGAACCGAGCTGACATGTACCAATCTCGAGTGCGACTGCAGTCTGATCGTGCAGAACCCGTGCCCTCACGGAGACAGTTACCGCTGTGGTTGTTCCGCTCCCCTGGTACCTGCCGACACTGTGCCCGAAAAGGGCGAATCAGCAGAGATCGGTTGACTATTCCTCTTCGCTGCCGGATCGAGCAGCTGCGACGGCGAAGGGCTCCGGGTCGATTGCATCGCGTAACTCGGCGGCGTCAAACGGTTTGACCACGGATGCGTTCACCAGCGCACGTTTCGCCAGGAATCTGTCGGCCGAACGGTCGAGAAGCAACACCATGCGCGGGGCCGGTTTGTCTTGAGATTCTGCCCGGATAGCACGGGCCACCGCCATCCCGCCCATACTTCCGATCTGCATGTCGATAAGCACGACATCGGGTTCCAATTCGGCGACTTGATCGGCCGCGGTTCTGGGGTCGGAATTGACCACGATCTCCCAGGGATCGACCGCGAGGGCCGTTCTTACCTGGTTCACGACCCACGAGGAGTCGGCAACGATGAGTGCGGTCCGCATGACAGGCGATGATAGGGCAGGTCGGCGGAATGGAGTAGACGGGTCCGGCTTCCTAACCTGCGACCCGTGCGTCGAACTCTCACCACCCTGGCAATGCTTCTCCTCGCGGTTTCGGCCTGTTCGGCCTCCGAAGGCGGCGGAATCGACGTCGTCGACGTCAGTGGCCCCCTCGACGAGTTGGCTCTCACCTTCATGGTTGATTCCATCAATTCGGCTGCTTCCAACGGCCAGGAGCTTCTGGTTCTTCAGGTCAACTCGCGGGCCGTGCTCGACGGCAACCTGTATGAGAGTCTCGCCGACCTGGTCGCGAACCCACCTCTGCCGGTGGCGGTATGGCTGGGGCCACAACCAGCCAGCGCGTTCGGTGGGATGGCCGACATCGTGAGGAAGGCACCGGTCACCGCCGGCGCCCCCGGTACCCAGATAGGCAAGGTAATCCCAACGATCGCCGGTGAGCCCGGGCCGGCCGCATCCGCCGACGACGTTGTTTTGTTCGAGGAGACGGGCCTACCTCTCCAGCCTTCGATCAGGCAGTACCTGCAGGATCTCGATGGAACCACGATGCCGACCGCCTCAGGACAGGTTGTCGTTGAGACTCTGCGCCCATTTGAAAGTGGTGGCGTCGAGGGCGTGACCCTTAAAACCGTCACTTTTCGTAAGCCGCCGCTGACAACGCGTTTCTTCAGATTGGCCGCTACCCCGGAGGCTGCCTTCTTCTTCCTTGTCGTCGGGCTTTCGCTGGTTTCGTTCGAGTTTTACGCCCTGGGCCCCGGCGTTGCGGCTGCCGTCGCCGCCCTGTCGTTGTGGTTGGCCGGATGGGGAATCGTCAATTTGCCGATTCGGCCCTGGGCAGTACTTCTCGCTATCGCCGGTTGGGTGTTGTTGACCACAGCGCATCAGCGTGGCGGAATTCTTGTCCTGACCTTGGTCGGCGCCGGAGTCCTCCAGGTCTCCGGACAGTTCTACGTCGAGGGCTCCGGACAGATCGATCCTCGATGGTGGTTGGTATTGCCGTCCGTCCTTGCGGCGTTGTTCTTCTTCCTACTCGCTATGCCGACGGTTCAACGAGCGCGACTATCGACGAATACGATTGGCCGCGAATCGCTCGTAGGGCGAACGGGGAGCGCGGTGGGCTCGTTTGACCCGGAAGGGACGGTGGAGGTGGGCGGTGCCCGCTGGCGTGCAACCGCACACCGCGAGGCCGGGCTCGTGGACGGCTCTCCGGTGGTGGTCACAGGTGTGGATGGGCTGTTCCTCGAGGTAGAACCGGCCGATCCTGAGCCTCAAAACCCGGCTCCCGAATCGGAAGTCTGAGGTCCCGACCCTTGTGTCGGGAAAGTGGGCTGGGGTCGCCAAATCGAGACAGAACGGTGGTTTGTCGGTCTGGTCGGCGTCGCTTGTCGCGAAAACTGAATTCGGCCCTTCCATATTTTTCCTTGTGCCTTGGGTCATCGCGTATTAGCTTCGCTCATGTCGCTTCATTGACCGAGGGAGGAAGAGTGTCTCAGAAGGACGAGTGGACATTGCGGGCGTTGTGTCGTGGGAATCATGCATATCTGTTTTTCCCACCCTCCACCTTCGAGCGAAAGGACGACCGGGAAAGACGAGAAATCAAGGCAAAGGCAATTTGCGGTGTCTGTCCGGTCCAAGAGCCTTGCTCCAGCCATGCACTGAGTATTCGAGAGCCCTTCGGCATTTGGGGCGGTATGACCGAGGGTGAGCGGAAGTCAGTGGTCGTTTCCCGATAGGCGATTCCCGAAAACTCGCCTGTCACCCCTTCGGACCGTGTAGTGATTGCCGTCGAGCCACTCGAGTAAGGGGACCGCATATTTTCGTGACAGCCCTAGTTTTTCTTTGAATTCCGTGACCCCAAACGGTGGTGATAGCTCGCCGACCTGGTTAACGATCTCGTCGATCTGTTCCGGGAGATAGACCAGATCGTCGTTGATTCGGACCAATTCGCCATCTCGGATCAGGAGATGGAGTGCCTCCACATTGATTCCTAGTTCACCCGTTGTCGGGACCGCCAGATCATCGCGAAGGCGGGTTTTCGCCAACTCCCAGGCAGATGCGAGTTCAGGGGAGAGGCTGGGGGTGTGGGACTCCAACGAAACGTCCGGCCCGTGAAGCTTGAGCAAGGGTGAACGTTGCACTACCTCCTCGGCGACCGCTGCGGGGACGCCGAGTTTTGTGGCCAGGGTCGCGAGAGGAAGGCCCGGGTTCAATGGTTTTCGCTCATGTTCTGCACTGACCAGTTGGCCGGCCAGATCCTGGAACTCGCTCATCCTGGCATCGGCGATGATGATCCCCCCTACGTCTATCCCTTGAGATGGAGTGCCTCCGCCAGTGTCCCGATTCAAGTTGGTCACGGTGTCGAGGCCCCTCAGGTCGAGCAGTTGGCCCGCCATGGTGTCGGAGTCCAACTCCGCATTCAATGAACGAGCTTGGTCGATTGCTCTCCTCATTCTGCCCGGGCGGGGGTCGAGAACCCGACCCCCGGCGACAACCAGCCGCCGACCGCTATCCCGGATGACAAATCGATCTCCCATCGCTGCCGGGACTGGTCGGTCGAGGCGAAGAATTGCCCTGTCACCTTCTTGCGCTTCGATCGTCGCATTCCGAGCGATGGTCCCCAGGTGAATTTGATAGGCGCCCCGGTCGGGGAGTTCCTCGACATATCGGGCCCGTCGCAGGATGGCCGAGAACCGATCGGTAAAACCCCACTGCCCCGGATATCCGACCATGGTCCCGCGCTCGATATCTGCCGTGTCGAAGCCGGAAATGCCGAGGGCCACTCTCCTGCCTGGCTCGGCCGACGTCACAACTTCTTCGTGACTCTGGATCGTGCGAACTCGACCCGTTCCACCGGGATACAACTCGATCTCGTCGCCAACCGCCAGACTCCCATTCAGAAGCGATCCCGTCACCACGGTGCCCGCTCCCGGGAGGCTGAATGCCCGGTCGACCCACAAACGGGGTTGGCCCACTCGCAGGGGAACACGGGAAATCAGGTTCACCAGCTCGCCTCGCAAGATCTCGAGGCCCTCGCCGGTGAGCGCTGATACGGGCACGACGTCCGATCCCTCGAGGCTGGTCCCGGCGAGCTTGTCTTCCACTTCCAACTGGGCTAGTTCAACAAGTTCTTCATCGACCAGGTCAGTCTTGGCCAGGGCGATCACGGCCAGATCAACCCCGAGGAGGTCGAGAGCGGCGAGGTGTTCCTCGGTCTGTGGTTTCCAGCCTTCGTTCGCCGCCACAACGAGAAGGGCGATCTCGATGAGCTCGGCCCCCGCCAACATGTTCTTGAGGTAGCGTTCGTGACCCGGGACGTCCACGAACGACGCCACAACGCCGTCGCCGAGGTCGGCCCATCCAAACCCGAGGTCTATGGTGAGCCCTCGCCGCTTCTCTTCCTCCCAACGATCGGGATCCCGCCCGGTGAGGGCCTGAATCAGCGTGGACTTGCCATGGTCGACATGACCGGCAGTGCCGATTAGAGGCATGCCTGTATCACGGCCTGTATGTGAGCATCGTCCGTTGGATCAACTGCCCGCAGGTCGATCAGCAAGTCGCCCCGGTCACGACGGGCAACGACGGGGAGGGCGTTGTCGAGGAGCGTGTCGAAGAGGGACTGTTTCCCGACCATTCTCACGACAGGCGATTCGATCCGCGCCCCGGGGGCGCTCCCAGCCCCGACAATCGAGAAGCCGGGTTCAACGGTGGCTCCAATCCCCGCAGCAAGCGGCGACGATCTCGCAACCAGTTCGGCTGAGATGGCCGTCGCCATCCTCCAGAATGGGATATCTGATGCCACTGTGCCACCCGCATAGGACTCCAATGTCGCGGCCAGGGCCGCGTCGGTTGAGGCGTCGACCCGCAGGGCCCTCCGCAGCGGATGGTCCCGGAGCCGGGCGACCAGGTCGGCGTCACCAACGATGATTCCGGCCTGGGGGCCTCCGAGCAGCTTGTCACCGCTGAACATCACGAGGTTGGCACCTGCGTCAACTGCCTGACGGACACCGGGTTCTTCTCCGAGCCACGGAGGGACGCTGGGGAGCCATGGAGTACCTGAGTCGAGCAGCCCCGACCCGAGGTCGTACACGAGAGGGATGCCCCTCGCCTGGCACAGCGATGCAAGCTCACCGACGTCGACGGAGGCTGTGAATCCCCGGATCTCGAAGTTTGCTTGATGGACCTTCAGCACCATCGCACAGTCGTAAGTATGCAGGGCTGTCTCGAAGTCGCCGCGCCTGGTTTTGTTGGTCGTCCCCACCTCCACCAGCCTTGCACCGCTTGCCGTCATGACATCGGGCAAACGGTATGAGCCCCCGATTTCAACCAACTCGCCACGCGAGACGGGCACCGAACGGTCGGCGGCGAGAGCGGCCAGCGAAAGCAAAACTGCGGCCGCGTTGTTATTGACGACCAGGGCGTCTTCCGCACCGGTGAGTAGCTTCAATAATTCGCGGGTGTGGTCCCCGCGAGAGCCCCTTTCACCTCTCGAAAGGTCGAACTCGGTATTCGAATAGTGGGACGCCGCCGTGACGGCTGCTTCTGCTGCGGCCGACGATATGGGGGCGCGACCCAGGTTTGTGTGCAGCAGAACACCGGTCGCGTTGATCACCCTCCTCAGTTTTCGTTGTACCGACGAGGCAATTAGGGCTTCGGCGATGGCCGCCGGGTCCACATGCTGGCCCTCCCCGATTTGCGCCCGCGCCAGATCGACAGCACTTCTTGCGATCTCGACGATCTGGGCACGACTCAGGCCCGGTTCGTGCAATGTCGTTGCCAGGGCATCCACTGAAGGAAGGTTTCGAAACTCCGGCTTGGCGTCCGTCATGCCTGAAGTGTCGCAGATCCGGCGACATCTGACTTCGGAGATCCCGGCGTCCCTTCGTAGGATGGCGACATGTCCGACCCAGTTGTGGCGCGTCCAGCGTCGACCGTCCTGCTCGTCCGCTCCAACAACGGCCTCGAAGTGTTGATGGTACAACGGCCGGCACGGGGATTCTTCGGCGGGCTGATGGTTTTCCCCGGGGGTGCTGTCGAGCCATGTGATATCGAGCGTGGCAGGAGCGAAGGGGACCATGACTTCCGAATCGCCGGTCTCCGGGAGACCGCCGAGGAGGTGGGGGTGGCCGTAACGCCATCGGGCCATGTCGTCTCTCCCCGACTACGCGGCTCCGAGCTCTTAGGCGAGGTTGCAGCCGGGGAAGGTTGGGGCACCGATCGGATGACCCTCGTCTCACGCTGGATCACACCTCGAATTGCACCGAAGAGGTTTGACACCCGCTTCTACCTGGTACCGATCGAAGGTGATCCGAAAGTAACACTCGACCCCGATGAATTGGTCGGACATTCGTGGGTGACGCCGGCTCAGGCGCTGCGCAACCATGCCGGTGGCGAATGGGCGATGATCCTCCCTACGCTCTCCCACCTCCGTTGGCTGGAGCGACGGTCCACCATCGACGAAGCCGTTTACGCGGCGAGGGGTACCGACGGGCTCACCATCATCGAGCCAATCGAAGGCGAGAGTGAGCTCCTGGTCAGGTATCGGGGCGAACATGAAGATTGAACGTGTGCTGGCCAACAACCCCGGCCTGTTTACGGGTCCCGGGACCAATACTTGGATCCTCGATGACGGGGACGGCACGGTGGCAATCATCGATCCCGGGCCGATTGACTACCGCCACGAGTCGACCCTCTACGATCGGATCGCCGACCGAAAGGTGGCCGGGATCCTGGTCACCCACACCCACAGTGACCATGCTCCCCTGGCCAATCCCATCGCTCGAAACCTCGGGGTGGGCACTCTCGGGTTCAGCCGTGGCCCCGGTTTCGAACCCGACACGATCCTGACCGATGCAGCCATGGTTCCCGTTGGACACATCGAGATCGAGGTGGTCTACACACCAGGGCATTCCGATGACCACCTGTGTTTTCGGGTGGGAAACGTCCTGTTCACAGGTGATCACATCATGGGCGGTTCATCGGTGATGGTCGAAAAGATGGCCGTCTATCTCGACTCGCTGCGGAAACTCCAAGGTATCGGTCTCAAGCGCTTGCTGCCCGGCCATGGCCGTGAAATGGACGACCCGGAACAGGTGATCGACTGGTATCTGGCACATCGGCTGCAACGTCACGAGCAGATCGTCAAGTCGATCGAACGTGGAGCGGCCACGACGATGGAAGTGGTTGAGGACGTATATTCGGATGTCGATGAAGACCTGTACCCGTTGGCCGAGATGTCGGTACGGGCACACCTGGTCTTGCTATCTGACGAGGGTCGGATAGCCTTAGAACGAGACGACATCGTCCTTCTGCCTCCCCAAACCCCATGAACCGCATCTATCGAATCATTATTGGCCTCCTCATTTCCTCATTGGCTGTGCCCGCTTTAGCCCAGGTCACTGATGAGCAGGTCGACCGCGCCCGCGCTGAGGTGAACAAACTGGTCGCAGAGAGCGCCGATGTTGGGGCTCAGGTAGACGCTGCTTACGCACTTCAATACGCACTCGAGAATGAGATCGGCAAGCTCAAGGAGTCGATCGAGTTTGCCCGGGTCAAGCTGGAGGAAGTGGAGTCCCGTCTCGAAGAGGTGGCCGTCGAGTTGTACATGGGTTCCTCGGCCACGGCGTCGTTGACAGTTCTTCTCAGCACAACCGACGAGGATTATGAGGCCGCAACGCAGTACCTGGAGGACGTCAACGGTGTCGAGACCGGGGTGATCAACGAGCTGAAGACCTTCCGTACCGAGTTGGATCGTCAGACGGCGCGATTGGCTGAGGCGTCCGAGGAACAGGAGGTCAACGCGGCCAAACTCGAAGAACTCGCATCCCTTCTCTACGCCGATCTCGAGGATGCTCAGGTTCGATACAACGAACTCACCACCCAGCAAGCCATCGAGGCCGAAGCACGCCGCCAGGAGGAATTGCGGCGTCAGGAAGAAGAACGGCTCCAGCGAGCGGCCGCCGCCACTTCAACAACTGTGGCTTCCGGGGGTTCGGCTACCACCGTCGCCGACACCACCAGTTCGACTTCCGGTGGAGGAACACCCACCACCACACCGCCGGCAACGACGCCACCACCTCCGCCGTCTTCCGGGGGCGGCTCTTGTCCTGTCGCCGGGGCGGTCTATTTCTCAGACACCTGGGGCGATGCCCGTAGCGGTGGAAGGACCCATCAAGGCGTCGACATGATGGCAGCGCGGGGTACGCCTGTTGCCGCGATTTTCTCCGGGAAGATCACGAGTATGTCGAGCAGTTCCCTGGGAGGGAAGACCATTTGGATGTCAGCAGGTGGCGATACGTACTACTACGCCCACCTCGACACCCATGCTGCGGGCCTGGCCGTGGGTCAATCGGTAACTTCCGGACAGATCATCGGCACCGTCGGGAGCACCGGGAACGCCTCGGAGCTCTACCCGCATCTTCACTTCGAGTTTCATCCCGGCGGAGGCTCTGCGGTCAACCCGTATCCTCTGGTGAAGGGGATTTGCGGCTAGACCGCAGGTAAACGCCGTAACGTGAAACGAGGATCCGCAAGCGGATCCTCGTTACATGGGCCTCCCTCGCCCAAAAATAGCCCCACCGGGCTTCCCCTGGCACGTTTGGCACGTTCCCCCCCATCATGGACCACCGATGGCCGTTCGAAAAGGACGGTTGTGATTCGGCACAGAATGACTAGTCAATAGATTTGTCCTCATGGAGAGGGCAGGAGCTGCGGCCGGGTGGTTTAATGCCAGCGGCAGCCACCATGAAAGGAAGCAATGACCACCCCTGAATTCCCGGAGACGCAACCCGTTGGGACCCCGGCGAACCTCGCCCAATGGGGGACCCGAGCCATAGGCTTCCTGATCGATGCCCTTCCGATTCTCATTCTCCAGGTCCTCTTGTTTTGGAGTAGCACTTTGCGGGCGTTGGCAGGGGTTGTCGGGTTTCTGTATTTCTACATCTATCTCGGACATCTCGATGGGACTACGGGACAAACGCCGGGCAAGGCCGTCATGGGGACACGTTTGGTAAACACCAGCGGCGATGTGATCGGCAGCGGATCGGGTATCGCCAGGAAGTTTGCACACATCGTCGACAGCATCGTTTGCCTGTTGGGCTGGTTCCTTCCGATCGTCGACTCCAACCGGCAGACAATCGCCGACAAGATCATGACCACATACGTCATCGAGGGCACCGAGAAGAAGCCGTTCGCAGTCGATTTGTACCTACCAGCGAAGACCACCTAGCGCTCGATCCTCCCGTTTCTTGCTCCTTCCCCTTTGGGGAAGGTGGATCCGCCGCTTGCGGCGGAGACGGAAGGGGACACAAGACACAACTAGAGCTTCACGCGCGTTCTTCTCAGTTCCCCTCCGGCCATTCCTGCCCGGAATGGCCACCTCCCCCTATCGGCTCCGCCTCATGGGGAGGAGTAGTCGACTGCGTTTCTTGCTCCTTCCCCTTTGGAGGGGAGCGCGTCAGAAATCTAAACCGATTGGGCATCCAACTCTGCGAGCATCTTGGCGATTCGGCCGGTACACGTTTCCATGTCCGCCGGTGGGACCAGCGCTACCAGGGTCTCGGCTGACTTGATAAACGCGACCGCACCTGCGGAATCCGGGTTACCGATCACAACAGGGATCCCGTCATCTCCACCGGGCACGACGTGAACGTCGAGAGGCACGCTGGCGACTAACGGCACGCCGAGAGCGGTCGAAAGCTCTTCGCCGCCACCCTGGCCAAACAGATTGTGTATCTCACCGCAGGAGCACTCGAAGCTGGACATATTTTCGATCACGCCGACGATGGGCATGTGTGAGCGTCTCGCCATGTCGGCAACACGAATCGCGACTTTCTGGGCGGCGCGTTGCGGTGTGGTGACCACCACCATCTCGGCCTGGGGCAACATCCGGCTCAATGCCATCTGAACGTCGCCGGTACCGGGTGGTAGATCGATGATCAGGTAGTCGAGTTCGCCCCAGTCGACCTGTTGCAGAAACTGTTCCAGCGCTTTGGAGAGCATCAACCCCCTCCACATGAGGGCAGTCTCTTCCGTCTCGACTATGAGACCTGTAGAGACGACTCTGACCCCGTGTGCTTCGAGTGGCTCGATCAGCTTGGTTTCGTCGTTCGCTTCGAGGCGTTCTGTGATCCCCATCATGCGAGGTACCGAGAAACCCCAGATGTCGGCGTCGAGCAGACCAACCCGAAACCCCATTCCGGCTAGTGCGACAGCAATATTCACCGACACCGAAGATTTGCCAACACCACCCTTCCCGGACCCCACAGCGATCACCCGGGTTGTAGGGGAAACCTGAGTCGGGTCGGCGTTGGCCCGCGCCTGGCTCCGTGCCACTGACATGAGGTTTGCCCGTTGCTTCTTGGTCATCGCCGTCGTCCGGACGACGACACTTTCGACTCCGGGAATACTGGCGACCCGTCGGTTCGTATCGTTTTCGATTTGGTTGCGCAGCGGACACTCGGCCACCGTCAATGCCAGTCCGATCTCCACGGCGTCGCCGGCGATGGTGACGTCGCTGATCATCCCGAGTTCGACGACGTTGCCGCCGAGTTCGGGATCACGCACTCCCTCGAGTGCCTTGAGGACCATGTCCTTGGTGACCACAGTGTCAGGGTAGATGGAAGATTCGTCCTAGTAGCTTGGTTGAATAGAGTGGAGGACGGCTACAATGAGGTCGAGATCATGACACAAGTCTTAAGCATCAAGTCCAATCAACCGCAGAAGGTCGTGACAGTGACCGATAACGCCGCTCTCAAAATCGGCGAACTGATCGCCGCTGAGGGAGACACCGGTCTGGCGCTTCGTATGGCGGTCCGTCCCGGTGGTTGCTCGGGTTTCTCTTACGAGATGTACTTTGACAGCGAGATCGATGACGTCGATATCATCGAAGAGGCCGGAGACATCAGGGTCGTTGTCGACCCACAGAGTGCCGAGATGGTCAAGGGCTCTGTTCTCGACTACAAGGACGGCCTCATGGGGGCCGGATTTGCCATCGAAAACCCCAACGTGACCCGTTCTTGCGGTTGCGGCAACTCTTTCTCCTAGCCCAATCCCAACCCGATAGACTCCAAATACCCTATTTGCGCGCCCCCACCAAGGAGCTTTTGTGCCCAAAACCGTTCCAAACACCCCGTCGGCACCGAAGCCGATGGCCCCTTACTCGGTTGCCACCGAGGCAAATGGATTCATATTTATCTCCGGCCAGGTGGCAATCGATCCTTCCACCGGGGAACGAGAGTCCGATGACGTGCCCGCCCAGGCCCACCGGGTCATGAAAAACATCGGTCTGATTCTCGGCGATCTCGGTTTGTCCTACGCCGATATCGTCAAGACCAGTATCTTCCTCGCCGACATCGGTGACTTCCCCCGAGTAAACGAAGTCTATGGAGCCTATTTTAGAGATCCACCCCCGGCACGGTCGACTTTCCAGGCCGGCGGGTTGCCCGGCGGGTTCCTGGTCGAGATAGAAGTGGTGGCAGCGAGATGACGATGACCCAAGACCAGGTTTTTTCTGCGCTCGGTATCGCAGATGTCAACTCCGGTGTCTTTGCCGGCGAGTGGCTACCGGCCTCGGGTGAAGCAATCGAGGTCATCAATCCGAGCACCGGCGAGAGACTCGCCTCGGTGACGATGGCTTCGGTGGACGACTACGAGAAGGTGGTGGCCAACTCCACAGAGACCTTTCGTAGGTGGCGTCGGCTTCCCGCGCCGAAACGTGGTGAGTACATCCGGAATCTCGGCGATGCCCTCCGGGCCGACGAGGAGACCCTTGGAGCCCTGGTCACCCTGGAGATGGGCAAGATCCTGCCTGAAGGTGTCGGAGAGGTCCAGGAGATGGTCGACATATGCGACTTCGCCGTCGGGCTCAGCCGACAACTCTATGGGAACACCATGGCTTCGGAGCGTCCTGATCACCGCATGTATGAGCACTGGCATCCACTCGGCCCCGTTGGCGTGATTTCCGCGTTCAATTTCCCGGTCGCGGTGTGGTCGTGGAACGCAGCAATCGCCGCGGTATGCGGTGACACGGTGGTGTGGAAGCCCTCGGAGCGGACCCCGCTGACCGCAATCGCGGTAACGAAGATCGCCGCGAAAGTCATGGAAGGCTCCGGGTTCGAAGGCTTGTTCAATCTGGTGGTCGGCGACGGAAAGACCGTTGGAAACGCTATGAACCATGACTCACGCCTCCCCCTGATTTCGGCGACAGGGTCGTGCAACATGGGCCGGATCGTAGGCCCGGCGGTTGCCCAACGAATGGGTCGCACCATCCTCGAACTCGGAGGAAACAACGCTGTAATCGTCATGGATGACGCCGATCTCGACCTCGCAGTGAGGGCAACCTTGTTTTCTGCGGTGGGTACCGCCGGACAGCGATGCACATCACTGCGCAGGCTCCTGGTCCACCG
This sequence comes from Acidimicrobiia bacterium, assembly GCA_041747375.1. Taxonomy (GTDB): domain Bacteria; phylum Actinomycetota; class Acidimicrobiia; order Spongiisociales; family ZC4RG35; genus MA-ANB-1. Next base: position 48,981 of record JBGTFH010000099.1, read on the forward strand.
GGCTATCGCCGACAAGATGGTTGACCGGCTCGCCGAGGCGTACAAGACGATCCCTATCGGCGACCCGCTCGAAGCCGGAACGCTGATGGGCCCGGTTGCCGGAGAGCAGGCCATCGAGCAGATGATGACGGCTCTGGAGATCGGGAAGGAACAGGGCGCCCGGATTGTGACCGGCGGCAATCGTATAGATCGCCCCGGCTTCTTCGTGGAACCGACGATTGCATTGGTGCCCAAGGGCGCGTCGATCACCCAACAGGAGACTTTTGCCCCCATCCTCTGGGTTACCGAATTCGAAACCCTCGACGAGGCCATCGAAATCCAGAATGGAGTCACCCAGGGACTCTCCTCGGCGATATTCACCGAGTCGATGCGAAACGCCGAGAAATTCCTCAGCGTTGTCGGTTCTGACTGCGGTATCGCCAACGTCAACATCGGGACATCCGGTGCGGAAATTGGCGGTGCATTTGGCGGTGAGAAGGAAACCGGCGGAGGGCGCGAAGCAGGATCTGATTCATGGAAGGCATACATGCGCCGGCAGACCACCACCATCAACTACGGCGATGACCTTCCTCTGGCCCAGGGACTCGAGTTCGGTTAACCCGGGCCAGCGGGACTACCTCCGCCTCCACACTGCGTGGTTCGACGCGTTGTACTCTCAGACGCAACGCTAAGGAAGGAGGTGATGATGAAGAGAAATTACGCACGCCTCGATCGGCCCCTGGTACGCCGGGAAGGGGTTTTGCGCCCGGCTTCGATGGATCAGGCGATATCCGTTGCCGCCGAGGGCCTGGCTCCCTATCGCGGTGAGGCTTTCGGGTTGTTCAGCTGCTCCAAGGCGACAAATGAGACCAACTATGTAGCTCAGAAGTTCGCTCGCCTGGTCATGGAGAGCAACAACATCGATAGCTGTAACCGTACCTGACACGCTCCTTCCGTCGCCGGTCTGGCGGCAGTGTTTGGAGCGGGCGGTGGAACCAGTTCGTATAAGGAAATCGAAGAGACAGATCTCATCATCATGTGGGGTTCAAACGCGCGCGACGCTCATCCCATCTTCTTTCAGCACGCCTTAAAAGGAATCCACAACGGTGCCCGGATGTTCGCCGTCGATCCGCGGCGCACCGGGACAGCAGAGTGGGCCGATGTCTGGCTGGGGATCGATGTCGGATCGGATATCGCCCTCGCCAATGCGGTCGGTCGCGAAATCATCGAGCAGGGGATGGCCGACCTGGATTTCATCGATGCGGCCACCGTCGGATTCGACGACTACGCCGCTTGCGTCGATAGCTACACCCTGGACCGAGCGGAAGAAATCACCCGGGTGCCGGCAGCAGCCATTCGCCAACTCGCCCATGAATATGGATCGGCTCAAACCGCACAGTTGTGCTGGACCCTTGGCATCACAGAACATCACAACGCCACCGACAACGTTCTGGCCCTGATCAACCTGGCGCTCCTCACCGGACAGGTGGGTCGATACGGATCGGGCCTGGTTCCGATCCGCGGGCAGAACAATGTTCAAGGCGGCGGGGACATGGGCGCCCTCCCCAACAAGTTTCCAGGGTTTCAGGATGTCGAAGACGAGAAAATACGGGCCCGATTCGAGTCGGTCTGGGGCGGCCCTGTACCCGAGATGGCGGGCAAGCACATCAGTCTGATGCACGAGGCCATGGATGACGGAGAGCTCAGGGCGCTCTTTGTTCTCGGTGAGAATCCGTTGCAGTCGGAGGCGGACGGCAAGACCATGAAACGGAGGCTGGAGAACCTCGATTTCATGGTTGTGCAGGACATATTCCTGACGGCCACAGCCGAACTGGCTGATGTTGTCCTTCCCGCTGCCGGTTGGGGAGAGTGTGAGGGCACCGTCACCTCGAGCGAACGTCGCGTTCAGCGAGTTCGCAAGGCAATTGAACCGCCCGGTGACGCTGAGGGTGATGTCGAATTGCTGTCACGTCTTGCTCGCGCCATGGGCCACGATTGGCCGACGCCATCTGCCGAAGACGCGTGGGATGAGCTCCGACAGCTGTCTCCGATGCACAGCGGGATGTCCTATTCACGTCTGGCAGAATCCGGAGGATTGCAGTGGCCATGCCCCGACGATGATCATCCCGGGTCGGTCTTCCTCCACGCCAGACTGTGGGAACGTCCCATCGGAGGACCCCCTGCCCCGTTCCACGCTGTTGAGTGGGTAGCCCCCGTCGACAACCTCACCGAGGATTTCCCGATGCGCCTCACCACCGGGCGTCGCCTCGACTCGTTCAACACCGGGGTGCAGAGCGGGCGGTACGTATCGCCCAGACGGATACCCGGGGTGCTCGATCTCTCCCCGGAAGACGGGGTGTCGCTCGGCGTCGCCGATGGAGAGCGGGTCAAGGTCACGTCGCGGCGGGGGAGCATCGAAGCTCCAGTTCGGATCGAGCGGTCGCTTCGCCCCGGTCTCGCCTTTATGGCGGTTCACTTCCCCGACGACACCGACGTCAATATCTTGACGATTGACGCTTGGGACCCGAAGTCGGGTACTGCGGAGTTCAAGGCCACAGCTGTGCGCGTTGAGGCACTCTCCTGATGGACATACGTTCGCTACTGATCCGACCGACCGACACAGAGCGTTCCGCTGTGGACCGGGTACTCGGATCACCCGATTCGGGCTGGGCGGGCGGGGAATTTTCCCGCTTGGACGGTCATGTCGCCTACGGGGGCCACGCCGCCCGGGCCCGGCGCCACATGCTTCTCCCTGCACTCCATGCCGTCCAGGACGCCACCGGGGCGATTAGCAAAGGGGCTCTCGGCTACATCTCGGAACGCCTGACAGTGCCCCCGGCTGAAGCGTACGGAGTGGCCACCTTCTATTCGCTTTTCCGAACCGGCGGCGACGGAAAGGCGGTTGTCCACGTCTGTGACGACATCGTCTGTGCCGACCAGAAGGCAGAAATGGTTTTGGAACAAGCCGAACGGGGCTCGTTCGAGGTCGAATTGAGTCCGTGTCTGGGCCAATGTGACCGGGCTCCGGCGGTGATGTACCAGATTGCCGGCCAGGGTTGTGCCCCCGATGCCCCGGTATGGCCTCGAGGGCTCGGAGAGGTCCGCTTCGATGATCTGCCCGGCCCGGCGATCCATCAGGAGCGGTCCGAATTGCGACTTCTACGCCGGATCGGGCACGTCGACCCAACGAGCCTCGACGCCTATCGAAAGTCGGGGGGGTACGGAGGCCTGAGAAAGGCGATGGAGTTGGGTCCTGAGGGGACGATCACCGAGTTGGAGGCCTCCCGGCTTCGGGGTCGGGGCGGAGCGGCATTTCCAATCGGGACCAAATGGCGTGGTGTTCGAGAAGCTGTCGGCGAGAAAAAATATGTGATCGCAAACGGCGACGAGTCGGAACCGGGAACATTCAAGGACCGTGTCCTGATGGAGGGCGATCCGTTTGCCGTGGTTGAGGCGATGACGATCTACGGATACGCCACCGGGGCCGAACACGGATATATCTATGTTCGCGGGGAGTACCCGACGGCTGAACGACGTCTGCGTGGGGCCATCGCGCAAGCGTATGAAGCAGGTTTGCTGGGCGAGGACGTTGCTGTGGCCGGATTTCATTTCGACCTCGAGGTCCGTCGGGGCGCGGGCGCATATATCTGTGGTGAGGAGACAGCCCTATTTGCCTCGATCGAGGGATATCGGGGAGAACCCCGCCAGAAGCCCCCGTTTCCGACCGAAAGTGGACTGTTCGGCAAACCCACTGGCATCAACAACATCGAAACCCTTCTGGCCGCTCTCCAGGTTTTGAATGAAGGTGCTCGTTCCTTTGCGGCCATCGGCACGGAACAGTCGACGGGGCCGAAGCTGTTCTGTGTCTCCGGCGAGGTTGACCGCCCCGGCGTATTCGAGGTCCCTTTCGGCACGTCCCTGGGAGACCTGCTCGACCTCGCTGGCGCGGGAGAGGTCGGGGCGGTTCTCATGGGAGGGGCGGCCGGCATCTTCGTCGGGGAAGACCTCAGAGACATGCCGCTCAGCTTCGAGGGTGTGCGTGAAGCCGGGGCGACCCTGGGATCCGGCGCCATTGTCGTTTTCGATAGGTCTACAGACTTCGGACCGGTCTTGCAGCGAATCGCTCGCTTCTTTCGAGACGAATCCTGCGGGCAGTGCGTCCCGTGCCGGATTGGCACGGTTCGCCAGGAAGAGGCCTTGCATCGGATCAGTACCGGGCGGACGATCGGGACCGTCGACGATGAGCGGGCTCGTCTCGACGACCTGGCAAGGGTCATGACCGACGCTTCGATATGCGGTCTGGGTCAAACGGCGGCGTCGGCGATTCAGTCTGCGATCCACCTGGGTTTACAGGGCGTCCCGCAATGACAGGCCCACGAATTCAGGGCAAGGTCGCGGCCACAGTCGACGGGCGTGAGGTCTCGGTGCCGTACGGCAGCACCGTCCTGGATGCGTGTCGGGAATCGGGCGTCGACGTCCCCACCCTCTGTTATGGGCCGACGTTGACACCGGCGAGCGCCTGCCGGGTGTGCGTGGTAGAGATAGATGGCTCGCGGGCCCTGGTTCCGTCGTGCTCACGTCCGGTCGAGGAGGGAATGTCGATTGTCGCGACGTCGGGGAGAGCGGAGCACAGCAGGCGTCTGGTGTTGGAACTGCTGGCATCCGCCAGCGAACTCGATCGGTCGCGACCGGAAGTGACGGGATGGATGGACCGCCTGGGGGTTCGATCGGGTCGATTCGGTCCGCAGTCGCCCCCAAAAACTCGTGGAAAACCAGAAGCCGGCCGTCACGATCTGACCGAGCCGGGTGTCGCGGCATCAGTGGCCGAGCCCGTGAAGGTCGAAGACGACCTCTATGTCCGGGACTACTCGCGATGCATCCTGTGCTATCGGTGCGTCGACGCCTGTGGAGTCGAACATCAAAACACTTTCGCCATCGCTGTTGCCGGCCGCGGGTTCGATGCGCACATCTCGACGGAATTCGATGTCGCCTTGCCCGAGTCCGCCTGCGTCTATTGCGGAAACTGTATAGCGGTGTGCCCAACCGGGGCACTGGTTGGAAAGATCGAGTTCGACATGCGCGAGTCAGGCTCGTGGGCCGAGGAACGCCAGGAAGTTACCCGGACCGTCTGTGCCTATTGCGGTGTCGGATGCAACCTCGACATCCACACCCAGGATGGGGAGATTGTCAGTGTTACCTCGCCTCACGACCACGATGTGACATTGGGCAATCTATGCATCAAGGGCCGATTCGGGTGGGTGTTCGTGAATAGTGGCAAAGATGGGTGAGGGAACCACCACCCGTAGCGTGGTGCGGCTTGGAGGTCGCCCAGAACGATTCGAGGATCACCTGGTGGTGGAGGAGCCAATGGAGATCCGGCTCGGCGGAGTTCCCCTCGCAGTGTTGATGAGGACTCCTGGTGACGATGCCGAGTTGATTCTTGGATTTGCGATCACCGAAGGAATCATCGATAGGCCGGAGGACGTAGCGGCTATCGAGGATCTGGGCGAAGGGAGATGGGACATCCACCTCGCCGAGGGGGTGAAGGTCGATCCCGGTCTATTTCAAAGGAACTTCTATTCGACATCCTCATGTGGGGTCTGCGGCAAGGCCTCTATCGACGCCATCAGGGTGGCCGGTGCATATCCGCCCGGCGGGCCGGTCGTCGATGTCGGGACCCTCCTGTCGCTACCACCACTGCTGTTGGAGAGGCAGATGGCTTTCCGCACGACTGGCGGGCTCCATGCCGCCGCCGCATTCGACGTCGAGGGCCGGATAGTCGAGGTCCGCGAAGATGTTGGGCGTCACAATGCCACCGACAAGCTGGTCGGGGCCCTGGCCAAATCTTTCTGGCCGTTGCCATCTCTGGGGCTATTGGTTTCGGGAAGGGTCTCTTTTGAAATCGCCCAGAAGGCGGCGGTGGCGGGTATTTCGCTGGTCTGCGGCGTTTCAGCGGCTTCGAGTCTGGCGGTCGATCTGGCTGATGAATTTGGTATGACTGTGATCGGGTTTCTCAGGGACAACAGTTTCACCCTCTATACAGGGCCCGAACGGATCGTTGGCCTCAGCAACTAGCACCGCTCACGGCCCGGGACCATCAGATTCGAACGGGACAACCCGGACGATGAGGCAGGCTAAGTCGTCGGCGGTCCCGCAGATGCGATATACGCCCGGTTCCACCCCGATCGGCATTCTGAGCAATATGACACTGTCCACGATGTCCTCGCACGCCGCTTGGTTTTCGAAATCGCGCCACACTCCCCGTGTCGCCTGGGGCAGATCGGTGGTGCGGCCGATAGGCGCCCAGCCGAAGAGTCCCCACCGCTCCAATGTGAGACAGGGCCCGCCCAGGCGTTGCACCACGCCACTGATTTCTCGATCCGTTGTCGGCCCGGTGAAAGCCAGAAGGGCCAGCAACGCTACGACTCCGAATAGAGATCCGATGACTATTCGCTTCCGGCCGTTGTGGGGGACCATTGTGAAATTCTTGCCCCGATACCACCCGCCCGCGGGTGGGACGGGTGACGCCCAACCCCCTATTCCTGGATCATGACAGCTTCTGCAGCGCTTTGTCCAGGTCGGCTATGAGATCTTCAGCATCTTCCAGACCGACCGATAGCCGTACCAGTCCATCAGTGATCCCGGAGGCGACCCGGTCGTCATAAGGGATAGCGGCGTGAGTCATCGTCGCGGGATGTGTGATTAGCGACTCGACGGCACCCAGATTCTCGGCCAGGGTCCAGAGTTCGACTGCGTCCATCAGGGCCTTTCCATTGGCAACGCCACCAATGACTTCGAAACAAACCATCGCTCCGTATCCCGATGCCTGCGTCGAAGCCAATTCGTGCTGGGGATGTCCTTTGAGGCCGGGGTAATTGACATAGTCGACCTTGTCATGACCCTGGAGCCACCGGGCGATCTCCATGGCATTGGATGACTGTCGATCCATCCGCTCACTCAATGTCTTCGTGCCCTGCAGTGTTAACCAGGCGACCATCGGGGACATGACCAACCCGGCCGAGATGCGGGCGAAGGCAATTCTCTCCTGCAAGTCGGGGTCGTTGACCACCACGGCGCCTCCCAGCGTCGCATTGTGGCCGTCGAGGAACTTGGTGGTGGAGTGGATGATGATGTCGGCCCCGAGTTCGAACGGCCGCTGGAAATACGGGGTGAGAAACGTGTTGTCGGTGACGTGCAGAACACCCGCCGTTCTGGCGATCTCCGAAACGGCGGCCAGGTCGGTCAACTTGAGTGTCGGGTTCGCCGGAGTCTCCGTGAAAATGAGCTTTGTTTCGGGTCTGATCGCACCGACCACGGCGTCGAGGTCGGATGCATCGACAAATGAGATGTCCACGCCGAACTTCCGGAGGAACTGGTCGGCAAACCGGTAGGTGCCGCCGTAGACGACATCTCCGATCACGACGTGGTCTCCGGCCCCCAACAACGCAAGGAACACGGAAACGGTTGCCGCCATCCCCGATCCATAGGCGGTTGTATCTAGCCCACCCTCCAAGACGGTCAGTTTCTCTTCGAAGGCGCGGACCGTCGGGTTCCCGGCGCGGGAGTATGAGTAGCCCTTCGACATGTACTCGTCTACCGATTCCTGTACGAAGGTGGTGGCCTGGTAGATCGGGGTGAGAACCGCCCCGGTAGAGGGGTCCGGCTTCACCCCCGCGTGTACTTGCTTTGTGCGAAAACCCATGGCTTGAGTCTATGCCTATCGCACAGTTTCAGGAAGTGCCTGTCCCGTAGTGAGGGGTTGTCTGTTCGCCCGGAGGAACGACGGGGGAGGGAATCCTTCGGATTCCTAAGGAGTTGCTTCGCAACTCCCAAAGTTTTCCTGCGGGTCCGGAAGGACCCGGAGGTAAGGAGGAATCGAATATCACGCGGATTGATCTGACGCGAGTCGGACTCCCCCCTACCTGTCAGCAAGCTGACAGGAACCTTCCCCCCATGCGTCGCTCCGCTCCTTCGGGGGGACAGTCCTTTGCGTCATCCGAAGCGGTAACCAACCGATCGCACCGTTGTTATCCAGGACGCCCGCTCCTCGCCGAGTTTCGCCCGGAGTCGTCGAACATGGACGTCGACGGTGCGGGCCCCGCCGTAATACTCGTATCCCCAAACCCGGGACAGGAGTTGCTCGCGGGACCAAACCCTGATCGGGTTGCCAACCAGAAAACGTAACAACTCATATTCGACGTACGTGAGGTCCATGGGCTCGCCGCCGAGATAGGCCTGGTAGGTCAGTGTATTCAGGCTCAGGTCTTTGAAGGTGACAAGTTCGTCGTCGCTGTGCTGGACTAAGAGGGTGTTGATCCGAATCCGGAATTCGATCGGATCGATTGGCGCGACCTGAAAGTCACGATGGGATGTGGTGGAGTCGAGCAATGCCAGCTGGTCTGGCTCGACCACGAGGAAGATCGGGATACCGATTTCATCTGAAATTCGTTTTGCCTCCCGCAACCTCCGCATTGGCTGGTCGGAGAGTTCCACGATGATCACGTCTACGTCGTGGATAGCCTCGTCCAGTGGGTCGAGGTTGATCGGTCGGATCACCGGTTGATCGACGAATGCAAGACCGTCCTCCAGTGACTCGGAGGGGCTCGGTGGGAAAATGGCGAGTGTCACAGCACCGGGAGGTAAGTTTCGAGCTCGAACTGAGAGACATGCTGCTGATACCGGTCCCATTCGGCCCGTTTGTTGCGGAGGAACCAGTCGAACACATGCTCCCCTAGGGCTTCGGCGACCAATTCGGAGCTCTCCATGATGTCGAGCGCCTCGGCGAGGGTCTCGGGAAGCCGCTTGACCCCGATGGCTGCTCGTTCCGAATGGGTGAGCCGGTCGACATCGGCGGTGACTTCCGGCGGCAAGTCGTACCCTTCACGTATCCCCTCCAGACCGGCCGCCAACATCACGGAAAGTGCCAGGTACGGGTTGCAGGCGGCGTCAGCCGCCCGATATTCGACCCTGACACTTGTCGGCTTCCCTTTCTTCACTGACGGCACTCGCACCAGGGCCGATTGGTTGTTGCGGGCCCAGGAAACGTAGATAGGCGCGTCGAACCCGGCCACCAGGCGTTTGTACGAATTCACCCACTGGTTGGTGATCGCGGTGATTTCGGGTGAGTGGCGGACCAGCCCTGCGATAAAAGCCTCGGCGACTTTGGACAGGCCACCCTGGGTGCCCGGCTCGTGGAAGGCGTTGATGTCATCTTCAAAGAGAGACAGGTGGAGGTGGAGCCCGGAACCATCGTATTTTTCTAATGGTTTGGGCATGAAAGTTGCGTAGATCCCGTTTTGAAGTGCGACTTCTTTGACTGTGAGACGTGACGTCATGATGTTGTCCGCCATGGTGAGAGCATCGGTATAGCGGGCGATGATCTCGTGTTGGCTGGGAGCTACCTCGTGGTGGGAGTGCTCGATCGGTATTCCCATCCGTTCCAAGGCGATGATGGTGTCGCGACGGTAGGTCTGAGCGACGTCGAGAGGGGTGAGGTCGAAATAGCCGCCGTGATCCAGTAACTCGGGGTGAGGTCCCGAGTCCTTGAAGTAGAAAAACTCCAGCTCCGGGGCTGCATAGAAGGTGTAGCCCATCTCAGAGGCGCGCTCCAGGTTCCTTTTCAGCACGGCGCGGGGATCGCCGAGAAAGGACTCACCTTCCGGGGTGTAGATGTCGCAAAACATCCTCGCAACCTGGCTTTCCTCCCGCCACGGTAGAACAGCGAACGTCGAAGGGTCAGGTTTCGCCAACATGTCGGCCTCCTGGACCCTGGCGTATCCGTCGATGGACGAACCGTCGAAGGTCATACCCTCCTCGAATGCAACTTCCAACTCGGCAGGGCTGATCGACACCGACTTGAGCACACCCTGGACATCGGTGAACCAGAGCCGGACGAAACGGATACCGCGCTCTTCAACAGTTCTCAGCACATATTCGGACTGTTTCGTCATGGGATCTCCCGTCGTATCTGGCAGAGGCGAGCTGATTCTAGGATGAGATCAGGCTGACCGCTTCCGGTCAGCGAGCCAACGACGCCGCAATGATCTGCGTTCCTTCTCGGTGGTCCCGCCCCAAATTCCGGAGCGCTGGTTCGATTCAAGGGCATACTCGAGGCAGTCGTCCACGACCTTGCATCCCGAGCAAATCTCCAGCGCCATGGCGATTTGGGCTTCATCGATCTCACCCAGCGGAAAGAACAAGGAATCGGGGTATCCGGCACACGCGGCAAAACTTCGCCATCCGGGGGACTGGTCGGTAATCGCGTGATGGGCCGCCTGTGTCACCGCACCTAGTGTGGTTGATAAATCACGATTTGCCAACAGAAATATTGGTCAATGCCCTGCTACAGGGTGTTCCAACCCGTCCGCTGCGTGGGCCGGCCCGCGAACTGGTTAGACCCGGTCAGGAGCGATTGGGGTTGTCAGGGTCGTCGGACGCAGCGTTCTCGACCGTCCCGTCATATATTTCGGTGTCGGCATCATCTTCGTCTATCCCTTGGTCGTCGCCGGGAACGGTCGCGGCTGTGCCGGCGGCTGCACCAGGGGCGGCGGCATCGGTGACGTCGGTATTGGCAGTTTCCGCAGCGCCGACAGAGGCGAGATCGGCATCCAGGTCGGAGACATCGTCAGCGACCTCCTCAACCGGGCGGGTTCTACCGGTAAACGCGATCAGGGAGAAGATGATCAAGGAAAGTAGGAAAATGGCGAGGGCGACCCAAGAAATGATGGTTCCGAAAAAGCTTCCGTCTATCTTGACGAAACCGAACCCGTCACATGCGCCGCCGGTACCGTCTATGAAGCCACCGACTTCATAGACACCGCGAATCTGCTCGCCGGTTTGACCGGTTAGTTGTTCTACATGCGCTTCCAGAGATGGTTCGTCCCCCTCGTTGACGGTGTCCATGTCGGTGTTGGCGTCGGCACCACTCGCTATCACCCAGTTGAATCCGCCGACTGCGACGTAGATTTCCCATACGTGGTCGGTGATCGGCCCGGGTGAAGTGGATTCCCATGAGAGGGGGCCATCGGGTTCGACAACGAAGGGGTTTGAACGTGATGTGTCTGTGACGACTGTCGTGTCGACATTGCTCGAGGCTTCAACTGTGCAACCACCGTTGATCTGGCCCATTTCGTCGATTTCGCCTATGCCCGTGAGTCCGTACGCAATGGGCGCAATGAGAAGAAGCAAGGCCAGCGTCAAAGCGACCGGCGACGATTTGCGACCGACCCTGGCGATGAGGATGAAAATCAGTGCCACCAGACCGGGCATCAGGAAGACGGTCAGCTTGTCTAACGGCCAGACGCCACCTTGCTGGAGAATCACGGCAAGGGCGAGACCTGCGATCAGCCCGAGAAACACGGCGGTTATCGGGCGAGCCCTGGCAACTTTGACGGTTGATGCCTGCTGTACATGACTCATATCGGCCCCCAACATACTCGGCCAACAGTCCGAAACGCATGGTTTCTCCTCATTCGGGCCGGTTCGGCGATAGCCTTGTCCGCGTGCCCCGTATCCGCGCTTCCTCAATCGACCAACACAAGGCGATGACGCGCCTCGGCATACTGGCCGAAGCCAAGGCACTAATCGCCGAATCGGGCAACGCCGCGATCTCGCTGGGCGATCTGGCCTCACGTGCGGGCATCGGCAGAACGACCTTCTACGAGTATTTCTCTGACCGTGATGACGTCATTGCCTCGCTCGTCGAAGAAGAACTGCCCGGGGTCATCGACGAAGTGATCAGTGGCGTCACAGCAACCGATACTGAAGCACGACTATCCGAGCTGATAAATGCGACGGTGTTCTTCGTCGTCGACAACCCCGTACTCGGTTTGATCCTGCATACAGAGGTCCCCAAGCTCGGCGCGAGGGCTCAGGTTCGGGTGAGCGCAGCCCACGCCGATCTCGCTCGTGAGACAGCCAGTGTCTATTTGTCCGGCGTGATCGACGGAGTGTTTCGCCCCATTGATCCCTCGCTTGCGGGGCGACTCATCCAGGATTCGATCATGGCAGCAGCCAAAACCATCATCGGGTCCTCTGATCCCACGGCGCGGGCGCCGGAGATTGCCGCGGAACTGGGTAGATTCCTCCTCGCCGGGCTCTCGGCCGACAAGTCCTCCTAGGAGACAACCTGACGATGGATTCCACAATCGAAATCGACCGCGACCACTACATCAACCGCGAGCTCTCATGGCTCGATTTCAATCGGCGCGTTCTCAGCCTGGTCGAGAGACCCGATATCCCTCTCCTGGAACGAGCCAAATTCCTGGCCATCTGGTCTTCTAACCTCGACGAGTTCTTCCAGGTGCGGGTAGCGGGACTCAAGGAGCAGCAAGCCCACGGTCTGGGTGCGGGTACGCCCGACGGCCTTACCCCGCTGCAACAACTTGCATCGATCAAGTCGGTGCTCGATGAGCAATACGACCGGGTCTCCAAGCTCTTTCTGTCCGAGGTCGCCCCGGCGCTGGCAGCACAGGGAATCGTCTTCAGCGACTATTCGACCCTCGACGACGACGACAAGGAGTTCCTCGATAAACAGTTCCGTGACCTGGTATTTCCTGTCGTCACACCGTTGGCGGTCGATCCGGCACATCCATTTCCGTACATCTCGAACCTGTCGCTGAACCTGGCCGTATTCGTGCGGAGCCCCGAGACCGGACTGTCTCGATTTGCCAGAGTGAAAGTTCCCCCGATCCTTCCACGTTTCGTAGTCCTCCCGGATGGAGAACGGTTCGTCCCCCTGGAGGAGGTGATCGCCCACCATCTAGAATCGCTATTCCCCGGTATGGAAGTCGCCGCGCACCATGTGTTCCGTGTTACCCGCAATGCCGACCTCGAGATCGAAGAGGACGAGGGCGGAGATCTTCTCATGCGGATTGAGTCCGAGCTGACCCAGCGTCGTTTTGGACGGGTTGTCCGCCTCGAAGTCCACAGGGACATCCCCGACGAAGTGCTCGAGCTGCTGTTGCGGGAGATGGGTGGCTCGCCCGATGACGTCTACTACGTTGATGGGCCGCTCGACCTCTCCGGGATGTGGTCGGTCTACGACCTCGACCTCCCGGAACTGAAGTTCGAGCAATTCAACTGGGTAACGCCGTTGCGCCTCGCCGCCGCCACCACCGAGCGGGTCGACATGTTTGATGTTATGAAGAAGGGAGACCTCCTCGTCCATCATCCATATGACTCCTTTACCACTTCGGTGGAGGCCTTCATCAAGCAGGCGGCGCAGGATGGCGGTGTACTCGCGATCAAAGTCACGCTCTATCGAACCTCCAAAGACAGCCCCCTCATGGCCTCTCTGATCGAGGCGGCAGAGGATGGTAAACAGGTAGTGGCGATGGTCGAGTTGAAGGCGCGCTTCGACGAAGAGCGGAACATCGAGTGGGCACAACGGTTGGAGGATGCTGGTGTCCACGTCATGTATGGCGTTGTCGGGCTAAAAACACATACCAAGCTGGCCCTCGTGGTGCGTCGGGAAGGCGATCGAGTCGTTCGGTATGCTCATGTCGGGACGGGCAACTACAACGAGAGCACGGCCCGCACCTACGAGGACGTCGGGGTCTTCACTTCCGATCCAGAGATCGGGTCCGACTTGTCCGACCTGTTCAACTTCCTCACCGGGTACAGCCGTCAAACCCGCTATCGGCGTTTGGCCATATCTCCGGGCGGGGTTCGCGCCAGGATCATGGAGTTGATCGAGAAAGAGTCGGCAAAGGCTGGCGGGCACATAACTCTCAAGATGAACTCGCTGGTCGATGCCGGCATCATCAACGGGCTCTATGAAGCATCCACTGCCGGCGTGAGAATCGATCTGATAGTGCGGGGAATTTGCTGTCTCCGACCTGGAGTGCCCGGGCTGTCGGAGAACATTCGAGTTCGGTCGATAGTGGGCCGGTATCTGGAGCACTCCCGCCTCTACCGGTTCGGCGCAAGGGGTACGGAACGCAACTATTACCTCGGATCCGCCGACCTCATGCCTCGGAACCTCGACCGGAGGGTCGAGGCTCTTGCCCCGGTCAGCGATCCCGATCTCCAGTTCCGGATCGACGAGATCCTCGACGTTCTGCTCACCGACGATGTCCTGGCCTGGGAGCTCGATTCGTCCGGCCTCTGGACCCGCGTCGAGGAGAAGTCCGGTATCGATGCGCACATCGTCCTCCAGAACCTGGCGGTCAGCCGGTCATGGGTGGGCCTGAGCTAGCCAAGTCCTATTGTCGGTCTCCGACTCGAACCCATCGGTCACCATCTAGTCATCAGCCAAACTTCGGGTTCCCATTGCCCGGAGTCGATATCGGCAAACAGGGTGACCGCGGCTTCCTGGGTCTTTTCCGCCAGAGCGGTGTTGCCCTGCCGATGGTAGCAATCAGCGAGATGGCTGAGGAGAGCCGCTTCCCGGTGACGGTGACCGGTTTCCCGCGCAATCGAGATAGCCTCGTTCAACAGGACAATCGCCTCGTCTGGTTTCTCGAGCTCCGAGAGAATGTGTGCACGGTTGTTGAGCGTTGCCAACTTTGACACCTGATCGTCGTCTCCGACGATGGCGAGGTCGAGGAGTTGTATCGCCTTAGCGGGGTCCGGTTCGACCACGGCCGAGATGTTGTAAACCCGGGCCCTGAGTCCGGCATCGCCTGTGGCCAGCGCCGAGGAGACAGCTCGCTCCGCTAGGTCTGACGCTTCCGACTGATTTCCGATCCGGTGTTGGAGGAGCGCCCAGTCGGAATACAGGTCGGCGGGTTCGGGGTGTTCCGAGGCCGCGTTCTGATAGTTGGTCTCAGCCAATTCGAATCGCCCCAACATCCTGTTTGCCTGTCCGATCCGATGTTCAATCAGGGCCAGCGTTGGCCCGGCGGCACGGGAGGCGCCGATCGTCAGATGAGATATCCCACTCTGGTAGTCCCCGCGGGCTATCGACATTTCTCCCAATTGCAGCCTGACCCCGGCGACATCTTCATCCCCGAGGGCGAGGGCACGCTCCAGAAACTCTTGGGCCTCTGCATAGGCGTATACCTCGCGGGCGAGGCCGGCCGCTACCCGGTACCACTGAACGGCCGAAACCTCGTCGCCGGCATCTCCAAAATGCGCTGCCGTAGCCCCCGCCAGCCGGGCGTCGTTCCGGGTCCGCTGAGAGGAAGAAAGTGTCACTGCCACCCGACGATGTAGGTGTCGACGACGGATCAATGTCGTCGACTGATAGACGACGTCTCTCATCGATTCGAGGGTGAAGTCCAGAGTGTTGCTTCCAGTGACTTCCCGGAGGATGCCTGCTCTCAGCAGCTCCTCCACCCCCTCGACCAGCTCGGACTCGCTCCGACCGCTTACCTCCTGGAGGAGGTCAGTTGTCGACAACCCGGCGAGGACCGATGCTGCGTCGAGGATCTGACTCGACAGATCGCTGACTGCCGCAAGGGAACTCTCCATGTAACGGGTCACTCCGTCGTGCGACCCGGTTCCCTTCAACTCCTCAAGGACCAGAATCGGAACGCCGCCGGTGCGGTTGAGCAGCTCAGGGAGTCTGTGGCCCCTGACCATCGCCGGATGGAGTGTCGACGCATCCAGCGGCTCCAGGGTCAGATGTTCGGCGGCGGCGGCCACCAGAGCCCGGGAGTTTTGCTCCAGGCGTTCTCCGGTCCGGTAGGAAACGACCAGCAGAATGGGAAGCTGGTCCAGACGGTTGACGAGATAGAGGAGGAGTTCGACTGAGGCCGGATCCATCCACTGAAGGTCCTCGACCACGACGATGCTGGGCTGGCTGCGTCCGAGCACGGACAGGATCTGCTCGATCGCCTCGAAGATGCGAAGCTCACCGAGCACATCCACCGTGGGAACCGGCCCTTCGGGCCACAGTGCCGGGACAATACGTGAGGCCTCTTGAAGTGCCCATACCGGAATCTCAATGCGGTACCGATCGATGGCGGGGGCCAATGCCTTGATGATCTGGGAGGCAACGCCATAGGGAAGGCTTCTCTCCATCTGAAACGAGCGAGCGACGGCAACCGTTGTCTGAGTGGCGGTGCTCATCTGGACAAACTCCTCCAGGAGACGGGTTTTTCCCATCCATGCAGCCCCGTCGATGACCACTAGCTTCCCGACCCCCAGCCTGCGATCGACTGAGAGGAGCAGCCGGTCCAACTCGCTGACTCGATCAAGCATCTTGGCTGGTTTTGGGGCGGCTGACGATGGGTGTGACTTTGGTTGACGGCGGAGCCCGGGAGCAGGAGGAAGGTCGTCGTCCAGGATCGCCTCGTACAACTCGGTGGTCTCGTCGAGCGGGGAGACACCGAGCTCGCGATCCACGATCCCCACGAAGTTTCGATAGCTGGCAACCGCCCCGGGTCTGTCGCCAGCCCAAGCATTGAGCAACATGAGCATTCGATGGGCCGGCTCGTGGAGCGGATCCAACTCGGTCCACCGGGTTACTGCTTCGATTGCTTGCGGGTAGTGGCCCGCGGATGCGTATCCGATTCCAAGTCTCTGAAATGCGCCCCCGGCGCGGAGGCGGTATGTCTCCGTCACAGTGCGGGTCCAGTCTTCGAATTCGACAGCATCTCGAACCTGGAATCCGGCGAGGAAGTCGCCCCGATACAATCCGGTTGCCCGCTTCAAATGCGGAATACAAGTGGCGCAAACATCCTCGGCGTCGTGGTTGTGCGCTGCTGGTTTCGCCAGTTCGGAGTTGAACAATTGGACATCTGAGGTGGTCGCCGGGTCGAGACGAAGCTTGAGCCGATCTGCTGATACCGAGTCGGAGCCCAGACCTGAGCGAAGAGACGACAGGGTCCGTCGCAGGCTGGCGCGGGCACGCTCGTCGGTGGATTCACCCCAGAACATGGTTGCAGCTGTGTCGCGGAGCACTTCGCCCTCGACGACGAGGTAGGCGAGGAGAGCAAAAGCTTTTCTGGTGTCGACTTCGAGTGGTTTGCCTTCAACTCGCACCGCCGGGGGCCCCAGAAGTTGAATCTCAAGCATCAGGTCGCCTCCTTACCGACCGATTATGCCACCGTTACGGTGGTACGGAATCGCGATTCTCGGAACGCTCCTATTCGGTCGGACGCCGTAACGATTTCGTGGCGGTGAAACGGCATGCGGAAGTCGAAGAACCGGGTCGATCTTGCCGCGACGATGATTGTCAGCGCGGTGGCCGTAGTCTTCGTTGCGCTCACCGGGTCCGATCATGTCATGAAGGAGGTTGGAATTGGTGCACTATCGGTTTGAGAATGAGTGGGTGATTGCGTCGCCGATCGAGGAGGTCTTCGATCTACTGGTCTCGCCCGACGGATACTCAGGCTGGTGGCCATCAGTGAAGAATTCTCGACTCGTCGACAAAGGTGGCGCCGATGGCGTAGGGGCAAGGGCGACCTATTCGATCAAGAGCCCGTTGCTTTATCGACTCGACTTTGAGGCGATCATTGCGGAGGTCCGGCGGCCGGAGCGCATCCACATGTTGGCGAGGGGAGACCTGATTGGCACCGGGACCTTTGAGCTCTCCCGCCGATTGGGAAATACCGTCGCCGAATATCGCTGGTACGTGTCCACCACGAAAAAATGGATGAACGCGGTAGCTCCAATCGGGAAACCGCTATTCGTTTGGGCGCATCACAGCGTCATGAGAGAAGGGTGTGCTGGCCTCGCCAAGCGGCTTGGGGGACAGGTTATCTCAACATCCTCCAGGCTCGTCGATGAGCCAGGCCCGTCGCTACCCGGCAGGACCGTTTCGTGATAGGCGCGTGACACCCCGGATGTCCTTCCGTAACGATTTCGGAACGGTTCCGGAGTAGAAATTGAGCATGTTCTCGATCAGACGCCGTCAAAAGTCTGGCAGCGGCGAACCGGCACCCGACGCTCTGCCCGCAGCGCCGAGCCTGGAGCCATTGCCAATCCCGTCGGGGGATGTCCTCGAGACCGCCCTTCTCTCGTCGGGTGGGCCGATCGAACTCCGGAGTCTCGACGTCAGCTCGCCCGCAATCGATTCCCTGAAGGCTGCCGGCGTCGATCTCATCGTCCCGCTGATCGGCCAGGGCGAACTCCTCGGAGCCCTCTATCTGGGCCCCCGGCTCTCCGACCAGGCATACTCGACCGACGACCGGCGATTGCTGGGCAGCCTCGCCTCCCAGGTGGCTCCTGCAATGAAAGTTGCCCAACTCGTCCAGGATCAGCAGGTGGAGGCGAAGGAACGGGAACGACTCAATCAGGAGCTCCAGGTCGCCGCGTTGATTCAACAAACGCTGCTGCCCAAGGAACTTCCGTCGATAAACGGATGGAGCGTGGATGCGTTTTATCGTCCGGCCCGGGCGGTCGGTGGCGACTTCTACGACTTCGTCGAGCTCTCTGATCATCGGATGGCCGTCGTCATTGGTGATGTCACTGATAAAGGTGTCCCCGCTGCTCTAGTGATGGCTACATGTCGGGCGATGTTGCGGGCGGCGGCACTGCGACACGATTCACCGTCGGCGATTCTCGCTGATGTCAACGACGGCCTCGTTGATGAGATACCTCCGGCCATGTTTGTGACATGCCTCTATGCGATAATCGACACCGCTACCGGTGAGGTAACCCTCGCCAACGCCGGCCACAACCTCCCCTATGTCCGGAGCGGAGACGGAGTAGTCGAACTGCGGGCTACCGGAATGCCGTTGGGATTGATGTCGGGCATGCCTTACGAGGAGAAGGTGTATCGCCTCCAGGATGGCGATGTGATGGTTCTGACCAGCGACGGGATAACCGAGGCCCACAACGACGATGGAGAGATGTATGGATTTGGCCGCCTGATGGGCCGCGTCGGCCAGAAGTCAGCACCGGGCCAGATGGTCAATGTCCTCATCGACGACCTGGAGAAGTGGACAGGCCCGGATGCCGAGCAGGAGGATGACATCACTCTGGTGGTGGTGCGGAGAACTGCGAGTGCCGAGGCGAGCGCTTCCGCCTTTGATGCAGGCCCGGACGACGCTGTGGTCGCTACCTTCACCCTGCGGAGCGAAGAGGGCAACGAGCGCATCGCAATAGCCAGAGTGTCCGAAGCCATCGCCGGTCTGGGACTCGAGCCGTCGAGGCTCGAGCGCCTCAAGACGGCAGTTGGTGAGACGGTGATGAACGCAATCGAACACGGCAACCACGGCGATCCCGATCTCGATGTTGATGTCGTGGTTTCTACCAACGACCTAGCGGTAAAAGTCCGGGTCACAGATATGGGAGGCGATGGAGAAATCCCTGAAGCCGCCACACCCGACCTGGAAGCCAAGCTCGCCGGGGAGCAGACGCCGCGTGGATGGGGGCTGTTCTTGATCGGCCAGATGGTCGATGAGGTCAACCGGCACCGATTCAATGGAACGCACACGGTTGAACTCGTCATGAACAAGAAAGGTGCAGAGGGATGAGCGAAAGCGAATTCGAAGCAGTGGTCACGAGGTCCGACGGCGGCTCCGTCATCGAACTCAAAGGTGTGGTGAATCGAGGCGCCAAAGAGGGCATGGAGGCAGCGTTCGAAGAGGCATCGGCGGCACCGGGGGAGATCCGGCTCGACTTTGGCGATGTCGAGTACATCAATTCAACCGGGATCGCTGTGATCGTGGGAGTGCTCGCGATGGCTAGAGCAGAGGATCGGCAAGTCGGTGCTTTCGGGCTCTCGGACCACTATCGCGAGGTGTTTCAAATCACCCGCCTCTCAGACTTCATGAATATCTACGAAGACGCCAACGGGCCTAGTTAGGGAGAGAATCTATGCCAACAACCAACTTGACAATGGAAATTCGGGAGGTGGCCGACGGTGTGCGGGTCATCGACATCAAAGGAGAGATCACATCGTTTGCTGAAGCCGAGATCGCCGCAGCACACGAGGAAGCGGGGAAAGACGCCCGTGTGGTGATCCTGAACTTCGAAGGACTCGATTATATGAACAGCGGTGGCATTGGATTATTGGTCACGACATTGATCCGTGCTCAGCGCTCCGGCCACGCCCTTCGCGCTTATGGACTCAGTGATCATTACCGCCAGATCTTCTCGTTAACCCGCCTCGATGAGGCGATAGGCCTCTACGAGGATGAGGCGTCAGCGGTAGCCGGCTAGCCAATCGTCGATAGGGCCGCCCTGGCGGCGTAGTAGCCACACATCCCATGGACGCCGGCCCCGGGTGGCGTGGCCGCTGAGCAGAGGAAGACCCCATTGCCGAATGCGAACGGCCGGGTATTTCCAAGTTGGAGCACTTTCTTGAGCCCGAACCTGCCTCCACCGATATCACCGCCGACATAGTTGGGGTTGTAGTTTTCGTAGTCTCCCGCATTCATGCTGTGGCGACCAATGATCCGGTCCTTGAAGCCCGGAGCGAACCGTTCGATTTGGTCTTCGATAGGTCCCGTCATATCCCGATTGGAGCCCGCCGGAACATGGCAGTAGCCCCATGCAGTCTGATTCCCGCCAGGCGCTCGGGTCGGATCGAATAACGACTGTTGGGC
>JBGTFH010000100.1:0-54187 GCA_041747375.1 Acidimicrobiia bacterium
CTCACCCTCGGCGAGATTGCCGCCGCATTAGAGAACCTGCCCCACGACTCGACGCCGAGCAAGGCGGACTGGGCGCGTCTCAGCCAGGGTTGGCGGGGGCGGCTCGATCGCCAGATTCAGGATCTCCAGGCGTTGCGAGACGAACTGACCGACTGCATTGGATGCGGTTGCCTCTCTCTGAAGTCATGCGCCCTATTCAACCCCTCCGACGCCATCGCCGAGCGAGGTTCAGGGCCGAGATATCTGCTCGGAGACCAACGTATCAACCGGTAGCTGCGAGCTCTTCGGCGGACATCTCCAGTGTTCTGGCAGCGAGGAACACGTACGCAATCCAGAGGGCGTCGGCTAACCCAAGATGCACGATTTGCATCCAGGTGGGAACGCCAAGGGCAACATTCAGGATGCCGGTGATCATCATCATCCCCACAAGGACCACAATGTTCCTGGAGGGCCCGGTTCGGGCGTTGCCTCCCAGCTTCCACCAGGCGATTGCAGCCGCTGTCACCGCCAGTATCGGATGGATCACCCGGAGCCTCGTCAGGAAATGCGCTCCTGCCTCGAGATCGATGCCGATCCCGTCCTTGGGGAAGAGAGTGTCTGCCAGTGCGGTGATGGCACCGGTTGCGGCAATCAGGATGATGGTCACACCACCGATAACGATCCATCGCCAGGCGGTCGGATCGGCCTTGCGGATGAGCCGACCTCCGCCCGACAACCAGAAAATGGTCAAAGTCAGGGCCGCTAGCAGGAGCAGGGTGTTGACGAGATGGAGGGGTACAGCGATCGCGCGGGCGATTGAGTCATCGTCGGCAACCCACTCGGCGAGAACGATCATGGCGCCAATCAGGGCTTCACCAACTATGGCGACCAACGCAATGGCTACGCCCACCCGGGCAGGCTCGCCTTTCGCCACACCCCTCCGCACCATTACGAAAAGTACGGCCACCAGGACCAGTGCCACCCCGCTCGCCGATCGATGGGCGAACTCGATCGCGGTGGCGCCGGACAATTCGGGCACCAGCTCACCATGACAGGTCGGCCATGACTGCCCGCAACCGGCCCCACTCTCCGTTGCGCGAACCAACGCTCCGAGCAAGATCACCCCGACATTGAACAGGAGCACAAACCAGGCAAAACGGGTAAGCCTTGTCACCCCGACGATGTTAGAAAGCCCCGACCCGGTAGCTCACACCAACCGCCAGCCTCTAGCCTTCGGAACGATGGAGATATTCGAAGATGTCGTCGCGGCGATCGGCAACACACCGCTGGTCCGGTTATCACGTATCCACGCCCCGGGAAATCTGGTCGCGAAGATCGAGTACATGAATCCAGGTGGGTCGGTCAAGGAACGAATAGCCGTCTCGATGATCGACGCTGCCGAACGCGACGGCCTCCTCAAACCGGGCGGGACCATCATCGAACCCACCTCGGGCAACACCGGGGTGGGTCTCGCCCTGGTCGGAATTACCCGTGGATACCGGGTCATTTGCACTGTCCCTGACAAGGTGTCGAGGGAAAAGCAAGACCTGCTCCGCGCGTATGGCGTCGAAGTGATCGAGACCCCGACGCAGTACGGGCCGGATCATCCCGAGTCCTATTACGGCGTTGCTGCGCGTCTCGTTGACGAAATCGAAGGCGCCTATCAACCGGACCAATACAAGAACAGGGCAAACCCGATCGCCCACTACGAAACCACCGGCCCCGAGATATGGGCGCAAACCGACGGCGAAGTCGGTGTCATGGTCGCCGGAGTTGGCACCGGGGGCACCATCAGCGGTTGTGGACGATATCTCAAGGATCAGAAAGCGACGGTCGAAGTGGTCGGCGCCGACCCGGAGGGATCGATTTACACGAAGGGCCCTGATGGCGATCTCCATCAGTACCTCGTGGAAGGAGTTGGCGAGGACTTCTACCCGGAGACTGTGGACCTCGGAGTGATCGACCGATTCATCGAAGTCACCGACGCCGAATCATTTGCGATGACCCGGCGACTCGCCCGGGAAGAGGGGATTCTGGTCGGGGGATCGTGTGGGCTGGCGGCGCACGCCGCCCTGCAGGTCGCCGCCGAAGACGAATCCAAATTGGTGGTGGTGATACTCCCCGACTCGGGCCGGGGTTATCTCTCCAAGATATTCAGCGACGAATGGATGACAGCCAACGGATTCGAAGTCTGAACCAGTAGGAAGACCCCGGCCGTAAACGACCGGGGTCTTTATCAAATTCAGCTAAGACATTGCTTCAACGAACTTGCGCGTTGCCGCAGTTGGACAAGGTCTGCGGGAGTCAGAGCCGGGTGGTCCGAGTTTGGAGTCGCCACCTGCCGTGAGGCGAGTAGCGCACGCAGTCAGCGCTACTCAGCGCTCGACCACCTCCAGAGTCCAAAAACATTCATACAAGCTAGGACCACCTCCTTTCTCTGGTGACGACATTTTGCCACAAACGTGGCAATTCGTGAAGTGAATTTCCGCGGTCAGAGTTTGAGGGTGGAAACGAAGTCAGCCCACCATGCGGTGAAGGCGTCCCAGCCGTTTCCGGTTGCCCATATCAGCATCATCAAGAGCGCGACGAAGACCACCAATGTGGCGAGGTGTCGGATCCGATACAGCTGGCGTTGAGACTCCTCTTCCATATAGGTTGCCTCAGCGATGGGAGGCGCCGGGGTGGCATAGAGGTACTGATCGCCGCGTGGTGCGACAAACCCTCTGGTGGGCTGAGTCTGAGGTGCAGTTGTCCCCACCGTGACAAGATTCTCTTCCGAATTCTCGAGGTCAGACTCATCGGCTACCTCATCCGGAAATCCGGGGCTAGCGCCAGACGCCGAACCGGCTGTCTCCGCAACAAACGGCTTGGCGGGTGCAAGCTCTCCAAGAGACTCCTCGATTGTCGGACTGGACTCCACAAGCAGTGGGCTGTCGACCCCGGCCTTTTCATAGAGAACCGCCGCTTCGATCCCGAGTACAGCCGAGAGGGCCTCGAGAACGGATGGGTCGGACGGGGTGCTCGCATCCTTCTCCCAACTGCGGACGGCAGCTGCTGACCGGCCGACGAGCTCACCAAGACGCGTCTGGGAGAGGCCGAGCTTGGTTCGGCGGTATCGGATGCTCCGACCAAAGGTCATCTCTGGCATGGCGCGATGGTACCCCCTGGTCTGTTTAGCGAAACGAACCTCTACCCTTGACCCATCCCCAGGGAGGCGTCCGAACGCCTGGTGGGTTCCCCGGTCTTCAAAACCGGTGAGGGGCAGACTCTGTCCCTGGCGGGTTCGATTCCCGTCCGCCTCCGCTGACGCTGGGAACACTGCGTGTTCCTTAGGAGTTGCTCCGCAACTCCCCCTTTCAACCCGCGCGCCGTTGTTTGCGCAAGCCAACCACCCGGCGGTCCGCATGCCATCTTCACCCGCCGGCGACTTCGCCGCCATCTGGCCGGTTCGATTCCCGTCCGCCTCCGCCTCTTCTTTCAACCATCCATCTTTTCAGACCCGGTCGAGGCCAGCACATCGTGCGCGCCCTCGCCGCCTTTCATTAGCAACGCTCGTGCGTCATGTGCAATGAGAAGGAGACAAGCGACGATCAGCCAGAGGAATAGGGCGAGACCGCCTACACCAAGACCAGTCGGGATAAGCGCGAGAGTGACCGCGACGAGTACGACGCCCACCCAGGCAAACGGCTTGGGAAGCAACCCGACGACCAACGAGCTGATGCTGATAGTGGCGGCGACACCCAGAGCACCAAGCATGAACAGGGAAATGATGTGTTCTTTCAGGATCGATATCGGAAGAACCGCGTCAGCGAGCATGTTCGGAGCGATCGGTGCGCTAATCGCCATACGATATGACCCATGAACGAAAGCGCCGATCGTCATGACAATCCCGAATGCATAGGCCACAAGAGCCAACAGTTCACCTTTAGATCCTTCCCGGGCGAGGCGCATCCGCAGCGAGGCAACAAACCCGACCAGGGCCAACGCTCCGAAAATGGCGACCGTGCTTCCAGCGACGATTCTCGTCCTGTTGTCAGTGATCTCAGCCGCCAGCTCACTGACCGGACTGTCAGGCCCCAACCAACCGCCGTGGTCGATAATAAAGAACCCCACGAACATCAGTACCAATCCCGCTAGGCCCAAAAGCCACCCAATAAGGTCGAGTCGACCCGAATGATTCTCAGACATTTGCCTGACCTCCGTAATTCAAGTTTGCGGCCGATGCTTCTGCTCCACACAAGAACAGACGAAACAGACGCAGGAAACGGTGACACCCCGCCCCACATCCATCTATGCACCGGATGGCTAGAGTTCCCGCATGACCGACGACGGCTCGAATACTCCTGATGCTCCTCTGGTAAAGCCTCGCATGAGCGAGTCCGACGAGCGCAATTGGGCGATGGCTGCACATCTGTCAGCGCTCATCGCGTTCATCTCGATCCCATCGTTGGTAGGGCCGCTGGTCGTCTGGCTGATCAAGAAGGACGAGAGTCCCTTCGTCGCCGCTCACGGCGCCGACGCCCTCAATTTCAACATATCGGTTCTGATCTACACGATTGTCGGAACGATCGCTCTTGCTTTTATCGGCTTGGTTACGTTGGGGATCGGGCTACTACTCGCGATTCCAGCCGTATTCGTAGCCTTTGTTCTCTGGCTGGTATTCGTTGTTCAGGGAGCTCTTGCCGCGTCGAGAGGCGAGCCGTTCAAATACCCCTGGACGATCAACTTCGTCAACTGATCTGGTTGGGCCTGAATCGGGTCCCGACGACAGGATTACCTAGTGCCCCTCCCGGTATGACCTTCGGCACTCCTCTCTGGCTTCATCCAGGCTTAGATTCGAAACATGCCAAAAAGAAAGGTCTCTAAGTGAGAAAAACCGCTTCCATCGCTTCCATCGTGCTCGGTGTCGTACTCATAATCGGCGCCATTGGGACATGGGTGGTGGTCAGCAACACCCTGTCGGAGCAAAATATCACGACTACGGAAGATGCTTGCCTGCCCGATAGTCCGGTAGACGGGCCGTTCACCGCATATTGCATGGCGAAGGTGATCGAAACGCACACACTCGAGACCACCGGGGGCCTCACTTACGCAGAGCTCGATCGGGAAGATCCGCTCCGGCAGGTGGCGATGAACTCCTCGTTCCTGCAGGCGTCACTGTTCACATCGGTCCTGGCATTCGGGGTCGCAGCGATGGCGGGGGGAATGGGAATCCTCTTCATCCTGATCGGCCTCGGGATGCAGGATGTGAGCCAGATCGCCGAACCAGAAAGAGTCTGAACACAACAAGAAGGGGAGGGTGCCAGGGATGGTGCCCTCCTTTTTCTTTGCGCTAGAACCCTCCGGCGGTCAACGCGTTGATGAGCCGGACGGCGATATTGGCCAATTCGGGGTGCTCGATCTCCCATTTGACTGCCGCCTCGTTTAGCCAGTCGAGAGAATCATCATCCGGATCGTCCTTGAATTGATTCACGCGATCGAGGACAGCCCTGGCGTCAGCGTCGCCCGAATCGGCCGCCTGGGAGAGCTTTCTCCCCAGTTCTTCGAAATGTTCGTCGTTCATCGAAGCCTCATAGTACCCGGGGCCGCGACCGAAGATCTCCCGAGAATTCGCTATTCGTTTCCTACGCTTTTACTGATAACCTATGACCCAATCATGGAGGGGGTCCAATGAAGATTCTTATTACCGGGGCGGCAGGGTTCCTGGGCAAAAATGTCGCAAACCATTTTCTCCAGGACCAATTCGAAGTCACCACATTCGATCAGTCCGACCACTCGATTGACGGCGCCCGATCGATCGTCGGCGACCTCCTCGACGTCGACGGATTGAAGCAGGCCGTAGCCGGTCACGAGGCTGTGGTCCATATCGGGGCTATCGGCGACGTGTACCTGGCCGGAGAAAACCCGGTGCTGGCTTCGTCGGTGAACGTGGTCGGCTCTGCCAAAGTAGCTGACGCTGCGAAGGCCTCGGGGGCGAAAGTCGTCTACGCATCGACCTGGGAGGTCTACGGGACACCCCGAACGGATGTCATCGATGAGGATCACCCCTGTGAGCCAGACCATCCCTACAACATCACGAAACTCGCCGGGGAACGGATCCTCCTGGCTGCGGATCATCTCCGCGACGTCCCGGTCGTTGCCCTCCGACTTGGAACTGCCTATGGCCCTGGCCTGCGGGCCAACTCCGTCTTTCGCCTGTTCATCGACAAGGCAAGGAAAGGGGAGCCGATCACCATCCAGGGAGACGGGTCCCAATTCCGCCAGTTCACACATGCCGACGACATCGCCCGGGCCTTCGCTCTCGCCTGTCGCTCCGATCAGAGGAACGAAGTCTTCAACATCGTCGCACCCGACCCGATCTCCATCAAGCAGCTTGCCGAGACCGTCGTAGCCCGAATCCCGACCGACGTCATCTACAGCGAGGCAAGGCCGGGCGACGTTCCACCTGCCCACGTATCAGCGGCCAAGGCGAAGCGCGTCCTGGGTTGGGAGGCCCTGGTCCCCTTCGATGACGGTATGGGGCGCCTGATCGACTCTTCCAATCAGTAGGTGACTGATCGCAAACGCGTAGCGATCCTGATCAAAGGACTGGGGATTGGCGGAGCCGAGCGGCTCATTTCCGAAGCAGTCGAGTTCTGGGATCGGGCCCGTTACGACTACCGGGTTGCCTATCTGCTTCCATGGAAGAACCAACTCGTCGACGAAATAACAGACACCGGGATACCGGTGGCACAACTCGGGAACGGCCGTATGGGACCCACCACATTCCGTTCGGTTCGCGCCTACCTGGCAAAAACGCAGCCTGACATCGTTCACGCCCACCTACCCAGTACCGGGATCATCGCCCGGATGCTTTCGGGGGCGCCGGTCGTGTACACGGAGCACAACGTGGTCTCGTCTTATCGGCAGCCGACGAGATCGGTCAACCGCATGACCTACGGACGGAACAGCCGTTTGATCGCCGTATCCGAGGCGGTGGCCGAATCAGTCAAGGACTATCCGGGGCCCGGCCCGGTGGTCATCCCCAACGGTGTTGCAATATCGGTCTCGGAGCGGGAGCGCGCTGCGGCCCGAGCTGAACTCGCGATCTCCGACGACACGGTTCTCATCTCTCACGTCGGAAACATCAGACCACACAAGGGACATCAGAACCTGATCGCTGCAGTGCAGGAAGTCAACCGGACGACCGACAACTTCCTGGTTGTTTCGATCGGGGGTGACAAGAATCCGGGTGACCGCGAGCGCGTAGTTGCCGGGGCGCACGAGGCGGGAATCGACGAAGTGTTTCGACACCTTGGCCGACGGGAGGATGCGCTCTCCTTCGTCGCAGCGTCCGACGTTCTTGTCAACCCATCCGACCACGAAGGCATGCCACTCGCCATTCTCGAGGCCATGAGTCTCGGGGTCCCGGTGGTCGCCACCTCAGTTGGAGGTGTTCCTTCCGTCATCGAGAATGATGCCAGCGGACTTCTCGTCCCGGCGGGGGATTCCAGTGCCCTCGCCACCGCCATGGCCAGACTGATCGACGATGAATCGTTGCGACGCCGCCTCGGCGCCAGGGGTGGTATCCATGCCAGGGCGAATCACGGGCTGGAAGCGATGATCCGGTCGGTCGAGTCGCTTTACGCGGATTTACTCGCCGGCGGTTAGCTCCGGCGCATCCCTGACCTCGGGTCCCGCCCCGCCGGTCGCAAAACCGAGCAGGGAAAGGGTGATGATGGAGCCGACGATCAGGGAAACACCCGATATAGCAGCGACCCATGGTTCGAACCAATGAGCAAAAGCGACCACCAGGGCCACGATCGACACCTGCGCCCCGGCGACCATCGCAACAACTCTCTTTGGCGTGTGCCCCGCCAGGGCAAGCTGGTCGTATACATGAGACCTGTCGCCACCGAACAGCGGGGCCCGGCTCACCACTCTTCGGAGCAGGGTGACGACGAGATCTACGAGAAAGACCCCAAGAGTCGACCCGGCTATGACCGTGATCGGCAACCAATCCGATCCGGCGATCGCGGGCGCCCCGCCCAGCGACACTGCGAAGAATGCAAGGGCGACACCTACAACGTACGCTCCACCATCTCCGAGGAACACCCGCGCTGGAGGCCAGTTGAAGACCAGGAAACCAGCTATGGCACCGGCGAGAACCAGCGGCCCCCAAACGCCGGTACCGAAAGTCCGCGCCAGGAAGGCAAGGCCGATGGCCGAAACAAAGGCTGCGGAGCCGGCTAATCCATCGGCTCCGTCCAGGAGATTCACCGCGTTGATGGCCACAACCACAAATAGGACAATCACAACCAAGGACATGACGTCGCTCCGGGAGCCGACAGCGAGGCCCATCACAACCCCGGCCCCGCCTTCAGCAAGCAACCTCAGCAAAGGTGAAATCCCGACGATGTCGTCGACAACACCGACCACCAGCATCGCCAGGGTTATTCCGAAGAGCCAGACGTCAAAGATCCCTCCGACCCCCATCGCAATGTGAAGACCGAGAAATACCGAGATTCCACCGACAATCGGGATCGCTCGGGAGTGGTCCTTCAGTTCGCCATCGGGACGGTCTACGAGTCCGACCCACCGGGCGACCGGACTCAAGCTCCAGACCAATGCCAGTGAGGTAATCAGGGCAAGGGCGACAGCCAACGTGTTATCGGGCAAAATCCACCATGGAGTGTGCCGAAGACTATCCGAGCGCGCCTGGATGGCGGTTGATTACGAGTTGCCCGCCAGGGGAACCGAGGCTACCTCTGGCCGGAGTGATTCCAGGTTGGTCGAGATCAGGACGTCGTTCGCCACCGCAACGATCATGTCGCCGAGTCTCCCCTCGCCCTGGTCGGTCAACCTCCGCAGATATGCCAGGGTTTCGCTCAAATGCGCTTCGGTTGGCACCGACTCGCGGGCGACGAGAATCTTCGGATGTGCACTCGGAACCAGGGGAGATATGGCGAGTTGCTCGCTCAACCGCTCTCCCGGACGCAATCCGGTGATAACCACGTCGATGTCCTTGTACGGGACCAAGCCGGCGAGTCTGATCATGCGATGCGCCAGGTCGAGGATTCGCACGGGCTCACCCATATCGAGGACGAAGACTTCTCCCCCGGTAGACATGCTTGCCGCCTGCATCACCAACTCCACGGCCTCGCCCACGGTCATGAAATAGCGTTCCATGTCCTCATGGGAAACTGTGACCGGCCCACCCTGTTGCACCTGTTGTTTGAAGGTAGGGACCACCGACCCCCGGCTGCCAAGGACATTCCCGAATCGGACAGAACACCAATTCATATCAGGCAAGGCATCGGCCCTCGTCTGCACGATCATCTCGGCCATCCTCTTGGATGCCCCCATCACGCTGTGGGGATTGACCGCTTTGTCCGTGGAAATGAGCACAAACGCCTCAGTGGCAGCGCACCGTTCGGCTTCATCGACGACATTGACAGTTCCAACGATATTGGTCTTTACCGCCTCGTCCGGGCATTCCTCGAGAATGGGAACGTGCTTGTGGGCGGCGGCGTGGAACACCACTTCAGGCTGGTGTTCGTCAAAAATTGCCGCCAGACGAACCGAATCTCTGATGTCTGCCAGCTCGAACACAAGGGCGTCGGGGCCTGACGCCGCCACGGCCAGCCAATCAACCGAGGAGTCGTGGAGGTGGGTCTCGTCATGGTCCAGAGCGACCACGCGACTGGCTCCGAAGGCCAGGGCCTGGGCAACGATCTCCGAGCCAATCGAGCCTCCGGCACCGGTGACCAAGACACACCGGCCGTTCAAAAACCGCCCTACTTCTGTGAGGTCAGTCGCTACCTGGGTTCGAGGCAACAGGTCGGTCAACTCCAGGTCACGGATGTCCCGGGCCGCCCGGTTTCCCTCGAGGATCGAGTCCATGTTGGGCAGAATCCTCAGCCTGACCTCGACATCCATGCACAGGTCGACGAGTTTGCGGCCATAAGTATCAGCCTCAGGGCAAGCGATGATTATCTGGTCGATCTCCTGTTCGGTGACCAGACGGGGCACGTCGTCGAGGCCGCCCAGGATTGGATAACCGGCCAGCACACGGGAACGGTCCCCGTCACAGGCGACATCGATGAATCCGACCACTCCGATTCCGTGGACCGCCTCGGAACGGTGCCTGGCGACGTTGACTGCATCCGCACCGGTACCCACCACCAGGGCGCGTTCCCGGCTCAACTGCAACAGGTCTATCCGCTGTTTGCTGAACATCCGCGACCAAAACCGAATTGCCCCCATCCCGGCGAGACTGAGAATTGTCCCGAGGACCAGGACCGAAAGGGGGACCGGGGCCGCGGGATGAATGACCCACTGGTAAAAGCCGGCAAGCGCGATGATGACGATCCCGGCGGACATCCCGGCAGCCACCACCCGGAGTGCCTCTTCGATGCTGGCGTACCGCCAGACATGGCCATAGTTGCCGAAAATTAGATTGGCCCCCAGATGGACCACGATGATCACCGGAAGCGCGTAGCCCAATCGGTTCCACCACAAATTCGAGATCGGATCGGAAGGTTCCAGGGAGCGGAGGCCGAGAGCTGCCGCATATGCGACCGTGATCAGCCCTGCTTCAATAATCGAGAGTGAGAAGTCTGCCCTGACGCTGCTCAGGCGTCGGGAAATTCGTTTACCGAGACTGTTTTCCATTGCCGATTCATATTTCAAGTTATCGTTGGCGCCCATCATCGCCCCACCCCAGTTTCAGCCCTATTTTTTGCCCACCGTCACTGAGAGTACTCGTCTGCCCCAGAGAGCACTCAACCCCATTGACGGCTAAGAGACACTATCACACACGGAGAGTGGTGGGAAGAAAACATTTCGCGATTCCGCCAGAAACACCCGCTCTGGCAATATGAAGGATGAGGAATGAATGCGAATCGCCCACCTGACAACCATTGATCTCAGCCTGCGATATCTGATCCTCCCCCAGTTGGAGGAGATCTCCAATCTCGGCGGCGATGCGATCGCCATCTCGGCACCGGGTCCCTACGTCGCGGGGATCGTGGAGAAGGGAGTCCAGCACATTCCACTCGTCGATTCGACCCGAAGTGTCAGCCCGGTCAAGGACTTCAAAACAATGCTGGCCCTCTGGAGAATCCTCCGAAGCGAAAGAATCGATGTGCTCCATACCCATACCCCCAAGCCGGGGATCTACGGGCGGATTCTCGGCCGTCTCGCGGGCGTGCCGGTCGTGGTGAACACCATCCACGGGCTCTATGCGACCCGGGACGATCCGTTCGTCAAACGACTTCTGGTATATACATTGGAAGCAGTCGCTTCCCGCTTCTCGGATCGCGAGTTGGTGCAAAGCAGGGAAGACTTCGAGTTCGTAACCAGACGGAAGATAACCATTCCTGTCCGCACCATTCTCCTCGGGAACGGTGTCGACCTGGAACGGTTCGCCAGGGGGAGGGTCCCTCAGGAGCGAAGACTCGCCCTCCGCGAATCCATCGGCGCAGCGCCCGACGACATCATCGTGGGGTCCGTAGGTCGACTGGTGGCGGAAAAGGGATTTCCAGAGTTGTTCGAGGCGGCCGGGTCGCTCCAGCCAAATTGCATCGTGGTTGCAATCGGGCCCGAGGAGCCCGACAAGGACGACGGTCTTGGCCAGGAGGTAATCGATCGGGCACGGGCCAACGGTGTTCGGCTCACCGGCATGGTCGATAATGTCGACGAGTGGTACGCGGCGATGGACATCTTCGTTCTCGCCAGCCACCGCGAGGGGTTTCCCCGCGCAGCGATGGAGGCGGCCGCCACAGGCCTGCCGGTCATCGCCACCGACATCCGTGGTTGCCGCGAGGTGGTGGAAGACGATGCCAACGGCATCCTGGTCCCGGTGAACGACCCAGCTGCGCTGGCCAACGCAATCAACCGTCTTGCTTCGTCGGCGGACTTGCGTGACCGGATGAGCCAGGCCGCGACATCAAAGGCTGCATTGAAGTTTGACGAAAAGGAGGTAGTCCGGATCGTCATGGCCGCCCAGATCTCGGCGCTGCGCGGAAAGGGGCGGTTCGACCGGTTGACCGGTTCAGAATCTTTCGAAATCAGCTTCGGGCCGGCAACCGGGGAAGATGCCGCCGCGATCGCCAACCTCCATGCCGGGAACATCGAAACCGGGTTTCTGCCAACACTCGGCGTCGGCTTTCTCACCAACCTCTATCACGCAATGATGGCGTTCGAGGGATCCAATGTGATCGTGGCAAGTGACCCATACGGGCCGGTGGCATTTGTTGCAGGTGTCTCAGACGTCGGGGCGTTCTACAAACACTTCGTTCGAACCAGGGGGGTTCGCTCGACCTTCTCGGCCCTGGGCCCGATGCTCCGACCGTCGTCGTGGAAGCGAATCTGGGAAACGGCGCGATACGACGGAGATCACCACGAGACGGGGGTGGAACTCCTCTCCATGGCTGTCTCCGCGCCATATCAGCGACGTGGTTTGGGAAGGCAGTTGGTCGACCAGCTGCTCGACCAATTCGAAGCGCAGGGTCATCGGCGCGTCAAAGTCGTCGTGGGGTCGGACAACGTTGCAGCCAGGCAACTCTACGAGTCGGCAGGATTCGAATACCGGGGAACGATCGAGGTCCACGACGGCGAGGAATCGAACGTCATGGTGGCGACGCGGGCGTGAGCCGGAGAAATTGGTTGGACCGGGCGGGATTGTCTGTTGACAACATCGCGGACAGCTGGCACGCTGTCGCCCGCGTAATCGCCTGACTATTCAGTGGGGACAAGGACTTGGCAAGCACACGGGAAGAAATAGCAAAGTACATCCAGGACGAGTTCGTGAGCGACGGTGACTCCGTCGACCTGGAGACCGTAGACCTCCTCGAGGAGGAGATCATCGATTCACTCGGGATCTTCACACTGGTGAGCTTCATCGAAGAGAAGTTCGGTGTCGCCATCGACCCGACCGACATCAATCTGGATAATTTTCAGAATCTCGATGCGATAACGGCATTGGTCGACGGAAGCAAGTAGACCCGCCTACCCGGCCACCCAACCTTCGGCCAGGGTCCGGCGATCGATCTTCCCCGTCGAGGTCTTGGGAAGCTCATCCACGAACTGCAGGGACTCCGGCACCATGTACTTCGGAACCCTCTCACCACAGAACTGAAGCAGCTCCGACTGATCGACTTCGTCTCGCAGCGAGGCAAAAGCGATGATCCGGTTCGATACCATCTCATCGGGGATCGCCACGGCTACCACCTCGAGGACCGCCGGATGAGCACCTAGCGCAGCCTCGATGTCACCCAGTTCAATCCGGTATCCGCGTGATTTGATCTGATTGTCCCGCCGCCCGATGAACCTGTAATTCCCGTCGGGTTGCTCCTCGACGAGATCGCCGGTCCGGTAGACCATGTCACCAAGATGGCGAGGGACGGGCGAGGGGGTCAGCTTCCTCGAGGTCAGTTCCCCATCACCCCAGTATCCCGCCATCACCGTCGGGCCACGCACCAGCAACTCCCCTGCCTGGCCAACAACTACGGGGTTGTCAGTTTCATCGACGACGAAGGTCTCGACCCCGCCAATGGCTTTGCCGATCGATATCGGGGGACCATCCTCGTCGGGGGGACTTGCCAGGGTGAACCCGGTACAGACGTTGGTCTCTGTAGGCCCGTAGAGATTTGCAAACGTTACATGGGGGACACGGTTCATCAACCGTGACAGATACTTGGTCGGAAACACCTCGCCTGCGAATAGGAGTGTGCGGAGGGTGGGGAGGTCGTTTTGCTCGAGACCACCCATTTCGACCAGCATCGTCAGGATCGACGGCACCGAATACCAGACCGTAATGCCCTGCGCTTGAATGAATTTCTTGACCTCGACCGGAAGCAGCGAGACCGATTTGGGGACGAGATAGACCGGAGCGCCCGCAACAACGGCGGCATATAAGTCGAAGGTCGACAGGTCGAAATGGAGCGGGGCGTGACTGGAGAGACGGTCGCTCGCCGTGACGCCAAACTCCTCGACCGCCCACTCGACGAATCCGAGGCAATTGGCGTGAGTGAGCATCACACCCTTGGGGTTGCCTGTTGATCCCGACGTGTAGAGGATATAAGCGAGGTCCTGGGCGATCAGACGAGGCAGTTGGGGTGGATCGGCCTCGTCGACCCATCCCCTTCCGTGTACGACCAGCCCGTCGTCGCCTGAATCGGGATCGCCGTCCATACAGATCACATGCTCGACACCAATCGCGGCGAAAGCGGGCCACATCGAGCGTTTCGCCTTGACACTGATCAGGTGGGTGATGCCGCAGTTGCCGGCGATATAGGCAGCCCTGGTCTCCCGCGATGACGGATCGATCGGCACATAAGCAGCGCCGGCTTTCATCACCCCATAGATGGCGACGACAGCGTCGATTGACTTCGGAAGGAACAACCCGACCCGATCACCGGTCCCGACGCCGAGATCCAACAGCCGGGCTGCTACCCGGTCGGACTTCCTGTCGAGTTCTGCGTATGTGAGCTGGTGGTCACGGTCGACCACAGCCGTTGCGTCAGGTGTCTTTACTGCAGCTCTTTGGAGATAGGAGTGGATAAGAGACGGCATTACAGGCCCAGGTGGCGCGCGATGACGTTCTTCTGGATTTCGGAGGTGCCGGAGTAGATGCGCGCCGCAAGGGAATCCCGCACGTCGCGTTCGATCCCGGACTCCTTCATGTACCCCGTCCCTCCATGGATTTGCACGGCATCGAGGCTGCACTGCACAAGGGCCTCGCTGATGTAGTACTTCACGGCGGAAGCATCGAGCGCAGTTGCCTTGCCCTGATCCCGGAGCCACGCCGTCCGGTAGAGCAGCATCCTCGAGGTCTCCAGGCGCACTTTCATATCGGCGATCTTGTGTGACACACTCTGGAACTTGCCAATCGGCTCGCCGAATTGGGTCCGTGACTTGGCGTACGCAATGCACTCCTCCAACTTGCGCTCCATGGTGCCGACCGCCGTCGCAAGAATGCAACTCCGTTCCCACTCGATGGAGTGGTTGAAAATCACCATTCCTGACCCCACTTTTCCGATGAGGTTTTCGGCCGGCACGACACACTCATCGAAGCTCAACCCCGACATCGGCGAGGTCCGCAGACCCATCTTGTCGAATGTCGATTCGATCGTGAGGCCCGGAGCATCCTTCTCGACGATGAACGCACACAGACCCGCCCAACCTTTGGAACGGTCGATCGAGGCAAACACAATTATCAAATCGGCCACGGGACCGTTGGTCACGAAGATCTTCGAACCGTTCAATACGAACTCCGACCCTCTTGCCTGGGCCGTGGTGGCGAGGGCATATGCATCGGAGCCGGTGTCCGGTTCGGTTATTGCTTGACCGCTGATGATCGAGCCGTCGAAGAGTCCCGGAAGCCATCTCTCCTTCTGCTGCTCCGTTCCAAATCGGTCGATCGGGGTAGTGCCGGCCCACATATGGGCACCAAGGGAGAAGAGAAGTCCGTTGTCCTTCGATCCGTATCCGAGGGCCTCCATCGCCAGGACCGTGGTCAGGGCGCCTGCACCTTGCCCTCCGTACTCGATCGAAAACGGGAGTCCCTGGATCCCGAACTCCCCGCATTTCCTCCAACCCTGGTGATCGAACTCCCCGACTTCATCGCGGCGCTGCAGGTCACGATTCAGTTCCTTCGATGCGAATTCGCCGGCTGCCGCCTTGAAATCGGCCTGCTCTTCGCTCAGTGCAAACTCCAAAGTTTCCTACTTCCTCTTTAAACCACAAGATATCTATCGTAGTATTCGGTGCTCGGGGTTCAGATCTGAACCTGAGGGGGGACAAAATTGTGAAGGAAACGGGGTACGGGGCAGTCCATGACTGATGTCAAGAAAAATCCGAGCATCGCTGTTCGCGATCTGGTCAAGACGTACGAGCCCTCGCCGAAGTGGATGCGGACCCTGGTCAAGAGCAACGTCAAAACCCAGGTCCGGGCGATCCAGGGCATCAGTTTCGACGTCCACCCCGGAGAGATCTGCGTTGTTCTCGGTCCAAATGGCGCCGGCAAAACTACGACGTTTCGCGTGCTCGTCGGGTTGACCACCCCT
Organism: Acidimicrobiia bacterium; assembly: GCA_041747375.1. Taxonomy (GTDB): domain Bacteria; phylum Actinomycetota; class Acidimicrobiia; order Spongiisociales; family ZC4RG35; genus MA-ANB-1. Next base: position 16,029 of record JBGTFH010000100.1, read on the forward strand.
TCGAGTGGAACGACTTCGGTCATGGGATTCGACCCACACCACGAGGCGACATCAGTTCGCAAGCTCGTCGGGTGGATGCCCGGGAACGAACGAACCCTGCTCATGCGTCACACGGTGGTGGAAAACCTCCGCTTCCACGGCCAGCTTCAGGGGATGGACAAGTCGACCTTGCTCTCGACAATCGATGAGACCCTCGAACTGGTCGGACTCGCCGGGTGGGGAGAGAGTACGTGTTTCGCCCTCTCGTCGGGAATGAAGGCAAGGCTGCAACTGGCCAGGGCCCTGCTCCACAAGCCCGATGTGTTGATTCTCGACGAGCCGACCGGAAACGTCGATCCCGTTGCTTCCCATGAGCTGATTCACATGATCAGGGACATCGTCACCGACAGGCAGATTGCCGCGCTGATAAGTTCCCATCGCCTCGAGGAGATCGAGACACTGCACTCGCGGGTTTTGTTACTGGACCAGGGCAAAGTGCGATACGACGGCGATCTCAAGGAACTCAAGAAACAATACGCCGGCCCCCGTCTGGAGATCCATTTCAGGACCGTGCAGACCGCTTCATTGGGAAGCGACGCACTGAAGAGAGCTGACATCGGCACCATCTCCCAGAGCGGAGACAACGGAGTCATCTGCGAGCTACAGCCGGGAGCGACCCACTCAACAGTGCTCGACCTTCTCCATGATCTGGCGGATGACATCATTTCGCTGAACGAGACCGAGACCCCCCTCCAGGCGATCCTCGCCAACGTGTACAACGATCGCAAAGGTGGCCAGGAATGACACAAGTCCGGGAGAATCCGAAAGGTCCGGGGTGGCGGAAGACGAGTGTCGCTTTCCTGCGCGTCGACGTGATCGAAGAGATCAACTATCCGCTGTCATTGTTCATGAACCTGCTGGGCATCGTTGTCCCGCTAATCCCCTTCTTCTTCATCAGCGAGTTGGTAGGTGACTCGGAGCGAGTCGGTGGCGACTACCTGACGTTTACCGTGATCGGACTGGCCTTGACTGCTGTGATGACAGGTGCAATGTCGGGCTTCGGTAGCTCACTGCAGACAGCATTCCAGCGGGGGACCATGGAAGTGTTCCTCGTCCAACCCGTGCCATGGACAACGCTGCCTCTGGCCATGAACCAGTGGACAGTGATGTTCGGTGTCGTCTCGGGGCTGATCATTTTCGGAGTCGGCGGCCTTCTCGGCGCCAACTACGTCCCATCGGGTATCCCGATCGCGATCCTCGTCGGCGTCCTCGGAGTGATCGCCTCCACGGCTATCGGCATCCTTTCTGCGGCCGTCCTCTTGTTGACACTCAAGTCGGCACCGGTCCTCCGTCTTTACTCCTTCGCAGCGTCGCTGCTTGCCGGAAGCATCTTCGCAGTCGACCAGCTGCCTCAATGGGCCCAATACCTGAGTTTTTTGATCCCCCACACTTACGTGATCAACGCCACCAGGACAGCACTGATGGAGGACCCCGGGACGTTTGTAATGGCCCCGAGCACGGCCATCATCTGGCTCCTGGTTTTCGATGCCGTGTTCCTCACCCTTGGATTCTGGGTTTTCCGACGCACCCTCGAGCTCTCCCGGAAAATGGGAACTCTGGGTGGGTACTGATCCACGATCGGGTTAGATGAGTGGCTTCGCTACCCACAGTACTGTTCGTAGCGGTGCCCGCCCCGATGGGTGGGTCGAACCGAAGCCTGGTGACCCTGCTCACCTCACTCGAAGGCCAGGTCAACCGGGTCCTCGCCTCACCGTCGTTTGGCGACTTCAGAGACGCAATCGTCGCCGATGGTCTGGCTGAAGAACTCGTCGAACTGCCGCGGAAACCAGGATCGCCGGTCGACCGGGTCCTGCGGATCTATGGCGGGCTGAAGATCGCCACCTGGGTCCTGAGGAACCGGTCCAGGCTCAGCGCAATCCATGCCAACGCACTCACCGGGCTCAATCTGAGCCTTCCGGGAGCGATTCTGAGCCGGCGACCGGTAGTGGTGTGGATCCATGATCCGGTCGGGTCGAAGTGGGGTCGGATATTTGGCCCCATTGTCCGCAGGCTCATCCCGAATCTGCGGATCGCCGCCGTATCGAGGACCGCCGAATCGGTCGCAGTCTTGAATCGGCTCTGCGACGAGGGTGACGCCCGGATCGTACCGAATCCAATTTCAGCTGACGAAGTATTGGCACCACATCCCGCACCCCAACGGGATGTCATCACGATCGGGCTCCTCGGCGGGTCTTCATATCGCAAAGGGTTCGATCTATTGCCGTCCGTCGCCGGGAAGCTCCTCGACGAACCCGTTCATTGGATTCTGTTCATGACAAAGCTCCCCGATGCCGAATCGCAATCTGTATGGGCACAACTCGATACGCTTCCTGACGGGCTGATCTCGCACCCCGGCAAGGTGACCAATGTCGCAGAAGCCTACGCCCAGGTCGATTTGGTATTTTGCCCCTCGCGCAATGAGTCATTTTGCCGGGTCGCCGCTGAAGCAATGATGAATGGCTTGCCTGTCATCGCTAGTGACATTCAGCCGTTGCAGGACTTGTTGGGCGACGATGCCGCCGGAATTTTGTTCCCCACGGGCGACAGTGATGCCGCAGCAGCGGCGATAAGCACCCTGGTGAGAGATCATGGCATGCGAACGAGGATGGGTGACGAGGGTCGAAGACGATCCAACGAGTTCATGCCCGATGGCATCGCCCACCAGTTGATGGGTCTTTACGGCTTGTAGGCGGGGACAGACCGCTCAGCCGGTATAAGTCAATCGAACGGGTCCAGTTCCTCTGCATCGGGGAACTCGGTCGAGATCCTGGCCTCTGAGCCAGCAATCGTGTCCGGAATTTCCACTTCCGGATCGCCCAGGATGGCGACAACACTACCGACCATGACCCGGGAGCCCTCCTCGACGTCCTGTCTGCGGAGCACCATATTCGACTCGGCGGAAACCAGCCTTATCGTGACGCTACCTCGCCCCTCGCGTCGATAGACACCGTCGTTGATCCGACGCTGCCTCATCTTCGACGTCGAACCCAGGAGCGAAGCGCGCTTGGTCCGACGCAAGGCGAGGAAGTCATCGATCTCGATGTCACAAACCGGAGATCCGAAGAGAACCGGGGCGCCCTCGTCGATATGCCACTTCGTGAGGATCCCGCCCTCGAAGGCAGGGTCTGCTCTCGGGATGACCAGTTGCAAGATCAAATTCTCCTCCTATCCCTTCTTCAGGCGCATTTGACGTCTCATTACCGCTGAAACCCGCTTCGATTGCCAGGAGACAGCGGAGGCGCCCACTCGAAGGCGTGTGCCAATACTAGGTGGCAGGAGGTCTACCTGATAGCCCAGATCTTTCAGCAGAGGCCCGGCGATGGCTTCAAAGACCAATCGATCCCGGTCCTTCATCTCGGCGGTCCAGTCCCTCAGTCCCTTGGTCACCGGCTTGGCCAGGTTGATGAATGCCCCGGGATTCTTCGAACCGGCGATCAGACGAGCAGAGCTGTCCTGGTAGCTCAGCATTTCTTCGGTGTAGTCGAGTTCAAGGAACTTGCACATGTCGCGGGCAACGGTCTCGGGATCTGCGACCGTGCCCTCGTAGCGGACTTCGAGGTACCGGGTCGGGCCGAGGGACTTCCCCGCCGATCGACCCCTCCCGACCCGCGTCAGCCAGTGATGCGCTGCCGCGGCAGCATTTTCCGGGCCCCACTCAGGCCGCTCTATGTAGGACAACGCGACGGCACGGCCGTCCCGGATGATGTGGATGAACCGCGCCTCGGGAAATAGCGAAGCGAGCAGCTTCATGTGGCTTACCGAGCCCGGTGTCTTATCGCCGTAGAGGGGCTTTTCCTCTGCCGCGGCATAAGCCGCGAACACAGTCCGCACACCGTCGGCATAATCCTTGGGCCTGTCCTCCAGCATCGATGACTTCAGTAACTCGCGATCGACGCCCTGGCGTAAGAAGTTGGGGTCGTCGTAGATCGCATCGAGAAAAGGCTCGATCAGCAGCCCGGACTCGGACTCGAACCGCTGCCGCTCCCGGGCCAGGGGACCGACGAAATGGGCTTCGTGAGTAATCGCGAGGTCGGGATGGGTGTCGAGGATGTTCCTGATGAGGGTCGTCCCCGAACGACCACACCCGACGAGCATGGGAAACACCTGATTCGCCATATCCGTGCTACTCCGTGTGTCGGGTTCCGGGCCTCAAATGAATTCGATGCCCTTCAAGATCCTGAAGACTTCAGCACCGATTGGAGCCATACGATCGACAGGGAAATGAGCGAAGTCGACCTGTTCCTCGACTCCCATGGTTTTGAGAATCCGGTCGATATCGACGATCGAAAAGCCCAACTCCGCCGACAACTCAGCCAGGCCGATGGTGAACTCGCGTCGCCTGGCGGCGTGGGCGGTCTTGACCAGCTGATAGTTGTGGACCGGGCTCGCCGGGTCGAGCGCCAGGGAATTGTAAAAAATGATCTTCGAACCCATGCGGGCATCGATCTCAGAGACCAGGCGGGTCGTATTCGATTTGAAGTCGTCCAAACTCAGCCGCCCGATCCGCTTGAAGTTGGTGCGAAACCACTCGACGGTGTCGAGGTCCTTGAGGACACGGCCCAGGTCCTGATTGAGCCACCAACCCCCGGGATCGATGATGAACCCGTGTTCCCGATGCTGGTACATCTGACGGGTCTCATCGGTGCCGATGCCCATGACGACCACATCCTTGGGGAATGACCCTGCCTCCGGCATGTTCCGGACAGTGAAAGTCGGGTCGAAAAAGGTCGGCTCGAAGTAGTCGCGGTTCAATTGCAGCATCCGTCGTGTCTCAGCCACCTTTTCCTGGTCTACCCCGTCGAGGGTTTGAAGGATCTGGTCCGACCGGTTTCCACCGGTTCCGCCGATGTGCCGCGAAATGGCCACAGTTCCCTTGAGTCCCTCCCTCATGAGCGGCGCAGCGGTGAATACGGAAGGCAGGTCGCAACCTCCCTTCAACAAGATGCCGCGTCGTGGCTCGGGGAAGTCGTCGGACTCCGACAGAATCACTGCCCGCGCCCCGCTGTATTGCACCCATCCCGGGCCTGACTCTTTCTTGACTTCAGTTTGGATTTTGGTCAGGTAGCGGTCTTTGACCCAGTTCTCGATCTTGGTCCCCTCGCCAAAGACGGATCGCCAGGCTTTCAGGGATGTTGTTACGGTCTTTGAAAGTGGCATGCCTAGTACTGCTCCGTTCCTGATGACATGTTTGCGGTCAATCGAACTGGTGGAAACTCCATCCAATCCCCATTGATCGGTCCGGTGGCCTCGGTGGTTGAGACAACGCCGATGACGTCGCCGACCAGGAATTCCTCACCCTCGGACCTTGCGATTTTTTGGAGGATTCCTGGTTCGGACGTCGTCAGGACAACGTCGACCTTCACTTTGCCCTGACGTGACTCGAGTCCGCCTTTGATCTTGTGACGTCTCCTCCCGACCAACAGTGTCGCCCTGCCGGTACGGCGTAGGACCGCGAAATCGCTATACGTCAAGGTGCAGACTTCTTCACCAAACCGAACGGTTTCGCCTTCACCCTTGTGCCACTTCTTGATGGTGCCGCCGCGCAGCGAAGGGTCGGAGTTTGGAATTTCGAGACGAAGCATCATTCGGACGAACCTCCCCGGGCACCCACCTGGTCCATGAGTGGCCGATCGTCGAGAAAGCCATAGTCCTCGATGATCCGGACCATCTCAGAGGCGATCGTGTCGCAACCGACGTCGTTGTAACGAGCGGCAGCTGTAACTGAAATCCCACCCCCAACCTCGGCGATCTTACGGTCGATGTCAATCAGTGAAACACCCTCATCGTGAGACACTCCGAGCAGCATCAAATTGAGACGATGCGCAACGAGCACGAAGGGGTCGCTATCCCGTTCCTTGTAGGCGTAAACAGGGTCGTCGGGGTCGAGTGTCGAGAGGTTGGCGACGAGGATCCGTGCGCCGGACCGCTCTTTGACCAGCTGGATACATGCGACCAGGTCCGAGCGGATCTCGTCAACGACGCGGTCAGGGTCGTTACCTGCCTTGAATCGACCAACTTCTCCCGCAAGAGACAGCACAACCAGATCGGGTCGGCTTTCGATGAGCGGTGCGGAACCTCCTTCGAGCTGTTGGCGAAGGCTGCCCAATCCGTCCGAAGACACGACCGTGGCCCGGGCCTCCACGGCCGGGTTGATATCATGAAGCCTTCCAGCGAGGCCGACATCGAGCATTTCGCCACCCTCCGCGCGGCCCAGCACGCAGTCGGCTAATCGCTCGGCGTCTTCAACCCAGACGGAAATGCGCTTTTCAGTAGTCATTCGTATACCCCCATAATCATGTAAGGCGGTTGCGTGCGTTAAGAGAATCCACGACCACCCGACCGCCCATCGTGAGATCGTAACATCCGACCGTGCCGGTTTAAAAATTATCTGCAGAAAATTGTGATCTATCTCGCATGCTTCGCAGTCCTCCGCAAACCCGCCGCCCAACGGACGGTTCGAAACGCATTACCCAGGTCAAAGCCTCGAAACCGATTCGCAGCGACACCAGCGACCCGTGCCGCGGCAAACACTCTGATCGCCCAGAAATCACTCTGGCCGGCCAGCGCGGTTGGGCCGGTATCGGCGTAGCCGCCCAGGAACGAGTCCACGGCTGTGCTCAAACTCATGGACTCGCCCTCGTTTCGGGGCATCCGCTCCCCGATGAGGGCACGGTGTAACTCCATCACAAACGTGCCGATATCACGATGCACGTACCCGTACTTCCGGACATGGGGCGGGTCGAGCAGGATGACGGTGTCGATACCGTCGACGAGGAAGTCGTTTGGCGAAAACCGGAATGACCTTGCGCACAGCAATGACCGCGAGTGTCGGTCGGCCTCCGTGGCACGGAACCCCATTCGCCGCCCGACGGCGACCATCTCTTCGTGCGCCGCCCGAGTCAACCGATCGCTCGATTCGATGGTCTGTGCACTGTGAAAGGCACCGATTGCCCGCCCGCAAGCCGTCAGCAGCTTGTCACGACGGTCACCGTCCATTCCCGAGATCACGTCGAAGATCGGCTCACCCTCCAAATACTCCATTGCGATCGCCGGCGGGGATGTCGTCGAACCGAGTACGCCGGGCATGGCAAGTTGCGTGTCGGCGACACTGTCGAGAATCGCCCCCACCCGTCCGATCTCCGAAACGACAAAGCTCACATCGTCGGCAGACCAATTGCTCCCCAGCTTGAGGAGGAATGCGTCGTCTTGAGATTGGAACAAAACGAACTCGGCCGAGAAACTCACCCACCTCTTCCTCTCGACCCACTGGCGGTCAGTTGCGAGCAACCCGGCCCGGCCGCTCAGAGAAGAGATGAGCCGGGAGGAATCGTCGATTGGCGAGTTTTCGATCACCGCGCGACCGATTCAAACAAGTTGATCAATTTGGCGTTGTTGCCCATCAATGAGAAATCTCTTTCGAATCTGGCACGGTTGCCTTCCACGATGCGGCGCTTCTGGTGGGGGTCCGACATCAGGGCGATGACCTGATTTGCCAGAGCAACCGGGTCGCCCGGTGGGACAAGGAGGCCGGATTCTCCGTCACCTACCACCTCACGTAGGGCAGGCAGGTCGGAGGCTACGATCGGCACCTCGAGGGCGAGGGCCTCGATCAGCGCTCCGCCCAGCCCCTCCCACAGCGACGGAAACACGAACATGTCAGCTGCAACCAACAGGTCTGGAACATCGTCCCTGTGACCGAGAAACATCACCTTGTCGCCCAGGGCGGATCGGTCGACCAGATCACGCAGGGAGTCGGATGCATTCCCGTCGCGGCCGGCGATAACGAGCACGGCGTCGGTAAAGGAATCCGCGATCCTGGCGAAGGCTTCGATGAGAAAGATGTGCCCTTTCTGGAATTCCAGCCGCCCCACCGTCAGGATCATCGGGCTCGTCTGGCCGATTCCGATGTGAGAGCGAGCTGATGCAGCTCTTTCCGGGGTACGCTCGCCGATTCGCTTCGGGTCACGGCCCCGGTGCACCACCGTGACTTTGTCCGGGTCGATTCCCAGGGATTCGACTGCCGACTCCTTCACCGCTCCACTCACGGCATGGAATGCGGTGGTGAGGTGTCTGGCCGTGAACCCATCGATCAAGCGGACCCCGGCCACCTTCCACCCCTTCAAGTTCACATCCGCCGAGATCCTTTCGGGATGGTATGTGGTGTTGGCGATGGTCGAGACCACAGGAACGCCGCTCCCGACGGCAGCCAGACGACCAGCAATGTCTGCCTCGAAAAGGACAGTGTGCACGAGGTCGGGAGCTTCCGATCGAATCATCCTTCGCAACTCTCTGACCTGGCCGGGATAATGCTTGGAGACCAGCCACCGGACATCGAATCCGGCATCGAGAAAGTCGGCCTCCAGGCCGATCGCGTTTCGATCGAGGCAAATGACCACACTATCGATCCCCCGGGCACGAAGGTCCGGAAGCAACTCCAGCAACGACCGCTCCGCACCTCCCGGACCAAGTGAGTTGATGACAAAGAAATACTTGGATTTCACTCCGTGACGCCTCGATATCCGGAGAGCCTCCTGCGGATGGTTTCTTCGAAGACCATCCCGCTCTTCATCTTTCGTACGAAAAAGAAGCGGCTGTCGCTGAGCTGCACCGGAATCCGGTGGATGAGAAAAGGGTCGGTGCTGGTTGAAACGACAGGACCGGCGCCGAGTGTCGCCGTTTGATATCTCCCACGCACTATCGGATCAGCCGCCTTAGACCAATAGCCGTACGGATAGCAGAAGTGGCGTGACGTTAACCCGACGCGTCGCTCGATCAATTCGTCCGATGTTCCAACTTCCTGCTCGATCTGTTCTGACGTCACCAACCGGAGGTCCGGGTGGGTGTGGGTGTGGGAGCCAATCGTCGCTCCCTGCGCCGCCATTTCCCCTACTTGCGACCAGGTGAGAGGCTCGGCACCGGGGACGGTTCCCACCCGGGTCTCGATCGGGTTCGTCGTGAGATAGACGAGAAATGGCAGACCGGAGGAAACAAGAAGTGGGAAGGCATTTTCGTAGACATCGCGGTAGCCGTCATCGAAAGTGAGAACGTATAGCCGGTGCGAGTCGGGCTCATCGGCCCGTGCCAGGGCTTCCTCGAGTGAGACCACCGAACCCTCGGATTGCAGCCATTCCAGTTGGTCCTCGAAGGCGGCAGTCGACAGTTCCATTTGCCTACCCAGCGATGACCCCACCTGGTGGTAAATCAGAATGCGTGGACCGGGCCTGAGCCGGTAAGGAAAGTCTCCAAGGGCGATAATCGACTTAGCGCCCTGTCGCAACCAACGATTCATTTGCGGGGGGCCAACCAGGAAATCTCCTCGTCGATGAGGTCACAGAGAGCATGGTTCGACGATGCGAACTTGCCCTCCAGTACGTCGGAGACAGACTCAGGGACCTCCCGGTGCCCGGCCGACTCCTGGACGGAGTAACTGTGGTTTCGGAATTCTGCGGGTTGCCAGGGATCCGCTCCCACGAAGGCCAGGATCCGCTGCAAGACGTCGTCCGGATGTTGAAAGAACACTTCGCTTTCCAGTACGAGTATCTGATCCCGGGGAAAGGTGGCAAACCATCTCTCCAGTTGGGGGGCGTACCGGCCTCTGGTCACGTATGAGAATCGGCGAAAAGCCGTGACCGGAGACAACGAATCCGCCTCCAGTTCCACGTGATCCGCGGCCAGGCGCTCATCTTCGAGTTCGATTGCGCGCTCCAGGGTCTCGCTCTCCAATCCGAGTCTGACGTTGTGGTGATAATGCGATACGGCCCTCTCACCTGGTTCTCTCAGCAGGAGGACGATGCGGGCGTCTGGCAACATCTCGCGGGCGCGCCCGGGGGCCCGGGGGTCGAAGAGATAATCAGGGGTGGCCTCGAACGTGAGCAACCTCTTGCCCCTGAGCCTGGACAGGCGCATCCGCAGGCTATGAGGGAAATTCGCCCGATACCAGCGTTCGCCCAGCCCGTACCTCGCCGTGAAGAACTCAGTTTCCTTCCTCAAAGAGGGGGCGATCTGGGGATGCTGGCCGAGGTAGCGATAGATCGAGCTGGTGCCTCCACGCTGACAGCCGATGATCAAGAAGTCAGGGAGCACCCGCGAACCTGCGCTCCACGACCTCCATCGATGGCGCGCCAGGACGAGCTTCCTCCTGACGGACAGCGGAACGATCTCCTTGAGACGATCCCGGCCCTGCCGAATGACGGTGATGGAGCTCATGTCAACTAGGTCGACACGAAACTGTTACCCGGGATCGCTGGGGCCCTCGGACGCCTGGAGCAGTGCGCTCTCCTCGACGGAGTACGCCTCCAGGGAGCGAATCCGCTCGAGGGTTGTCTCAGCCACGTCAGGATCGGAACTGACCAGACGACGGAAGGCGGACGAAAGTTTGTCCATCCCTTTCTCCCTCTGGTAGTCAGAATATTCCGACTGATCCTCGCCGACGTCCGCCTTGGGCTCTGCTGGTTCGATGGGACCGCTTTCCGAGCGGCGCTCACCACTGACATCCGGATTCAGGATAACGACGCCGACCATTTGGACCAGGCCGGACCTGCCCTGAATCGACTGGGCGGCAATCTCGGAGATCCTCGTCTTGCCCCTGGTACAGACGATTACCTGCTGCTGCAAGTAGGCGTCGATGCCTGCGCCTGCCGTGACAGAGGTCGAAGGCTGGATCACAAGAACGACGTCGTACTGGCGACGGCTCTGCTCCAGCAAAGCGCTCACCGGGCGTCCGGCGAGTATGTCCGCCGGGTCGATGACGTCGCTATTGGCTACGAGAACATCGAGGCCCTGGGCGAGGTGCTGGGCCGATGCAATCGTTGCCTCGGCCCGCTCCCGGATCGTCGACTCATCTTCGTTGGCAGAATGGAATAGTTCCCGCAGCCCGGTGGCGTCGCCCGTCTCGAACCCGGGACGGGCCAGGTCGCTGAAGCCGAGGTCGACAACCAGGACGCTTCTACCCACTGCACCGAGGCTCCTCGCCACGTCATAGGCCAACACCTCGCGGGAGCGCGGTTTGGTGCTCGGTGGAGCCGCAAAACCGACAATCGACCCCCGCCCGGCGCCTCCAGCGGCGATAATCGCCGATCGTATGGCCTGGATACTCCGTTTGCGACGCTGGCGCTCCAGGTCGGTGAGGTTTCGGGCATCGAGTGGAGCTGATGGCATCTCCGCAAGGACATCGACGTTCTTGACATCCCCTGCCTGCCACACCAGGCCCCTCGCTCTGTCGAAGGCGAGAAGCACCGCCGACCACAGCACCGCGCCGGCCAGGAACCCGACGACGATGCCCAGCCAGGCGGGGAGTACGCTCGGGGTTTCGTCGATCACTTCACCCTCGGCGAGGACCGGTCCGGCGCCGGTCTCGCTGGAAACGATCAAAGGGGCACTCTCGGTCTCGAGGGTGGCCAACCGCTCCTGCAATGCCTGAATCGTCCATTGGTCCGCCACCGGGAGGTCAGGAAACTCGGTGCCGTCCTGATCGGTGGTGGGATCGCCTTCCGGTGCATTGGCGGCGGCCTCCGCCGCGGCGAGGTCGGCGGCAACCTTCTCCAGGGGGAGAAGAACGACGAGAAGTTCGGTGAGCTGGGTCTGATAGCCATCGAGGCTCTTGTCCAGGGCGGCGATCTCCTCGGCGTCGGTCGACTCGACCTTGGTATCGGTGAGTTCGGTCATCTTCGCCTCGATTGCGCCCCGCTGGGCCTGGAGACGATTGAGCTGAGCTTCGGCCGCCGCAGCCTCTTCGGGAGTCTGGGAGACAAAGCCGGGGACCACAGGGATCAGTTCATCGAGGCGCTTCTCGATCAGAGTGGCCTCTGCGAGCTTGGCCGCCAACCCGGCATCGACGTCAAAGATCGGATCGGCGTTGACGTAGGCGAGTCGCATCGAAGTCGCGGCCCCGAGCGCCGCCAGTTCGGTGTCGTCGGTGGCACTGAATGTCAACGAGTTGGCATTGGGGTCGGCAATAATTGCCCGGTCACCGGTTCGCAATTCGGCCTCATTTGTGGCCCGCGCCAGTTCGTGAGCGTCGGAGAGTTGAGTCGATGGGGCAGACGACGTGTCGCGACCGGTGGTGGTTTCCTCGATTCCGGGAACGACCACCACGGCTGTTGCCGTATAGACCGGTTCGACCGCTTTGTTCTGCTGATCGACAAATAAGAAAACCCCAACGGCACCGATCGTGCCAGCGAGGAGCAGTGTCTTCCATCTCGGTGCCAGCTTGCCAACAACTCGTTTCAATTCCATCATTTACCTCTTAGTAACGGCGTGGAGAAATCAAAAAAGCCATCGTCTTGCCCGGCAGAAATACCAGCCGGACGATGCCCCACATCATCGTCGGGTTCACCGACGTGGTGCTAATGATAAGACCCCCATCAAATAACCGCCCCAATCATAGCCCGATGGCGGAAAACATCCAGAGTGGACAAAAAACACCGTAGGCGAAGGGGCGGCTACGTGGTAGATTGCCGGTGATTCACTAGGTGTTTCCGAGTTGTTTGCAGATGGGGCGGACGACAAACCCTCGGTCGGCGCGGAAACTCTTTTACAGACAGAGTCGGGGTTTCGAAGTGGTTGAATTGGAAGGACGAGTCCTGAAGGCGGAGTATCCGTCCAACTGGATGTACCTCGTCGCCCTCGTTTCTGTCTGCCTCCTCCTGGCCGGCCTGTTCACCGGATCTCTGCTCACTTTCGTCGATGCGGTTGTGATTGCCGTCATCGGTTTCATCGTCATGTCCCGGGTCGGGGTTTGGATGTCAACGAAGGCCGACTACACCTGGCTCCCTTCCATGATCGCAGTCGGATATCTGGCCAAGATCATGGCTTCCCTCGGTCGATACCTGGTTCTCGTGGAATTCTACGGGGGCGGAGGCGACGCAATCGGGTACCACGGTTCCGGCGTCCAGTTCGCCCCGGTTTGGCGGAGTTTCCAGATTCCACCTGGAATGGACGACATCGGCACAGGCTTCGTCAACGGCCTGACCGGCCTCATTTATGTCCCGTTCATTCCGTCGATGCTCGGAGGCTTTTTCATATTCGCCACCATCGCTTTCGTCGGGCAACTCCTCATGTATGCAGCCTTCCGCAGGACGGTGCGCCCGCGTCGGCTGAAGTGGTACACAATGGCGCTCTTTTTCATTCCGGCGATTACCTACTGGCCGTCGAGCATTGGCAAAGAGTCGCTCATGTTTCTGGGGATCGGGCTCGCTGTATATGGAGCCTCCTTGTTCTTGCATCGGGGTGGATTCAAACCACTCGTATACATGGCTGCGGGACTCGGTTTCGCCGGTGCGATCCGCCCCCATGTTTCCGCCCTGGTCATCGGGTCGCTCGCGGTGACCCTTGTCCTGGCCAGCGGACGCAATTCTCTGGGGATGCCTCCCTGGCTGCGCTGGGCTGCCGTCTTCGCGGTCGGGGCAGCGTCGTTCTTCGTTGTCACGTTTGCTCTGCAGGAATTCAACATCGACCTGAGCAGCGGAGACATCGGTGCCGAAGTCGACGAATTCATCGGCACTGTCGAAGACAACACCTCCAAGGGGGGATCGGAGGTCGATGGTGGTGCGGTCACCGGGATTCAGGATATTCCAGGGGCCGCTCTCAGGGTCCTCTTCCGCCCCCTTCCATACGAGGCGCACAACGCGGCAGCTATGGCAAGCGCGCTGGAAAGCACCCTAATTCTCATCGTGCTGATTTGGCGGAGCCCGAAGATCATCAAGAATCTACGCCACGTTCGGAGGGATCCTTACATATTGATGTGCGTGGTGATGACGGTCGGTTTCATAATCATGTTCTCACCCTTCCTCAACCTCGGCCTCCTGGCCAGAGAGCGTTCGCAGATCCTGCCGTTCCTCGCCGCGATGATCATTCAGCTGGGTTGGGATTTTCCTGACAAGAAGGCAGAGACGGACGGCGGGGAGACCACAGGCCAAAGCGTATTGCCGATTAGTTACGCCCCGTAGAGGCAACCGAAGCTACCGGAGCCAGCCTCCAAGGTCCCGCCCAACCAATTCCTGAAGCGCCCGGATGTCCCGGGCGAACTCCTCTGTCAAGGAGGCCCGTTCGGTCGGATCCATCGGTGGGTAGGTCCGATCGTCGGAGCGCCCCTTGATACGGTTCTTTGCCGAACGCCAGAAACGCTTCGTTCCGCTTCTCGCCGGAACTTCCAACCTGCCCCGGTCCGGGTCGACACCAACGAATTCCCACGTCTCTCGAAGGGTTGCCTCCCGCTGATGCTTCAAGTCCTCGTTGAACAGGACAAGCAGTTGCTCTGCCGGCCTCGCCTCCTTGATTTGAGACAACTGCCCGGAGTAGAACCCGAGTTTCTTGTAATCGAAAATGGTGTCGTTGGGTCCGGTCCGTTCCTCCTCGGCGGCAAGCGCATCCGGGAACGAGAGCTCCTCCCGGCCCCGTCTCCGATTGTGCCAATAGTGCGAATAGGCGCGATCGGCGGGCTGTCGCAGAATCGCGATCAGCTTGGTGTCGGGAAGGTCCGCCAGCAATCGGCCCATTGCCACCTCGTTGCCGAGGTAAGGAGTGCCTTCGCCAAATGCCGTCGCCCGGCCCCGGTTATCGAATCGGGATTCGTACCAGTCAATCCCATTGTCGTAGTGGCGATCGAAGTAGTGGACTTCCTTGCCCTCGGCGCGAAATACAGAATCGTGGTTTGCGATTCCTCGAACCAGGGCACTGGTGCCTGCCTTCATGGAACCAACAATCAGAAAACTTGGACGCATCGAGTCAAGACAATACGTCACCGTCATCGGTGTCAATAGGACTTTTGACTCAAGGTGCGTCGAAAACAGCCGATTTTCTATCGAAAGGTCTAAGCGGTGCGCAGTTTTGTTAAGCGCCAGAGCCGCCTAGGATCGTCTAACTAGGAGTACCCCAACATATGCAGCGCCTAGCACTCGCCCTAAGCCTTTCGGCTATTTTAATTATCGTCAGCCTCGCAATCGGCTCGCCGCTACCCGACGAAGTTCAGTCGGCATCGGTTGAAGCGACCGGTGAACAACCGGCGGCCGCTGCGGAGAGACCCGGAACCGCCGGAAGCACCGACCCGGAAATCGCCGGGCAAACTGCGTTTGCAGAACTGTCCCGCAGCCGGACCCCCGGCTCCATCGACCGGTCATCGACCACTTCGACCGCCCCAGCTACGTCGACGACCGCGAGAGACAGGTCGAGGGGTTCATCCACCACCACGACGGCGCCCAAGCCGAATACCGGCCCACCGCCCACCACCCCGGTCAGCGGTGCGGGCCAGTGCATTGTCGATCAGATCGCACGGGAGCCCTTCAAGGGCACTGGTGATGCGAAGACCAAGTTCAACATCATCATCAACGACATCGACACCGCCACCAACCTCTGGACCGCTCCGTACAAGGTCGATCTGGGCAATGGCTACGGGTGGATCAGTGGCGACCGCTCGGGATACGCCGGCGCATACATGTTCCTGGTAAACCGTGGCACCGGTCAGGTCGTCGCAAGGGTCCTATTCCATCAGATCGATGGTGCGGCATCATATCTCCAGGTGAATGATTCCTTTATGGATGAAATCCAGACGACCGGGATAGGTTACGACGGAACGTGTGCCGATGGCTCGTCTTCAGACCCGGACTCGCAGGCGCAGGTACCGGGCATCAAAGAGAGCTACGAAATCGCCAACACAGAAGAAGTTCGGCCCAAGATCCCGATGCTGGTCAACGGGACGCTGGTCGAGGATCGTTCCTACACGAATACCGTCACCCCCGGAACCGACTTCTTCCGGTTCACCGACCTCGGCAAAATCACGTCGCCGTTCACTGATTACAACGGTGTCGGCGGGACTCCCCACACTGTCTACTCCCGACAGAGAGTTGGTGGTCTCGTGGACAAGGGCGACGGTTTCAAGCTGGCGGTCGTCGTGTACTACGACTGGCTCGTTCCCTACGGGAGCTTCGGCTAGGAGATAGCCACCGGATCGGCCACGGTTGGTTGGATTCCTCAGTCGAAGAATTCAACCAACTGGCCACCGACGAGAGCTCTGCCGGAGTCGTTCAGGTGGCAGTTGTCACGTTGCGAGGTCTGGTTGGCTGATATCGGTCCCAGGTCAGGACCGCGAAAGGCACCACTCAAACTGGCCGCACCCCAATCTGCCATCTGGGCCGCGATCTCGGGACCGTCGGACCCGACGGCGTCGCAAACAACACCGTCGTAGAAGTTGAGAGGTGAAATCCAGACGTTTATTCCCGGGTCGCGCTGTTGCAGTTGTTCGACGATATGGGACATCCAATCCATCTCGGATTGGTCAAAGACACCTCCGTGGTCACTGGTCCGGAGACATAATTGGACCCAGGCGTCGCTCAGTCCGTCGGCCGGGCGACGGCTGTCGTAGAACGCCCAATACTCGGAATAACTCTTGTTGCCCGGATCTCCCCAAATCGATGCGGTTCCACCACCAAGGTCTCCGGGGATGAGTCGATCCTTGCCCGACACCTCCAGATAACCGGTTACCGACTGATCGGTGTTGGAGCATCCGACTACACCGACCAGGCCAGCGCCCTGCTCGGGTGGGGTCGCCGGTTGCAGACTCGGCTGTGGGGTGCCGGGCGGCGCCGTAGTCGTAGTTGATGGCGGAAGTGTCGTAGAAGATCGATTGTTCAACGTGGTGCTCGACCGTCGCGTCGAACTCGGCTCCGGGGCCGCCGAGGTGCTGGTGGGATCCCCGGCAGACGACGAACACGCGGCGGCGACAAGGACCAGGACAATAAGAGCGACGTTGAATCTGCGAGTGAGCGACATTGAGCCCTTAATTTAAACCGGTGGAGGAAATATGAATTCCGTCGCCTGGCTCAACGGCCAACGACCGACGCGAGGACGGCGCGAGATCGGGAAACTGATTCAGCCTGACCGAACTCGGACAGCACTTTCTCCCGGCCGGCAGCTCCCATCCGTCTCCGCAAACCCGGGTCACCCGCCAGCCGGTCCAGTCGTTCAGCAACGCTCTGGATATCGCCATGTGAAACAACAAAACCGGTAATCCCGTCCTCGACCGCTTCCCTCACCCCGCCGACGTCGTATGAAACCACCGGGAGCCCATGGGCCGCCGCCTCGAGGATCACCCCGGGCAGACCCTCGGTGACCGAGGTCAATATGAGCGCCTCCGCCCAGGCGAGGTGGGGCTTGACATCGGCAACGGCACCGACCAGTTCGACGTTGTCCATTCCGGTACTCCGTCTCGCAAGTTCAGCCATCGACGGGCCGTCACCAACAAAACGGAGAGAGATCGGAAGCGCACACCGCTCGACGGCATCCAAAGCGGCCCACGGATTCTTTTCGGGGGAGATACTCCCCAGGTATAGAACCCGAAGTCGTTCAGAAGGTTCCCTGGGGCTGTGATCGATCATGGACTCCGGAATTCCGGGATGTACGACGCTCACCTTGTCCTCAGGAACACCGAAGTCGTCCACCAACTGCCGGGCCGTGGCGTGCGACACGGCGCTGACGTGATTTGTCCGGCTGAGGAGCCACGACAAGAGGCGACGGCTGCTCGGGCTCCGCGCCCAATATCGGGGTTCGCCGATCGAGGCATACACGAGCTTCGGGGGGCGCCGAAAGCCAAGCAACGCAGCCACCGAGTACTTCAATGTTGCTCCTCCCCCGGCGAGGACCACGTCGGGAGAATTGGTTCGGATCAGTTTCCTCAACCTCCGGACCACACCGGGACGGAGCCCATTCAACTTGTGTGACCCGTCAACGAGGGGCGTCGCTTTTATCGTGGCGATGGACCCGGAGTCGCGAAGGGCCACCACGTCCGCCCGCCAACCGGTCTGAGCTAACGACGCCGCGAGATTCTCGGCGACGACTTCGGCCCCACGGCGCTGTGTGCCCGTCACCAGGATCAGGACAGAAGGCCGATCTCCACGGCTTTCATCTCTCTCCTCTTTGGTGCCCCGCGATTCCATGATCCGTGAGCCACATTACGGCATCGATGAAAAATCACGCGCTCGACCTTCGCGGTAGGGCGGGTAATCTGCTCCGTCGTGGGCAATATCGACATAAGGGAGATGAGGGACGACGATGTCCCGGCGGTGCTCGAAGTCCTCAAACGGGCGCTCGGCGAAACACCGGTGTTACGCAGGACCGAAGCACTCTGGGACTGGAAGCACCGGGAGAACCCCTTCGGGTCATCGCTGGTTCTGGTGGCCGTGTCCGATTCCCAAATAGCCGGTGTCAGGGCGATGATGCGTTGGGACCTGTCGACGCCCTCAGGTGAAGTCCTCCGGTGTCTCCGACCCGTGGATACCGCTACCGACCCCGCTTTCGAGCGGATGGGCATCTTCAAGAACCTGACCTTGAGCGCCATCGAAAGTGCCAAGGCAGCGGGAATCGATATGATCTTCAACACACCGAATCAGGCCTCCGGGCCTGGATACCAGAAAATGGGGTGGGAAGAGATTGCTCCAATCGGAGTAATGGTCCGGCCCATAGTCCGATCCGGTTTGGCGGTCCCGGAAGACACTGCGCCCGATCCTGCACTTTTCTTCACGGAAGGGCCCGCAGAGGCGGGGGGCCCGGTAAACGACCGTACTGCGGTGGGATTGCGCACCCCGAGATCGGCCGCGTATATGAAGTGGCGATTCTCCGGTCACCCCACCGTTCGCTATGGATTGATCGAAGCCGGGGGGCAGACTGCAATCGTCCGTCCCAACCTGCGATCGGGCCGGAAAGAAATTGTGATCTCCGAACTATTCGGAAACAACCCCTCGACGGCGGTTCGCCGGGTCGCGAGGCTCGCACGGTCGAGATATCTGGCCGCATGGTTCTCCCCGGCATCTCCGGAGAGAAGGGCTGCGGTTGCGGGTGGCTTGATCCCGATCCCGCGGGTTCGGGCTCTAACACTCATGGCACTCCCTCTCCGGGACCTGCCTATCGACATCCACTCGATCGAAAGTTGGGACATTTCTCTCGGCGACCTGGAACTTCTTTGACGGCGGCGAATCCCGGCTAACTTGATCGCAACTAGATGGAGGTCTTATGAGCAGCAACGGTCTGCCGGCCCTTGCGGGTGGCGAACCGGTTTTTCCGGAATCGATTCCTTTTATTCGACCGGTGGTAGAAGAACCCGAAAAGATTCTGGCCATGGTGGCATCGAGTCTCGAATCGGGAATGCTTACCGACGGGCCCTTCGTGGCGACGTTGGAGGAACGGATGGCAGACCGACTCAAAGTCAGAAACGTCGTCGCCGTCGCATCGTGCACGACCGGTTTGGTCCTTCTCCTCCAGGCGATCGGCAAACAGTCTGTCGTCATGCCATCTTTCACTTTTTCGGCTACCGGCCATGCTGCTCGTTGGAACAACATGGAGATCACATTCGCAGACTGTGACCCGAACTCCTGGGTGTTGGGGCCGGAGAACGTGACCACGGTCGCCGACGTCATCGTCGGAGTCCATGTCTCAGGGGTTCCCTGCGACGTCAAGGCGTTGGAGGCCAGGGCGGCGGAGACGGGGTCGACCCTGATTTTCGATGCCGCTCACGGTGCCGGCTCTTCGATCGAGATCGACGGTGTTCCGACTCCCCTTGGCCAGTTCGGCACGGCCGAGGTGATAAGCCTGACGCCGACCAAGGTGCTCAGTGGCCCGGAAGGTGGATTGGTAACCACTAACGACGATGAACTCGCCAAAACCATCCGGCGTGCCCGCAACTACGGAAACCCCGGAAGCTACGACACTTTGGAAGCAGGACTCAACGGTCGCATGTCAGAACTGCATGCGGCAGTCGTCCTTGCTGGTATCGACCACCTCGAAGACCGGGTGGCCCACCGCAATGATCTCGCCGCACGGTATCGGGAGGGGCTTTCCCAACTCCCCGGCGTCGGATTCCAGCAGGTTCCGGCCGGTCGACGCAGTTCGATCAAAGACTTCACGATTGTCGTCGGGCCAGAGTTCGGAGTTGGTCGGGACCGCGTCGTGGAGGCACTGAAGGCTGAGGGCATACCGACCCGTCCCTACTACTCACCCCCGCTGCACCGCCAGACCGCATACGCCGACATCGACACCCCGGCGCTCCCGGTCACCGACACACTCTCTGCCGGTGTGATCAGCCTCCCGATTTGGAGCCACATGGAGCCTTCAGTGGTAGAAATGATCATCTCGGCAATCGCCAGGATCCATACCCATGGGGAGTCACTCTGAGGCTTGGCCACGCCTTGTCGTAGCGGGGGGAGGGAGACGACGTGAGGGTCATTGTCAACATGCTGGGCAGCACACCGTTCATCTACGGAGCGCTGGCTGGATTGGTTGGTTTAGCCCTCGCCTACGCCTTCAAGAAGCGCGGTTCCGATTGGGGGCTCTGGTTTGCGTTGGCCGCGATTCCAGTCACGGCACGCTACGGCAGTTTGCGGCAGGGACCGGCCGAACGCGTCTTCGACGACGCCCTGTGGGCGATACCCGTTGCGATGGCAGCAGTGGCGATGGCCGCATTCGGACTATGGCGGCTCCGTGACGAGTGGGTGGGTGGCCCCGCCTTTCTCCTCACCGTTGGCGCCATCTGGACCACCGTGCCCGACACTGAACACCTCGCCGTACTCCTCGGAGTCACCGCGACGGTCATTTGGGCATGGTGGCCCGGGTTTTGGTCGCGGCCTTCGGTGATCGGTTCGATTGCGATTGGAATGTTGGTCGCCTGGGGAGTCCTCGTCGGGTCTGTAACCCGTGACTCCGGGATCGTGGGCGGCCTCGGGGCGCTTGCCTCACTTGGTTGGTTCGCCCTCTTCATCCCGATCAAGAACAAATACGTATGGCTGGGGAGCTTTGCCGTGGTGGTATTGATCTGGGCACGTTGGGCCGGGCTGTCGACCACCGGCTCACGTGCTCTCCTGATCGGTGCGATCACTTGGGCCATGGCTGCCGTCGCCGCCCGGGAAATAGATCGGCGGCTGCAAAACGAGGTTCAAACACCGCCTTCGGCCGGATAGAAACGGATAAATGGTGATTCGTCGACCCATTTGTGGACCGCCGCGCGAGCCCGTTCCGGGTCGGAATCCCAGTTTTCGATCAGGGCACGCAGAAGGATCACTTTCCTGATTTCCGGGTCGGGTTCCGACTCGCCGATCACTGCGACGTCCTCGACCACACCGCGCTTGAGATGTAGGGTGAATCCGGGGTTCGACTCGATGTTGGCTTCCCAATCTCGCTTCCGCCCGGGACGACCGAGGAGGTAGTACTTCCCATCGAAGTGGTGGAAGTAGATCTCGACTCGCCGCGGCGCACCCGATTTGCGGCCAATCGTGGTGATATCAGCAATACCGCCGCGATCCAGCGCTTCTCTCGTATCTGGTTTCATGACCCTTCCAACCGGAAACGACATGAAACTGTTCCCTGGGGTAATTTGTACCGATGGGTCAACTCATCGACGTCTCGTCGATTGCACTCGGTGATATCGCCTTCTTCGACGCCGACCGCTCGCTAACCGGCCAGGATGGGTACTCCTTCACAGGCCACACAGAAAGTGATGCTCCACCGGCGACCCTCGCCAATCGACTTTTCGCCGCCGACCCTGACATCGCCCACGTCCATGTCCTCTCCAACACCGTTTCGGTTCAGAGGTCTGGCGGCTGGACAGATGACAGACTCAAATCAGCAGCAACCATTCTCCAGCATCTGTTCGTCTTCTATGACCCCGACGTCGATCCCTACGAGGCACTCCGGAAAGAGAACTACAACGCGACGCTTACCAGCATCCGGGTTCACAACGAAGATCTCTGGGTGATGAAGGTAAAACCCGACCAGCCGATCGATCCGTTTCGGGCTGGGCAATACACCACCCTGGCGTTGGGGTACTGGGAGCCCCGTGCCGACGAGGCCGATGAGGTGTTCGATGCCAAACAGAAGGAAAAGTTGGCCCGTCGCTCCTATTCGGTCTCGAGTTCGATCATCGACCTGGAGACCGGCGACCTGGTCCCCGGACACCCTGCCGAAATCGAGTTCTACATAGTCAAGGTCCGTCCCGGACAGGAAGAGATCCCCGCTCTCACCCCACGGATCTTTCTGAAGGGAGTTGGCGATCGGATCTTCATGGGGCGCAAATTCACCGGTCGGTACACGCTCGACGGTGTGACGGAAGACGACAACATCGTCTTTCTGAGTACCGGAACCGGTGAGGCTCCTCAAAACAAGATGACAAACGAGCTCCTGAGGAACGGGCACCAGGGATCAATACTCAATCTCGTGTGTGTGCGCTACAACCAGGATCTGGCCTACCTTGCCGAGCAGGAAGCCGTTCAGGAAAATTATGAGAACTATCGATACGAAGTCCTCACCACCCGCGAGCCGGGAGACCTCGAGCACAAACGGTATCTCCAGGACCTCGTCGTGGATGGAGACGTCGAGGAGATGTTGGGAGCCGATCTCGACCCGAAAACCACGCACGTGTTCCTTTGCGGAAACCCGGCGATGATCGGCCTTCCCAAATGGGATGGAGACACGCCAAGCTTCCCGAGTCCGACCGGTGTCTGCGAGCTACTCCATGACCGGGGATTCACCATCGACCACCTCAAAATCCGGGGCAACGTCCACTACGAGGAGTACTGGACAGAAAAGGACTGAACCGCTCCACCTTCCGGCGCGGGACCTCGCGCGTTTCCGGCCCTTCGGTGGAGCAACTATCGGCACACCGTCGACGATCTTCACCTGCTGACGCACCAACACACGACGTCCAAGGAAGTCCACATCATCGACCCGAAGTCCGAACGTCTCCCCTGACGCAATCCCAATCCTGCGGCCACTACCGGGACCGCCCGATACCGATCAATGTGGGCACCTACGACAGCCATCACTTGGTCGACGGTCCAGGGCACCACTCGACGCTTCTCGATCGCCGGCGCCTTGACCGATGGTGACGCGCACGGGTTCAAGGCGATCAATCCATCCTCTACTGCCGCCGTCAGGATGGCCGACAGGTTGACGAGCATGATCCGCACCGACGACGGCGCCGAATGCTCCCGAGTTTGGTCGGCGCCAGCAGACCCATCGCCACCCCGGCGAGGGTGGCATGGATCCCCGCCTGTTGGAGCGAAAGCCACAGGGCCGTTCCAAGCACCAGGTACACCGCGAATGCGTCGACCCTCCGCTGGACCACAATCGTGATGCCGATCAGGGGAGCGGCCACCAGCAACCAGCGCCAATCCACGTTCCCGGCATAGACCAGTCCGATGACGAGGATGGCCCCGATGTCGTCAACGATGGCCAACGCCAGAAGAAACAGTTTCAATGCCGGACGGACCCTGCTCCCCACCACCGCGATGACGCCGACCGCCAGAGCGATGTCGGTCGCCATGGGAATTCCTCAGCCGCGAATCTCGGGACGTCCGAGGTTGAAGGCAACGAAGAGGAGGGCGGGGACCACCATGCCGCCGACCGCGGCATAGAAGGGGAGCACCCGGTGGCGGGGGTCTCTCAGCTCTCCCTCGACCATCTCCCGCTTGATCTCCAGCCCGACCACGAGAAAGAAGATGGCCATCAGGGCTTCGTTCACCCAATGCCGCAAATCCAAAGCCAGCGACCACGACCCCAGGCGCAGCTCGAAGAGTGTCGCCCACACCCGCTCCTAACTGGCACGCCACGCGGAGTTGGCCCAGACGATGGCAGACAGGGTCGCCACCACCACGGCAACACCACCAGCAGATTCCGTTGCCAGGAAGTCCCGAAGTGGCCGGATCAGCAGCTTGCGGCTCGTGCCTTCGCTCATTGTGAACTCCGCCGACCAGACTTTCCGGCACACCGTTAACTAATTCGACGACGATAGCCCGGACCGAAGCAGGCCAAGCCCCACACCGTTTTGCATGCCGGGCGGGAACAAGCAACAAGTCGGTAGCTCCGCCGGCGAAGCTGAGCGGGCCCGAGCGAACCAGGTTCCATCACGCCTACCCCACACCCATTTTCGATGAGCCCTACTCGTAAATGGTGGACCGCCCGTAACGCTCGGCTCGAAGCCGTGTCGACTGACTCTTGTCGAGCGCTGAACCGGCAATCGCGGGTTGTGAGGCGGCGTTGATCCTACGGGCTGGCCGCCGGGGTTGGCGAACGCACCGTGAGACTTGTCACGATCATGCCTGACGGGTTGGATGTGGGGAGAGAGCTCGACATGGGACCGGCGAGGCCCACCTTCAGGGCGTGGCTGGCCGCTCGGGTGCCGCCTCGGATACCAGGTCGGAGTCGGGTCCGTTCTTCCCGGCCCCGGTGGTCTTGCGGAGCGACACGAACACCGAGGCCGCCAGGATGGCGACGATCACTCCGAGGGACAGGGCGATCGGGATCTTGTAGACGTCGATCAGGAGCATCTTGGCCCCAACGAAGGCGAGCACCGCCGCCAGCCCTACCGACAGGTACTCGAACCGTTTGATCATGTCGGCGAGAAAGAAGTACATCGACCGTAGTCCGAGGATGGCAAAGGCGTTCGAGGTGAAGACCAGGAACGGCTCGCTGGTGACGGCGAAGATGGCGGGGATCGAGTCCACTGCGAATACGACGTCGGCGAACTCGACCGCGATCAACGCCGCCAGCAGCGGCGTCGCCATCCGTTTGCCGTTCTCTACCGTGAAGAACCGCTGCCCATCGAGCCGGTCGGTCATCGGTAGCCGGCGCCGCAGCCATTTGATCGCCGGGTTGTTGGCCGGGTCCGGATGATGATGGCGGTGGCTCCACATGCGCCAGGCGGTGACGATCAACAGGCCCCCGAACAGGTAGATGGTCCAGTGGAACCGCTCGAGGAGCGCCGCCCCGGCGGCGATGAACACCCCCCGCAGCACCAATGCTCCAATCACACCCCAGAACAGCACCCGATGCTGGTATTTGAGAGGAATGGAGAACGCCGCGAAGATCACCGCGAACACGAAGATGTTGTCGACGGCGAGGCTCTTCTCGATCACATAGCCGGCCAGATATTGGGCACCGAGGTCGAGCCCGAACTGCCAGGCCACCACCGCTCCGAATCCCAGTCCCAGCGCCACCCAGGCCACCGTCCAGATCCCCGCCTCGCGGGCGGAGACCTCGTGGGCTTCGCGGTGAAAAAAGAACAGGTCGATGAAGAGCATGACGAGAATCACCGCCACTACGGCCACCCACCAAGCCAATGAAACGTCCATGAAAAGAGACTCCTGTCGACTGTCAGACATTTGTGTTCAACAGCCGAGGGTCTCTCCCACCAACACCGATCACTCGACCGGGCTGGCAATGCAACCGGAGCGGGCTCCCATGAGCACCGACTCGTAATGACGGTTGCACACTCGAGGGGGATACTCCCCACTCAGCTCTCTGGAATCTAGCAGGAATAAGCCGCCACACACGACCCGACCTGGTCTGGATACCAAGCGACACCTCCGACATCATCCATCACGTTGACGATCGACACTTATGGGCACATGTTTCCATCCGAGGCAGATGCCCCCGCAGTTGATACGTCGGGGTGGGCCGCAGGGGTTGGCGAACGCACTATGGGCCTTGTTCGGGTCGCGGCGGATCGGGTACATGGGGATGAGCCTCCCTTTGCCTTATATCTCGACCGCGTCGCCAACCACCCTCAATTCGACCCGTGGCAGATTCGCGCTGTGCCATTGAAAGACATGTCGCGCGACCTCAGCCGCCCACATCATTGCCAGGTTTGCGCAGTTCCCGTATTCGAAGCATCTGACAGGTGCATCGGCGCTTGCGGCAGTCCTGTGGGGGACACCTCGCAAGCGGATATCCGTTTGGTCGGAGTTGTCGCACGGGGTGCTGTAGCTGCCCGGAAGATCCGGCGGCTATGTCTGCCTTGCCGCGTTCGGAGATTGGGCCTCTCCGCGCGTTCCGCGGATATTCCGCGGGAGCACGAGAAACGGCGCGAAATGACAGGTCAGAACGACGAGAATGTAAGTCGCGTTTCCCCTGGTCAGAGCATGTTTTGAGCAACAACGCGAAACGACCGGTAGTTCCTGGTCACTACGAGGAGTACTGGACAGAAAAGGACTGAACCGCTCCACCTTCCGGCGGGCGGGGGGATACAAGGGGGGTCGTCCCCCCTTGACGTCACAGTCCACTACGAGGAGTACTGGACAGAACGGGACTAGAACACCCCTACCAGTCGGAGGGCCCGGAGGAGATCGAACCACTAACTCTCCCCCAAAAGGCGAAGCCGCATGGGGGAGTACCGCCGACGGAGGAGGCGGGGAGGGGGGACTGGAAGTCCGCGCCTGGACCTTTGGTTGGTGTTTTGCGCCCCCCTCCGGCCATTCCTGTCCGGAATGGCCACCTCCCCTAACGCTCCGCTCCGGGAGGAGTAGAGCGTTGTTACCTGCTCCGGCGCTGGACCTCAGCAACCGCTATGGCGGTGAGATTGACTACATCGTTCACAGAGGCGTCGCGTTGCAATACCTGCACTGTTTTGGGGAAGCCGCTCAGGATCGGGCCGATTACCTCGGCGTCACCGAGTCGGTTCATCAGCTTGTAAGAAGCGTTGGCGGCAGTCAGGTTGGGAAACACCAGTACGTTGGCCGCCCGCTCGATCGGGCCGCCGGGGCGGCGCTCCTGGATCAGATTGGAGACGACCGCGGTATCAGCCTGCATCTCCCCGTCCACCGGGATATCGGGGCGCTCCTGGCGGAACAACTCCACGGCACGGCGGATTCGGGCCGGCTCTTCCCCACCCGCAGAGCCAAAATCGGAATAACTGACAAACGCCACCCGGGGCTGGCGGTCAAAGTCCTTCTCAGCGGTGGATGTAGCCGCCAGGGCGATCTCGGCGAGTTGTTCCGCGGTCGGTTGGATGTTCACAGCGCAATCGGTGAAAAAGAAAGGGGTACCTCGAACCACAACGAGGTATACCGACGAGACAATCGATCGGCCCTCCGCTACCCGTAAGACCTGGAGGGCGGGCCGGATAGTTTCCGGGTAGTGAGTCGACAACCCACCCATTACGGCGTCGGTTTTCCCATCTCTCAACATGAGACAGGCAAACATGTTGTGGTCGAAAACTTGAGACTCGGCATCCTGAAGCGATAGCCCCTTGTGGCGACGCAGTTGTTCGAGT
Source organism: Acidimicrobiia bacterium (assembly GCA_041747375.1). Classification (GTDB taxonomy): domain Bacteria; phylum Actinomycetota; class Acidimicrobiia; order Spongiisociales; family ZC4RG35; genus MA-ANB-1. The sequence continues at coordinate 43,093 of JBGTFH010000100.1, forward strand.
TCGATTGCGTATCTTTTACGCCGCCCGTCCTCGGATGCGGGGTTGATCGTCTCCATCCCATCTAGGGAGATGCCCGCCGCCTCTGCAAGCGAGGAGATCTCGTCGGCGTCCCCGATCAGCTGGGGTGCAGCTATCCCCTCGTCGGTGACTCGCCGGGCCGCCCGGATCAGCCGCAGGTCGGCACCGTGGGGGTAGGCAACTCGCTTCGGTTGGGCAATCGCCCGATTGGTGATGGCGCTGATCAGTCCGTGTGAGGCCTGGAACCGGGCCCGCAATTCGTCTACATAGACTCCGAAGTCCTCTATCGGCTGGCGGGCAAGACCCTCCTCCATCGCGGCCCGGGCCACAGCCGGCGCCACCTTCCACAACACGCGGGAGTCGAAGGGCTTCGGTATCAGGTACTCGGGGCCGAAGGACAGCTGCTCCAGGTCGTAAGCCCGTAATACGGCGTCGGGGACAGGTTCCCGGGCCAGGTCGGCGAGTGCATGAGCAGCAGCCACCTTCATCTTCTCAGACACACCTCTCGACCTGACATCGAGCGCTCCCCTGAAGATGAACGGGAATCCGAGGACATTGTTGACCTGGTTGGGGAAATCGGTCCGCCCGGTAGCCATCACTACGTCTGACCTCGCCTCGATCGCGTCGGGATAGGAAATTTCGGGGTCGGGGTTGGCAAGAGCGAAAACAATCGGCTGGTCCGCCATCGACTGGATCATCTCTTTGCTGACGACCCCGGCGGCTGAAACTCCGATGAACGTGTCGGCTCCAACCATCGCTTCGGCCAGCGTCCGCACCTCAGTCTCGACTGCAAACGCCTGGCGGGTTTCGTCGAGGTCGTCGCGGCCGCTGTGAATTACTCCCTTGGAGTCGGCGAGGAGCACATTTGCCGGGTCGACCCCCAATTCTATGAAGAACCGGGCGGTGGAAATCCCCGCGGCCCCTGCCCCGGAGAAAACCACTTTGGTCTTCGCAATGTCCCTGCCTGTGATCTCGATCGCATTGAGGAACGCTGCTCCGCTGATGATTGCGGTCCCATGCTGATCGTCATGAAACACCGGGATATCGAGCCGCTCACGCAGGGTCTGCTCGATGTAGAAACACTCCGGCGCCTTGATGTCTTCCAGGTTGATCCCTCCGACCGTCGGCGCGAGCATTTCACAAAATCTGATCACATCGTCGGGTTCGGTGGCGTCGATCTCGAGGTCGAAGACGTCAATATCGGCAAACCGTTTGAACAGGACCGCCTTCCCTTCCATCACCGGCTTGCCTGCCAGAGGGCCGATATTCCCCAGACCGAGCACTGCAGTTCCGTTCGACACAACGGCTACGAGGTTGCCTCTGTTGGTATATCGAAACGCGGCGTCAGGGTCGTCTGCAATGACCAGACACGGCTCAGCGACGCCGGGGGTATAGGCGAGGCTCAGGTCCGACTGTGTGGCGGTCGGTTTCGTCGACCGGATGGCGATTTTTCCCGGCCGCGGTTTTTCGTGGTACTCGAGGGCCTCGGAGAAATGTGATTTTTCGGCCATGCGCGACAACCCTAACTGGTCGTTACCCGTGTCCTCTGCGACAATTGAATTTACAGATGACGACAGATCTACCCATCTTGCAAACTGACAATGGATACAAGGTGATGACCGGCTGGAGGGTCGGCCAGGCCCCGGAGGAGTCCACCACCAAATCCGGACTGCTGGTGCCCATCGGCACCAAGGACGGAAACGATGCGCTGGCCCTCATCGATGTCCAGACCAATCAGCGGTTTTGGGCGGTGCCGGCGGGCGCATGGCGATTCATCTGGCCACCGACCGGACGACCGGTGATCGCCGTCCGCGAATCTCAGATCATCGCCGAAGAAGAAATCGATCATGTCGGCGACGAAGGCCAGTACCTCTGATCGGCGATAAATACCCTTCTTTGAGTGTTTTTCCACCGCTACGGTGCAAAGACATTCACAGAACATACCAATGACTGACCAACACGCATCCCGCTCCCGTCGTCGTTTAACCGCGACTGTCACCGACCTCGAGGTCCGGATACAGCGCGCCTTTCTGGTTGGAGTCGAGCTCCCGGGGACCGCCACCGCCGATGCGGAGCAAAGCCTCGAAGAACTGACGCTTCTCACCGATACCTCTGGCTCTGAGCCCGTCGACCGTGAACTGGTGCGCCGCCGCGAGATCGATCCTGCGACGTACATCGGATCAGGCAAAGCCGAAGAGCTGAGTACCTTGACCCAGGCCCTCGATATCGACGTCGTGATTTTTGACAATCCGCTGACCCCGGCCCAGACCAGGAACCTGGAGAAGATTTTCCACTGCGACGTCGTCGACCGCGAAGCGCTGATACTCGACATTTTCGCCCAGCATGCCAAGACCAAAGTCGGTGCTCTCCAGGTCGAACTGGCGATGTTGCGTTACAACCTCCCGCGCCTCGCCGGAAAAGGAAAAAACATGTCGCAACAGGGTTTCGGGGTTCTCGCCCGCGGGCCCGGTGAAACGAAACTGGAGACCGACCGCCGTCACACTTTGGCCCGGATATCGAAACTGGAGCGAGACCTCAAAGATACGGCCAAACACCGGGAGACCCAACGCAAGGCCCGGAAACGCAATGCCATCCCGCAAGTTTCGATTGTCGGCTACACCAACGCCGGAAAGTCGACCCTGCTCAATGCGCTGACCAACGCAGACGTCCTCGTCGAAGACCAGCTCTTTGCCACACTCGATTCGACCGTGCGCCGGCTCGAGCTGCCGCACAATCGCGCTGTACTGATCGCGGACACCGTTGGTTTTGTTCGCCGACTCCCCCATCACCTCGTTGAGGCCTTTCAATCGACTCTGTCCGAGGTCGCCGAAGCCGACCTGCTACTTCACGTGGTTGACATCACCAACACCGATATTGTCGGGCACCTCGCCGCGGTCCACGAAGTGCTTCTCGAGATTGGCGCCTCCGATCGGCCCGAACTGCTCGTCTTCAACAAGATCGACCGGGTCACTCCCCAGGCGTTGGCCCGGGTCACCAATCTCTATCCCGACGCAGTCTTCATCTCAGGGGCGAAGGCGATTGGCCTGGAAACACTTCTAGATGAAATCGGGAACCGTCTGGAGCGTCAGATGTCGCGTCTCGATCTCAAGATCCCGTATGAGAACGGTGATGTCGTCGCGGCTGCTCACAGGATCGGCGAGGTGATCAGCGAGTTTCACGAAAGCGATGGCACCCGTATGGTGGTGAAAGTCCCGGTTGCGGCGACTCATGACTTCCTCCCGTTTCAACTCCCATCCCTTTAGTCAGCAACGAGTAAGGCGCCTCCGACGATCCCGGCGTTGTTGAGGAGTTGGGCACATACCACACCCAGGTGTTCGGGAATACTGTGTGCGAACCTATCCCATTCTTTGGCGGCGCCGCCGCCCAACACCACGATGTCGGGATTCACGACTGTCGAGACATACTCGATATATCCAGATATTTCGTCGCCCCACTTCTTCCAGGAGATGCCCTCCTCCTCGCGGGCCCGCGCAGAAAACCTGAGTTCAGCAGGCCGAACGCCTTCATACTCGGCTACACCGAGCTCCAGGTTGGGAATGAGCCGGCCATCGACGATCAGACCGCTACCGATACCGGTTCCAAAAGTGAGGACCAGGATCTTCCCGCCGAGTCCCCTCGCAGCCCCGAGAGTGACTTCCGCCATGGCAGCGGCGTCGGCATCGTTTACTACCACGACTCTGCGGCCCAATGCGTCGGATAGGAGATCGCGAACGTTGACACCGATCCAACTCTGATCGATGTTGTTGGCAGTGGATACAAGGCCGTCCACCACAACGGCCGGAAATCCCACTCCCACGGGCCCTTCCAACTCCAGCTCGTTGACGATCTTCTTCACCGCTTTGACGACCTTGGCCGGAAGGGAAGGCTGCGGTGTTGGGATTCGGACGCGCTCGCTGATCAGTTCTCCCCGGGAAACATCAACCAGGGCGCCTTTGATCCCGGTGCCGCCAACGTCAATTCCTATGCGTACCTCCGCCACGGATCTCAAGGTAATAGCCTGGGACCATGAGTAACAAGGCAGATGTAGGACTGATCGGGCTCGGGGTGATGGGGGCCAACCTCGCGCTAAACCTCGCCGACTCGGGCCAGGCCGTCTCGGTATACAACCGAACACCGGCGACGACGATGGATTTCATGGCCGGCGAAGCGGTGAACAAGGACATAGTTTCTGCGATCTCTCTCGAGGAATTGGTGGAGACCCTCGACACTCCTCGCAAGATCCTGATGATGATCCCTGCCGGCAACCCGGTTGACATGCTCATCGAAGACCTGGTCCCGCTGCTCGAACCGGGTGACATCATCATTGATGGCGGGAACTCTCTCTACAGCGATACCGACCGGAGGACCGCCAACCTCACCGACCTGGGAATTCAATATCTCGGCGTCGGCTTTTCAGGAGGCGAGGAAGGTGCCCGATACGGACCGTCCATAATGCCCGGCGGCAATCCCGGAGCCTGGCCCCACGTCGAAGCGATGTTGAAGGGGATTGCGGCCATTGCCGATGACTCCAAGCCGTGCTGTGAGTGGGTCGGTCCCGGAGGAGCAGGCCACTTCGTGAAGATGGTCCACAATGGGATCGAATACGGCGACATGCAGGTGATTGCCGAAGCGTACGACCTGATGCATCGCGGGCTGAGAATGGCGCCCGACGAGATCGGCGATGTGTTTACCGACTGGAACAAAGGACGTCTCAAGTCCTATCTCATCGAGATCACCGCCGAGATCCTCCAGACCACCGAGGATGGGGAACCGCTGGTCAACAAGATCCTCGACGCCGCAGGCCAGAAGGGGACCGGCGCATGGACAGTGATCGCTTCTATGGACCTGGGAGAGCCCACCACCCTGGTTTCCGAAGCCGTCTATGCGCGAGTGGTGAGCTCAAACCCTGATCTGCGCAGGGAGATGGCAGCCGAGTTCAGTGCTCCCGCTGCACCCCTCGACATTTCGGTGAACGACATCGAGACCGCACTCTACGCTTCCAAAATAATCTCGTACGCCCAAGGCTTCCGTCTGATAATGCGGGCCTCGAGGGACTTTGGCTGGCAATTAGATCCCGGGTCGATTGCATCGTTGTGGCGAGAGGGTTGCATCATCCGGGCGGAGTTCTTGAAAGATATCACACGGGCTTTCACGAGCGGAAACGATCCCCTCGATCTCGCTCTCGACGGCTTTTTCGCCAGCGCCCTCAAAGACGCCGAGCCGGCGTGGCGCAAGGTAGTGGCAGGGGCGATAACGGCCGGGATTCCCATCCCCGCCTACGCCAGCGCTCTGACCTACTTCGACGGGATGCGGTCGGAGCGCCTGCCCGCCAATTTGATCCAGGCGCAACGTGACTTTTTCGGGGCTCACACATTCGAGCGGATAGACCAGCCGCGGGGCAAGTTCTTCCACCACAAGTGGGGAAGTCAGTGATCGAATTCGCCCGGGAAATGGCCGAGGCGTCCGGTGAGCTCATCCGCACTCGATTCGAGGCGCGGGCTTTTGAGACAGAGCTGAAGGGGGACAATTCGGTGGTTACCGAAACCGACCGCGACGCCGAGCAGATCATGAGGGAGATGATCGCCGCCCGTTATCCCGACCACGGTGTCATCGGCGAGGAGTTTGGCGTTCAGTCGCCGGATGCCGAGTATGTCTGGACGCTGGACCCGATCGACGGCACCATCTCTTTCGTTGCGGGGATCCCGTTGTTCGGAACACTCATCGGCCTCCTGAAGAGGGGCCAGCCTGTCCTGGGCATCATCAACCAGCCGATTTCAGGCGAAATGATGATCGGAGACAACGAGGAAACGACCTTGAACGGCCGGCAAGCGAGGGTCCGGCCTGCGGCGTCTATTGCGAAAGCGACGCTGCTAACAACCGACCCCAATCTCATTGACCGGCACGCCGACACCACCAGATTTGAAGGTCTGAGACAGCAGGTGGCGACCACCCGCACCTGGGGCGACTGTTACGGATACTTGATGATTGCATCAGGCCGGGCCGACATAATGCTCGATCCGATAATGAACCCGTGGGACTCAATGCCCCTCATCCCGATCGTCCGCGGGGCCGGTGGTGTGATCACCGACTGGCACGGAAATGACCCCGTGACCGGAAACTCGATAGTCGCGGCCACCCCTTCGCTCCATGCGATGGTGATCTCCTACCTCAACTGAGGTATCGCTTCTAGACCGGAGGTGTTCCGTCGACCGGGATGATTTCCTGGATCCCAACTTCGGGGTCGAGAGCGTCGGCTGCCTCGACGTGTTCCCTGCGGACGCCCATGACAAAGAGAATCGCGTCGAGATAAGGCACCGACAACGATGTATCGGCATTGTCGCGGACGAGTTGTTTCGCATTGAACGCAATACCCAACCCGGCTGCATCGAGCATGTCGAGATCGTTGGCGCCATCGCCCACCGCTACCGTCTGTGACAGGGATATTCCTTCGGATCGGGCGAGTTCCCTGATGAAATCTCCTTTTCGCTTTCTGTCGACGATCTGACCGGTGATTTTCCCCGTGAGGATCCCATCTTTGACCTCGAGGGTATTGGCGAGTGCGAAGTCAATCCCCAGATCAGCCGCAAACTGGGTGGTGAACCTGGTGAAACCCGCAGAGACAATGGCGGTTTTCATACCGAGCCGCCGCAGTGTGCGGATGAATGTCCTCGCCCCCGGAGTCGGCTGGATTTCGTTGTTGACCTCATCGAACACTGATTCGGGGAGGCCGGCAAGCATGGCGACACGTTCAATCAAAGCATCTTGAAAGTCGATCTCACCGGCCATTGCCATCGCGGTGAGCCTGCCGACTTCCTCACCAACTCCGGCGCGTTCTGCAAGGAGATCGATGATCTCGCCCTGGATCAGTGTTGAATCGACATCCATCACTACCAACCGCTTCGACCTTCGATCGAGGCTTTCCGGCTGTATTGCAACGTCGATAGGGCTGGCGGCGGCCGCCTCGAGAAGACCTCGCTTGATCGCGGTCGGGTCGCCACCGGACACCGCTAACTCATACGAGATCACCGGATAGCGGGAGAGGCGAAAAATCCGGTCGATATTCCCCCCACCATCGGCGATTGCGGACGCCACCGCTCCAAAGTCGTCGGGACCCACCCTCGAACCGATCACGGTCACCACGTGGGCGCTTTTATGCTCGGGATCGGGCGAGGAGTCCATCACATCGAATTCAATGCGGAGATTGTTCTCCCAGCCAAAGAACAGAACCTCCGAGATGGTTGTCCTGTCCTCGGCGACCCCGATCAGGATGTTGAGAGTGAGACGCCCCCTGACGACGATCTGCTCGATGTCATAGATCTCGGCGCCGGTGCGGGCAAAGACCGCCATCAGCCCGGCGGTGATCCCGGGACGGTCATCGGCACTCACCGACACGAGAATGGTTCCTAAAGCTGTCACTCTGGCTCAGAGTATCCATCAAAAGTGGCGGCGGACAATTGGCAACGATGCATGTGGGTGCGACGCGTTAGCATCAGAACACCTGTAAAGAACAAGGATTTATCTGTGTCAGAAAACCCGTATCGACTTCCCCGAAACATCGTGCCGACCCACTACGCAATCCGACTCCAGCCCGACCTCGAATCGTTCACCTTCGACGGGCAGGTCGCCATTTCCCTCGATGTATCCGAACCTATTGACACGATAATCCTCAACACTGCCGAGATCGAGATCGTCGAGGCCAGGATCGGCGAGACCAGGGTCACCGAGATCAGACACGACGACGAATACGAGAGGGCCTATCTCACCCTCGGGTCCGATGTGACGGCCGGTGAGCACGTACTCGAAATCACCTACACCGGATTGATAAACGACCAGCTCAGGGGGCTATATCGCTCGACTTTCACCGACCCCGACGGTGACGAGCACACCATTGCCACGTCTCAATGTCAGGCGACTGATGCGCGGCGGGTCCTCCCGTGCTGGGACGAGCCCGACTTCAAGGCGACCTTTCAGACGACAATGGTTGTCCCGTTCGACCTCGCCGCTTTCACCAACACGTCTGAGGTCTCGCGAACAGAGCTGAGTGACGGACTCGTCGAAGTGGCGTTCGCCCCGACTATGAAGATGTCGACCTACCTGCTGGCATTTGTGGTCGGCGCTTTCGAAGCCACCGAACCGGTCGTGGTACGGGGAACGCCGATCCGGGTGATCGTCCCCAAGGGCAATGTTCATCTCACCGGTGTGGCGATGGAGAATGCGATCTTCGCCTTCGAATACCTCACCGACTACTACGACATCCCCTACCCCGCCGACAAACTCGACCACATCGGTGTTCCTGATTTCGCAGCAGGGGCGATGGAGAACCTGGGGTTGATCGCCTACCGCGACGCCTATCTGGTCATCGACGAAGAAAAGGCCAGCCAGGGTGAGCTCCAGAACTCGATCGACGTGATCGGGCACGAAACGGCCCACATGTGGTTCGGCGATCTGGTGACCATGAAGTGGTGGGAGGGGGCGTGGCTCAACGAGGCCTTCGCCAGCTTTATGGACATCAAGACCACTGCAGCCAAGAAGCCTGAGTGGAAGCGCTGGCTCACATTCGCCAACGGCGAAGTGCCGTGGGCCATGGGTACCGACCAACTCGCCTCGACCCGACCCATCGAATTCGAAGTCAACTCGCCAACCGAGGTCGACGCCATGTTCGATTCGATCACATATGGGAAGGGGTCAGCGGTTTTACGCATGGTCGAGCTCTTCATGGGTGAAGAGAACTTCCGCCAGGGGGTCGGCAACTATCTGCGCAAACATGCCTACGCCAACACGGTCACCACCGACTTGTGGGAGGGTCTCGACGGCGCCTCGGAATGGCCGATTGGCGAGATAATGGATACCTGGGTGTATCAGCGTGGCTTCCCCCAGATCGACATCGAACAAGTCGACGGCGGGGTCAGATTGAGCCAGCGGCGGTTCCTCGCCATTCCGGACGAGAGCGATTCGACGATCTGGTCGGTCCCGATTCTGCTCCGTGGCGTGGCGGATGGTGAGAGCTTCACCGAGAAGGTGCTGCTCACCAGGGATGAGCAGGTGGTGACGATCGATGGCGAGATCGAGTTCCTGATAGGAAATGCCGGATCGGGCTTTTATCGCACCCGCTACAGCGATGACCTCTTCGGGCGATTGCTCCACAACATGACTGCCCTTGACGACCTGGAGCGTTACCAGCTGGTCGCCGACACCTGGTCGATGGTGAAGTCGGGCCAGGTACCAAGCTCGAATTTTCTCGACCTGGTAGGTGCTTACGGTGACGAGACCGAACAGCAGATCTGGTCAATAGTGACCGGTGGTCTGGCGGCTTTGGACCACCACGTGGTCACCGAAGAGACCCGACCTGCGTTCCAGGCATTTGTCTCCAAATTGGTTGGCCCGGCGCTGGATCGACTCGGGTGGGATCCCGTGGAGGGTGAAACCGATCTCGATCGGAAACTAAGAGGTGGGCTGATCGCCGTGATGGGAAATGTCGCCGACGACAACACCGTGATCGAAAAGGCACGTTCTATTGTTGCCCGGGTCTTCGCCGACGAACCGATCGACCCTGAAGTCGGGACCGCCTCGCTCGGGGTGTACGCATATCACGGCGGAGTCACCGAATACGAACGGCTCTGGGAGGAATACAACAAGGCCAAGCTTCCCCTGCTCAAGGTCCGGTATCTCAGGTCTATGGCCGGTGTCCCTGAAGACGAGTTGGTGAGGCGGTCGTTCCACAAGATCGTCGACGGCGATATCCGGACCCAGGACGGCTTTTGGGTGTTCGGGGCGTTGCTCTCCGGCAAAGGAGGGCCATCAGCCTGGGAGGAAGCCCGGACCAATTGGCCCGCGCTCCTCGACAAGATGCCCGGGATGACCAAACGCCGGGTGATCGAAGGCTTACCCGCCCTATCGCAACCTCAGGTCGCAGCCGACGTGAAGGCGTTCTTCGCTGAAACACCGCTTCCCGAAGCCGCTCAGGCGTTGGAACAAAACCTGGAGAACCTCGACGCCAACGTCAAGCTCCGGGAACGCGAGACCGAGGTCGTCGCCGACTACTTCAGCTAGAAACGGAATTGCCCTTTTCGGGCACAGTTCCGGCCGGTATTGCCTCGAACAAATGAAAGGCCCCCGGGTTTCCGGGGGCCTTTCTCCGGGTTGTGGTTGAACTACTTGAGTTCGACGCTGGCTCCGGCCGCCTCGAGGATTTCCTTCGCCTTGTTGGCGGTTTCCTCGTCTACGGCCTCGAGGACGTTGGCCGGGGCCCCGTCAACGAGATCCTTGGCTTCCTTGAGTCCGAGGCTGGTGAGCCCACGGACTTCCTTGATCACCTGGATCTTGGCGCTTCCGGCAGCGGTAAGGACGACATCGAATTCGTCCTTCTCCACCACGGCGGCGGCCTCCCCACCAGCGGCGGGGGCAGCAGCCATCGCCACGGGGGCGGCAGCGGTAACTTCGAACTTCTCCTCGAAAACGTCGAGGAATTCCTTGAGTTCGAGGACGGTCATTTCCTCGAACGTGCTTATCAATTCATCAGTGGTCATTTTTGCTTTGGCCATTGATCTATTCCTCCTCGGCCTTGGCGGCCGTTTCGGTCTCTGCAGGCTCCTCTGCGGGAAGGCTGGTCTCCACGACCGGTCCCTCACCGACAAACTCGCCCGACTCCTTTTTGTCCAATAGCTGTCCGAACATCGACGCGGCGTTTCGGGTGAAGGATGCGAACATCCCTGCCGCCGCGTACAGCGGTGACCTTGCGGCACCGGCGAACTTGGCGAGCAACACTTCGCGCGGCTCGATGTCAGCGAGTTTCGAGACTTCCTCAGGGGTGAGGATGGCTCCCGAAAGCACACCTGCTTTGAGCACAAAGACGTCATTCGCCTTACCGAAGTCCTTCAGGGCCTTCGCGGTGGCGACCGGATCGGCCTTGGCAAATGCCAAGGCAGTCGGCCCGACAAGATACTCGTCGAGACCGGCGATTCCGGCCTCGTCAGCAGCGCGCCTGGCCAGGGTCATCTTCACGACCTTGTACTCGGCACCACTGTCACGCAGGTTCTTCCGAAGTTCCTGGACCGCTTTCACGGACAGGCCACGGTAT
>JBGTFH010000101.1:0-3808 GCA_041747375.1 Acidimicrobiia bacterium
ATGGGAAGTGGATCGGAGGTCACCAAACAGGCGGCGAAGATGATCCTGACCGATGACAACTTCGCCACCCTGGTTGGCGCGGTAGAACTGGGTCGGGATATCTACAGGCGGATCTCTTCATATATCCGCCTCCAGCTATCGGTCCTGGCATCGGTGCTCACGCTCATGCTCCTCGCCACCATCTTCAACATCAACGAGGGTGTTGCGCTGTTCCCGATGATGCTGCTCTTCTGCAAGCTGTTCGTGGTGGTAGCCATCGTCATAGGGTTCATCGTCGATGTGCGCGACCCCGGAGTCATGGAAGTGCCCCCACGACGCCCCGGGACGAGGATCGTCAACGGCCGGACAATCCCTCGCTGGATTGTCACCGGTTTCCTGGTGGCGATTCCTGCCCTGCTCGTCCTGGTTTTCGGGCCTGACGAGCCAAGCACGACCCTGGCTTCGACTTCGATGACCATGGCATTCGCAGTGGTCGCCCTGAGTTCGGTGAACGTCGGACTGGTGTTGCGTCGGGAGCAACGTCCCTGGTTCTCACAACCCGCCTTCCCCTACCTCGGCTGGATAGCCCTCGGCTGGTTGCTGACCTGGGCCGCCGTCGAGTTGGGAATGCTGCAGCGAATCCTGGTGACGACATCCTTGGAGGGATCCGAGTGGCTGATTGTCATCGGGCTGTCGCTGATCGGTGCGCTCTACAACGAGATCGACCGTCTCTACCGGGTGCGCCGCGGTATCCAGCTATTCGGCTGATCGGAACATTGCCCTGGAAAAAGGTCGTTACCCACCCGTTTGTGGTAATTCTTAGCCCATGCACAAACGAATTCGACTCCTCGCCTTAACGACCGCCGTCTTCCTCGTCGTATCCGGGTGTTCATCCGACGAGCCGATCGATCCTGTCGAGGCCCAGGCCCAGTTCTGCTCGGATGTCGAGTCGTACGTCGAAGCCATCGGGGAGTACGGGGGTCTATTCCAGAATGTCGAATTGAATGTTGGCGATGTCAAGACCGCGCATGAGGATCTCGCTCCCGGACTGGAAGCCGTCCAGGAATCCGCAGCCGAATTTCGAACCGCCGTTGAGACAGATCCGACCTCCGGGCTGACCATCGACCTGATCGCGCCTGAGACCATCCAGGCTGTCGAGGACGCTGAGGCAGCCTTCGCCGAGGCCAGCGATATCGATGATGGGACACCCGTCGTGGAGGCAGGGGCCAGATTCAGCTCGGCGGCCTATGGCCTCGAGGTGGCATGGGTGCGTCTCTTCTTGGACGCCGGATGTCTCGACGGTGATGAGCGTGCCCAGGCACAGGCCCAGCAATGGGTGTCCGACTATGTGTCCGCGTTCCAGACCGACCTACAGACAATAGGCTATTACAACGGCGCCATCGACGGGATATATGGCCCCGATACGATCGCTGCCGTGGAGAGTTTCCAGGAGGACAACGGTCTCGAGGTTACCGGACTCGTCGACCCCCCGACCCAGGTGGCCCTCGGATTGGCTCTCGCCGGGAAAGCCTCGGCCCAGGTAGGCGCACTTCAGGCCATCATGATCGCAACAGGGCACTACAGCGGCCCGGTAGATGGCATCTGGTCGCCCGCCGTCGAGTCGGCATTGATCGACCTGCAGAACGACCTTGGTGTCCCCGCGACAGGGGTGATCGATTCCGCCACCCTTCAGGCACTCGAAGAGGCTCTGGCCGCCGCCGGAGTGGAGCCTGAGATCCCGAGCACCACAGTTCCCGGGGCGCCGGCAACCACGGCCCCACCCGCGGTTACGACCACCACCGCACCGGAAGCGACGACGACGACGATTCCGGTGACCACAACGACAGCGCCTGATTCGGGTGGCATCCTGGAGGTCTTGGCGGAGACCGGCCAATTCGAACAGTTCCTGGCAGCGGTTGAAGTCGCAGGGCTGACCGAAATGCTGTCCAGGCCCGGGCCTTACACCATCTTCGCTCCGACGGACGACGCTTTCGGGGCTGCGGGCGCCCTGCCTACCGACCCGGAGGAACTTTCCCAGATCATCCTCTATCACGTGGTCGAGGGTGATCTCACAGCGTTCGACATTGCGGCCGAAGAGACGTTGGTCACATTGCAGGGTGCCGAGATCTCGGTCACTTTGGAAAATGGGCTGTTGGTCCTCAACGATGTCTCAACCATCACGATCGCCAATGTCGACGCCTCCAACGGTGTAGCGCACATCGTCAACGCCGTGCTGGTCATCCCGGGATAATCCGGGGCCAGCGATAGCTGAACGAAGCTGTACCCCGGCCCGCCGGGTTACAGCTCAAAAAAGTCGGCCCGCCCGGTGTCTGTTGTCCAGCGCCGCCAGTCGTTTCGTGATAATCGGATGTGAAGACATCGCATTCACCAGCCACACAAAGACACCTCTGTCCGAGTTGGCCCGATCCACGAACTGCTGCCGGTCGATCAGGGGATATAGATACTTGCCACCGCTCAGCAGAACGATCCCCGGGATCCCATCCGGCACCATTGCATAGCCGTGGTTGTCTGCGGTGTACTCCTTGGCCCGGGACAGGGCCGTCCCTAGAAACGGGATGTAGTAGATGAAGCTGGAGATGAATGTGTACCAATAGGTCACATGACTCGCCGCCACGTGACCGACTTCGTGAGCGATTATGAAGTCGAGTGCTGCAGGATCCTTCGGCCTCGGACCTACTCCAAAGGTCCCCACTTCGAAGATGTCCGAGTTGATTCTGATGAAGTTGGTGCGATTGTGCTTCGCCGCAAACGCATTCAGCGACCCACCTTCCTGGACCATATAGGCATCAGGTACTGAGTCGAGTCCGAATTCTCGGGCGAAATGAGCTATCCGGTCATAAACCTCCGGGAACTGCCTGTCTGTTATCAGCACTGAACTGGCGCGCTCAGAGGCATTCAGGAATCCCCGCGCCACATAGAGAGATACGAATGCCAGCACCAGGGCCATCAACCACCAGGCTCCGTACAATTCGACCACGGAAACGGCAAGGGCGGGTACGCCGAGGACGACGATAATGGCACCCGTCACCAGCAGAGGGATCTCCTTTGGGTGCCTCTTTACCCGATCTCTCATATTGTCTCCTGACTCGGTCGGGGATGCAGATTACTGTCAAGATTCGGGGCCATTGGTCTAGATGACCGATTCGATCTCACGATAACGATCCGATGAGTTATGACGGGAGGGTCATGGCCATTGTGATAGCATCTCGAACGTGGGAGAACTCGAAATGGGAGTTGTATAAATGGGCTGTTTGTTCCTGTCATTGTTGATCATCAGCCCGAGATTCGGCGTCGCCGCTCTCTGGCTTTTCACCGACTGGGTAGAGCGAGCTTTTTCCGGTGGCTGGATTCTTCCTCTTGCTGGCCTCATCTTCCTACCGTGGACAACCGGCCTCTACGTTCTCGGTTTCATCATTGGCGATGCCGCCCTCCCCTGGGGCGTGATGGGAGCGATCATCGGTCTCTTCCTCGACATCGCTCTTCACGCAGGGTCGGCAACGATGGGCCGAAAGAGGTTCGCCAGCTAGCAGCTCCGAGCGGTCGGACCACCGGGAGATGTTCCTCCCCGTCCGATAGCACCGCGCCGATCTGCCGGAACCTCCGGGCGTCGCCACGAGCAAGACAATGGTGCCGGGCGTTGCCCTCTCCATCAAGGCCGCTCCCCCTCAACGAACCAGGCCCCGGCGTTTGCCGGGGCCCGGTTAGTTTTGTGTGTTGGTCTATTTACTAGCCAGCAGGTGCATACCTGGGGAACTCGAGTGCACCCGAAGCGATGTCAGCAAGGATCTGCTGCACTTCAGCGTCGAGC
>JBGTFH010000102.1:0-32476 GCA_041747375.1 Acidimicrobiia bacterium
GCGAAAAGCTTGAGCGCTCGTTCAAACGCGAACTCAAGGAAGGCGTTCACTGGCTATGGAGCCATCCCCTGTTCAAGCCGATGGCCATTGCGCTGGGCGTGATCAATGCTCTCTTCCAACTCTCTTTCGCAACAATGGTGCTCTTTGCCCAGGAGGTTCTCCAACTCAACGCCACTGAGTTCGGTCTGTTGCTGACCGCGGGCGCTGCTGGCGGTGTGCTCGGATCGCTGGTTGCATCGAAGGTCTCAGAGAAGATTGGGCCCGGCGCCTCTCTTTTTCTATCAATCCTCGTCTCCGGGATAACGCTGGCAGTTATGGGGCTCGCTAGCTCGGCCATTCTGGTTTGGGCTATGTTCGCAGTCGGGTCCGTCTTCATCGTTCTGTGGAACGTGATCACTGTGTCGCTTCGTCAGTCCCTGATCCCGGACCACCTTCTCGGGCGCGTCAACTCGGTGTATCGCTTTATCGGCTGGGGAATGATGCCCATCGGCTCGATAGCAGGCGGTCTTCTGGTCTTGATGTTCGAGCCGATCGTGGGACGCGAGTGGGCGCTTCGCATTCCATTCCTTGTAGCGGCAGGAGCCTGCGGCCTCCTCTACGTCTATGCGCTACCCCGGTTGAACACCGCGAGAATCGACGAGGCGCGTCAGCTCTCTTCCGACTCGGAGGACCCGGTCGGAGCGGTCCCGGAAGAGTCCTGATCCGGTTCCCGCCCACCCAAAGCCCAGAAGGCGAGTGCCGACAAAGCAGCAGCGCCTAGCCCGAGCCCGAGCCAACCCCAGCGCTGGGTGGCTGGACTCAGGCCGGATTCGATCGTGGTGGTGGTCTCAGCCTGAGGCTGAGGGAAAACCAACCCCAGGTCTGTTAGCGAGTTTTGCTCGGATTGAGCCCCCTCCGCTCCGATCGATTCGAACACCACCTGATAGTTGAGAGGCTTGATCTCGGTTCGAATGCCGAAAACGGCGTCCTCGCGTTGAACCAGCGGTATCACCAGGGGTGTTTCGTCAGGGAACACCAGGTGGGCAACAACCGACTCGGGAGACTGAAGGACTTCGACACGCAGTTCCACCTCCATGGCATTAGGAGTCGTGGAGATGAGTTCAGCGGAGGCCGCGCCAAACCCGGCGCCGACTTGGAGTGCCAGGACTACCAAAGAGGCGATTCGAAACATTCTTAGCGATTGTATTGGTTTTAGGATCTTCCAACTTGTGAGTGGAGAGGCCCAAACGAGTATTTGCCTACGTCGAGGCACCGGATAGTGTTTCGCACACCGCCCATCCGGAGGGCGCCCCGGCTGCTCTTCAAGAGGCCGACCGTCCTGATAACCGTGATCGGTGCAACGGCGATTCTCGGCATGGTCGCCGCCCTGACGCCCCTGTTCCTCTCCTCGGCGTCGAGCGCCGCGCTACAACAGGAACTGGTAGGTCGTTGCGCTGCTTCCTTCGGTGGGCAAACAAACAACTTCGCTGACAACGACAGTTCCCGACAGGTTCTCTCCGAGATCACCGCCGATGACCCGGCTTTTCTCCCACCGAGACTGTATCTCGAAGGGGCCCTGGTAAACGCAGCCAACTCGAGCGGCGAGGGACTCACGATCCCGATTCGCTTCACCGGGCGCGACGAGTTTCGTGACCATATCGAACTGATCGAAGGTACCCACGGTCCGGGCGCGTACATCAACGACGTTGCCGCCAGAGACCTCGACGCGGGGCCGGGCGACACCATCCAATACTTCATCCAGGGCGACGTGTACGAGTTCGAAGTGCAGGCTGTCTATAAGAGTGTCACCGACCAAATCACCGACCCCTACTGGTGCTTCCTCGAGAACGTCCTGGCCGTCACAGCCATGGGAGACCTTCAGCCGCCTCTGGTGCTGGTTGACGTTGATCATTTCGATGAGCGCAGCGAAGTCTATGGCCGGGTGTTCGCTGAGTACGGACGGGGAATTGGAACCTGGGAACTGCCGGTCAAGGTGGATGGGCTCACCGTACCGGGGGCAATCGTGGCCAGCGCGACCCTGGCGGCATCTCAGGAGGATGTGCATGAGCAGAACGAAAATCCTTCGTTCTTCCAGGGTCCTTCGATCATCTCTGACCTTCCGTTGGTCACCACGAGGGTTCAGGCTTTGACCGCTGCGTTACGCAGCTCGATCCTCCCCCTTGCCGCCGTGGTGTTGCTGGCGGCTGTCGCCCTTGTCGGCGGGGCCGGGTCGTATTGGGTCGACCGCCGCAAACTCGAACTCCAGTACCTCTCAGCATTAGGTGCCGGGCCGGGCACTATCGCCCTAAAGGCAGTGCTCGAGTTTCTCCCTGCGATGGCGATCGGAGGAACTCTGGGGTGGGTTCTTGCGAACCTGCTGATTCCCGGGGTGGGGCCGTCCCTTGATATCGATCCCTCCGCGCGGCTCACCGCGATCTGGGTGGTCGCTGGAGCGGTATTCCTCTCGCTGCTTGCTGTGGCCGCCATCGTGGGTTTGCGGTCGCGGGGCATTCTCGACCACAAACCGCGTTCGCGGCACTCGCTGGCGTGGCGCATACCGGTGATGGTTGCAGCGGTTATCGGTGCGATATTAGTGAGAATCGAGATCGGCGACTCGGCGGTGGTCACCGGAGAGAACCAGCTGGTCGGCTCGGTAGACCCGATGGTGCTCTTTCTGCCGCTATTCACCATCATCGCCGCGGTACTCCTGGTGTCCGAGCTGGTAATCAGGCTATTCCCGGCGATCAGGAGGCTCGGTTCGCGAGGTCATGCCCTCTACCTCGCCTCGAGGCGAATTGTCAGTGCTCCGACGCTGGTGATCGCACTGATCGCTGGGGCGGCGCTGCCCGTGGCCACCTTGATCTACGCCGCCTCGCTTACACGGTCGGCCACCTCGACTATAGACGCCAAGGGTCGGACCTTTATCGGAGCCGACGTTGCCACACCGGTATTTGGCCTGATCGAACCGCCTGGAGCGCTCGCAGATTCTTCCACCGTGGTTATCAAGGCGGAGCGCGCCAACCTGAACGGCGTTGTTGTCGATGTGATCGCCGTCGACTACGACACCTTTGCTCATGGCGCGTTCTTTGAGGACGAATTTGCCGACATACCCCTGGAGACCGTTCTCGAGGCAGTCCACGGGGATGGTGACGGCGCACCGCTGGACGGATATATCTCCAACGGCACAGGCGAGACCGGTGATCTGACGATCAGCGGCCATACCGTGCCGATACGTGTGGTCGGAGAAGTCGACACCTTCCCGGGCACGAGACGGACCCGGCCCCTCGTCATCGTCGACCGTGACCGATATTTCAATGCCTTCGCAGACGAGGACGGTCGCCTCGTCGGAAGTCGCTACCTCTTGTGGACTGTGGGCCGCACACCGGATGAGATCGAATCCGAATTGCAAGAAGCCGGTGTCGGGTTCGCTTTCACCACCGCAGCCGCGACGACACTCGACCAACTCCGGTTCAAGGCCCTCGTATGGACCTTCGACTTTCTCGAGATATATTCGGCGTTGGCGGGCCTGATAGCGGTCGGAGCGGTCCTCCTCTATGTCGACACCCGACAACGAGCCCGCAACCTCTCATACGCATTGGCGCGAAGGATGGGCCTGACCAGGCAACAGCACATGGTCGCCGGCTTTGCTGAGATCGGTTCACTGACAGTTCTCGGCATCCTGACCGGCCTTTTCGCCGGCCGGTTCCCGGCACGCCAGCTCTATCAGATCCTGGATGCCATCCCCGAGACACCGCCCGCCCCGCGTTGGGTGGGTGCCTTCGGTCTGGCAGTCATCACAATTGCAATCGGGCTTGTCGTTGCCCTGGTGGCCACGATTCTTGCCCAGAGAACCGCTGACGGGGCCGATACATCGGAGTTGTTACGACATGGAGAGTAGGAACCATCTCCTCTGCGAGGGCATCAGAAGGGCTTACCAGACGGACGACGATCTGGTCTGGGCTCTATGGGACGTGGACGCTGCCGCCAACGCGGGTGAAATCACAGTGCTCGCCGGCCCGTCCGGGTCGGGAAAATCGACCCTGCTCAGAGTGATGGCGGGGATCGACAGACCTGATCACGGTGTGGTCCGGGTAGCCGGACAGGATCTGGCGCAACTCTCGGCCCGGGAGCGCCGGCGTTTTCGGAGGGGAAATGTTGGCTTCGTGTTCCAGGACCCGGCAGCCAACCTTCTCAGCTACATGACGGTTCAGGAGCACATCGAAATGGCGGCTGCCGTTCGCTATCGGGTCGCGAACCTCGCGCTACTGGACCAGCTCGAGATCGCCGAACTCGCCGGGGAGCTTCCTCATCGGCTATCTGCCGGCCAACAGCAAAGAGTCGCACTGGCGGCTGCTGTCACCGGCCGTCCCGAAATCGTTCTCGCCGATGAACCCACGGCCGAACTCGACACTCAGTCTGCGAGGCTTGCCGTGGAGACCCTGGTCCGACTGAGGGAAATGGAGACGACGCTCGTCGTCACCAGCCACGACCCTGAGGTGATTGAGATCGCGGACCGAGTGATACGAATAGAACACGGGCTGGTGTCAACTTGACCGCCGTAATCGTAATGAGCCGCATCCGAAAATCGTATCTCCGCGGCGATACCGAGATCGTGGTCCTCGACGATCTCGCCGCATCCGTCGAACCAGGCGAAGTCGTGATTGTCCGGGGCCGTTCTGGCTCAGGAAAAACAACACTGCTCAATCTCCTGGCCGGTTGGCAGGAGCCAGACTCGGGCGCCATCGAATGGGCGATCCCGGATCCCGGGAAATGGCAGAATGTCGCCGTCGTGCCCCAGTCGCTGGGGCTCCTGCCTGAACTCACATTGGGGGAGAACATTGGCCTTCCCGGGCGCCTGGCCGATGACGAGAGTGATGTCGCCGAGTTCGCCGCCAAGCTCGAGATCGGGCATCTGCTCAACAGGCCTACCACCGGTGCCTCATTGGGTGAGCAACAACGCGCTGCCATCGCTCGAGCGCTCATCCGCCGCCCGTCGCTCCTGCTCGCGGACGAGCCCTCTTCACATCAGGACTTCGAGCGGCTCCACCTGGTGTGGCGTCTGATCTCTGAAACTGCGGCCGCGGGAACCGCGGTAATCGCGGCGACCCACGATCCCGACGGATTCACTTATGCGGATCGAATTCTCGACCTCACCGGTGGAAAGTTGGTCCAAGCGGTCTAGCCATTCATCTCGGCCATTGCCAGATCGGGGCGGTCGGTGACGATCCCGTCGACCCCGAGTGACACCAGGTGGCGGATCATCGCCGGATCGTTCACTGTCCATGCATGTACCTGGACGCCCCTCTCATGGGCAGCGTCAACGAGTTTCTGATCGACAATTCGGAGGCCCCTCATTTGGAGCGGCACCTGTAAGGCACTGGCCGACCCGGATACGCCCCGCCCTGACCGTGATGCCAGCAACCAGAATCGGGCTGCTGCAGAGCCGGTCGAGGTCGCCACGCTTCCCCCAACAAGTTCGCGAAAACGATCAATCCGATCGTCATCGAATGAACCCACGATCAGGCGCTCACCGACACCTAGGGACTTCACAGTCCGGGCAAAAGGCTCAACCACTTCGTCATGCTTCAGGTCGACCACCACTCGAACCTCGGGAAAAGTCGTCACCAGTTCCTCGAAAGTCGGTATGCCAATCTGGCTGGCGCGAAAATCAAACCCGCCGGGACCTCGATGGCTGTACCCGGCATCGAGTTTTGCGATCTCCCGGGCGGTGCGGTCGATGAACAGGCCTTCCTGCCCCGTTATCCGGGTGAGTGTGTCGTCGTGAAAACAGTGGACGACGCTGTCAGCAGACACATGGACATCGGTCTCGAGGTGCTCCACACCGTACGACAGTGCTTTTTCAAAGGCGAACATCGTGTTTTCGGGCCAGAGCTCGCGACTCCCCCGATGGGCGATCACCAGAGGCGGGCTCCAGAGCAGGCGATCCAGCATATTCACACAACGTAATAGGCCCCGTCCGGAGACGGGGCCATAACGAGACTTGGAGTCCTTGGTTCAGCTACTCGGCTACGCGGTCCTTAAGGCCCTTGGCGGGCGAGAAATGGGCGTAGTACTTGGCCGCAATGGTGATTGTCTCGCCTGTCGCGGGGTTGCGTCCTTGACGCTGCGCCCGATGCTTGACAGTGAAGTTACCAAAACCGGTGACATTCACTTTGCGGCCAGCATCGAGTTCGACTGCGATGATGCCTTCTCCATCTTTGGTTGAGAAGATGTGCTCGACGATCTCCGCGGCCTTGGCCTTGGAAATGTCCGCCTTGCTGGCGAGCCTATCTGCCATCTCAGACTTGTTCACGGCCCCTCCTTAGGGTCGACGATTGACGTCGTCGGTTGGCGACGATGGTTCTACGTTAGGCGAATCATCAGTAATTCACTGACATTAGGCCCCTAAAGTACCCGCGGCACCCTTCTTGGAGGATCATGAGCGTTAAGTACGAGCAACCCGACGACATAGCCGTGGTCACCCTCGACCGTCCCGAATCATTCAACGCGATCACGGCGGACCTGGCCCATCAGTTGGTATATGCGTTGGAGCGAGCCGGTAGGGAATCTCGTGCTGTGGTACTCACGGGGGCAGGCAAGGCCTTCTGCGCAGGTGCGGATCTCGGCGAGATCGCCGCAGGTTACGAGGCGAACGGGCCGAATCTCGGAGCGGTACTCGACAACCACTTCCATCCGGCGGTGTTGGCCCTTGTCAACTGCAAGGTGCCCACGGTGGCTGCGATAAACGGTGCAGCGGCCGGTGCCGGGCTCGGACTCGCCCTCGGATGCGACCTCCGTTTGATGAGTGAGAATTCCTTTCTCATGTCGGCCTTCGCCGGTATCGGACTGGCGCCAGACAGCGGTACCACGTGGTGGCTTCCGGCCCATGTGGGTGTTTCCCGCGCTCTGGAGATCACGATGACCAATCGGCGGGTGCTCCCGGAGGAGGCTCTCGCCCTGGGTCTTTGCCTGCGCGTGGTGGCCGCCGGTGAGTTGGATGAGGTGGCTATGGAAACTGCAACGGGTCTCGCCGACCTCTCGACCGATGCCCTGGTCAGTACAAGGACGCTGGTTCGCGAAGCATCGGTGACGGATTTTGCAAGCGCCCTACAGGCCGAGCGTCAGGCGCAACACCGATTGGGGCTGACAGCCGAGCACATGGAGGGGGTCACCGCATTTTTGGAGAAGAGAAAGCCCGACTATCGGAGTGCCGGCTCCTAGTCACGAACGATAAAGATGTCCAGGTTGATCTTCCCGGCGCCCCCGGTGCCCAATCCGATGCCCACTTCGTTGTTGAGCCAGGACAGGTCGTCGTTCCCTGTTTCGAAAACGATCAACTCGCGTGGGCTCGCAGAGCGATCCGGATTGGCGATCGACACCCCGATTGCCTTATAGCCAACCGATTCCCGTTTCTCCCCGATGACACCGTGGATGTCGAGGGTCATATTTCCGTCACCACGAACCGTCACATAGTCGACGCCACTGACCGGCCTCTCGCCATCCCAATGATTCGATGTTGCCACACCGGAAAACGGGAAATCAATCCTCATCCCGGCCGGCGTGTCTCCAACGATCTTCATGTCGAGATCCCCGGTGATCGTGCAGAACTTCTCTAACTCAGGCATTACTCCTCCTCATCTCGAGTCGTCGGAACGGTAGCCGCCGTGGCCGTTGCCCGAAATGCCCGTAACGGAGAACTCCCGATCCCGGATGCTTCACCCGTAGCGTTCGACGAAACCACCCATCCACGGCATGACTTTTGCCACATAGTCGACGGCCTCCAACTCAGGCAGAGCACTGATCGCATAATTCATCAGCATTATCTGACGGGCAGCATGAAGCCCATCCAGCTGATAGGAACTCTCGATGGGCCAGGTTCCAAACTCCTCAAAACCCTCACGAAATGCGTCGACGACTTCCCGATTGCGGGCGGAGGCGCGCGAGGAATACAAACAGACGGAGATGTCCTGGGCGGGCGTTGCCAACATGACATCCTCGAAATCGAATGCGTATAGCCTCGTCGCCACCACATGGGCATTCCATTCGTGGAGGTCGCCGTGAACGATCTGGGGCTCGTCGTTTGCCCATGTGTCGGCGACGACACGCTCGGCAATAGGCATAGCCTTCTTGATCGTCCCCATGGTCGTATGACCGAGCATTTGCGTGGTTCTGGCGGCAAATATGACGAGGGGTTCGTCGGAGCGGTAATAGAAGACCCGGTCCCACTTCCGCAACAGATCAGGGTCTGGCGGAGACCAGGTCTTCCCGTGCGCCTGCAGTCTCGCCAGCATCTGGCCGAGAAGCCGATAGGAGAAAGGGCCGGCACCGTCCCCGAGGGGAGTGCCGGGAACCCAGGTGAACAACACACAGTGTCGGCGGCGGCCGGACATCGGGTCAACCACGTCGGTGATATATCGTCCCGCCACCGTTGCGATCGGCGATACCACGTCGAGAATCGTTTCCCGGGCCAGGGAATCGAGCCAGGCGACTTCGACCTGTAAATTCGAACGGCTGTTGGAGTCTGGCGTGCCGACCCTGAGCACCATCTGTCGGCCATCGGTGGCTACCACGCGATACAGGACGTTGGAGTGAGTTGCCAGATGATCGACCTGCTTGACCCCGAATTCATAGCGTGTAAGCACCTCCTTGGCGAGGGGCAACAGCCGGGAGGCTTCGGCGACTAGTCGTGTCTGATTCATAGAAGGCGTTGCCGACACGGTAGTCAGCGCAGGGCCACCATCTCAATGGGCCTCGGGAACCCCAAATCAGCTCAGCGTGGGGGCTTCCTCAGGAGCCTCTGCAAAGTCGGCATCTCCCCGACGCTGGTGCCAGTTCTCCCAGAGCACCAACATCGATGGCAGCGTGAGCACTGCTCCAACCAGGCTGAGGATGATTGCATAAGAGACCACCTGGCCCATCTGGCGGAACGGCGTGAGGGTCGAGGTGATGAGAATCCCGAATCCTGCCGCCGTAGTGAAGGCAGACCCGGCGAGGGCTCCACCAGTGTGACGCGTGGTAGAACTGATTGCATCGGCCACATTGGTGAATCGAGCCCGATCCTCCTCGAAGCGACGCGCCATGTGAATAGTGTAGGGAACCCCGATACCGACGGCCAGACCTGTGAGTGTTGCAGTGACCGGCCCGAACGGAATCCCGCTCAGGTACATCAAGCCGAACGTCCAGAGGACCACAAGAGCAACCGGGATCATGGTGATGACCCCGAGGAAAGGTCGCCTGTTCTCGAACCAGAAATTGACGACCAGGACAATGGTGGCAGCGATGAGCGTGATAATCAACGAGTTCACCTGCGAGGAGGAAAGGGAGTCAACGATCACCCCGCCAATGATATTTTGCGAGGTTGGTGTGGCAACCGCACCCGCCTCTGTGATGGGCTCGAGGTCCACCACCAGATTGTCCCGCAATTCGAGGGCGCGGCCCTCGCCCGCCTGGGTGCTGATCTCCATCAGACCTGCCGTCGCTGCACCGTTCTCCAAGTGGATCACGGCACCCATTTCAACCGGGGCAGATACCATGGCGGCCTCATAGATAGCTCCGACATCGGCCGTCGCCGAAACCAAACCGGTTTGAGGGTCCAGGCCATTGGCTAGCGCCACCCCGGCAAAGTCGGCGTTGCTCGGTGCGCCGTCCGGTCCTGGAATCAGCAGTTGTTGGATCACCGACACCGGTGAGCTCACGGCGGCCTGAGTCCCGACGGGTGTCTCAAACGTAAGCACATCAGGGGTGTCGACGAAGTTGGCTGTGGAAGTGACCATACCGTTGTAGACCGCAGGATCGGCGAGGTCACCCTCGACCAGCACCTGTGTTGTCTCACCAAACCCTCCCCCGAACTCTTCGTTGAGAATCTCGAATGTCTCGACTATCGGCGAGTCGCTGGGAAGGAAATCGGTGAAGGAAAACTCTGTCGACACGTTGGTCAGCCCGAAGTATCCGAGCACACCTAGTGCAAACATCACTACGAGCGTCAAAACCGGGGCCTTGATGGCGAGAATCGAGGTCTTCTCCATGATCTTGGGCAAGAAACGGTCGCTCGTTGCCCCCATTGCGTCCCTGGGCAGTTCACCCCGACGCTCAGCGCGCCGATCGAGGACCTCTCGTACGGCAGGCACAAAGGTGAGCATCAAGATGAAGGAGGCGCCGATACCAATTGCGGCCAGGATCCCGAAGTCCTTGAGTGCCGGAATGGGATTGAACACGTTAGTGAGAAAGCCGATCATCGTGGTGATGGTGGCCAGCAGCAAAGCGACCCCCACTGTGCCGATTGCCATTCGGATCCCACTGTCGACCGTTGTTCCCTCACCGACGTCTTCGCGATAGCGGGAGATGAGGTGGATCCCATAGTCGACCCCGAGACCGATCAACAGGATCGGGACGATCTGACTGATCTCGTTGAATTCGCCGACCAGCCCTATCTGCTGGAGGAGAGCGCCAATACCGTTCATCCAGAGGATGGCAAACACAATGGTCACCATTGTCACGCTCATATCGGCGAGGGTGCGGCGTGCCGATCGACCGAAGTTGGCGTTTGCGCCGCGGGGTTTCAACCAATAGACAAAGAGCAGAATCGCGATGATGATCATGAAAGCCGTGGCAAAAAGCCGACCGATTTCCTCTTCGAATCCGGAATCGTCCGAGAAGAGGAGGTTGAAGCTAAACGGGCGCAGCTCTATGTCGGCACCGGTTTCGACCCCGGTGATGACTTGGGCGATCCCGACCTCGCGATCAACCTGGGTGTCAGGGTCCTCGCTAGTGTCGATGAAGACGAGAATCAGACCCGTCGTCCCGCTGTCATTGACCAACTGACTGACAAAACCAAGCTCGGGCCCGGACTCGGCGAGCGCCTGCTCGTAGAGGGCTTTCACCTCAGCGTCTCCCATCCCCGAGGTATCGATCCCGCCCTGGGCTGCGGCCTGCTGGACCGGAGCCATGAAGGTAATGACCCCCGGTTGCTGGGGAGTTCCCTCGACGACCGACGCATACTCACTCGACTGAAGTGCAGCGATGACGCCATCGGCGGCGGCCAGTCCGTCGGCCGTTATCACGTCGCCCTTTTCGGAGGTGACAACAACCTGCATCACCGATTGCGTCGACTGCTCCCCGAACAACTCGCCGATTTGCTGCGACGCCATTATTTCCGGGTTATCGGGGGAGAAGCCCTCCTGGCCCCCGGTGCTCGATTCGGCGACGAAAACCGTAAGGAACCCAAAACCGACGGTCACCAAAAGTGTGGCGGCTATGACGACCCAGGGTTTGCTACCGACGGCGTTGGCAAAGAGGCGGACTATAGATTTCAAGAGAGGCGTCTCCGATTTGGTGGCTGACGGGGTTGATCAGGCGGGGGTGCGCCGAGCGCGAACCTGGCAAACCTGGCGCAATTCTCCCCGTGAACCGGAACCAACACAAATTCAGGGCCCGCCATTGGCCCGGTCCACGAAACGATCGGTCGCGACTGTCTCCCCATCCGGCCCAGACCGGGAAGGCGGCCGCTAACCAGAGTGGGGAACCAGGTCCAACGCATCCACAAAAGCAGAGTTTTCTGCGGGGGATCCGATCGTCACCCTGATCCAACCGCCGGACATCGGGCGAATGATTATCCCCAGTCGGAGAAATTGGTCTGCGATGGCATTGGAATCATCCCCGATCTTCAGAAAGACAAAGTTGGTCTCACTTCGTGCATGGAGAATTTCCCGGTCCTCGAGTGCCGAGGAGACAACATCGCGGCCTTCGGCATTCGCCGCAATCCGCCGTTGCAGCTCTTCAGCCTGCGGCAAAGTCGTCGTGGCTGCCACCTGGGCGGCAGTGTTGACCGTGAACGGCGCTTGAGTCCGTCTGAGCGCATCGATGGTCGCCGGCATCCCCACGGCAAAGCCGACACGATGGGCGGCCAGGGCGAATACCTTGGACAGGGTTCTCAGAACCACCACATTGGGCCGCTCCAGAGCGAGTGGGAGGGCGCTCCGATAGTCGGGGTCGGAAACAAAGTGGTGATAGGCCTCATCGACCACGATCATCACCGACTCCGGGATCGAATCGACGAAGCGTGCGACGTCGTCGCCACCCACTACGGTTCCGGTCGGATTGTTCGGATTGCACACGTACACGAGGGAGGTATCGGCGCGGACCGCCGCGAGCATCGCCGAGAGATCATGCTTGTAGTCGGCATCGAGCCTCACTTCGATCGGCCCGGTCATCGACCATCTCGAAATTATCCGGTACATGACAAAACTGGGCCAGGCATAAACCGCCGAGGTGCCGGCACCGCCCAACCCGTAGGCAATGCTCCCCAAAAGCCCCGTGCTCCCCGCCCCCAGCCAGAGAAACTCCTGTCCGACCCCAAGATGGTCGGCGAGAACCCGGGTCAGCAGATAGGCGTCGTTGTCGGGATATCGGTTTGACTCACCCATTGCCGCGGCGACTGCTTCTCCCACTCCCGGGAACGGCCCGAAAGGACTCTCGTTCGAGGCCAATTTGATGATCCCGGCCGTGTCGACTCCCACTTCGCGGGCGACTTCCTCGATCGGTCGTCCGGGCAAATAGGACACCAGACCATCGAGATCGGGGCGGAATCGGGGCATGGGGAGAAAACTTAGTCGGGAGACTTGCTTGAGAAAATCTGCCAGACTCAAAACATGGGTGACTTCGACATGCTCCAGGTGATCGACGCAGGGGGAAACCTGGTCGACGAAGACCCGGGACTCAACGCCGACCTGTATCAGCAGATGTACCGGAACATGGTTCTTTCCCGGGAACTGGACCGCCGCATGCTCGCTCTCCAACGACAGGGGCGCATCGGCACATACGCAATGCTCGAAGGCCAGGAAGCGGTTCAGATTGGATCGGCCCTTGCCCTGCAGCCCGATGACTTCGTTTTTCCGAGCTATCGCGAGCACGGGGTCCAGGTAACCCGGGGATTGCCTATCGAGGTGCTCCTCGCCTATTGGAAGGGGCTCCCCAACGCTCGCTGGGACATCGAAAAGTACCGGACGGGAATCGTGACCGTGCCGATCGCCAGTCAGTTGCCACATGCTGTTGGCTACTCCTACATCACCAAAATGCGCGGCGAGGACACCGTGGCGGTGACGTACTTCGGCGATGGTGCCACCTCGGAGACCGACTTCCACTCCGGGATGAATTTTGCCGGTGTGTGGAAGACCCCGACCGTGTTTATTTGCGCAAACAACTTGTATGCGATCTCGGTGCCCTACGAAAAGCAAACGGCGGCGCAGACGATCGCGCAGAAGGCGCGGGCGTACGGATTCGAGGGTATCCGGGTCGACGGGATGGACCCGGTTGCGGTGTATCTGGCAACTCGTCTGGCAGCCCGGCGTGCCCGACAGGGTATGGGTCCGACCCTGATCGAGGCGATGACCTACCGCTACGGGCCTCACGCCACGGCAGACGATCCCACTCTCTATCGCTCCGATGCCGAGGTCGAAATGTGGAAGACAAAAGACCCGATCGACCGGATCCGCAAGTTTCTCCACAATCGCGGGGAGTGGGACGACCGCATAGGCGAAAAGGTCGCCATGGAAGTAGCTGACCTGGTTGATGCCGCGATCACCTCGATCGAGGCCGAGCCCCTTCCCGGGCGGGATGACGCCGTCCGTCATGGTTTCAGCAAGATCCCTCTACACGTTGTCGAGCAACTGCACCACTTTCAGGACTCGCACGGCGAGGCCCGGACCGAGTTCGCCGACGACGAGGTGTGGCGGGCCGAGCCCGATCCGCAACCCGACGGCGCCACCACCTCCATCACGATGGCAGAGGCAATCAACGCCGCACTCCACCAGGCCATGGAGCGAGATGACACCGTTGTCGTCCTGGGAGAGGACGTCGGGTTGAGCGGAGGGGTTTTCAGGGTGACTGAAGGCCTGCAGAGCCGGTTTGGCGAAGACCGGGTGATCGACACACCGCTCAACGAGTCCGGGATCGTGGGAACCGCCATCGGCATGGCGTTGGCGGGGGCGCGGCCCGTCGCCGAAATTCAATTCGACGGGTTCGTCTACCCGGCTTTTGACCAGATCGTCAGCCACCTGGGCCGATTCCGATTTCGCACCCGGGGTACATCTTCGGTACCGGTGGTCGTGCGCTTTCCCAACGGTGCCGGCATCGGCGCCCATGAACACCACTGCGACTCGCCCGAGGCCTACTTTGTTCATGCCCCGGGTCTGGTGGTGATCTGCCCTTCGTCGCCCAGGGATGCCAAGGGTTTGCTTGCCTCGGCGCTCGAAGGAGATGATCCGGTGATCTTCCTCGAGCCCAAAGTCCTGTACCGCGCCGGACGGGAGGAAGTACCGACCGGGCACTACAAGATCCCGATCGGCACAGCCCGTATCCGGAAGCCGGGTGATGACCTCACCCTGGTCACCTATGGCGGGATGGTGCCTGTGGCTCTCGCAGCGGCGGAGTCCGTTGACGCATCTGTCGAGGTGATCGACCTCCGGACACTTTTCCCCTGGGACCGGGAGACTGTCCTCGACTCCGTCAGCAAAACCGGACGCCTCCTGCTGGTCCAGGAGCCACAGGGGTCAGCAGGAGTAGCGGCAGAAGTCGCCGCTGTTGTTGCGGAAAACGCTCTATACGACTTGAAGGCGCCGATTCATCGAATTACCGGATTCGACGTCCCCTGGCCCCAGTTTGCCATAGAGAGGCATGCCCTAATCGACAAGGACCGGATCGTGGCCGGCGTGAACAAGGTTCTCGGTGACTAGCGCGGCCGGTACGATTTTCCCGAAATCCAAAGCGGCCGACACCATCTGACCTAGGCTTATCCACCGAGATGAGCCACCTCCGACCGGAAGCCAGATCGCCACACAAAATGGCGTATTGCCGCCGCGGCAGCCATTCGTACGGACCGACCCAGATAATCGGTGCCGGAATTCAGCGCCAGGTGTGCGAGGTGTGCAACGGGGTCACGATCGACCTCACCCAGGCCGATACCTCCAACTCGTCAGTCCTCGTCCATCGGAAGACCATCTCCGAGCTCAAAGCCTGACTTCCGGGGGCCTGCCCGCCCGCTACGCTGCTCCCCGTGACGAAGACCCTTTATGCCGCCGGAGGGATTCTCCTCAGGAAGTCAGAAGAGGGAAATCTGAGAATTCTGCTGGCCCACCGTCCCGGATACAACGATTGGTCCCTTCCCAAAGGAAAGTCCGATCCGGGTGAATCCCCCGAGGAAACCGCGAAACGCGAGATTTTCGAGGAGACGGGTTACAACTGCCGGATTGTCTCGCAGTTAGAGACCACCCGTTACCGGGTCGGGAGCGGAATAAAGGAAGTTGCCTGGTTCGCGATGAGGCCTCTCCCGGACAGCCCTGGATTCAAAAAGAACTCAGAAGTCGATGAGATCCGGTGGGTGAGTCGGAGCGCCGCGAGGAAACTGCTCGACTACGACCAGGACCGCTCGCTCATAGAGAATCACGATCTCAAGAAGATCGCTTTGACGGGCGACATTCATTTGCTACGTCACGCCGCAGCGGGAGATCGACAGAAGTGGAAGGGGGAGGACCGTGTTCGCCCTCTCACCAAGAAGGGAGTTCGCCAGAGCGCGGCGATTGCCGAATCTCTCAAGGGTCGGGGCATCGAGCGGATTTTCTCGAGCCCGTATCTCCGTTGTGTCGAAACGGTGCAACCCCTGGCCGACCTCATCGGGGCGGAAGTAGAGGTCAAAGACGCACTCGCCGGAGATTCAAATGCGGATGCTGCTTACGCCCTCGTCTGCGAGATGGCCGGTACCAATACGGTCCTATGCTCACACCGGGAAGTTATCCCGCCGACCCTCGGCCTTCTCGGTCAGGAAGGCCTGAAACTGCAATCACCGATGTTTTGCTCCAAGGGTTCAATCTGGGAAGTCGACGTCGATGAGGGCCGGTTTGCCGGTGCGAAGTACGTTCCCCCACCCGGTGTCTGACGGCCGCAGGTAGAAACTGAGCGGTATTCGACTGGAATGGTCGCCGGTCTCAACCGAGGTTGTGTGGCTCGGCACCAGAGATCTCGGGGGAACCCCACCAACGTGCATACCGGCTGTAGGCGGAGGGGTCGCGGCTCCTGAGAAACCCGAGCATCTGGGCCGCCTCACGGTCCAGTGCATCCCAGTCCTCATCGCTGAAACGATGAAATGCCCGCGCTTCGATCCGTCCTTCCATTGGGCGCCAGACACCTGCGACCCGACCATCGACCAGGACGGTGGGGAGAACGTCGCCATTGCTACGGATAACGAATTTCCGGTACTCGTCGGTGAGGATTCTGGAGCGATCAGCGTGTGCGAGCAGAACACTGTCCTACATCGCCATTAGTCTCGGCGGAGCTGGCTTCTCCTCATCGGGAACCACCCCCGATGGGATATCGAACAACTCTTCGCCATTCGGTCCTTGGTGCTTCGACAAATACTCCATTTTCTGGAGGATCGGTTTGATCGTGCTCTGTGCGAGGAGTGTGAACCGACCGATGTCATGTCGGGTGGCAGGCCCAAAACCTTCCAGATAGCGATTGATGAGGCGCTCCAAAGCCGCTTCGCGGTTCAATCGCGCCGGAACCGTCGGAGCGGCCAGGAAAACTTGATCCCGACCAAAGGCCCGGCCTGGCACCCGGAAAATGGATGAGCGGTGCATAGGTCCGCAACGCCCACCACAAACGAGAATGGGGCCTCTCCCCTAGCTCGTCGCCAAACATTGCCTCGATCTCCACCTTGGTTCGAGGAGTCCTGGCGTACTCGAGGAGTTTGGGGACAAGGGCGTCGGCTTCGTCAACTGTCATTCCAGTGAGCAAGAATCGGTTATCGGCCAGGCGCGATCCGCGCAGCGCTGGCAACATGCTCTCATGGAAGACCGTGTAATCGTCCGAGTGGACCGTGTGGAGGGTTATTCGCAGCAAACTCGCCTTGACGACCACCCGCGTGGCGAACGCCTCGTCGAGTTCGATTGGATCGAACCCGTCGATACGATTCCATAACGCCAGGTAGGGTGACGCAGGTTCCTGCGCTTGTATCGCAACCACGCGTTTCACCGCTTCAGGAACGGATACCTTCGAACGCTCGAGCAGGAGCTGACGATCCAGAGTGGCGCGGTTCAATTGGCGTGAACTCAGAGCCATCGTCGCACTCTATCTCTCGGGAGAAAATCGGGCGTTTGTGGTATGCATGACGACCGACCGGTCGTCAACTGCGGTCATCATGCCGGTGCCGGGTCGATCACCCCAGCGAAGTCGGGAGGAGGGGGCGGGACAGGAACGGGTGCCCGTGCCGCGGCACCGGAGACCCCGGCAATGACCGGAAAGGCGCCGTACACCGAGCCAGGACACAATCCGGGGCTGAATGACCAGAGATCTGCAGGCGAGTCGCAGCCGTCGGGATAAGCGAGCACTAACAAGCGCTCTTCGGGGAGCCATCCCACCGGACTGGTGGTCCATGAATTCAAAGGTTCGGGGACGTCGACATTGCTCACGGCAACATGGGAGCCGTCGACGCAACCCTCGCCGGACATTCCGCCAGTCCGATAGGCCAGCATGATCGGATCGAAAGGAGACGGAATCAACATGTCGAGTGGCGCATCCGACTCGACGATTATCGGCCCGTTGAATCCGCCTTCGGCGGTGAGCTCCACACGGTGAATGTGCGACACGCCGTCGTCATGGGCGGCGGCAAAGACCGGCTCACCCAGCCAGGTCCAGGCCGGATCGGTAAGTGTTGCTCCCTCGTCGAACGCAAGGAGGAGAGGATCAGTGCCCTGGTTGGTCGCCATCCACAACCCGTACTGGCCGGAGAAGTCGGTGCCGACGGCAAGGAGTTGCTCACCGGCAGGGTGATAGGCCACTGCGTCGGTGGCGGCCAGAAACGTCATATCGGTCTGGGTCCCGTCATCAACGGCAACCTTCCAGAGCTGGTCCGTAGTGAACACAACGACACTGGACCCGGTGGGAAAGGTCCAGCTGAGATCGGTGGCCGCGGGGTAGGAGTATTCGAAGTCAGTCCCTACCGCCGTCGTGCCGGTGATCAGCGCTGTGCCTGTCGGATTCCACCTCAAGTCCGGCGAAGTGACTCCTTCGAGCAGACAACGCGGGGAGAAAACATCGGGTCCGAGGGCGTAGAGAGTTGTCCCGATGAGCACTGTTATCTCCCCTTCGGCCGGCGGTTCATCCAATTGACACGGCCCGTCGGGCAATGCGAAGACGGGAATTGAAACCGCCACGGTCGTGGTGGTGGTTGCCATTTCCGATGTGGAGGTGGAGCTAGCAACTGCGGAGGTTGTGGTCGTGCCGGGCACGACAGTCGTCGCTGAGGGATCGGCCGTTCCACCGGTACACGCCACCGCCATGATGCCGAGGAGCGCGGTCAGGACGACGGACTTCATCGATGAAAGATTAGGCGGAACTGCTCCAACGGAACTAGATGCTCTTGGTGCCGGTGGTCCAATCGGCGTAGAGACCTGAGTAGATCCCACCGGCGGCGAGCAGCTCCCGATGAGGGCCAGATTCCACCAGACGACCACGGTCGAAGACGAACACGGCGTCGGCGCTCTCCGCGGTTGCAAGGCGATGTGCGATAGTGACTGCGGTCCGGCCTTCGGTCAGCCGCTCCATCGCATGGCGCAGCGCCACGTCGAGGGCGGGGTCAACGGCTGACGTTGCTTCGTCGAGCACGAGGAGATCCGGCGAGGCGATCCAGGATCTGACCAGGGCGACGAGCTGCCTCTCTCCTGCGCTGAGATTCCCACCTCGCTCCCCGACCACCGTGTCCAGTCCAGCAGGAAGCGTACTCAACCAATCGCCAAGGTCGAGTTCATGAAACGCCGTGAAAATCTCGGCGTCCGTCGCCTCGGGCCGCCCGTAACGGACATTGTCGGCGACCGTGGTGTCGAACAGAAAGCCCTCCTGGGGGACGAATGCGATCCGGGAGCGAAGCTCGGCCAAGGGAATCCGGGCCAGATCAACACCACCGACCCTGATCTCACCGTCGGATGGGTCGAGCAGGCGCACCAGCAATTTGGCGAAAGTGGTCTTCCCGGATCCGGTCTCACCGACGATAGCGACCCTGGCACCCACTGGAATCTCCAGCGAAACATCCGTAAGGACATCCGGGCCGGTCGGATATGCGAAACGAACCCGGTCGAAGCGCACGCTGAGGCCATCAGCCCGTAAACTCTCCGGGTCATCCGGGTCTTCGATCTCGACCGGGGACTGAAGCACTTCGAGCACGCGACGGAGTCCTGACGCTGCGCTCTGGGAGAACTCCAGAGTCTCAACGACTATCTGCAGGGGTTCGATCAGCAGGTTGGTCAGGAAGAAGAACGCGATCAACTGACCCGCTGTCATACCCTGATTCACACCGATGACCACACCGGCGACGACGATCGCTGTTGTCAACATCCCGGCGAAAATCTCGGCCGAGGAGAAGAGCGAGTTCCCGAACCAGTTGGTCCTGAACTCCCGCCGGAACCTCGCCTCCAGGGCGACAGCGACTTTTTCCTGAGTCGCAGCCTCAGTTCCATACGCCCTGACTACCGGAATTGCAGTAATTGCCTCGCTCAAGACTCCGAGCGACTGGCCTACCTCGACACGGACCGAGTCGTAGTTCCTCTGGAGGATCTTCTGGAACCACCGCATCAAAATCAGGTACAGGAATACACCAACGAGGCTGATCAGCGCCAGCCTCCATTGGTAGACGAACATCACGGCTGTAGCCAGGAACACCTGGCTGGACGCAACGACCAGGCTCACCCCGCCCCACTCCATGAATTCCTGCAGGGTGGTGATGTCGGACGTCACCCGGGACACCATGTTGCCGCGTCGCTCCGCTTGCACGTGAAGTACTGATTGGCGGAGCAGGTGGTTGAAAGTCTTTGTTCTCATATCGGACAAGCCGATCGAAGACGAGCGGATCAATCTGAGCAAGGCTGCCCGCCCGACGATGATCCCGACGATCAGGGCCGCCACAGCTACCGCCGCCTTGCTCAGCACAGAGCCGTAATCGATCCCGCCCGGGCTGAGGATGTCTTCGTCGATGATCTGCTGGAGGACGATCGGGGTCACGATCGTCACGCCCTGGCCCACCATCGCCATGAAAAGGGTCAGTTTCAGCCCCTCGCGAAGAGCCGGGGCGATCGTGAGCGCCTGGCCGATAACCTTGCCGGTGGACTCCTCGTTGCTCACGACGCCTCCTGTT
Organism: Acidimicrobiia bacterium; assembly: GCA_041747375.1. Taxonomy (GTDB): domain Bacteria; phylum Actinomycetota; class Acidimicrobiia; order Spongiisociales; family ZC4RG35; genus MA-ANB-1. The sequence goes on from JBGTFH010000102.1 coordinate 20,156, forward strand.
CCATCCTTCGTGCGTCCTCCTCATATGCCTGCACCAGCCTTGCGTAGCCGGGCTCGGTCCGGAGCAGTTCTTCATGGGTTCCATGGGCGACCACCGTGCGATCGTCGACATAGACAACTTCATCGGCCAACCGGATCGAGGCCGGGCGATAGGCAACCACGACGATGGTCGATGGCAGCGCCGCACTCTTGAGACTTCGCAGGATGTCGGCTTCGACAGATGGGTCGACGGCCGAGGTCGCGTCGTCGAGGATCATCACCCGGGGCTTGCGGATCAAGGCACGAGCGAGCGCGATCCTCTGTCTTTGCCCACCCGAGAGGGTGGTTCCCCGCTCACCGAGTTCGGTTTCATACCCATCCGGGAGGTCTTCGATGAATCTGTGGGCTCCTGCCAGTCGCGCCGCAGTCTCGACCTGATCTGAACTGAATTCATCCCCCAGTTTGATGTTTCCCGCCACCGTGTCGTCGAACAGGAAGGCTTCCTGGGACACGTAAGAGACCTCACGGGGCAACTCGGACAGGGCAAACTCCCTGATGTCACGCCCGTCGACCCGGATCCCTCCCGAATCGGGGTCCCAGAGGCGGGCGAGAAGCCGGGTCAAAGTGGATTTGCCAGAAGCAGTCGGCCCGACCACCGCGAGCGTGACACCGGCGTCGAGATCGAGGTCCAGGTCTTCCAGGACATTTACCCCAACCTCATAGGCGAAATCAACTTTCTCGGAGAGAACTGGAGCGGCACCGCCACTTGTTGTTGCGTACAGGTCGCCGTATCCAACGAAGTCATCAGCCGCAAAGACTTCCTCGATCCTCTTCCAACCGGCCTGGCTACCGGCCAGGTCCCAGAGGACAAAGCCAATCAACTGGATTGGAAAAGCGAGGAGTGCCAGCAAGTACGCAACCGTGACCAGGTCACCGGGACTGAGCAGCCCTGCGTCGATCCGGACCGCCCCAACGACGATCAAGACGATGCTGACAGCCTGAGGGAGGGCGCGTATCACTGTCTGATAGCTGGTCCAGGTGGAGTTGACTTTGATCAAGTCGTCCCGAAGCGCATCAGACGTCACGCGGAAATGGTCGGAGACATATTGCTCCCGACCCAGCGATTTGATCGTCAGGGCACCATCGAAGCTCTCGTGGGCGACTGAAGAAACTTTGCTACGGGCCTCCTGGACGACCTCCCACAATCGATAAGTAACCCAGCTTCCCTTGATGTCAACAACGATCACGATGATCAATCCCACAAGGGCACCCAGTCCGATCCAGGGGTCGATAGCCGTGATCATTACGAGCGAACCCACCAGGAGCAAGATCACGCCCGTGGCGTAAGGGAGTGGGCCGAGCACACCGGTTCCCTGGTCCACATCAGAGTCAGCCACCGCCAGGAGGTCGCCGATCGATTGCCGGTTGAACCAAGCCATCTTCAGCGAAAGCTCGTGATCGAGCAGGTCGTTACGGATGTCCTGACGGGTACGCAGCTGGAGGTAGCCCGCGGAAGTCCGCCTTACAACGATCCCGACGGCTTTGATGACGGCAACTCCGAGAATCGCTACCGCAGCCGGAAGGAGAAGGCCGGTATACGACTCGCCTTCATCGAGGACCGGGATGACGATTGTGTCGGTGACCCACCCGATCACCAGACTGGCAACGATGATGGCCGACGCATAAATGGCGGCCCCAAAGACGGCCACGGAAAACGAAATCGGGTGGCGACGAACAAACCTCCAGATGAGGCGGCCACCGTCGCGCAGAACGGATGTCGGGGTTAATTCGGGCTGTTGCATGAAGAAGTCGCAAGATACAACCTCAACTATGGTTGAAGTCAAGGTCAGATTGCTGACTCATGCTACGACGATTTCAGTGCTGATCCGGCCGATTTAATTCGCGTCGGCAAGCGCTGTCTTGAAATCCGGTACCTTTCGGATATGGATTTAGAAAAAGGCGAGTACTACCTCGGATCACTCATCGATCCTTCCAACGGTGAAACCACCGACGGAAAGCTGATTTATGACAGCGCCGATCTAACCACTCACGGCGTGATCGTCGGTATGACCGGATCGGGCAAAACAGGACTCGGTGTCGACGTCCTCGAGGAAGCCCTGCTCAGCGGGGTTTCGTGCCTGGTCATCGACCCCAAGGGCGATATGGGAAACCTCCTGCTCAGCTTTCCGGGATTCGCACCCTCCGATTACAGGCCCTGGATCGATGAATCCGAGGCGGAGCGCGAGGGCATCACACCGGACGAACTCGCCGCCAACAAGGCGGATCTCTGGAAAGACGGCCTCGAAAAGTCGGGGATCACCGGCGAACGTCTCCAAAGACTCAACGACACTACCGAGATCACCATCTATACCCCGGGGTCCAGCGCCGGCGTCGGACTCAACGTCCTCGGCTCACTGGAAGCTCCGGATATCGACTGGGAGACCCAAGGAGAAATCGTCCGCGACGAGATCGAAGGGCTTGTTTCCTCACTCCTACTGTTGGCCGATATCGAGGCAGACCCGGTCTCCGACCCCCGACACATCCTTCTCGCCACCATGATCGAAAAGTCCTGGTCAGCCGGAACCGATCTCGATCTGGCGACACTGGTGGGCCAGATACCCAACCCACCGGTCAGAAAGCTCGGTGTTTTCGAACTCGACACCTTCTTCCCCGAACAAGATCGGATGGACCTGGCGCTGAAGCTCAACGGACTGCTCGCCTCCCCCAGCTTCTCTGCCTGGCTGGAAGGTGTACCGATGGACATCGGAGCGATGCTCACCGGTGGGGAAAGGGCGGCGGCGATCATCTACATGGCCCACCTATCCGAGGCCGAGCGCCAATTCATGGTCTCCTTGCTGCTTTCCAGGATGACGACCTGGATCAGAAGCCAACCAGGGAGCTCCAACCTGCGAACCCTCATATACATGGACGAAGTCTTTGGCTTCGTGCCACCGGTCAAGGAGCCTCCATCGAAGAAAGCGATCCTCACCATTCTCAAGCAAGCCCGCCCTTTTGGCGTCGGGATGTTGCTATCTACCCAAAACCCCGTCGATCTCGATTACAAGGCATTGTCCAACGCCGGCACCTGGATGATCGGCCGTCTCCAGACCGAACAGGACAAGGCGCGCCTCCTCGACGGGCTCAATTCAGCATCCGGGGCCGTTGACACCAAGGAATACGGAAACCTCATCGCCGGACTCGACAAACGACAATTCATCCTTCACTCCACATCGGAAACCCATCCCGGAGTCTTCGCCACACGTTGGGCGCAGTCGTACCTGGCCGGCCCCCTCACCCGCGACCAGGTAGGGATGCTCACGGATCATCGACCGGCACCCGTGGATGCACCGCCTGCTCCGGCTCCGGCCGGAAATGAAGCGGGCCAGGCGGAAACAGAGTCACCAGTCGCGGACGTCGGGGACGGCACCGTGCCAGTCATGCCGCGAGTTGCCGACAAGGTCTCCGCCTCCTTCCTCGATAGTGCCGCTCCATGGTCCTCCGCCGTCGATGCTCAGGCCAACTCCAGCCACTTTGCGATCGGGGCAGCAGCGACGGTCCAGCTCCTCTACGACGACACCGCTTCGAAGTTGTCCCACACCGAGACTTACGAGGCTTTGGTCTTTCCTCTAGAAGCGGTGCTCGACGGGGAAAGTGTCATTACTGTCGACCACGACGAACGCGACTTCAGGACAGAGGCTCCCCCGGGCGCCACCTTTGAGATCCCGACGGTAAAGGTCGACACCGCGGCATTCTGGAGCGGACTGGAGAAGGATCTCGTCGCTCACCTGGTGGCCAATCGCACCGTTTCCATTTTCAGGAACGAAGGCCTCAACCTGTATTCCCGGGTCGGTGAGACCGAAGAAGAGTTCGTCACCCGATGCAAGGACGCCTCATCACAAGCGGCCGATGCGGAAATGGCCAAGCTCAAGGACAAGTACAAGACCCGGATCGACCGGGTCAAGGATCAGATCTCCACTGCGGAGAATCGAGTGGCCGAGTTGGAGACCGCGGCCAGTTCTAAGAAACAAGAGGAGCTGTTGACCGGTGTCGGGGACCTGCTGGGAGGACTCCTCGGCGGTCGGAAGACATCCACCGCACTCAACAAGGCGGCGTCGCGGAGAAGCGCCACCAGGACTGCGGAGTCACGGGCAGGGACTGCAGCTCAGTCGGTGTCCGACAAAGTGGCTGACCTAGCCGAGCTCGAAGACGAGCTCGAGGATGATGTCGTCGAAATCATGAACAAATACGACGAAATCGCCGGAAATGTGGAGAGCATCGAAATCGGCCTAGAAGCCTCGGATGTGAGGATCGCCGAAATCAGAGCGGTTTGGATTCCCGTCTAATCGGACACTTCTGCCCCCGGAGCGGAACGATGGGGGAAGTACCCGGCGACGAAAGGAGCCGGGGGAAGGGGGTCCCAAGGCCATCCAGAAACCTTGCTCACCTTTTCTGAACACCCGGGCAACCCCTCCGACCCAGGCTCCGCCTGGCCCACCTCCCCTCAAAGGGGAGGAAACATTAAACCGTATCGACCAACGACCTGAGCAAGTCGCGGATGGAGACCACTCCGAGCAACTCCCCGGCGTCGTCCATGACCGGGAGATGGCGATAACCGGACTCAGCAATCCAGGCGGCGGCGTCCCAGACGTCGAGGTCGGGATCGAACGTATCAGGGTCCTTACTCATCACGTCCCGCACCAGCGTCGCCGACATGTCGGTCCCGGCCGCCACAGCACGGCGAAGGTCACGCTCGGTGAACAAGCCCACGAGATCGAGACCATCTACGACGGCGACCGAACCGTGGTCTTGCTCTTCCATCGCGGCCGCTGCTTCGCGCAACGTCGTGTCCGGGCCACAAATGAAAGCAGTACCGGAAACCAGATCTCGAAGGTTCATGACACTCAAGGTTAGATGCTTTGGAGATTCACCCGTTACCGTCTTCCGTGATGAGCGACGCCAGCCAGATCGGGCCCGAATACCGACGTTCGAGTCTGGAAAGACTCAAAACCGAATCATTCGATGTCGTTGTGGTCGGTGGCGGGGTCACCGGATGCGGCGCCGCCCTCGATGCTGCATCCCGCAGCCTGAAAGTCGCTCTGGTGGAACAGCGAGACTTCGCTGCCGGCACTTCCTCCCGATCGTCGAAGATGTTCCATGGTGGGCTCCGCTATCTGGAGCAATTCGAGTTCGGTTTGGTCCGGGAGGCGTTGCAGGAGCGAAACCTGATGGTTTCAACGCTCTGTCCCTACCTGGCCACGCCCACCCGATTCCTTTACCCGTTGACCCGACGGTTCTGGGAGCGGCCATATGTCGGTGCCGGGGTATTGCTGTATGACGTTCTCGCCAGATTGGGTGGCAACTGTCTCCAGGGCCATTCTCACCACAGCAAAAAGGGGGCATTGGCTATGGCACCCGGCTTCAAACCCGACGCTCTGGTCGGCGCCGTGGCCTATTCCGATGTGGTCGTTGACGATGCCCGCCACACCGCGATACTCGCCCGTACCGCCGCCAGCCACGGGGCGGTCATGGCTACCAGCACACGGTTGATCGCCCTTATCCCGGGGGCGGGATCGACCAGCAGGGTTGTAGTGCGCGACCTGGAGTCGGCTGATGAGTTCGAAATCCGCACGTCAGTGGTCCTGAACACAACCGGCGTCTGGACCGATGAAGTCGAGGGTTTGGCGGGCGACCGGAAAGCAAACGTCCGTGCGTCAAAGGGAGTACACATCCTGGTGACGGGGGCGTCGCTCGACCTGGACACGGGCGTCATTCTCCGGACCGAGAAGTCGGTTCTGTTCATCATCCCCTGGAAGAGTCACTGGCTAATCGGCACAACCGATACCGACTGGAACCTGCGCAAGGCGCATCCCGCAGCCAGCAGGACGGATATCGACTACCTGCTGGCAAACGTGAACCGCGTCCTCAGCACTCCTTTGACGCACCAGGACATCGTTGGCGTCTACGCCGGATTGCGACCCCTCCTGCGGGGCGAATCCGAAGCCACTTCCAAGCTGAGCAGGGAACACCTGGTCCGCAGGGTGAAACCGGGATTCATCTCGGTTGCCGGTGGAAAGTACACCACCTATCGGGTGATGGCGACGGATGCGATCGACGCTGTTGTTTCGGAACTAGGACGTTCCGCCCCTGAATCACACACGGCGACGATTCCGCTCGTCGGGGCAGGCACAGACGTTGAAAGAGGTCTCACATCGGGACTCTCCGCGCACCAGTTCGAGCATCTCTTCCACCGTTACGGTGACCGGGTCGGCGACATCCTCGACTTAGTCGACCAGAGTCCGGGTCTGGGCCAGGAAATCACGGGCTCCGCACCGTATCTTCGCGCCGAAGCCGTCTACGGAGTCACCCATGAGGGAGCGCTGCATCTGGATGACATCCTGACCCGTCGGACTCGGATCTCCATCGAAACCAGGCACCGCGGGACCGATTCTGCCCTGGAGGTCGCGCAGCTTATGGCAGGACCGCTTGGATGGAGCCAGGAAACGATCGACCGTGAGGTCGAGCACTATGTGGCCAGAGTGGCCGCAGAGCGGGACAGCCAGTCCAAACCGGACGACGCCACCGCAGACGCGGCCAGAATGGGTGCGCCGGACGTCAGGCTGGGCGGCTAAGCCCTCTTAGACGAGGTCGGCTTCGCGGATTCCGAACGAGGGATGACGGAGACGGCACAACGCCAGCTTCTCCAGCTGACGGATCCGCTCCCTGGTCAGATTGAACTCATCGCCGATCTCCTCGAGTGTGCGGGGCACACCGTCGTAGAAGCCGTAACGGAGAGCCAGGATGCGACCTTCCCGCTCGGGGAGTCTCTCGATGGAGATTCGAAGCGAATTGGCGACGTCCATCTCCTCGGTCATCTGAACCGGGTCGGCGGCGTCCTCATCCTCGATGAAGTCTCCGAGTTGGGCTCCATCCTCACCGATCGGCTGTTCCAGAGAGACAGTGTCGGCAACGCTGAGGGCGAGTTCGACTTTGTCGGTGGTGACACCGGCCTCTTCGGCGATCTCTTCGGGACGGGGATCACGGCCCAGCTCGGCTTTCAGCGAGGCCTGAGCAGCACGTACCGCGGCCAGTGTGTCGTGGAGATGCACCGGGATACGGACGGTGCGGGACTTGTCGGCAATGGCACGGGTGATCGCCTGGCGAATCCACCACGTGGCATATGTCGAGAACTTGAATCCCTTCCGCCAGTCGAACTTCTCGACCGCACGGATCAGGCCGAGGTTTCCTTCCTGGATCAGATCGAGGAAGTCGATACCCGACGTGTTTGCGTAACGACGGGCGTTGGCGACAACGAGCCGGAGGTTGGCGGTGAGAAAGTCGTCCTTGGCCTGGGCGCCCTTCCGCATGATCCGGCGGAGTTCCATCTCTTCGCGCTTCCCACTGAATTTGCCTTCTTCCAGCTTTTCAGCAGCTTCCTCGCCCGCCTCGATCTTCTGTGCCAGCTCGACTTCGAGCTCGGCCGTCAAAAGGTCGTACTCACCGATGGCGGTGAGGTATTGCGAGACCAGGTCGGTCGTGAGGCGACCACGTTCGTCGGTCAGCTTGGAATGCAAGCGAATCCGGCGTGGCTTCTCTTTGGGATCATTACGCGTATCAGTAGCGGCCATTAATTCAAGTCCTCCATTTGGGCGGGAAAAATCAGGTGGGGCAACAATTCAGGGACTCCCACTATGACATATTTCGAGGGGTTTGTGAACCCCCAATTTCGATATTTGCTTAGACGTTGCGGTCAACATGACCGGTTCCGGCCCCGTCGGGCTCCTTCGATGCGACTACCAGGCCGAGAATGCGGATCTCGTATTCGTCGAACATCTCCAGACCGGCCTGACCGTGATCGTTGGCGTGTTTGTAACTACGTACTCTCTCTAACAACGCAAAATACCGGGTCTCTTGTTCCATGATTTCGATATCCGGACAGGCCATTCTCGTCGACATCGCCGGTCCGAACGACAGGGACGACTTTTCCAGCTGGTAGGTCGCCCGATACCGGTTACAGCCACCAGACCCCGAGACACTGCCGTCATCGTTGAATTCGGCGGTTACCAATTGGGTGATGAGCGACGAGACGAAGCCACCGGACCCATTGTCATATCCAGAGAGCTGCCACTTGATCCCGGTCAGTTGGTCCCTTCGTCGGGCCAGAGTGGCAATCACCAGGCCCCCAGTCGATAGCCGGAGAATGTCGTCCTCGATGAGCACGCCATCGCACCGGCCGAGTAGGGCCAGAAATCGGGATTCCTGCTCCATGAGCTCGGGGGGGCCCGCCATCATCGTCGAGGCAACCGCGCCTAGATTCCCATCGACGATTGAAGCCGAATAGCGGTTGACCCCGGCACTGCCCGAGACTCGATCTCCAACAAACTCCATCGTGATCACTGAGCCGGGAAGGGGCGGCTGGAGGTCGTCGCCACGATCGAACTCGACAACGGTCCAGCTACCCTCCACTACCCGTTTCCTCCAGACGGGCCGATCGGCCTATGCCGCCGAGCGAGAATATCGCCAGCAAACTCGCCACCAGGTAGAGGACGCCGATGCTGAAAATGGCGAGAACCCCGAGCGCCATGAACACTCCAAAGGCAACCCACATCATGCGGCGACCGGTGGTTGGTTCCAACCGATCGGCAAACCACGCCATCGACCCAGTACCCGCCATCACGGAGAACCAGATGAGGGCTTCGGGAATCTGAGCGGAATCAGCCTCACCGAGCAGGATCCCCAGATACAAGACAGCAGTGACGATCCCGATCCCACCTGACGCACGACTGGCCCATGGGACCAGACGCCGCTGAACCTCACTCGTCGCGATCAGAGACCCAACTCGGCCTTGAGCTCGGCGAGCTTCGCGTCGGCCTGGGCCATGTCAACGTCCCGGCGCAATTCGGCTTCAGCGCCCTCGGGGGTCGCCTCATGGAGCTCAGCAGAAGCCATCGCCTCGGCCTTGCGCCGTTCGATTTTCTCCTCGACCTGGTCGAGACTGGGCACGCTGTCGTCAACAACTGAGGAAATGGATGAAACGGCTTCGTTGACCGTCTCCTGCATCTTGGCTTGCTCCAGAGTGCCGAGGAGCTCCATTCGCTTCGCTGAGAGCTCCTGCAGCTTCATTGCATTGGCCGAGACCGCTTGTTTGGCTTCCTCAGCCTGGCCGATCGAAGATTCAAACTGGCCTTTGAGCGACGACAGATTGTTCTCGCTCGCCTGAAGCTTCATCGCCAACGACTGGGCCGCTTGTGTCCACTTGATCACTCCAGCATCGTCAGCCGCCGCCCTTGCCTCTTCAGCCTTGAGTAGCGCTTGCTTGGCCATTTCCTTGCCCTCGCCGACGTCGCTGGCGGCCTTTTCGATCTTCGACTCCAGCTGGGTCTTGTGGGCAATGACTTTCGCCGCCTGGTTACGGAGCTCCTGATCCTTCTTCTTGGCCCGGTCCACTGCCATCTGGATCTCTATCTCCGGGTCCATCGCCTTCTCAGACGAGCTCTTGAACCACGACTTGATGTATTCCCACCATTTCTTAAGCATCGAGCGTTTCTCCTTCCAGAAACAGGTGACGCCGAGTCTAGGGCAAAGGGAACTACGCAGAACCGGGCGTTGTCAACCGCGGCGCCGGCCCCCACCACGCATTCTCGTGCCACCGCCACCACCACCACCCGGCCCTCCCGGGAAACCTCCGCCCGAACCCGGAAACCCCCCTCCAGGTTGGCCCCAGGTGCCTCCCCGGCCACCGCCGAGGTTTTGGGCGGCGAGAATCGCCAGCAGGATGTTGCCCAGATCGGAGCCGGCCGGACTGCTCTGTCTCTGGGAGCGACGATCGAAGTCATCGGAAGCCTGCGGTACGACAACCGGCTGCTCGGCGGGTGCCGCTTCCAATACGACACGTCCCGGCTTCTCCGGGGCTGTCTTCCCGTCCAGCAACGCCTCGGCGACATCCAATTCCCAGATCGCCACATCGAGCTGATATGCGATGTCCGCCAGGTCGTCGGCGGACGTCGCGTTCGGGACCTTGTCGATCAGGTCGGCATATGTTGCCGACGCACTGTCGTAGTGGAGTTTCACCTCGGGGTTGGCCGCCAGGCTCACTTCATCTTCCATCTCGATGATGTCGTTGGCGATGCTGTCCAGCTTGCCCTGGGCAAGTGTGTAGAACTCCCTCAACCTCGAATCCCGGGCGTTGACCACAGTCGAGGTCGAACGACCGCGGAGATAGAAGAACAGCACCAGGAGCCCTCCGCCGATTATCAGAAACCAGATCCAGCCCGATCCCCCACCTCCTGTTGAACCGCCGGCGTCGCCGGGACCCACGGATGTGCCGGTCAGCGACTCGACGAACATGATGACTACCTCGTCGTCGCTGCCGCCGTCGAGGCTGGCGTCGAGGGCAGTATCGAGTTGTTCATCGGTCCAGATATCCCCCATTGATGCCCAACCCACCGTTTCCGGGGCGACCGTCAGCACGGTGCCCGACTCCAATTCGTCGAGTACAGCTTCGGAGAAGAAGGTGGCACTGGTGGCCGGCTCTTCTGCCAGTACCACGACATACATCCGACTGCCGGCGAATCCGGCCTCAGCAACGGCATCGCTGACAGCGGCTTCAGTTGCTCCCGAGCCGGGCTCGATATAGAACCCCTGGTCGTTGAGGATCTCGACCACCTCGCCGGTCGTGGCAGCAATCAGGGCTAGCGAGGCAACGAGTAGCAGGGTCCGCTTCATCGCGGTGAAGGCTAACTGCTACCCGACGGTGGGAAGCGAACCGGGGCGATAGACACGGATGCCGTCGTCTGTCACCACCGTGCCGATCCCAGGCATTGGATAGTGGCCTGCGAGGAAAGTCGTAGGGGTGTCTTTGATCTGCTCGAACACACGGTCGCGCGTTCTCCCCGCCTGCGCTGGATCGTTGTCCACAGGTAGTGACCAGTCGGGATGCTCGATCTGGAAGGGGTGGTTGGAGACATCACCGCCGATCAGGGTACGGGTGCCATCGGAGATGATGCTCACTGTGATGTGGCCCGGTGTGTGCCCGAAGGCCTCAACCGCGGTGACACCCGGCAGCACCTCGGTGTCAGAATCGATCAAATCGAGTCGGTCGGCGTCGACGAAAGGCTGGATCACCCTGCGTGTCGCCTGTCCCGGGTCTGAATCGACTTTTGACCAATGCCCCCATTCCTTTTCGTGAAAGAGATGACGGGCATTGGGGAAAATCGGCTCGCCGTCGGGACTTCTGCTTCCCCCAATGTGGTCGTAGTGCATGTGCGAGTAGATGACTGTTTCAATCGAGTCGCGTGCAAGACCGAGTGCGTCGACCGCCCCGGGCATCAAACCGCTGATGAAACCGTCAGGAGCGTTCGCCGGGGGCTTGCCCATCCCTGCGTCGACCATCACCGTACGGTCCCCATCGGTGATCAGGTAACACCCGTAGTTGAGACGCACCTGGCCCGCGTCGTTGTGGGCATGAAAACGCCAGTCGTGATCTGTGGCAGCCTCGTAATAGGTCGCGGGGTCACGCCAGTAATAACCGTCCTCGATCACAAATAAGGTGTAATCGCCACAGTCGAGCTTCCAGGTCATACAAGTGTTTTACTACACACGATGTACCCGGGCATGTAATTCCTTCCTCTCTGGGGAAGGTGCCGAGACCGCTTTGGGTCGAGGCGGAAGGGGTGGCCAAGACACCAACGCTGCATCGCTATTCCCCGTCGAATTCAGAGTCGAAGAACATCCTCGGGTGGAGGAGGTAATCGAGCCACCCCGATGCGTGCTTCAGTGATCCCCATTCGTCGATGAGGAGACCGACCCCTGCGACCGAGGCCGTCTTCATCTCGACTCGAGCACCCACCAGATCGGAAACCAACATCGACCAGGTCGGTTCATGACCGACCACCATCACGCTTTGTGCGATACCCCCCCTTTTTGATATCCCTTCGAGGACGGCGGACGTGCCCCCGCCATAGAATTTCCTCTCCTCGACGATGGGACAGCCCCAATCTCCGGCCTCCCGCGCGAGATGAGCCGTCTGGACGGCTCTCTTGGCTGTCGAAGTGACCACCAGGTCGGGGACCTGCTCGGTGGCGGCGAGCAGGCGACCCATGATCATCGCGCTACGGACGCCGCGTTCGGCCAACGGCCTTTCATGATCAGCCCCATAAGAGGTGTCCCAATCTGATTTGGCGTGGCGCATGAGTACGAGTTGCAGCATGGTCTAGGCAAACATCATGGTTAGGGCGAGAATCCACAGTAGCGATTCGAGGCTGATCGCACGATTGAATGTGGTCACGCCCGCCGCGGCTCGGGGAATGTCCTCAGCTTCCACAGCCTCACGGATACGCTTCCACGC
>JBGTFH010000103.1:0-9435 GCA_041747375.1 Acidimicrobiia bacterium
GTTGAATCTGAATTTTGACGGCCAACCACGACCGTGCGGCCAGCATCGCGGGGCGCAGCTGGAAACATCGCCGATACCTGGAAAAGTTGTACTGATTTCCAGTATCACGGCGACCACTCTTCGTGTAGTCTGAACACTGAAAGGGAGGCATTCAAATGGGTGCAAGAAATCGGCGCAGGATCGGGTTGGTCCTCGCGCTGGCAATGATTGTGGGGGCCTTCGCGGTACCCGCTTCGGCAACTAAGCCGGATCCAAATTCGGATCTGGTGGCGGGCCACAAAGTCTGGATTTGCCATGCGACGAGGTCGCTGTCGAATCCATATGTGAAAATACTGATCGATATCGCGGCGTGGGACATCGAGGACCCCGACAGCAATGACCACGGACCGGAGCATCATCTTCGTGAGAAGAACGGGGTGATCTGGGGCGACTATGCGTTGGTCAACGCTGACGACGAGTGCAGCCTCGAAATTCCACCGCCGCCACCACCACCCCCGACAGGGGAGTGCCCTGATGGCACGTTGGTCGATTACGTCGTCACATTTCCGGGGAGGAAACTGGTTCCACCTAACCCGATACAGACGGTGTCCATCGCCATACCTTCGGGTCAATACGACGTAACGCTGATCTCAGGCGACTACAACCGTGGCACGGATCATGATGGCAACGCCCTGGTCCAGCCGAACGAGCGGTGGCGCTTGCTGGGCTCGACGCCCAGCGGATACTCCAACGACATCCCTGACGGGACGGTCAACGTGTCGGGTCTGGTCACATCCGGACTGACTGTCATATTCAACGGGCCGGTTACGTCGGTCACCGCCGAGCATTACTCCGTGGGGACCGGTGACAAGGGCTCCAACAGCGTGGTGCCTGAGTACGCATGTCTTACTCTGGTCGACTGAGGCCGCAGAGCGACATCTGATCTGACCAACAATGAGTGGAGAGGGTCCTCCGAGTGAATCGGAGGACCCTCTCTTCATTGGACTACGGGATGAGGATTGGTGAAGCCCGTGATGTGGCCCGCACCACGAGTCGGCCATCGTCTCCGGTGAAGAACCCGATGAACCCGGCCTCAATACTGTCGATGACGGTCAACTCGATTTCGGTTCCATCGGCCGAAACGTCGAAGACTGCGGAATCGAGGCTCTCGTTCTGGCTTGCAATCGATTGCGCACCGAGGGTCCGGGCGCGGTATGGGTCCAGAATCACCTCGCCGGTGTTTCGGTAGTGGAGTTCGTCGATCCCTGAGGCAGCGGCGACGGTGGCGGCGTCCGCAATCGCGGCAAGAGCGCGTTGCGTGGCGAGGGCACGCCAGAAGTCGAGCGCGACGCCGCCGAACCCGAGAATCACGACGGTTAAACCAAGGATCCATAATGTGACCGATCCCCGATCCTTATTCACGGGAAACTCCGGTAGATGTCCACACTCTCGACGTGGGAGCGCTCCAACCAGAGTCCACCCATCGAGCCCCAAGGAGTCGTCACCAGCGGCACCCAAACCTCGACGGTTGCCACGATGCTGGAGCCACGATCGAATTGACAGGTTCCGTTTCCACCCTCGGCAGGCGGGGCACCGCACCATCCTAACCTTACCTGATCGGCGGTCAGTCCATAGTTGTTCCCCATTTCAGTTGCGACAGATGTGCCGGCGTCGACCGACGTGGCGATGACCGCAGCGCGGCTGGCCTCGGCCGCTGCCGCCTCAGCCAGCACGGATCGCTCCACCCACGGCCCGAAACCCAGGACGAGCAGGGCCACAGGAATCATCAACAAACCGAGGCCCAGCGCCAGCTCGATACCGGCGTGTCCGGTGTCGGTTGCATCAGACATCGGGTTCCCTCGTCGCTGTCGCCTCGAGCTCTACATCAAAGTCGGCGGTAAACGGTGTCCATGAGTCCACGGTCAACGACGCCGTTGCTGTCATGAGCACACCCTCGACGCGGCACTCGTAAGCGATCGTGTCCCCGATCGAGCCGGAGAGGAGGCTGTTGAACACCTCGGCGACGCGCCGCTCGCAGTCGACCACAGAACCGGTTACTGCCCCGGCGCGGACACCCTGATCGAGAGCCGATCTCATCGAACCCTTCGCATACTGAACAACAACGATGTTGGCGAGGGCGACGAAGAAAATCAGGGCCAACCCCGAGGCAAGGACGAACTGGACCGAGCTCAGTCCCCGTTCGTTTAGCCGCCTATTAGGGATCCGCGGATCCACCCGACGAGGTCCACACCAAGTGCTTGAAGGGCTCCCCAGATAACGACCAGGGCTGCAATCGCCAACGCAGCATTGCCCATCAGCTCGGCCGTGTTCAGCCCCCGATCATCCTCCTTCAATCGCTCAACCAGGTAACTGATAGCAGGCATAAGTTCTCCTTTCATTGCCAGCCCGTAATTAGGTACGGCAGAGGTGCCGCCACGAAAATGATCAGAACCGGAGCAAGAATCGCGATGGTCGGTAGAAGCATTGCCGCCCGTCGTTTAGTGGCAGACCGTTTGATAGATTCTCGTCGGGTTTCCCTGACGTCTTCGGATAGAGCCAGCAGCGAAGCGGCGAGATCGGATCCCCGTTCTTCGGCGCTGGCAAGAAGTCGATAGGTGCGAGCGCAATATGGCTCCGGAGTGAGTTCGGCGATCCTCCGAAAGGCATCGACCCCACGCCATCCTGATCTTTGCAGTCGCAAAGCGGTTGCAAGCTCGTCGATCACCGCACCCTCGCCCCGGCCGACGGTGGCGTTGACAGCATGGACCACACCGCCGCCTGCCCTGACCCTCATCGCCAGTAGCTGGTTGACGGTATAGATCTCGATTCTCATGAGTTCTCGACGTGCTTCGATCGCCTTTTCGACACGACCACGTTGTCGAGTGGCGCCGATTATCAAGCCCAGCACTGCGAGGGCAATGCGGGCGATCACCGAAGTGCCCAACACGGTTCCGACCGCCAGGGCGCCCAGCCCACCAACTACGACGCTCTTTAGCTGAGCAACCCGAAATGCATACAACATTTCATCGTCGGCCATCCCGGGGTACCAGCCGGCCTGGCGTATCAGGACCAGGGTCGCGTCCTTGCCCTGACGCTCGATGAGGCGACCCAAAGATTCTGCGCTCTGCCTCACAATCGGGCTGAAGACCCGCCGCAATGCCGACCCTTGAACCGGCGATGACAGGTCGGCGACCGTGGGCCGGACATACGGCCGCACTCTTGCATGTAATGACCGCGGCGGAGGGATGAGAAGATAGATGGCCAGACCCGCAGCCAGGCCTGATGCCACTGCGGCAAACACCGTCACCGCTGAAGCCGGGCTCATGAAGAACCGCCCTTGAAGACCCGGGGTTCGACCGGCTGAGATCCAAGTCGACTGGCAATGAAGATCCCGACGAGGCTCAGAATCCCACACACCACGACAATGCCGATCCCACCCGGAGTCGAATAGAACTCCCGGAACGGGCCGGAGCGCATGGTCATTACGACGAGCACCATCCAGGGAAGCACGAAAACGACCCTCGAGTTGATCTTCTGTTCGAGAGCCTCGCTTCGGACCTGTTCGAGAGTCCAGACATCCCGGGTGGTGGCATCAGCGAGATCGGACAGGATCTGTGGCACGACGTTTCCACCGCGCTGATGCGCTAGAACGAGGACCTCGATAACCCGATCTGATGTGGGATCGGCCAGGTCGGCGCGCACCATTTCCAGCGCAGGGACCACTCCGAGGCTCCGTGAATACACCCCGAAGCCGCCGAACGCTGCCCGCAGCGGCGCGGGGCCATACAGACCCATAGCCTCGATCGCGGACGGCAGGGACGCACCGGAGCGCACCGAACTCACCAGGTCACGCAACCCATCGGGCCACGCCTCCTGCACCTCGGAGATTTGTTGGGCGCGCTTGCGGTTGTAATAGGCGTTTGGAAGGGTCGCCACCACGATCGCAGGCACCAGAGCGACCACGATCAATCCGGTCGAAGCCCAAATTACGAAGAAAGTGGCGGCGCCTACGCCAACCGATGTCGCCCAAAACTGAAATGGAGAGACGTCGAGGTCGGGCCGCCTCGAGTGCTCAACCGACTTGTCCACCCTTCGCCTCCAGGGTGTCGTCAGAAGTGCGGTGAGCACCAAACAAGTCGCCAGTGCTGAAGCTGCCGCGGCCAGAAAGGTCATCGCAACAACTCGGTGGACCGAAACAGGGCTGCCAATGCCGCGCCAGGAGGTAGGCACCTCTCCATCCGCCTCGTCAGTCGGTCGGAGGGCATCGCCCCGGTCCAATCCAACGGGGATCCCATGGCCTCCCTGACGAAAAGAGGTTCCGACGAAAAATCATCGTGAAGCGAAGGGACCAGGCTGCGAATTTCCATAGTTTCTCGTCTGATCCGGCCTTCACCGTCGATGTCGCGGTCGAGGTGGACGACGAGATCAATAGAAGTGGAGAAGATATTCCGGACGACCCGGTCGGGGACGTTCTCGCCTGCCATCAAAGCTGCATTGACGAGGGCGACCAGGGCATCCGAAGCCGAGTTGGAATGGACCGTGGCACCCATGCCACATCCGGCGTTGACAGCTCTGGTCAATTCAAAGGCCTCGGCCCCGCGAACTTCGCCGACCACGATGTAGTCGGGACGCATCGCCAACGTCATTTTCACCAATTCCCGGAGGGTGATCTCGCCATTCCCGTCGAGCGAGGCCGGTCGGGCCTCGTAATAGGAACCGTGTACCAGCGGGACATGGAGCTCCCGAACCTCTTCGGCCGCCCGGATACAGTGATCGACGGGGATCGAGGCGACCAGGGCCGAAAGAAATGAGGTCTTCCCTGCGCCCGGCGGGCCGGACACGATGATCGAGGCGCTCGCGCGCATTGCGGTAGCGAGAAAGTTGGCTGCTGCGACCGACAATGAGTTGAGCTCCACCAGCGACTCGAGGGACTGGCGTCGGAGCGCATACCGGCGAATCGTGGCCGAGAGGTGATCCGCCACCGGAGGGATGATGGCGGTGAGGCGGGCGGTCCCATCGAGGATACGTGCCTGAACGATGGGATTAGATGTGTCGAGCCGACGATCGGTCGCCGCGACCAATCGCTCCACAACTTGTCGATTCTCCGACTCGCTCGTGGGAATGTCGAGAGCGACGAGTCGACCACTCGATTCGAGGTAGGTGACGCCTTCGCCCTCGATGAAGATCTCTTCGATGTCTTTTCGCTCCAGGATCTCGCCGAGATGGCCGTGAGCACTCACCGACCTGAGCAGGCGGTCGACCGTGGCCCTCGGATCGGCAAGTGAGCGGCCATCCCCGAGGTGGGCCATCCTCTGGTACTCGTCGACGGTGCCAGCAATCAGCTGGCGAAGAGCATCGGGTTGTTTCTCCGGGTCGATTCCGGTGCCGTCGATCCGGTCGAGGGCACGGCGCCTGATCAGTTCAAAGGCGTCGACGCTCACTGCGGGTGACCATCGAATAGGGCACTCAACCTCCGGATCTGGTTGAAGAAGATGCCGCGGGTGAGAACCTCACCATCCCAGACAGCGCGGGCGAGCCTGGGGTCTTCACCGATCAGGGCGATCGGCACTCCGGGAGCCATCACCGCCATCTGCTCCACGATCTCTTGGCGTTGTCGCGATGAACCAGTTACTCGATTGAGAACGACCCCGACCTCTGAACTCAAAGCGTTCTCGGCCAGTGTCTCGAGTGCTCGCACCACCCTGGTGACTCCGACCGGATCTCCGACTCCGACGAGCAGCAGCGCATCGAACCGACGGAGCAGGAGGTCAGATGGCCGGGGATCCACCGATCCGAGGTCAACGATGGTGCGGGAGAACTCTCGACTGACCGAGATCACCAAACCGGCCAGGTCTGCCGGCGGAAGCTCTCCGGCTCCGGGATTGGCCAATCCGGTTACCACGTGAGTGTTTCTGTCGACATGCATGGCCTCTACCACCCGCTCCGGCTCGTGGAGGGCGAAGTCCACAGCTGTTCGAAGATTCGGGTGCATCCGTAGTCCGAGTCTCTGACCGATCGAGGGCCACCTCTGGTTCAGGTCCAGAAGGGCAACACGATGATGACGCGCTATATCGCTTGCAAGACCAATGGATACTTCGGTGACCCCAACGCCACCGGGGGGGCCGAGTAGCCCGACCGTCAGACCTGCTGTCGGGGAAGTCTCACCGGCGCTGACCGACTCCGGGGCGGCATTTATCGACGTTCGAGCGACATAAAGGAACTCCTCAGCGGTGGACGCCGACTCAGCCACATCAGAAATACCCACCTCCAGAAGACGGTGCTTGCCATCGGAACCGTCTTCGGGTGAAAACACCCCGACCACTGCTTTGCCCTGACGTCGCAACTCGAAGATGAGGCGCGGGGTGAGAAATGAGCAAATGTCGTCGATGAACAGAACGTCGAAATCCGACTCGATTGCCTGATCTTCCGACATGACCCGGGCCACCACCATTCCACCCCCGTGGTCTAGGACGGAACGATGGAGGCGGTCACTCCAATCCCGTGCCGATGCCGCCAGAGCGATTCGTGCCGGGGCCATTCAGCCTCCCAACTCCTCGGCCCCGGTCGCCCGAACGATCTCGATCGAACCGGAGTCGATCGCTGCGGCCAGGCTCAACGCTTGATCCGAGGTGACTGACACGACCACGTGATACGGCCCGAACCCACCGATGCCCTCGGAGTCGGCCGATGCGACGCTCACAACCGTCATCCCGGTTGCGACCTATCTCGGGCTGCCGTCGCCGACTGTGGCGACGTCAACAATATCCCCTGCCGCCAGCAGTCCCCCTGCGGCATGTTCGACGGCCACCGGAATGCTCATCGATCGGAGATTGCCGGCATCGCCCGGAGCGCTGAGGCTTGCGGCGTCGATGACGCTTCCGCCGACGATTGCGCGGGTCAGAATCCAGCCTTCCATCTGATGCCACCGGGACTCGCTAACCAGACTGTCCACACCTGCGAAATCTGCCGCAAGCGGAGCGAACGTGATGTCGGACGTGGTGACTTTCTGCCCGGCGCGTAGATCGGATGATGCAACGGCGACCAGTGTCGCGTCCGACCGGTCCTGCAAAGCCAGAAAATTGAAGACAAACGCGAGGATCGCAGCGACCGCGATGAGGATGTGGGGCAAAGATGGCCGCCGGACCGTTCTTTGTTGTACTTGCGGTGAGGTGCCCGCTTCCCTCAGCCCTAAGGGAGTCACGTTCACGAATCGCAACCTATCCTGTTACCGAGAAACGATGTCGAGAGCGCGAAAATCCAATGGAGAACGAAAACCTCCCCGATGATCTGAGATCCGACCTCCGTCAGGGCGCCGGTCGAGAATGGGCCGAAGAGGCAGCCGAAGACGAGCAACTCACCGAAGAATTCAGGAACCGCCAGATGAGTCTGATCACCGTTGCCGAACAAGCCGCCCACCGTGGCGACCGCGCCACCGCCGAGTTCGATGGGAAGACTCTCAGCGGTCCTATTGTCTCCACCGGCCTCGACTATGTCACAATCACACTGTCCGAGCAGGAGGCGGAGATCTCCATCGACGCCGGTGTGTGGTCTTTCGTAGCGGGTCTGACATCGACCCAACCAGCCGCCAAGACCGCCATGCGGCTTCGGGCCCGACTCAGCGAACACTCCCGGGATAGCACCCGTCTCCGGCTGGAACTTGCCGGCGGCAACGCACTCATGGGCACGATTCACACGGTGAGTGAAGACCACCTCCGGGTGTCCGACGCCGACGGACGGGATGTCTACGTATCTATGGACCTTCTCAGGGCGGTCATTCGCTCCACCGCGCTTCATTAGCTTCGCTTTCCGCGGATACCGGGTGAGAGCGGAGGAATTCGAAGATTTCCTCCCTGAAGAATTTGAAGGTACGCCCACCTGGAAGTTTGTAGGCCGGCAATCGCCCCTCCCTCGCATAGCGCCGCACCATCTGCACGTTCATACCCAGTAGCTCCGCTACCTGCGCAGCGTCGAGGATGGGCGGGAAATCTCCCTTCCGATCCTCAGTCATATGTTCGTCCTCATCACTTCGATCGATGGTACGGCAATCCAGGACCGATTGGAATAGAGGCGTCACGACCCGCGTTTCGGGGCTTAGCTCACGCCTGGTCGATTTGGAATTGACATTGGACTCCCATCTCGGGACCGATTCGCGCCCAGCGGTCGTAAAACACTTGAAGAGTGTCCAGGTCGAGGGAGTCCATCTTCAACATCCTCGTCCATGCGGTGATCACAACAGGTGCGGGTAGATCGGCCCTGGGCGCGATCAGGATGTGAGTGCCAGTGGTGCGGGCGAAATTCTGCAGCGCGGTCAGGTCGGCCGCAGGGATTTCAGGCTGGTATTGGACGACAATCGTTCCGTGTTCGAGGTTGTGGACCAACAATACGTCGTCCAATTCCTCGATGTATATCCCACAGCTAGCCGGTGAGGGCAGATGAGGCCCGCTGGTCGCGGGAGAGGAGTTGTACGCCGGCATCGGGTCGCCTTCCTCGAGGTGTCCGCCACCAAGGTCAGCGAAAACCTCGGTTGCGGCGAGTTCCTCAGGTTCGGGCCGGGTCAATGAGTACACCAGTAGCCCGGACGCGAGGATTCCGATCCCGCCGAAAATGAACCACCGTCTTCGCTTCTTTTGCGCTTCGAGAGCCTTCTTCTTCTCCTGAAGCCGGGCTTTCTTACCTTGAGATGTCACCTGTCACTTCCTGTCGGCGTCCAAGGTACCAACGGGGCCCGGGTTTGGTTGGCCGTCGAGTACGGAGTTGAGCGGTAATAGGCTTCGCCGAGATGGATGACAAAGTAAAACCAGATGTCGTCGAAGCAGATGTGGAGAACGACGAAGAAGAATCACCGGTTTCCGAGCCAACCAAGCTGATCCGAATCGCGTCGATGACCCGGGCCATGTTGGAAGAAGTTCGCCAGGCCCCTCTCGATGATGTCGGTCGGGCGAGATTGGCAGAGGTCCACGCCCGTTCGCTCGCCGAATTGCGCGGAGTCCTGTCGCCAGACCTCCTGGAGGAGTTCGATGAAATAATGATTCCGCTCAAGGAAGACCCTGTCAGCGAAGCGGAATTGCGCGTCGCCCAGGCCCAGTTGATTGGATGGCTCGAGGGTCTTTTTCACGGCATCCAGGCATCACTCTGGTCTCAGCAGATGGCCGCTCAACATCAGTTGGCGGAGATGCAGAGAAAGTCCTTGACCGCCCCATCTCCCGAGGAAGAGGGACGGTCGGGACTCTACTTATAGGCCTGGACTCGCCGGCCTAGCTGACTTTGCGTTCGCGGAGAGCACGCTCCCGACGAACCCGTCGTCTTTCCCTTTCAGAGAGCCCGCCCCAAATCCCGAACTTCTCGCCCATATCAATGGCGTAGTCGAGACAAGCTCCCTTCACTTCGCACGCGCCGCAGATAGCCTTCGCCTTCCGGGTCGATGCCCCCCGCTCAGGGAAGAAGAGGTCCGCGTCG
>JBGTFH010000104.1:0-5540 GCA_041747375.1 Acidimicrobiia bacterium
GTGGGACTGGCTGCGTGCACCTACATGCGCTCCTGGCAGGACTTCGACCTGGTGACCCTGGTAACGATGCCGCTGTTCCTTTTTTCAGCAACCTTCTACCCCCTCGATGTCTACCCGCCCTTGATGCAGCAACTCGTCAAACTCTCCCCGCTCTATCACGGGACCGAGCTTCTCAGGGGTTTGAGCCTCGGTGTGCTCGACTGGTCGATGCTGGGCCATGTCGCCTTCCTGGTCATCATGGGCCTCATTGGTGGCGTCATCGCCAACAAACGCCTCGACGGCCTCCTCCGCAAGTGAAAACCGCGTTCCGACGGAACAATCGGCCAATAGTGGCACCTATCACGGCTAGAACGCTGAGCGCTCGCGCGGAGCGTCGCAGGTCAACACGCAGAGTCCAGGTGGCCGGATCTGGTTCTCGGCTAAAGCCCGGGTTCTAGGCTGGTGGGAATGCTCGACCTGACCTTCCCCCTCCACGCTCCACACGGGTCTGAGCTGAATACCCAAGGGTGGCTCCAGGAGGCGGCGCTGCGATGTCTTCTCAACAATCTCGACCCCGACGTGGCCGAAGATCCGGAGAATCTGATCGTGTATGGAGGACGGGGAAAGGCGGCCCGGAACCTCGAAGCGTTTCATGCGATCGTCGCCACCTTGCAACGGCTGAAAAACGACGAGACACTTCTGGTGCAGTCCGGAAAACCGGTCGGCGTCTTCCGCACACATGAGATGGCACCACGCGTGCTCATCGCCAACAGCCTGCTGGTGCCGAGGTGGGCGACACTCGAACACTTCTGGGATCTCGAAGCCAAGGGGCTGATGATGTATGGCCAGATGACTGCCGGATCTTGGATCTACATCGGGACCCAGGGCATTCTCCAAGGGACCTATCAGACGTTTGCCGCCATAGCCACCAAGAAGTTCGGCGGAACTCTCGCTGGCACCCTCACCCTCACGGGCGGTCTCGGCGGGATGGGTGGCGCCCAGCCTTTAGCCATCACGATGAACGGTGGAGTGGCCCTGTGCGTTGACGTCGATCCGCACAGTATCGAGCGTCGGCTCGAGACCGGCTACCTCGACGAGAGTTTCACAGACGTCGATGCGGCGGTCGCCCGGGCTCTTGAAGCCAAAGACAACAGGGAAGCCGTCTCGATCGGGCTCCTGGGTAACACAGCAGATCTCTTTCCGGCACTTCTCAAATTGGGTCTGGGAGCCGACATCGTCACCGACCAGACGTCAGCGCACGATCCCCTGTACGGATACATTCCAAACGGATACTCGCTCGCAGAGGCGATCCACCTTCGTAAGGACGATCCGGACACCTACATCAAGGCTTCGCGCGAGTCGATGGCCACCCAGTGCGAAGCAATGGTCGGGTTCCAGGATGCAGGCGCCGAGGTTTTCGACTATGGGAACAACCTGCGAGGTGAGGCGCAAATAGCGGGATTCAGTAACGCATTCGCCTATCCGGGCTTTGTGCCGGCCTACATCCGCGACCTCTTCTCCGAGGGGTCGGGTCCCTTCCGCTGGGTGGCACTCAGCGGGGACCCCGGGGATATCGCCGCCACCGATCGGGCGTTGCTCGACCTATTTCCCGACAACGACCCTTTGCATAGATGGATCGAGATGGCTGGTGAAAAGGTCCACTACCAGGGTCTACCCGCTCGCATCTGCTGGCTCTCGTACGGCGAGCGCCACCTGGCCGGTCTCCGTTTCAACGAATTGGTGGCAGCAGGCGACGTGAGCGCGCCCATCGTCATTGGTCGCGACCATCTCGACTCCGGGTCCGTCGCTTCCCCTTACCGGGAGACCGAGTCGATGTTGGACGGCTCCGATGCAGTAGCCGACTGGCCGATTCTCAACGCGATGCTCAACGTTTCTTCCGGGGCGGCCTGGGTTGCGGTTCATCACGGTGGGGGGGTCGGAATAGGGAATTCGATACATTCAGGGGCCCAGGTGGTGGCCGATGGCACCGAACAGGGTGCCTTGCGGGTCGAGCGAGTGCTGACCAATGACCCTGGCACCGGTGTGATGCGTCACGCCGACGCCGGCTACCCCATCGCCAAGCGGGTGGCGCGAGAACGTGGTATCGACATTCCTATGTTGGAAGCTGAATAGCGTGGTCATCAACGACCCATTCTGGCCAAGGGCCGATGTTTGGCTGGCGCAGGAAGCCGAAGACCCACAGATTCGCGTGGTTGGCGTGCCGTCATCTTCGGCATCCCTGTCTCCGAGCCGAGCAGACATGACACCTCAGGCGGTGCGTCAGAGATTCAGCCGGTTCTCTACATACCACGGGGAGTGGGGAATCGATTTCAGCGCCTTGACGGTCTACGACGAAGGCAACTGGCCGGTCAGCCCGCTCGACATGCACGAGATGCCGGGCCGGGTGGAGGCTCTGGCACGGGAGCTTCCCGACACCCCTCTCACGCTCTTCCTCGGGGGGGACAATGCCATCACCCGCCCGTTGGTCAACAGCTTCGGCGATCTGAGCCGGATTGGGGTCATAACGTTTGACGCACATCACGACGTTCGGACGCTCGACCTCGGACCGACCAATGGGTCACCAATTCGGGGGTTGATCGAGCAAGATGGGCTCGTCGGAGCGCACGTATCCCAGATCGGGATTCATTCGTTCGCCAATTCTCTCGCCTACCGCGAGTACTGCGACGATCAGTACATCTCAGTTGCCACGGTCGCCGAAGTGGAAAGAGCAGGGATTGGCTATGTGGTCCTTGGAGCCATCGAGCGGCTACTGGCTCGTTGCGACGTCATCTACGTCGATGTCGATGTTGATGTGCTCGACGCTTCCGTGGCTCCCGGTTGTCCCGGAGCAAGGCCGGGCGGCCTCGCCTTGAGGACCCTGGCTGAGGGAGTCCGTATCTGCGCTTCCCATCCCCGGGTTAGAGCGATCGATTTTGTCGAGGTCGACGCTCAAGCGGATGTCAGTGGCGTGACGCTCGACGCGATGGCGCACCTTGTTCTCTCTGCGTGCGCGGGGTTCACTGAGCGTATCTAGGTTCGCCGTTCTATCCCTGATACATGCCACATGTGGCGCTCTGATCCGTCGGAACGCGGATTTATCCGCCGCTGACCACCTCGTCGGCCTCGAGTCCCAGCGAATCGGCGTCGCGGGATTCGAGAAAGCCGGGCGGTAGTCGGACCGGGCGGGGGCCGTGGGAGTGGCCGCGGACCATCCGTTCCGCCTCCTCGGGATAGGGAACTGTCGGGTCGAGACGGGACACCCATGTCCGAACGTCAGCTACCGACTCGACTTTGGAAAGGCCGTCCCGGACAACCGGTCCCGCAGGAAATCCCTTTAGATACCAGGACGGGTGCTTCCGGAAAAGCCGGATACCCACATGCTCGCCGAAATGGTCCCCCAGCAAGCCGGCGTGGCGAATCATCACGTCACCCACCTCGCCCAGGTCAGGCGGCGTCTGCGGTTGTCGACCCGAGAACATGTCGGCGAGGTCCCGAAATAGCCATGGGCGACCCAAGCATCCCCGCCCCACGATCACGCCATCACAACCGGTTTCGTCAATCATGCGCCGGGCGTCCGCTGCCGTCCAGATATCTCCGTTCCCGAGGACAGGCACCGTTGTCACCGCTTCCTTCAACTGGCGGATCGCTCTCCAGTCTGCCTCGCCCGAGTAGAGCTGTCGGGCGGTCCGGGCGTGGAGGGCCACGGCTGATGCCCCCTCCTCTTCGGCGGCGAGCCCGGTTTCGAGGAAAGTGAGATGATCGTCGTCGATGCCCTTCCGGAACTTGACCGTCACCGGTACATCTCCGGCATTGGAGACGGCGGCGCGGACTATGGAACGGAACAGACCCGACTTCCACGGGAGTGCCGCGCCCCCACCGTGACGGGTGACCTTGCCCATCGGACAACCGAAGTTCATGTCGATGTGATCGACTCCACGATCGCCCACAAGAAATGCCACCGCCTCGCCCAGCGATGAAGGATCGGTTCCGTAGAGCTGGATCGACCGTGGAGTCTCGTCGGCGTCGAATCGCGCCAGCGCCAGGGCTTTCTCATTGCCCTCGACCAGGCCGCGTGCGCCGATCATCTCCGATACGTAGAGGCCGGCCCCAAACTCGCGGCACAGGCGACGAAACGGGGCGTTGGTGACACCCGCCATCGGGGCGAGCACCACCGGAGGGTCAACTTTTATGTTCCCAATCTGTAGCACCACAAGGACAGGTTACGAATCCTTGAGCGGTGACAGGAACCGATTTCGAGGAGCTGTGGTGAGATCGACCGGATCGTCGACGAACTCAACACTTACATCGGTGGCGCCCACTGCGTGACCCAAGAACTGTGCCTCTTGCTCGATATCCAACCGAACTGACTTTGTAAAAGACTCGAATGGGGCCGCTTTCACTGCGATGAGATCGTTGTCGCCGCCGCGGCTCCATACCCCGATAACTGCCGCATCCTTGACAATCGTCGACGTCAGATTTCCGCTGGCGTCGTATACGTAGCGCTGATGAGCAGTGCGAACCATGCGTCTCCTCCCCTTTGGGGCGACCAGCGCCGTGTCCCAAACCGGGAGTAGTCGAAGTCCAGATGGCTCGACCCCTTCCGGCGGATCGCCCAGATCGAAGATGCCTTGCTCGATCTCCTCGAAAGACGACAGTGCGGCCGCCGCGTTCGCTTTGGTGACACCGGCCCACCATGCGAAGTGATCGACAGTCCCGGGCCCGTGGCCACTCAGGTACCAGCCTGCCACCCGGGTCCGGGCAATCTCGGGATCCACAACGCGTGGAGGGTGATTTGTAAACCATTGGTCCCACAAGGTGTAGCCATACTGATTATCCCGCCAACCGATTGTGCCGGCGGCCGCCGCCACTTGCCGGGTTTGTGACAGCGACGAAAGCAGAAACCTGAGGGCCTCGGACTCTTTAGCTGACACGTCGAGTTCCGTGCGAATCTCCCGCGCCGGCATAACCCGTCCATCCAACAGGGCGAGGATCCGGGCACGCCAGTCTTCGCGGACCTCAGCCCCGACGAGCTTCTCAACCCAGCCCTCGAACACGTTGCCCCTGTCACTGGCGGCAAGAACGTCGTCGATCATGTCCAGAGGGATCAGAAATCCTGACCCTCGAAGCGCCGACAGACGGACCAATGAACGATCCTGATTAAGGGCGCGATCCAGGTCATCCTTGACAAATCCGGGGATCCGCGCCGCGAATGACAGGTAGCTCGTGGGTGCGGTGCTGTAGATCCCACCGGCTTCGACGACGACCTGTTCGACAGTCGTCGAGCGTTCGCGTTGCAACAGCTGCCGGTTCCACTGTTCCATCGCCATCTCCCGACTCACCGTACGACCACCCTGCGGATTCGACAACCACGCCCGGCGCTTGGCATCGGCGTTCTGTACTCGGAATCGGCCATATATGGCACTTTGTTCCGTCGGAACGCGGTTTTAGGTGCCGACAGCGTCGGTGTCGTGGATGTTCTGGAGACGGACCTGGCCGTGCGCTGCCAATTTGGCGTCGTCCTCGCGGGTGATTGTGACCTCCCACACCTGTTGGTTCCGGCC
>JBGTFH010000105.1:0-13962 GCA_041747375.1 Acidimicrobiia bacterium
CCAGATGATCATGCCTGGCGATAACACGGAGATGACCGTGGAACTGATCGCTCCGATCGCTATGGACGAAGGTCTCCGTTTCGCTATCCGCGAGGGTGGCAGGACCGTAGGCGCCGGACGAGTCATCAAAATTCTCAAGTAGGTATTAGGAAAACATGACCGACTCCCAGAAAATCCGGATCCGCTTGAAGGCCTACGACCACAACGTGGTCGATGAGTCCTCCAAGAAGATCACCGAGACGGTGGTCAGGACTCAGGCCAAGATCAAGGGCCCGATTCCTCTCCCCACAGAAATCCATCGCTATTGCGTGATCCGTGGTCCGCATGTCGATAAAGACTCACGGGAGCACTTCGAGATGCGGATCCACAAACGGCTCATCGACATTCTCGAACCGACCCCGAAAACGGTCGACTCGTTGATGAGACTCGAGCTCCCCGCAGGCGTGGAAGTAGAGATCAAGCTATGAACGCCGAATTCTTCTCAAGCTCCGACCTCGCCTTGAGCGGGGGGTGCAGGGGAACCCTTCGGGTTCCTTGGGAGTTTGCTGCGCAAACTCCAGGGACCCAGGCCCCGCACGATGAGGCAGTGGAAGTCGAGATCAAGCTATGAAGTTGATCAACGAGATCCTTTCCGGGTTGCTCAGCGTGGGCCGCCGTCGATCCGGCGGGGCGAGATAACCAAAATGAACACCATCATCGGACAAAAACTGGGCATGACCCAGGTCTTTGATGAGGAGGCGAGAGCTATTCCCGTCACCGTCATAAAGGCCGGGCCCTGTCACGTCGTCCAGATCAAGACCATGGAGAGGGATGGCTACAACGCCGTCCAGCTCTCCTTCGGGGATGTCAAGGTTTCAAACGTCAACAAGCCAACCGCAGGCCACTATGCCAAGGCGGGAGTCGAGCCTTCACAAACCCTCATCGAGGTGAGGGTTGATGATGCTTCGGAATACAAGGTGGGACAGGAATTCAAGATCGCCGATGTCTTCGAAGCCGGAGCCAAAGCCGATGTCTCCGGGGTCTCCAAAGGTAAGGGCTTTGCCGGAGTCATGAAGCGTCACAACTTCAAAGGTCAGGGTGCCTCGCACGGTACGCACAAGAAGCACCGTGCTCCCGGTTCGATCGGTGCTTGCGCCACACCGGCACGCGTGTTCAAAGGTATGAAGATGGCTGGCCGGATGGGTGGCGAGCAAGTGACCACTCTCAATCTGCAGGTTTTTGGAGTCGACTCGGAGCGGGATTTGCTCCTTTTGGAAGGCTCAGTACCAGGCCCCAAGGGCTCCGTCGTTCTGGTGAGAGAGGCGGTGAAGGCTCGTGGCTGATGTGAAAGCCCAACTATTTGCAGCCGATGGATCGGCGAAGGGGCATTTCGACCTCGACGCCGAGATATTCGGCATCGAACCGAATCTGGCCGTGCTTCACCAGGTGATCACAGCACAGCTTGCCGCCCGTCGCCGTGGAAGTGCTTCGACCAAGACCCGTGCCGAGGTACGAGGTGGAGGACGCAAGCCGTGGCGTCAGAAAGGTCTCGGTCGTGCCCGTCAAGGCTCGATTCGTGCCCCTCACTTCGTCGGTGGTGGAGTGGCACATGGTCCCAAGCCCCGCGACTACACGCAACGTACGCCGAAGAAGATGAAGCGACTCGCCCTGAAGAGTGCGTTGTCGGCGCGGGCATCCGAGGATGCCGTGTTTGTGGTGGACGACATCGATTGGGCAGCGCCCAAGACGAAACAGGCTGTCGCCTTGCTCGGCGCGATGGGGGCAGCGGGTAAGACGCTCGTCGTCCTCAATACGCTCGACGGGGTGGCGGGACGGTCCTTCCGAAATCTCCCCGAAGTCCGGCTTTCCGAGCCCGGCCACCTGACTCCATATGACGTTCTCTGGTCGGACCAGGTGGTGTTCACTTCTCACACCGTGGGTTCCGTCGGCAAGACGAGTAGCTACGAAATCTCGGACTCCGATTTTGTCAAAGATGATGCGACTTCCGCTGAAGCGGAAGTCGTTACAGAAGCTGGCGCTTCTGCTGCTGACGCCGAAGTCGTTACAGACAATGGCGGTGAGTCCTCATGAGAAACCCACGTGACATTGTCCGTTCCCCCGTCGTATCCGAGAAGTCCTACGACCTCATCGAATTTCAAAACACATACACCTTCGAGGTGGATCCCCGCGCCCACAAGGGCCAAATCCGTGACGCAATCGAGGAGATCTTCGAGGTCAAGGTCGTGCGGGTAAACACCATGAACCGCAAGGGAAAGCGCAAACGCCAGGGGAACACCTTTGGGAGGCGCAAGGACACCAAGCGTGCCCTGGTAACCCTCGCCGAAGGCAACTCGATCGACGTGTTCGGAGTCTGAGATGGCGATAAAGAAACGCAAACCAACTTCACCTGGACGTCGATTCCAGACGGTGTCCGACTTTGCCGAGATCACCACAGATCGGCCCGAGAAGTCCCTGATTTCCAAGAAGACGAGCACCGGTGGCCGCAACTCCTATGGCCGTGTCACTTCACGGCATCGCGGTGGCGGGCACAAGCAGCGTTATCGAGTCATCGATTTCCGACGTGACAAGGACGGCATCCCGGCCCGTGTGGCCACGGTCGAATACGACCCCAACCGCACAGCCAGAATCGCCTTGCTCAACTACGCCGACGGCGAGAAGCGATACATCCTGGCGCCGCTCGGGGTCAAGGTCGACGATCGTCTCGAATCGGGATCGAAGGCTGATATTCGGCCCGGTAACGCTTTGCCGCTTCGTAATATCCCCGCAGGTACGGTGGTTCACGCCCTTGAGATGCGGCCCGGGGGAGGCGCCAAGATGGCCCGTTCCGCCGGCTCCAGCGTCCAGTTGATGTCCAAGGAAGGCGATGTCGCACTGATACGTCTCCCTTCGGGTGAAATGCGACAGATACCACTTGACTGTCGGGCAACCGTCGGCCAGGTCGGCAACCCCGAATCTGAATTGATCAAGATCGGGAAGGCGGGTCGCAACCGGTGGAAAGGGGTTCGCCCTCAGACCCGCGGTGTTGCCATGAACCCGGTGGACCATCCGCTCGGAGGTGGCGAAGGCAAGTCTGCCGGTGGGCGCCACCCCTCCAGCCCCTGGGGCAAGAAAGAGGGTCGCACCCGAAGCAAGAAGAAGGCCTCCAACAAGTACATCGTGCGCCGACGGACGAAAAAGGGCAGGCGCTGATGAATCGCAAATCTCAACCACGCACGTCGGCGCATTGCAGAAGCTTCGCTTCTGCCGTGAAGGGCCGCACGAAGAAGGGCAGGCGCTAATGGCGCGCTCATTGAAGAAGGGTCCATTCGTCGACGACCATCTTGTAAAGAAAGTCGACGAGCTCAACGCAACCAACAGCAAGCGCGTGATCAGAACCTGGTCGCGTCGCTCCACCGTCATCCCGGAGATGATCGGTCACACCATTGCCGTTCACGACGGCCGAAAGCACGTGCCGGTCTATATCACCGAGTCGATGGTTGGCCACAAGCTCGGCGAGTTCGCCCCAACACGGACCTTCCGTGGCCATGCGGAGAGGGCGGCGAAGCGATCATGAAAGTGAAAGCGCAAGCTCGTTTTGTCCGTCAGTCACCGTACAAGGTGCGTCGCGTCCTCGACCTGGTCCGTGGGCTCCCTGTGGGCGAGGCGGAACACGTACTCCGTCTCACCCCTCGTGGTGCCACCGAACCCGTCGCCAAAGTGCTCAGGTCGGCCGTTGCCAATGCAGAACACAACCATGCACTCGACGCCGAGGAGCTGGTCGTGTCTGAGGCATTCGCCGACGAAGGCCCTACTTTGAAGCGCTATCGACCCCGGGCACGCGGCCGCGCCACCCAGATAAGAAAGCGCACCAGCCACATCACAATCATTGTCTCGGACCGAACAGAGGAGGTCAGCTGATGGGTCAGAAAGTCCATCCTTATTCGTTCCGGCTTGGAATCGCCACAGACTGGAAGTCAAAGTGGTTTTCCAAGAAGGACTACGTCGATTTTGTCAATGAAGACTGGCAAATTCGCGAGTTCCTCCGTGATGATCTGGTACGGGGTGCATTATCTCGAATCGACATCGAGCGCACCCGTGACCGTTTGATCGTGGACATCCACACGGCCCGGCCCGGAGTGGTCATCGGGCGTAAAGGTGCCGAAGCCGAGCGGCTTCGCGGCGAACTGGAGAAGATGACCCAGCGTCGGGTCAAGCTCAACATCAACGAAGTCAAAGACCCCGATCTCGATGCGGCCCTGCTGGCTCGCGGGATTGCGGATCAATTGGAAAATCGTATTGCTTTCCGCCGGGCCATGAAACGTGCAGTTCAATCGGCCCTCAAGGCCGGTGCCGAAGGGGTACGGGTTGAGTGCAAAGGCCGCCTCGGTGGAGCGGACATGGGCAGGCGTGAGTGGTACCGCGAAGGTCGCGTGCCTCTCCACACGCTGCGCGCCGACATCGACTACGGAACCGCCACCGCCCGCACGACAGTGGGCGCCATCGGGGTCAAAGTTTGGGTTTACCGGGGCGAGGTCGTTCTCGGTGGCCCCGCTTCGACGGACAGGATTACTGCCGAGGCCGATTTGGCCACCGGCGGCCCCGCCCGTCGTACCCGCAAGAGCATCAAGTCCCGCGCCGAAGAGGCTGCCGGTGCTGGTGCCAAGCCGCGTCTCATCGAGGCCGGCGGAGGCAAGCGTCTGGTCGAGTCGACCGATCCCAAGGAAGGTCGCAAGGTTATCGAGGCCGGAGGGGGACGACGTCCCACCGCCGCCGAGGCCAAGATCGAGTACGAGACGGCCCGCGAGGAAATAGAAACCACTGAGACGAAAGCAGATGCTGCCTCTTCGGCTGGCGCCGAAGAGATTGTAGAAACTGACGTTGCGTCACCTGACGGTGACGATGCTGCGTCTTCGGCCAAGGCCGAAGTCGATGCAGAAGCTAAGGCTTCTGCTGAAGCTTCTGCTGAGACTGATATAGAGAACAACACCGAGGAGACCACGGGAGATACTCCCGTTGAGTCCACGGCCAAGGAGGCGTCTTCGGCCGAGGCCGAAGACGATCCAGTTGCTGACGCAACTGAGAAGTCGGAGGAAGAATGAACACTCCGTTCAGAACTGCATCGCGTGGTGAAACATGTTGATGCCTAAAAGGACCAAGCATCGGAAGATGCACCGCGGGCGCATGTCCGGCGTTGCCAAGGGCGGCACGTCAGTCGCCTTCGGTGAGTATGGACTGCAGGCACTCGAGCCCGGATGGATCACATCACGTCAGATCGAGTCGTCCCGTGTCGCCATCACCCGTGCTGTAAAACGTGGAGGGAAAGTATGGATCACCATCTTCCCCGACAAGCCGGTCACGCAGAAGCCCGCCGAAACCCGTATGGGTTCAGGGAAGGGAAACCCGGAATTCTGGGTGGCTGTTGTGAAGCCGGGACGCGTGATGTTCGAACTCGCCGGTGTTCCTGAAGACCTGGCCCGGGAAGCTTTGCGGAAGGCAGGCCACAAACTGCCCATCAAAACCCGCATTGTCACCAGGGAGGACTCATGAATCTCACCGACATGCGCGAAATGACCGGCGATGAGTTGGTCGACGCCCTCGCCGAGGCGAAGGAAGAACAGTTCAACCTTCGTTTCCAGGTGGCCACCAATCAACTGGACAACACCTCCCGGATCACGGACGTGAAGAAGAACATCGCTCGCCTCCTCACCGTGATGCGCGAACGTGAAGTAGCCGATGCTGTTTCTTCCGCCCAAGCGGAAGAGGCCACTGGCAAGAAGGAGAGTGCCTGATGGCCGACGAAACAACCCGCAATCGGCGCAAGGTCCGGGTCGGCGTTGTTGTCTCTGATGCTCGGGACAAGACCGTCACCGTAGAAGTGCCCTACCAATCCGCACATCCCCGTTACGACAAGGTGGTGCGGACCAGTTCGAAGTTCCACGCCCATGACGAGACCAATGACGCCCACATGGGCGACACCGTCCGGATCATGGAAACCCGGCCGTTGTCGAAGCAGAAGCGCTGGCGTGTAGTCGAGATTGTCGAGCGTGCTCGATGATCCAACAGGAGTCCCGCCTCAAAGTGGCCGACAACACCGGAGCCCGAGAAGTGCTTTGCATTCGGGTTCTCGGTGGCTCGTCGCGCCGCTATGCAGGCGTCGGCGACGTGATCGTCGCTGCCGTCAAGGAAGCAACACCCGGTGGCTCGGTCAAGAAGGGCGAGGTCGTTCGCGCCGTTGTCGTCAGGACCAAAAAAGAGTCCCGCCGGCCCGATGGCACCTACATACGTTTCGACGAGAACGCATGTGTGATCATCGACACCAATCAGCAGCCACGTGGCACCCGTATTTTCGGACCGGTGGCCCGAGAGCTTCGCGACCGCAAGTTCATGCGGATCGTCTCACTCGCACCGGAGGTGCTCTGATGTTGCTGGCCGACTTCGCCAGATTGGCTCCGATGTGTCTGGCCTACTCCACCACAGGGGACAACCATCGACGTTTCGTTATTTACAGCTTTGGGGACTGGCGAACAGACGCCGGTCGGCCAGGGCTGCCGCTCCCGGAGGAGGATTTCTCGTGAAATTGAAGAAAGGTGACGGGAATCCTTTGGATTCCTCGCCAGTTTGCTGCGCAAACTCGTCGACCGACTGCTCGCAGGAGGTTCAGTCATGAAGCTCAAGAAGGGTGACACCGTGATGGTGATTTCCGGCAAGGATGCCGGAGTGGAGTCACACATCACCAGGGTGTTGCGTGACAAGAACAAAATACTGGTTGAAGGGGTGAATACCGCCAAGCGTCACACCCGGCCCACGGGCCAGACGATGCAGGGAGGAATCATCGACAAGGACATGCCCATCGATGCCTCGAATGTGATGATCGTCTGCAAGAAGTGCGGGCCGACGCGTATCGCTGCCCGGATCGACGACGACGGGACCAAACACCGGGTATGCGTGAAATGCGGAGGTGACCTATGACCACGCCACGTCTGAAGACCAAGTACCGCGACGAAATTGCCGCACGCCTTCAGGAAGAGCTCGGGTTGGACAATCCAATGCAGGTTCCAGTTATCGACAAAATCGTTGTCAATATGGGTATTGGTGAGGCCAACAACGACAAAAAGGTCGTTACCTCGGCTGTAGACGAGCTGAGTTTGATCACCGGTCAGAAACCCAGGGTCAATTTGGCCCGCAAGTCGGTGGCCGGATTCAAGCTCCGGGAAGGAACTCCCGTGGGCGTCTCTGCAACCCTCCGGGGAGCGAGGATGTGGGAGTTCTTCGATCGTCTTCTTGCTGTTGCCATTCCTCGTGTCCGTGACTTCCGGGGGCTGAACCCGAAGTCGTTCGACGGCCGCGGAAATTACACATTTGGTGTGACCGAGCAACTGATCTTCCCGGAAATCGATTTCGACTCGGTCAACGCGACACGTGGGATGGATATAACCATTTGCACGACCGCCCCTGACAATGAGCAAGCCAAGGCGCTGCTGGAGGCCTTCGGGTTCCCGTTCCGCAAGACCACCGTGTCATAGGAGTAAGTATTCAATGGCAAAAAAATCTCTAATTGCAAAAGCGAACAGAAAACCAAAATTCAAGGTTCGCGGTTACAACCGCTGTAAACGGTGTGGTCGTTCACGGGCCTATCTCCGCGACTTCGGTATGTGCCGAATCTGTGTGCGCGAGCTTGCGTCTCGTGGCGAGTTGCCCGGAGTCAGAAAGGCGTCCTGGTAATGCATACTGATCCAATCGCTGACATGCTGACGCGAATTCGCAACGCCGTCGCCGTCGGGCATGAGCGGGTAACCATGCCGTCGTCGAAGCTCAAAGTCGGGATCGCGGAAATCCTCGTCTCAGAGGGTTTTATCGATCGCTTTGAAGAGGTGGCTGATGGCTCTCACAAGGAACTGCTCCTGGTGCTTCGCTACGGAAACCGCCGCCGCCCGGCAATCGAGGGCATCAAGCGGATCTCGAAGCCAGGTCACCGTATCTACCGCGGAGCCTCTGAGTTGCCCCGCGTCCAGGGTGGTATCGGGGTGGCGGTCGTTTCGACCAGTCAGGGCATCATGCCGGACCGGGAAGCGCGCCGTCGCCGACTCGGTGGCGAAATTCTCTGTGAGGTTTGGTGACATGAGCCGAATCGGAAAAATGCCGATCGACGTACCCTCGGGGGTAGACGTCAAGGTCGATGGCAGCAGGGTCGTGGTCAAGGGGTCGAAGGGCGAACTTGCCCGCGAGTTCACAGACCGCGTCGAATTCGAAATCGAGGACGGAGTGATCACGCTGACCCGGGACGGCGATAGCCCGCAGTCTCGTGCGCTCCATGGTTTGAGTCGCGCCCTCCTCGCCAATATGGTCGAAGGTGTCTCGAGTGGCTTCAGTAAGGAACTGGAGATCCAGGGCGTCGGTTATCGGGCGTCCTTGAAAGGCAAAGACATCGAGCTACTGGTTGGTTTCAGCCATCCGGTCAATGTCGAGGCCCCGGACGGGATTACGTTCGACGTACCCGAACCCACCAAGATCATCGTGACCGGGATCGACAAGGAGATGGTCGGACAGGTCGCAGCCAATATCCGCAAGGTCAGACCACCCGAGCCGTACAAGGGCAAGGGGATCAGATACTCCGGAGAATACGTTCGGCGTAAGGCCGGAAAGGCAGGTAAGTAATGGCTGGTACCCGTACCGAAGCCCGCACCCGCCGCCACTTCCGGGTTCGCAAGAACGTGTCCGGAACCGCGGCCAGGCCGCGCATGGCGGTCTATCGGAGCAACCGCTACATATATGTCCAGGTCATAGACGATGTCGCCGGCCACACTATGGCCTCGGCGTCCTCGCAGGAAAAGGACCTTCGGTCGAGCGCCCTGAACCAGGGCACCGCCACGGAGGTCGGCAAGTTGATCGCCGAACGCGCCAGAGGTGCCGGCGTCAACTCAGTGGTCTTCGACCGTGGCGGATACAAATACCACGGGAAAATCAAAGCTCTCGCCGATGCGGCCAGAGAAGCCGGATTGGAGTTCTAATGGCACGAGATGATCAACAGCAAAGCCAATTCGACGAGCGGGTAATCCAGATCAACCGGGTCGCGAAAGTCGTCCAGGGTGGTCGTCGGTTTAGTTTCACAGCCCTTGTGGTCGTGGGAGATGGCAACGGCAAGGTCGGCATCGGCTACGGCAAGGCGAAAGAAGTTCCAGCCGCAATCCAGAAGGGCATGGAGATCGCACGTCGTGAGATGGTGGAAATTCCAATGGCCGGGCAGACAATCGTCCACCAGATAACCGGCGAGCACGGTGCTTCCAGGGTCTTGGTGAAGCCGGCCGCCCCCGGTACCGGGGTCATTGCCGGTGGGGCCGCCCGTCAGATTCTCGAGGCGGCAGGCATCAAGGATGCCCTTGCCAAGTCGCTGGGATCGCCGACTCACCTCAACGTCGCCAAAGCGGCGATGAACGCCCTCACCGGGCAGCGGCGCCCCGACGATGTTGCCAAGTTGCGGGGCAAGCAGGCCGAGGACATCGTGCCCCCCGGCCTCCTCAACGCGTACCGGTCGACTGAAGCACTACGTGCCCATTCCAAGGCGGGTAATTGATGGCCAAGGAGAAGAACGTCACCGTGACTCTGAAGCGCTCCCTCATTGGAGAGAAGCCGAAGACCAGGGCGACCGTCGCTGCTCTGGGTTTGAGAAAAATCCGCCAGAGCGTGACCCATACCGACTCGAAGAGTCTCCGGGGCATGCTCAACCAGGTCAACCATCTTGTCGAAATCGATGAAGGCTGAGTGAATTTCCAATGAGTGAAGAAAAGAAAGAACAGCTGAAGCTGCACAACCTTTCTCCCGCGGCTGGATCGAAGAAGAAGAAGATCAGGGTGGGCCGTGGAGAGGGAGGACGACGCGGAAAGACTGCCGGTCGTGGCACCAAGGGTCTCAAAGCCCGAAACACGCTCCGTCCCGGCTTTGAGGGTGGTCAAACCCCTCTCGCTATGCGACTTCCCAAGCTTCGTGGGTTCACCAACCCCAACAAGGAAGCTTTCGCTGTGGTCAACCTCACAGCATTCGAGGGATTCGCTGCAGGTGAGGAAATCACGCCGGAGGCCTTACGTGATAAAGGTCTGATCCGTCACAAGGGACGGGTCAAGGTGCTAGCTGAGGGTGAACTCGACCGCGCTCTGACAGTGAAGGCGCACGCCTTCAGTGGTGCAGCCCGGGAAAAAATTGAAAAGGCTGGCGGCACGGTCGAAGTTCTTTAGACCGGGCAACTGCCAAACTCAAGGTAACCAATGCTCTCCATTTACAGAAACATGTTCAAAATCCCCGACTTGCGGGCGAAGATCTTCTTCACGCTCGCCATGTTCGCGGTATACCGGCTCGGTGCCACCATTCCCGTGCCCGGGATCGATCTCGACGCCGTAGCTCTGTTCCAGACCCAACAGTCGGCGGGTGGGATCTACGGGCTTCTCAACCTGTTCTCCGGTGGGGCTCTGGAACAGTTCTCTGTTTTTGCATTGGGGATCATCCCTTACATCACGGCCTCGATCATCATGCAATTGCTGACGGTGGTAATCCCGAAACTGCAGAGTCTCCAGGACGAGGGCGAGTCGGGCCGAAAGGTAATCACTCAGTGGACGCGTTATGTCACGGTCGTCCTGGCATTGATACAATCGACCGGCTTCACATTCCTCTTCCACTCGGGGCGGTTCACCAACGGAATCGACCTGATCCCCCAATATTCGCCGGCACGTGTGATTCTGATCGTCCTCACCATGACTGCCGGTACCGCAATGGTCATGTGGCTTGGTGAACTCATCACCCAGCGAGGGGTCGGCAACGGGATGTCACTCATCATTTTCGTCTCGATCCTGAGTCAGTTCCCATTCATATTCGGCCAGATCTGGGGTCAGACCGTGGCCGTGCAACTGCCAATACGGTTCGTCGTGATCATGCTGGTGTTCTTGGCGATGATCGTGGCGATCATCTACGTCGATCAGGGCCAGCGGCGGATTCCTATCCAGTTCGCAAAGCGGGTGAGGGGCCGTCGTGTCATGGGTGGCCAGTCGACTTATATCCCGCTCAAGGTGAACACCGCCGGTGTCATCCCGGTCATCTTCGCTACCTCGGTCCTTCTGATCCCATCGTTGATAATCACGGCGATACCTTCCGACGCGGCCTGGCTCCAGTCGGTTTATCGATGGATCGACGAGAACCTGGGCGGTGGTGGCCAGGGAGTCAGTTGGTGGTACATCCTGATCCTGTTCGCACTTGTCATCTTCTTCACCTACTTCTACACCGCGATCCAATTCGATCCGGAAAAGCAGGCCGAGATGATCCAGCGTCAGGGTGGATTCGTCCCCGGTGTCCGTCCCGGCCGGCAGACAGCCAAACATCTGGGATTCATCCTCAACCGGATCACACTTCCCGGCTCGATCTTCCTCGGTGTCATTTCAATCCTTCCCGCCATCGCCGGTGCGGTCTGGAACATCTCGATCGCCTTCTCCGGAGTATCGATTCTGATTGTGGTCGGGGTGGCGCTGGAAACGATGAAGCAGATAGAATCCCAGCTCACAATGCGGAACTATGAAGGAATTTTGAGCTGATGAACTTGTTGTTCATCGGCCCTCCCGGCGCAGGCAAGGGCACGCAGGCGGAGCGGGTGGCCGAGAAGCTGGACATTCCTCATATCTCGACCGGCGAGATGTTCCGGCACCATGTTTCGGAAGGAACCGACTTCGGCCGCCAGGTCGACGAGATCATGAAATCGGGTGGCTATGTGCCCGATGAGATCACGGTCGGCATGTTGGCAAGCCGGCTCGAAGAGCCTGACGCCAAGAAAGGTTTCATCCTCGATGGTTTCCCCCGGACCGCACCGCAGGTAAAGGCCCTCGACGACCTGCTGGGCGAGGACGGTCTGGACGCTGTCGTGGTGCTCGATGTTGATGAGGAGGCGCTGGTCGGGCGTCTGGTAGCTCGTGGCCGCGATGACGACAACGAGGAGACGATTCGCAATCGTTTCGAGATGTATCACAGTCAAACTCAACCGGTTCTGGACATCTACAACGATCGCGAGCTCGTCATTTCAGTCGATGGCATGGGCGACATCGACGTGGTGACCGATCGATTACTATCCGCGCTCCCGGGCGCGCAGTACCAGATCACAACAACGAATATTCCATCTCAGTCACAACAGTGATCACGATCAAGAGCCGTCGCGAATTCGCCAAGATGGAAACGGCGGGTGCGGCAGTTGCCGCCATACATGCCGTCGTCCGGGAGATGGCTACTCCCGGTGTTTCCCTTCTCGAACTGGAGGCAGCGTCCGCCCGGATACTTGACAAACGCGGCTGCACGTCGTCCTTCCTAAACTATCTGGGCACCTATCCGGCAACACTCTGTTTATCTCCGAATGATGTGATCGTGCATGGGATTCCCACCGAGTACCGACTCCGGGAAGGCGACATTTTGTCGGTCGACTCAGGAGCGATCTTTGAGGGGTTCCACGGCGACGCGGCGTTCACGGTCGGAGTGGGCGAAGTTTCACCAGAAGCTCGACAGCTCATCGAGGCTACCGAAGAAGCAA
Organism: Acidimicrobiia bacterium; assembly: GCA_041747375.1. GTDB lineage: Bacteria > Actinomycetota > Acidimicrobiia > Spongiisociales > ZC4RG35 > MA-ANB-1. The sequence continues at coordinate 12,533 of JBGTFH010000105.1, forward strand.
TGTGGGCCGGAATCCGTCAGGTCCGAGCGGGCAATCGCCTCGGTGACATCGGTGCAGCGGTTGCTGAAATCGGCGCCGGCCATGGATACGGGGTGGTTGAAGAGTATGTGGGCCATGGGATCGGCCGCCAGATGCACGAGGAACCGCAGGTGCCCAACTATGGGGTGACGGGGACCGGTATGAAGCTCCGCAAGGGGATGGCCCTGTGTATCGAGCCGATGTTCAACATCGGTGGCCGCCACACCAGGGTCGACGACGACGGTTGGACCGTACGGACTGCCGACGGGAGTCTTTCCGCCCATTGGGAGCACACGGTAGGAATTACCCCAGACGGACCGATGGTTTTCACAGCAGCCGAAGAGCCGGTGCCTGTGGAATTTGAGCAAATAGCCAGTCGGGGCTAAGATTTGAGGGTCCAAGACTTCTAGTCGCGGACATTTTTATCCGGTCCGGGACACTCTCTCTCACCAAAGTGGCTTGAGGTGTGGCCTGGTAACACTCGCGTGTTCGGGGAATCTGCCGATTTTCCCCCCGCCGCAACTGAATTTTTTGGAGAACTCACAATGAAGGTCAGACCTTCCACTAAGAAAATGTGCGAGAAATGTCGGATCATTCGGCGCCGTGGCCGCGTCTGGGTGATCTGCGAAAACCCCCGTCATAAACAGCGTCAAGGTTGAGGAAAAAATAGATCCATGGCACGTATTTCGGGAGTTGACCTCCCACGCGACAAAAGGCTCGAGATCGGGCTCACCTATATCTACGGAATCGGGTTGACCAGGTCTCAGGAGATCTGCGCCGCAACCGACATCGATCCCGACACCAAGATTCGGGCACTCACCGATGATGAGGTCACCCGGATTCGTCGGCATATCGATGCCACATATGAGGTCGAAGGTGACCTGAGACGGGATGTCCAACAAAACATCAAGCGCAAGATTGAAATCGGTAGCTACCAGGGAATCCGCCACCGTCGTGGTCTTCCCGTGCGTGGCCAGCGCACCCACACCAATGCACGTACCCGCAAGGGTCGTCGGGTGGCCATTGCCGGTAAGAAAAAGGTCACGAAGTAGGAGTTTGTAGGTGGCAACGCAACCAGGAGCCAAGCGGGTCCGCCGTCGCGAGAGAAAGAACATCTCTCACGGCCAGGCCCACATCAAGGCGAGTTTCAACAACACAATCATCAACATCACCGATCAGAACGGCGGCACTGTCGCCTGGACATCAGGTGGCTCGGTCGGATTCAAGGGCTCACGCAAGTCGACCCCGTACGCAGCTCAGGTTGCTGCGGAAGAGGCCGCCCGCCGCGCCGGCGAGCACGGGATCCGCAAGATCGACGTGATCGTCAGCGGTACCGGATCGGGTCGTGACACAGCCGTGCGCACCCTGCAGAACATGGGTATGGAGGTCACCTACGTCAAGGACGTAACACC
>JBGTFH010000106.1:0-3222 GCA_041747375.1 Acidimicrobiia bacterium
GCTGGTGACAGCTCGAGTGGCTTATTGCCGACGAGCGCTGACATTATCCCGATCGTCGAGCGACAACTAGCCTGGCTGTACCGTCGTCGATCCAAGTTGGGATTCTGCGGAGTCCCTCCTTCTGCTGGCGAGGAGTGAAGGCTGGTGACTTCGGTTACCAAAGGGGAGATAGACGATGTCAAATCCGGCTTTGATTGCCAATCGCTGAGTGGTTGGGAAGGACCACGCAGGGTTTGTGCCCTCGGGCGGATCCGAACTATGGGTCTGTAGGATGCCCGTAATCTTTTAGGAGGACGCATGGTCTGGGAAGTGGACGAAGTTCGGTGGGCTCGCGTTCGAGACGCCATGGGGGAAGCCGACCTCGATGCTCTCGTGGTGAGGGCACCGGACAATGTTCACTACCTGACGAACTATTGGTCGATGAAGGCCTGGGAGATTGCAATCTTTCCCAGGGAGGGCGATCCGATCGTTGTCGCAGTCGAACCACAGGAAGGTGACGTACGACGCAATGCCTGGACGCAGGACGTAGCGTTCTTCAAAGGCTTCGACCCCGACGATGCCCGGCCATCCTTTCTGCGGGCCCTGGAGCAAGCAATTGGGATCCTCAAGGAACGCGGTCTGACCGGACGAATTGGTGTTGAGACGTCAAACGCGGTTCAAGGCCCGGAGCGGATGACCGGGGAGCCGACGGTCTATTGGAAGGGCTACTTCGATGACCTCGATGCGGCAGTCGAAGAGATGATCGACTGCACTCCCCTGCTCACCAATCTGCGGATGATCAAGACGGACCAGGAAATCGAACGTATCCGGATTACCAACGACCTGGCCGCCGAAGCCGTGGGCCACGTGCGCGACAACATCGAGGCCGGTATGAAGGACGCCGAGGTTGGTGCGATGTACGAGGGGTATGTCCACAGCCGGGGGATCGGGTACCGGGGGTCAATTGAGATGGCCCGAGCCTTCACCCTGGTTTGGTCGGGAGACAGCATTCAGACGTTCACGGCGACCAAGGACGCCGTGGTGCAGGCTGACGCGCCCACGCTCCTGGAAATCTGGACAGTCACCGATGGATATTGGAACGACCTGACAAAAAATGCCTGTCCCGGAAAACTCACGCCCGAGTACAACATTCTGGTCGACCTCCTGATCGACATCTTCGACGAAGCAGTGCGCGATCACTTAGGCCCCGATGCCAGTCTTGCCGAGCTGGATCGGTTCATCAGGGCGCGGGTCGCCGAGGGTGGCTATCCCGGCCAACCTTCCCATTACGTCTGTCATGGGGTAGGAAGTCGGGCCCATGAACCACCTTGGGCTCATCCCAAGGTCGACCAGCGTATGGAACCGGGCATGGTGCTCGCCGTGGAACCGGGGATTTACTGGGAGAACGGCGGCGGGCTCAGGCTGGAGGACAACTTCCTGATCACTGCCGGTGGGTCTGAGAAATTGTGTTCTGCCCCGGAAGAGTTTCGGCTTTGAGTCTTTCGTCGGTTTGGATCATTGGTTGCGGGACTATCGGTAGCCTCTGCGTCGGTCATCTCGGTCAGGTCTGTGACGTTTCGGTCCTGGTTAGGCGACCCGAGCACGCCGACGCCCTGAACCGCGACGGCATGACCGTTTCCGGCAAGTCCACGCTCCAAACCCGGGTGTCGTCGGCCACTGATCCAGCTGAATTGTCCGCTCCCGATCTGATCGTCATATCCACCAAGGCCATGCAGGTCGAGGCCGCTGCGAAGTCGATTGCCGGTCTACACCCGAAAGCAATGGTCATGACCATTCAGAATGGACTGGGGACTGAAGAGGTGGTCGCGGAACATGGCCCGTGGCCAATCATCTCGGGTGTTACTTTCATGAGCGGTACCAAAGTTTCCGATGTCGAGGTCCACTACGAGCTGGACACTGCGACCTGGATGGGTCCGTACCAACCGTCAGGGACCACCTTCGAGTCAGTGCAACAAGTGGGAGATCTCTTTATCGAAGCCGGTCTGAAGGCGGAGGTCCTCGAAGACCTCAGACCCGCGCAGTGGTCGAAGTTGCTATTCAACGCCTCGGTCAATTCAGTCGCCGCCCTCACCGATCTTCCCCACATCGCCCTGTTCGCCCGACGCGATCGAGACACCGATCTCGGCCACCTCATGTTTGACCTGATAGCTGAGGGCAAGCGGGTTGCCGCTGCCGACGGGGTTGAATTGTTCGAAGACCCATGGGAAATGAATTGTCGCGCCGTCCAACAGGGCTCAACCCACGACGATGAATATGCCCATGTCCCTTCAATGCTGGTGGATGTCCGCGCCGGGCGTCCGACTGAGATCGACTTCATCCTCGGTTCCGTTGTTAGATCGGCCCAGCGCACCGGTACGCCGGCACCGTTGTCCGAGGCGCTCTACCGTCTCGTCAAAGCGCGTGACGGATCATATGACTCATAAGGTGCACACATGAAGATTGGAATCATCGGTTCGGGTGCGGTCGGCAGCCTCTTTGCCGCCCACTTGGCCCAACTGGATAGCGTCGAGACCTGGATATACGACGTCTCCCAACAGCACGTTGACGCCATCAACGAGCACGGGCTGCGTCTGACCGGTGTCGGAGAGGTCCACAGTCACCCACGCGCAACCACCGACGCCACCGTGTTGCCTGAACTGGACTTTGCAATCGTTGCAACCAAAGGGATGCACACGAGATCGGCAATGGAGGCAACAAAGTTGGCTCTGGCAGGTGGAGCGGTCTGTTCCGTGCAGAACGGCATCGGAAACGAAGAAGTGATTGCCGAATATGTGCCTGCGGTCATCAGGGGAACCACCTTTCCTGCAGGCAAACTGATCGAGCCCGGTGTCGTCCAATGGGACACCGCCGGAAGCACCTGGATCGGGCCTTTCGAGCCCAAGCCGGCTTCGATGGGCCAGGTTCAGGGTCTCGCTGCCGTCCTGACCGAAAGCGGGATGGAGACGTTGGCGTTGGAGGATGCCAGGGGTGCGCAGTGGACCAAGCTCATCTTCAATGCCGCCAGCAACGCTTTGTGCTCACTGACTCAACTGCCTCACGGCCGTGCGGCGCTCAACGAGGATGTTCGCTGGGTCATGGACGCAGTGATCGAAGAGGGAAAGGCCGTGGCCACGGCGCTGGGCATCGTCATGGACAAGGACCCGGCGACGTTGCTCGAGGAAAGCATCGAACCTGCCCTCGATCACAAGCCAAGCATGCTGCAAGATGTCCTTGCCGGTCGTG
>JBGTFH010000107.1:0-39477 GCA_041747375.1 Acidimicrobiia bacterium
GATGTCATAGAGTGGATCTCCCGCCAACGAATTGCCCCAATCGAATACTGCTGAGATCTGGTTGTCTGGCGACACCAGGACGTTTCCATAGAGCAGATCTCCATGGATCACCTTTCGCACTGACGGGCAGTAAGGAGCCAGTTGCTCCAAGGTTGCTTGGGCCTGTTCAAAGACAGATTGAGCCGCCTTGACCGCTAGCAACCTGTCTCGCCAGCCTTCGAGTCGGGCGTCGTGCCGCTGCGGGACCGACACCAAGTATTCAGCCCAAGAAGGGTGGAACGCATCGCCACTCGGTGCCTTCCATCCACCGAATCCTTCGCCGGGAAGCTCTACATCCCCCAAAACGCTCAGGCCATTCATTAGCGATTCGATCGCAGCGCTCAGCCGGTCGGGCGGCAACTCATCGAGCTTCTCACCAAAATGACGTCTGGAGACCGCGAATGCTCCGGCGAACGCGAGGCCTATTTCGATGACTTCTGGTATCGGCAGCAAAGGTTGGGACCATTCGGCAGCCATCTGATCCTTGTGAAAATCTTCGACGTACTGGCCAAACCGCGCGACGAACGAATCTCGCCCCACGGCGAAACCGAACGCGGTCGACCATGCCCCTCCTTCGAGTCGAACCAGTTCACTGGTGTCGCCGTAGGTTCCTTTGAGGAGAACTTCGACCGCGGATAGAGAGATCTCGGGTTTGGTCACCGTGAAATTATGTCATTCCGGCTTTGGGATCTGGAATAATCAGTTCATGCATCGCACTACCGCTGAGTTGGAGGCGCAACTCGACGTCATCCTCCAAGCACCTACAGACGTCGGATTGATCGAGATGCTGGTGCGCCGGCCAGACCGCGACCAACGAGAAAGCGTCGACGAGGCGGAGCTGAGGACAGACTTCGGTCTCGTTGGCGACAACTGGATTGCGAGGACCGGCGAAGACGGTAGCCCTCACCCCGACACCCAACTCACATTGATGAACTCCAGGGTCATCGATGCACTGGCTTTGACCCGCGAGCAGTGGCCGCTGGCAGGTGACCAGGTCTACGTCGACATGAACCTCTCCACCGCCAACCTCCCCCCCGGCTCGCGGATACGAGTGGGCGACGCAGTCGTTGAGATATCGGAGGTCCCCCACACGGGCTGTGAGAAATTCGCGTCGAGATACGGCAAGGATGCCCTGCGGTTCGCCAACGTAGGTGTTGGTCGGGAGAACCGTTTCAGGGGCGTGAACGCCTTCGTCGTCGAATCCGGAACCGTGAGAGTCGGAGACAAGGTCTCCAAGGTCTAGGCGAATTCAATCCCGGCGAAGCGTCGTCCCGCCTTTCCAGGAGACGCCGACTCTGTGATAGAAGCCGCCGATCATCTCGGCTTCAGTCAGGAGGGCAAGCTCCTCGGTCGGCGACTCGAACAGCTCGATTTGAGCAGATCCAGACCAGACGTCGGCTACCTCGCTGTCGTAGCCACTCATCGTCACGAGTTCATCCATCGAGTTGGTCCCGTCAGACTCGATCGCCGGCCAACGCCGGTTGTGGAGCATGGGATGACCGTTGACGAAACCAGGCGATTGGGCGGGAGCCTCCAACGTAACTACTGCCTCGGCGAGACGACGGCCGTTTGCCGAAAGGGTCGCTCCGAACTTGCCGCCCGACTCGAGACGAGGGCCGGCTCTGCCCACAGTGACCGGGCGGGTCATCCAGATATCACCGAGCTTTTTTGGATAACCCTGGTGATAACCACGGACCAGAGCGAAGTCCTTGTCCACCCAGATGTAGGCACACCGGCTCCAGACCTTGTCTTCCCATGAGCCCCGGATGACCACGAAACACTCTCTGTACTGCGAACGAACCGGGTCCAACACCTCGTCGAATGTGTCGCCGCAACTCTGCCAGTCGGCCCAGATCACCGCTACCGCTCCGGGATCGTCGGGGGCCGGAGCGACACCGTCAGGAAGAAGCTCGGCCACACGCGCCGGGTCGGTCCGGTATTCGACGGTGATCATCTCTCCCGAGTAGTGCCACGGCGGCGGAGGAATAAGCGACGATCTGCCCGTCGGAGTTTGCGGGAAGAGAAATGCCATCAGAGGAAGGGGAGGTACTCGTTCAGCTCCCAGTCGGTTGTCCACGTCACATACCGCTCCCACTCGGCCCGTTTGACTGTGACAAAACCGTCGACAAATGCAGGAGAAAGGGCCTCGACCAAGTCGGAATCCGCTTCTAGCGCATCGAGGGCCGCGGCCAGTGAAGGCGGACACACCACGTCGGTCCCTGCCTGTTCGATGCAGTCGAGAGTCTCCACCTCCGGGATCGGATATCCCTTCTCATAGCCAAGACGCGCCGCAGTGAGCACCGTTGCAATTGCCTGATGGGGTGTCACCGATCCGTCGCCAACCCGATGTTCCAGCCTGGTCCCCTTCCCACGCACCGGAGCGACCCGCACTGTCACACCACGATGGTCGTAACCCCAGTTCGCCCAATAGCCGCACATCGAGCCCGGTCGAAGACGTTTGTAGGAATTGACGGTAGGAGCCATCAACGCCGTCATTCCAACATGGTGATGGAGCATGCCTGCGATCAGAGACCGACAGACGTCGCTCAGACCGTCGTCCGCCGTGTCGTCTGAGAGGAGATTGGCATCGGACTCATCGTGCATCGAAAGGTTGATGTGAAAACCGCTTCCGCCACGCCCGTTGATCGGTTTGCCCATGAACGTCAGCAAGTAGCCCTCCCGGGCGGCGATTTCCTTCGCCATCACCTTGAAGAGGAAGGCGTTGTCGGCAGCGATCAGGGCGTCGTCAAAGGTGAGCGTGAGCTCGAACTGACCGTTGTCATACTCGCTATTCACTGCCTCGAGCGGAAACCCCACCTCAAGAGAGGCAGCCATGATTTTGTCCATGACCCCGGTGGGATCGACTGACATGCCGGTGCCGTAGACGAAATGCCCCGGAGTGTCGATTGGCTTCCATCCCCCGCTGTCATCGGGCTGGAAGAGGAACGCCTCGAGTTCGATCCCCACTTTCGGGTTGATCCCGTGATCCAACCAGCCGGCGACAGCTTCCTTGAGCAGATTGCGCGGGGCAAAGGGCACCGGTTGGCCTCCTCGCGAGATCTCAGGAACCACGACCCCCGTGCCCGCTTCCCAGCCGGGACGAACATCGGCGATATCGAAGGACGCCTCGAGGTCGGGAAGTCCCTTCCAGAACATCGCACCCTCGTGCGGGGTCATCACACGGTCAAAGCCGAGCGTGAAAAGGGTAAGGCAATGTCCGGTCGTGCCCGATGTGGTGTTACCGGGGAGATACTTTCCCCTCGCCAGACCTAAGTGATCGGGCCAGAGCAAACGCAGCCTGTCGTAGTCTTCGGACAAATCGCTCCTATTCGAATTGCAGGATGATCGTAGATGATTTCGCTCTGGTTGAGGGTGCCTGTGCAACTTGGCTAACTTTCGTCACATGGCCATTCCGCTCGAACCGAACTCCGAACAACGGGCCAGCATCAGCGATCACGTTTCCAGTTTCATCGACAATTGGTACGACTCGATCCCGGAAATGGATGCAAGCGCTCCGGGTCTCTCCACCGACCAGATCAATTCCCTACTGGAACCGCCGGCCGAGTCTGGGCGCGAGATCGAAGAAATTCTCGGGGCGCTGGACATGGCGGGCCAGGCCGGGATCCTCCATCCCTCCGGTGGCCACCTCTCCTATATCCCAAACGCCGGACTGTTCTCCGGGGCGGTGGGAGACCACATCGCGGCAACACTCAATCGCTACACCGGGGTGAGTGGTGCGGCACCGGGCATGACGGCCATTGAAACCGGTGTGACCGATTGGATCGCTTCGCTGTTCGGGTTCGGCGACAGCGCAGCAGCCATCCTCCTCTCCGGCGGGTCCACCGCCAACATGACTGCTATCGTCGCGGCCCGCGTCAGCCGACTCGGGGAACACTTTGCCGATGGTGTCATCTATGTAACCGAGCACACCCACCACTCGGTGGCGAAATCGGCCCGCATCACCGGATTCCGCAAGGATCAGATCCGCGACATACCCGTTGACCGGGCGCTGCGGATGAACCCGGAAATGCTCGATGAGGCGATTCGAATCGATATCGCGGCCGGGTTGAAGCCTTTTCTGGTCGTGGCATCCGCCGGGACCACCGACACCGGAACCGTCGACGATTTCGAATCGATCACCGCCGTTGCCGGAAAACACGGTCTCTGGGTGCATGTAGACGCAGCCTATGGCGGTTTCTTCCAATTGACCGAGCGAGGCCGGAAGAGATTCGCAGGGATCGAGAAGTCAGACTCGATCGCTCTCGACCCTCACAAGGGGCTATCAATTCCCTTCGGTGTCGGTGCCCTGGTCGTCAAGAACCGCGACCACCTGATCGACGCCAACTACGGGAGGGGCGCCTACCTCAATCATGACGAGGTGTTCCAGGGTCTTCGCGATATCTCGTCCCAAGGGCCCGAACTGACCCGTCCCTTCCGTGGACTCCAGGTGTGGCTCCCGCTCCAACTTCATGGGGTCGGCCCGTTCCGAGATGCTCTCGACGTGGCGCTCGATCTCGCCGAATACACGTTCCAGCGGTGCGGCGACATCGAGGGCATCAAAACATCGTGGGCGCCGGATCTCTCGATTGTCGCGGTTGGTTTTGAAGACGATGACCTGGGGCGACGGGCGATGGACGCGGTCAATGCCGATCGCAAGGTTCACATGAGTTCCACCCTAGTTTGCGACCGATTTGTCCTTAGATTTGCGATCCTCAACCGGAGAACAAACAAAGGTCATATCGATCACGCACTCGAGATCATCGAGAAGTCCCTGGTCGGATAGTGGTCTGTCGGTCAAATAGAGCTCGCGACAGGCCACTCCTTATTTGAGTGACATCGACACCGGGAGATGTTTGATCCCGGAGATGAAGTTGGATCGCAGTCGATCCGGCTCTCCCGTGATCTCGTAGCCCGAGATCCGAGCGAGGAGTTCCTCGAAGAGGATCCGCACCTCGAGCCGGGCCAGGGCCGCTCCGAGACAGACATGGCGCCCTGTTCCAAAGCTCACGTGATTGTTGGGTTTCCGTTCCAGATCGAACAGGAAGGGGTCCGCAAACTGGTCCTCGTCGTAGTTCGCCGAGGTGTACCACATCACCACGCGGTCTCCCTGACTAATCGGCACTCCCCTCACTTCAGTGTCAGCTGTGGCGGTCCGACGGAAATGCATGGTTACACCCGATGCCCTCAATATCTCTTCGGTGGCGAGCTCGGACATCGCTGCCGGGTCGGCGTGCCATTGTTCCAACTGCGAGGGATGATTGGCCAGATAGATGAGCCCTTGAGAGATGGTGTGACGTGTGGTCTCGTTTCCGGCAACCATCATCAACGTGAAGAAGTTCTTGAACTCCAGGTCGGTGAGCGGCTCGCCTTCGGGTTCGGCGTGGAGGAGGGCCGAAATGACGTCGTCCGCTGGCGATTCCCTGCGTTCCATCGCCATCTGCTCTGCGTACTTGAACACTTCGAGGGCGGCGGGCGACCGAAATGGGAGCAACCGGTATTCCTCGGTGTCGACCTTGTCGATAATCACCGGGGTGTACTCAGGATCGGCATTGGAGATCATCTGGTCTCCCCAGGCGACCAGCTTCCCGGCATCGGTCTCGGGGACGCCTAAAAGGCGGCAAAGCAGCCTGATCGGCAATTCACGGGCAATCTCGGTGACAAAATCGAAATCACCCTGCGGCAGCACGGTGTCGAGGACGTGGCCCGCCAGCACCCGGAATGCGTTTTCGTATGTCGCCACCACCTTCGGCGTGAAACCTGGCTGGACCAGTCGCCGCAGTCTGGTGTGCTCCGGGGGGTCGAGCTCCATCATCGTTCGTCGGGCATGGAGTTCGTCGTCGGCCATCGCCTCGATGCGAATTCCCCGGGCCGCGGTGAAGCGGTTGTAATCCCGGCTCACCTCGATCACATCGGCGTGTTTGGTGATCGCCCAGAACCCGGTTCCATCCGACTCCTCGACCCAGGGCACCGGGTCGGTCTCACGGAGTCGTTTGAATGCGGCGTGGGGAAAACCCCGCAGGTAGGTGTCGTGCGATGTGATGTCGGCGAAAGGGTCACCGAGGTCTTCGTGGAGGACGTTGTTTGCCATGAGGTCGTTAGGAAGCGAACATAATCGCAATCGCAACGCCATGTACCGTGAGGCTCAATGACCGAATACCGAAGAATCCTTCTCGATGGCGTTGAGACCACGGTCGAACTCATTAACGGCAAGTTGATCGCAGCCGACGGTCGGACTGTCGCGGTTGAGGAGGCCAACCATCTGCCACCGGTCGTGCCGACCAAAATCCTCGCCTGTCATCTCAACTACCGGAGTCGGGTGGACGAGTTCATGACCAAACTCCCTCCGGCCCCGACCTACTTTCACAAGCCCACGACTGCTTTGAACTCTCACCGGGGCGACGTTGTCCGACCCGAGCGCTGCAAGTACCTCAACTTCGAGGGCGAGATAGCCATCGTGATCGGTAAGACCTGCCGGAATACCTCGCCCGCGGCGGCCGCCGAATTCATAGCCGGCTACACCATCGCCAACGACTTCGGATTGCACGACTTCCGGGACACCGACGCCGGGTCGATGCTCCGCGTCAAGGGATCGGACACGCTCTGCCCGTTGGGGCCCGGCCTGGTGACGGACTGGGACTTCCGCAATAAGGACATTCGAACCGACGTCAACGGGGAATCGTTACAGATTGGCAATACCGCCGAGATGGAATGGGATATGCATTATCTGGTTGCCGACCTGGCGAGAACCATCACACTTCTCCCCGGCGATGTGATCCTGAGCGGCACGCCGGCAGGCTCCCGCCCTGTTCAACCGGGGGACGTCGTCACTGTCGAGGTCGAGGGTCTCGGGGCGCTCGTCAACACCATCGTCACCGGACCAACCGCCATTCGTGATGATGTGGGAGCCCAGCCGAGCGAGTCCGAGGAAGTACTATCTACCGCATTCGGGGGCGATTGGGAGTTCCGGGGAGTTCGGGCGCCGCGCGGCCCCGGGGCAAAACATTACGAATCGGAGGTCGAATGACACCACTCGTTGGGATAACTGCATGGCGGAGAGAACTCGAAACCTATCTGGGGCGGGAGCGGCTCCAGACCCTCTCGGATTACTACTCCAACGCGGTGATCGCCGCCGGCATGACACCGATCATTTTCCCAAATGGCCAGGCGCTCGAAAGCGCGGTGAGGCTGGTCAGGTTGGTCGACGGCTTGATTCTCTCGGGTGGTGACGACGTGAGCCCCGAGACATATGGCGAAACGGTTACTAATGCCACCGGGGACGACACCGCTGTCGACCAATTCGAAATCGCCCTGGTCCGGGAAGCGCGCGCTCAGGGCAAACCGGTCCTGGCGATTTGCCGGGGCTTGCAACTGCTCAATGTCGCGCTAGGTGGCACACTGCACCAGGACATCACCGGCACCCCGGTGCACGCGCCATTCGAACCTGTCGGAGACCCCGAGGAAATGGCGAGCCGCGTCCACGTCGTCACGCTGCAACCCGATTCAGTGCTGGCGGGGCTCTACGGATCGCAAGAAATCAAGACCAACAGCCTCCACCATCAGGGCGTCAAAGACCTGTCGCCCGAACTAATCGTCGAGGGGACCACGGACGATGGATTGATCGAGGCGGCGCGTTGTGACGGCTCGTGGTGGGCGTTGGGTGTGCAGTGGCATCCGGAGCGATCCAGTTTTGAAGAGAGAGAACCTCTGTTCTCTGCATTCCGTGAGGCGCTCAGCCCACGGTGACCCCGGTCGCAAGGACGCCGCGCAGGTCATCGAGACGGTCCGAATTCACACGATAAAAAACCCATCTGCCTTGTTTGGTGCCTTCGACGAGCCCCGATTCCCGAAGGATCCTGAGATGATGCGATACCGTCGGTTGCGATAACCCGAGAGGCCCCTCCAGATCACAGCCGCAGGCGGCTCCGTCGGGGGCGGCCGCCAGCATCGACACAATCCTCAAACGCACCGGATCGCCCAGGGCCGCAAACGCCAATGCGATATCGGAAGCATCTGCCTTATCGACCACACCGTCAAATAGAGGCGTACAACAGAATTGTGCATTCATAACTTGGCTTACATTTTCGGTAGTCATAGTCCTGCCCTCCACCTTTACGGCTCGTATTGACAATAGTCGATACATCGATATAGTTCAATACATCGAAGTTCATCAATCTATTCCAAAGGAGGAGTGATGAATAGTTTCGACGTAGATCCCGGTTGTTGTGGCGGCGGAGGCTGCTGCTAATAGGCCGGTCGGCGGGGGTATCGACCAACATGTCGCTGCCCCCGCCATCCCTTTGCTACGAAGAGAGCATCACCATCGTTGCGGCGCCCTCACCGCAATCACCGAGGATCGGGCAATACTCACACCACGGACCACCCCTTCGGGTCAATTCGTCCCCGTTTGTCCAAGCCGTTCGCAGCTCGTCGACCATAGCCCCGACCTCGAGTGCCAATTCTCCCACCGCTTCGTCCGACGGTTCGGAGCTGAAAGTCTCCCCGGTTTTGACTGAGACGGCCATTACCGACTGCGGAAGTTGCTCATTCTCGAGCATCCACAAGAGGGCATAGAACATGAGCTGGCCTTCGGCCTCACCGAGTGTTCCGGTCTTCCAGTCAACCAGCCGGACATCGGAACCGTCGCCGAACACCGCGTCAATCTGACCGACCAATGTCAAAGACTCGGCAGCTTCGATTTCGAACATCACCTCGGCTGCGGTGAATTCGTCCTGGGGCACCCGGACGAATCGCTCGTAGAGATCTCCGACCTGAGCTACGACTCCCCGCAACTCAGAGGGCTTGAGCCCCAGCTCGACCAGGGTGTTGCCCAGGTTGAGACTCTTTCCCATCTCCTGACGACACACCATCTCGAACTCGTCTGCTTCGATCGGACCGACTGTCAAGTGTCTCTTGAAGATCTGATGGGCGAGACTTCCAACGAATGAAACAACTGTCGGCTCACCGAAATACCCCTGGAATCGGGCATTTGCCCGTTGCGGACATTGCCGGAACGTCATGAACGCCGTGGCCGAAACACGCAGCGGGTCACCAGGAACCGTGGGAACTATTCGGGTTTTTGCCACGTCAAAACATTAGACGTGGCCGATTCAGCAAAAGGGCAAGACACCATTACCATTCCCCCAGGGCCTCGGGTCGGTTGGACGACCCAATCAATGAATCAGCATCTCTCTTTTCGGAATTCCCCTAAAACCGCGTCCGCAATCCTCGCGGCCGGGGTGCTTTTGTTCGTTCTCTTTGCTTATGCCGCCACGCGGCTTGCTTCTCAGGGAGAAGTCATGGGCCATGTGGAAGTTGCCGAAACTGATCTCGGAGGACTCGACTCCGATACCGCCCTTGGAACCATGGTCCAAGTCGAGGAGGGCTTCAATTCCCGTACTGCCATCTACCTGATCGAAGGAACCACGGTTCAGTTGCCTCCCCCTGAGGTTGGTCTGGAGATCGATGAGGAATCCACCGTTGGCACTGCGATGAATATCGGGCGAAGCGGCAACCCTTTTGGTGAATTCTGGTGGTGGCTCACCCACATCGGTGCCACCCACACCATCGCCGTGAGCGGAACCGTCGACCCTGCCCTGGTCGATGAAGTGCTCACCATGTGGGAGGAAACTGTTATCGCCCAGCCAGCGCGCCCTGGAACTGTCGTGCTGAACGACGGAGAACCCGAGCCCATCTACCCGGCCACAGGAACGGGGATTGACCGGGAACAGGCCAACGCTGAAATTCTCCGGGTCTTTTTGGAGACACAGCCACAGGTTGGGACGTTGGACACACGGGTTATCGAGCCTGCGCTGACCGCGGCCCAGGTCGACGAGGCGCTGGCGACTGCGCAACAGCTCCTGTCCGCTCCAATCGTCCTCACCCACAACGGAACTTCTTTGACGGTTGATACGGGCGAGCTCAAGAAAGCCTTTGTCTCTGAAACGATCACCGAGTCGCCAGCTCATATCGAATTGGGCTTCTCGCCCACCGTTCTCGACGACTTCCTTGCTCCGATCAGGTCCGACTTCGAACTCCAACCCGTCAATGCCGAATTCAAGATCGAAGGCGACACCATCTCGATCGTTCCGGGAAGCAATGGGACCGAGATCGACTCGGAGGAAACGGCCCGTCGTTTGTATGCCGCCGGAATCACCGAGGCGAGGTCGGGCGAACTCCCGCTCGTCGAAGGTGCCAATCCCGATGTGACCACAGAGTATCTGACAGGCCTGAATGTCAACCACCTGGTGTCCCAGTTCACCACCTATTACGACTGCTGTGTAGATCGGGTCACCAACATTCAGCAAATCGCAAAAGACGTCGACCTGACCCTGGTACTCCCTGGCGAGACTTTCAGTCTCAACGGACATGTGGGTCCCCGCACGGAGACCAGCGGTTATGTCCCCGCCGGGACGATCATTGCCGGAGAAATCGAGGACACCGTCGGTGGTGGTGTCAGCCAATTCACCACGACGCTGTATAACGCCGTTTTCTGGGGCGGCTATCAGGATGTCGAGCACAAGGCCCACTCGTACTATTTCAATCGCTACCCGGAAGGTGTCGAGGCAACCCTGAACTGGCGTACGCCCGACCTCAAATTCAGAAACAACCGGGACCACGCGGTGTTGATCGACACACGGTTCACCGACACCTCCATCACCATCCGGTTTTTCGGCGATAACGACGGCCGCACGCTCAAGGGGGAACAGAGCGACGGAAAGACGAAGGTGTGGGTCGACAAGGCCGGTGGTGCCGACGCCCGGCATGTGAAGGGGTCGGTGTCAGACCCGTACGCAGTAACCGAGCCCGGTGAGCCGCGCTATGAGGCGAACCCGGAGATTCTCCCCAATAAACCGAAACAAACCCAGACCGAATCAGGGGGATGGAGCGTGACGGTGACCCGTCGAATTCTGGTAGGTGGCGAAGAAGTTGAAACGGAGGAATGGGTGGTTCGCTACGCGCCCAAATTTGCAGTGTTCGAGGTCCATCCGTGCAACATGCCCGGGACCAGCGAGACCTGCCCCACCACTACAACTCCTCCCCCGCCGACGACGTCCACAACGGCGCCGCCCCCTCCGACCACAACGACTACCGCGCCCTAGTCCCCGTAGTAGCGGAGAAAACTCGTGGTGGCGTTCTTGACCCGGTCGATCGAATCGGGGTCCCAACCAAGGGGACGACGAACGGAGACGGTGTTCTGCAGCACAAACACGTAGTCGATCCCGATCCCGAGTTCGAAGAGATCGGCAGCAAGAAGACCCGGCACAGCCGTCCCGGGTAGATCCGCGGTGATCTCCTGGCCATCCTGCCCGGTGAAGCTCCGGTCGGTATCGATCAAGAGGGTGTCCCCGAGATCCACCGCATCCCTGATTTCGACTGATTGTCCCATTACGGCCGCATGCTAACCGCGGGGAAGAGGTTGATCGGATCCGGTCAAGAGCCGAGACCGCTGGCGTCCTCACCGATTTCGTGGACCTTGACGAGGTTCGTCGACGCCTTGCGATTGGGAGGGACCCCGGCGACCATCACGACCCGCTCACCATCGGAAACGAGGCCTTCGGATTTGAGCACTCTTGATGCCACGGTGATCTCCTCGTCCGTGGAACTCCTCCGATCGATGTGGTGGGCGTTGACACCCCAGTAGAGAGCCATCCGCCGTTGCGTCTCTTCACTCGGCGAGAAGGCATGAATCGCGACTTCCGGCCGGTACTTCGATATCAGGCGGGCGGTGTTGCCCGACTCGCTGAATGCAACGATCATTGTGGCGCCCACGTTGATGGCTATTTCGGTCGCCGCCTGCGCCACGGCCGACGCCACCCGGTTCCCGTCCCCAACAAATGCAACGGGATGATCCCCTCTCGACGACAAGGTGCCCTCCTCCGTTGCGAGGCATATCAGCGCCATCGCCTCGACAGTCTTGATGGGGAACGCGCCGACCGCCGTCTCGCCGGAGAGCATCACGGCATCGGTGCCGCCCGACACCGCAGTAGCAACGTCGGTGACCTCGGCCCGGGTCGGCCTGGAATTATGGATCATCGATTCCAACATCTCAGTGGCGGTGATCGATATGCGGCCCGAGGCGTTGGCACGCTTCAAGATGTCAGCCTGAATCAACGGCAAACGCTCCAGCGGCAATTGAACGCCGAGATCTCCCCTGGCGACCATCACTCCATCGGCTTCGTCGAGAATCGAACCCAGATTCTCGTACGCCTGAGCCAACTCTATTTTCGCGATCACCGGAACATCTCCGACTATCGACTTCACGTCCTTGATGTCCTGGCCCGAGCGGACGAACGAAGCCGCCACATAGTCGACGTCTAGTTTGCGGCCGAAGACAAGATCGATTTCGTCTTTGGGCGTGATGCTTCCGACACTCAGTTGGCTGTCCGGGAAGGCGACGCCCTTGTGGTCGGAGAGTTCCCCTCCCTGGACGACGGCGGCCGTGAGTGATTCGCCGCTCACCTCCGTGACCTTCAGTGTCACCAATCCGTCGGCGAGCACAACCCGGTCGCCAACAGTGACATCGCTGAGCAAAGACGCGTATCCCACGGGAATGGTCCGGGAATCACCCGCCCCCGTGCGCGCCACCAGTTCCAATTCTTGGTCGGCTTCCAGGTGGATCGGTCCCCCCGGAAACTCGCCGATCCTGAGTTTTGGTCCCTGGATGTCCTGGAGAAGGGCGACCGTCCTTTTCTGCGTTACCGATGCCTCCCGGGACCAATTCGCAAAACTCCTGTGGACCTCATGCTCCCCGTGCGAAAAGTTCAGCCGCAGCACATCCATGCCGGCAGCCACCAAAGACTCGACCTTCGCGCTGGAAGCAACGGCGGGACCGGCGGTGGCGATGATCTTGGTATGTCTATACATTCTCGGCTCCTACGGTAACTAACCCGGTGGTCGGCACCATGGCAGGAAGACAGGGAATCGTGATCGCACCTGTCAGCGTAGGCCCCCTAGATACCGGCCCTGGATCTGATCAGCTGATTTACCAGGCCGGGGTCAGCCTTCCCGTTGGTTGCTCTCATCACCTGGCCCACCAGATACCCCAGGACCTTTTGTTCACCGGACCTGAGCGACTCCAGCGCATCGGGATTCTCCGAGAGGATCTGATCGACGGCTGAGTTGATCTCGTCCGTGTCCGAAATCTGCAGGAGATCGCGGGCTTCAGCCACTTCGGTGGGGCTCCCCTCACCAAGCAGGACTCCGTCGAGGACCTCTTTTGCCGCCGAGGCCGAAACGGTGTTCGTTTCGATCAGCCCGAGAAGCTCGGCGAGCGATTCTCCCGTTAGCTCGAGGTTCGCCGGGTCGGTCCCGGTCTTCCGGATCCACGCGGTGACTTCGCCTGTCAACCAACTAGCAGCAGGCCGTGCCGGGCCACCGGCCGCCACGGTCGCGTCGAACAACCGGCGTATCGGAGCATCGGCGGATGAAAGCACTGCCGACAGCGCGGGGTCGACGCCCGATGCCTGATAGCGAGCCCGCCTGGCGTCCGGTAGCTCGGGCAACGAGGCGCGGATCCGATCGACCCATTCCTCGTCCATCGCCATCGGTGTCAGATCAGGTTCCGCAAAGTAGCGATAGTCGGATGATCCCTCCTTCGTCCTCATGGATTGGGTGATCCCTGCCTCCTCATCCCAGTGACGGGTCTCCTGGACCACAGTGCCACCGGAGTCAACCAGTTGGGTCTGCCGATCGATCTCGTAAGCCACAGCCAGTTCGAGAGATCGAAAAGAGTTCATGTTCTTGATTTCGACCTTGGTGCCCAGGTTCTCATCTCCCACCGGACGGATCGAGATATTGGCATCGAAGCGAATCGAGCCTTCTTCGAGACGTGCGTCAGAGACACCGAGTTCGGCCACGACTTCGCGAAGGCCTTGTGCGTACGCCCGCGCCTGAGCGGCTGAATAGATCTCGGGGCGGGAAACCACCTCGACGAGCGGGACACCGGATCGGTTGAAGTCGAGCAGCGTCGCTTCGGCCGAGTCGATCCGACCGCCCCCGCCGAGGTGAGTCGATTTGCCTGTGTCCTCCTCCATATGGGCCCTCTCGATGCCGACCCGGTGGATTGTCCCGTTTACCGAGATGTCGAGGTGGCCATCGACACAAACCGGGACGTCGAACTGTGAGATCTGATAGTTCTTGGGCAGATCGGCATAGAAGTAGTTTTTCCGGTGAAACACCGAGTTTGGTGCGACGTCGCAATTCAGGGCGAGCCCGATGCCAATGATGGCATCGAGAGCAGCCGAGTTGGGCACCGGAAGTGCTCCCGGAAGGCCCAGGCAGGTGGGGCAGACGTTTGTGTTCGGCTCTTCGCCGAAGCTCACCGCGCAGCCACAAAACATCTTGGAATCGGTGGCCAGTTCCACATGGACCTCGATGCCGATCACCGGTTCAAAATTCACGTCGCCACCATCGCCAATTCCGGTGATGCGTCGAAACCCGCCAGCTCCTCGACTGCGCTCGCCACCCGGTACAGCATGGTCTCACCGAGGGCCGGCGCCATCACCTGAAAGCCGATCGGCAACCCATCCCGATCCAACCCCAGCGGGACGGATATCGCCGGGTCGCCGCTGAGATTGCACGGAATCGTGCAGATGTCCGACAGGTACATTGCGAGGGGATCTTGTGTCCGCTCGCCCGCCTTGAACGCGGCAGTCGGGCTGGTCGGCGACACAAGGACCTCGACGTTGGCGTAGGCACGGGCGAAGTCCGCCCGAATTGCGGAGCGCACCCGCTGCGCCTGTCCATAAAACGCGTCGTAATACCCGGCCGACAGCGCGTACGTTCCGAGAAGGATGCGACGTGTGACCTCAGGGCCAAACCCCTCGGCCCGCGACCTCGACATCATCTCCTCGGTGGTGTCGCCATCGGCGCGATGTCCATAGCGGATCCCATCGAACCTGGCGAGGTTGGCCGAAGCCTCGGCCGGAGCGATCAGGTAATAAGACGACAGTGCGATGTCGAATGTGGGAAGGCTCAGTTCGACGATCTCGGCACCAGCCCCCGAAAGCCGATCAACCATATCGGACACAGCGCTCTCGACATCCGGTTCGTACCCGTCACCCCGGAGCTCACTGACGACCCCGATTCGAAGCCCCTCGACCCCGTGACCGAGCTCGCGGGTTGGGTTTGGATAGTCGCCCCGATAGGACGTGGCGTCTAGAGGGTCGTGGCCCCACAGCGCCGAAAGAGTGAGTGCCGAATCCTCGACGGTTTTGGTCAATGGGCCGATCTGATCCAGGGAGGACGCGAATGCAATCAAGCCGTATCTGCTGACGGTCCCGTACGTCGGCTTCATGCCAACTACACCGCAAAGCGAGGCAGGTTGGCGGATCGAGCCGCCGGTGTCGGAGCCGAGCCCGGCCAACGCTGAACCGACTGCCACCGCAGCAGCAGAACCACCCGACGAGCCACCGGGAACCCGGGTTATGTCCCATGGGTTGTACGAAGTGCCATAGGCTGAGTTTTCCGTTGATGACCCCATGGCAAACTCATCGAGATTTGTCTTACCGACGATCACAGCCCCGGTATTGCGTAGCTTGGTGACGACCGTGGCATCGTAAGGCGGCACATATCCGGCGAGAATCTGCGAGGCAGCAGTCGTCTCCAAACCGCGGGTGACCATGTTGTCCTTCAACGCGATCGGGATTCCCTGCAATGGCCCCCTGTCGATACCGTCGCCGAAGTCGGCATCGGCACGAGCAGCTGCTTCCTCGGCACCGGTCCTGTCGATGTTGAGGTAGGCGTGGATCTGGGCCTCGGTCTCTGATGCCTTCCTCAGCACCGAGCCGAGAAGATCGGTGGCAGTGAGAGTGCCATCCCTCAGCGCCCTCCCCGCATGGGCGATGGACATGCCGGCCACTCAGATCTCCAACGCAGGCGGAACGACGTAGTAACCGTCGCGGGACTCCGGGGCCGAAGCAAGTACCTCGGCCCGATCGAGCGATGGTCTGACTTCATCATCCCGAAAGGCGTTTACCAGTCCAAGTGGATGGGTGACATCGCCTTCCGGGTGAGCTTCCGGGTCACCTTCGAGACTCTGCACCTTTGCTGCATGCTCGAGGATTACGCCAAGCTGACTCCGATAACCCTCCATCTCGTCGGGGGTAAGGTCGAGACGGGCGAGCTTGGCCACATGGGCAATGTCGATTTCAACAGGCATGATTTCGGGATTCTAAGGAAGTGGCAGTGATAGGTCCCCTGAATAGCCATTCTGTGAGTGTTTTTGCACCGTAGCGGTATAAGGACACTCACAGAACGGTCAGGACAGGACTTCTAGCAGCGATCCGTATGCCCATTCGAGATCGCTCAGGCGTACCGACTCACCAGGTTTGTGCGCCAGGGCCGATTCGCCCGGGCCGAAGTTGATCGCCGGAATTCCCCGAGCGCTGAGTTGGGCGACGTCGGTCCAACCCTGCTTCGGCGCAATCTCGGAGTTGGAGACACGGGCGAGCTCGTCGAACAGTGGCAAGTCGACAACCGGTTGGCCGGCAGGGGCGGCGTCAGTGATTTCGACGACGTCGGCCCGGGAACAAACACGATGGAGGTTGGCGATAGCATCGTCGAGGGTGCGGTCGGGTGCAAACCGGTAGTTCACGTTCATTTCAAAGCGTCCCGGCACGACATTGTTCGCAACCCCACCGTGCGCCCGGGTTATCGACATCACCTCACGAAACAGAAGCCCGTTGACCACATGATCCTCGGGTTGAAGACGATCCATCGTCGTCAGGAACTCTCCAGACTTGCTGACAGCGTTAACGCCGAGCCAAGGCCGTGAGGAATGCGCTGGTTCTCCCAGAAATGCCACGGTCGCGTTCACCGCACCGTTGCAACCCGCTTCAATGCCCAGGTTGGTCGGTTCCAGCACAACGGCGGCCGCCGCCCTTGCCATATCGGGGTAGCGGTCCAGAATCGGCCCCAATTGATTTCCAGCCAGCGGCCCCTCCTCGCCTGCATAGAACACGCCAACTAGAGATTCTGTCCCCAACTCCTCGATCAAGTGAATCATCACGGCAAGACCCGACTTCATGTCGGTGGCCCCGAGGCCGTGGAGCCTCTCCCCATCGATCCGACTTCCGGTTTCGCCCTGTAACGGAACCGTGTCGGTGTGGCCGGCCAGAATCACTTTTCCCGGTCCGGGTGTACCTACCACGAGCGAGTCCAGGATTCGCTCCGACTCCATCGAGCCGAGTCTGGACTCGATTTCGTCGCAAATCGCCGCCTCCTCACCGGTCGGCGAGGGGATATTGACCAACCAGGAAAGGGTATCGACAAGTCCACTCATATGGATGGGAAGGTACCACGCCCCACTACGCTCCCCGAGTGTGAAACCCGAGTCGATAACAGCAACAGGTATTGCCACCAGAGCGATGGGCGGAGAATTCCTCGCAGTCTGGTACCCCGATCCCACTTCGTCGGAGCCAGACGTGGCGATCGACCAGATGCTCACCGAGGACCCGCTCCGGGGTGTCGTCACCGAGATCATCACGACAACGGTCGACATCAACGGGCCGATCCAGGATCCAGCCGACGCTTACCTGAGGCTTCACCTTCTCAGCCATCGTGTCTTCAAACCGCATGAGATCGTGGTCGAGGGGATCTTCGGGGTACTGAACAATGTGGTGTGGACAAACAAGGGCCCGTGTCTCCCTGCCGACTTCCCCAACGCCAAAGCGATGAGTGAGGGCCGGGGCGAGCACCTGTCCGTGAATGGTGTCGATAAATTCCCCCGCATGACCGACTTCGTGGTGCCCTCGGGAGTGCGAATCGCCGACGCCAACCGTGTGCGCCTCGGTGCCTACCTCGGGGAGGGAACCACTGTGATGCACGAGGGCTTTGTCAACTTCAACGCGGGAACGTTGGGCACCTCGATGGTGGAGGGTCGGATCAGCGCTGGAGTCGTAGTTGGCAACGGGTCGGACATCGGGGGCGGGGCGTCGATCATGGGCACCCTCTCCGGAGGAGGGTCGGAGGTGATTTCGATCGGTGAAGGATGCCTCCTCGGCGCCAACTCCGGGCTCGGTATCTCGCTCGGCAACGATTGCATCGTCGAGGCAGGGCTCTATCTGACGGCGGGCACGATCGTGACCCTGCCCGACGGCGAAACCGCCAAGGGCCGGGAGCTTTCCGGGATCAACGGGATGCTATTTCGCAGGAATTCGTTGAATGGCCGGGTCGAGTCCCTACCCAAAACCGGGTCGTGGGGTGGGCTCAACGCCGCCCTCCACGCGAACTAGCCCACCAGATTTGGCGCCGCCGTTAGATATGGAAAACCAAGATCCCACTCACCGGAGACAAGGTTCAGCGTGTCAGCGATCATTGGGGCCACGGGTGGGCCGGTGCCAATCTTCTCGGTGTCGAAACTTCCGGTCACAAAACTTCCGGTTGCCGATGGACCCGCCGTGATCTTCGCCACAGACTCTTGCTCGGTGTCAACCAGATTCACCTTACCGGTCCGCCCTAAACCGATAAATACGGACTCGCGAACATCTACGTGGACCATTTTTCCGAAATGGATTGTTGGTTTTCGCTGCCCCAGGACTTCACTCTCAATCCATTCATGGTCCAAATGGACGAGGCCCTCGATCTCGGCGCGCGTCAACGCCCAGATAGGGAGATCGACACCACCCATTTGCGCTCCCGCCCCAACACTCATCCGGGGGTTCAACTCGGTTGGGCGGAAACCATCGACTGTGGAAATACCGTCGATGCCGAATAGCCCGAGATAACCATCCCGTTGGCTGAGCTCCCTCCCCACCTTGAGAGCGACAGCTCTCATCTCATCGCTCAGACCGGACGGTGCCACCCAGGAGGTTGAAACCCCCGAATAGACCATCGTGTGGTCCGCGGTGTCACGAAGAACCAGGATTTCGACCGGAAGAAAGGTTGCAACCCCGGTGTCCGTCACCCAACCGTGAATCGAACAAGGAAGTCCGTCGAGAAAGGGCATCACCCGAACCCGATCGGCCCGATCTGCAAACCAATCCGCCACTTCCGCAGATTGGTCAGGATGGCGGATCCATTTGACGAAATCGCCGCCGCCGTGCCATCCCTGCGAGTTGTCAGCCACCCAAACCGAACCCATTTCGTTGCCAATTTCAGAGGCGGCTGTCGGGGCGTCAGCCACATCGACGATTCGGTAGTCCGCATGGGGTACCGACAAGTCTTCCCACAGGGCATCGACCCGCATCTTGTCTTCCCAGGCCCCCCATTCCGGATGTCGCACTCCGAACGTGGTCCGTCCCACCATCTCGGCCGCCGTTGCATAGGGTTCTGCGATAACACGCGCTCGGTTTTCGGGATCAAAATTTTCCACCCGCGCCTGAACCTGGGGCGAGGGGTACACCACTGAGTCGAAGAACTCCCGAATCGACCCTACCGCTGAATCCCCCTTCGACCCTGTGTAGACGATCTCGGTGTCGGGAAGATCACCCGTCCCCTCGTTAGAAGCGACCACCAGGGTTCGAGAGCCCCATTCACCCAGCATCTTGTGAAGGTTCACGGCGGATACCGCCGCTTGCGTCGCGATAATCCAGCTCTTCTGGCCGTAGATCTCTTCGAGACGTTCACTCAAATTCTTCACAGCCAAAGGGTACAGGTACCGTTCTTCCCGGTGCCCTACAGGTTTATCTATATAGGACTTGGCCTGCTCGCCGTTGCCGCGATCGCTCTTGGCGTCGCGTTCAGTGAAAGCGGAGAGCCCGTCGTCATGCCGAGCGCGATCGAGGCGGTGTATCCCGAACCCGGAGACCTGGTCACTTTCCAGGCATTTCTCGAGGTCGACCTGGAGACAGGATATCGGGCCGATATCTTCGTGGATGGTTGGCGAGTCGACGACGCAACATTCGTCGAAGGTACTGGGGTCTATCGGTGGTCACCTTCGCCCGACAACCCGTCGATCGGCGCATGGACCCCCGGCGAACACACGATCCTGGTTCGATACGACACCGTCAACGGGCTACCCGACATCGGTGAATTCGAATGGTCTTTCCGGGTTGGATAGACCCTATTCGAGTACCGAGAGACCCTTATCCAAGAGCTTCTTGAAGGTCGGCCCATCGATAATGGGGATCTCCAGTTCTTCTGCCTTTCGGGTCTTTGAGGCCCCGGG
Organism: Acidimicrobiia bacterium; assembly: GCA_041747375.1. GTDB lineage: Bacteria > Actinomycetota > Acidimicrobiia > Spongiisociales > ZC4RG35 > MA-ANB-1. The sequence continues at coordinate 20,147 of JBGTFH010000107.1, forward strand.
GCCATCACCAACTATCAACGCCGTCGTTTTACCGGATACCGAACTCGCCGCCTTGCCCCCACGCGACTCGATAGCTGCCTGGGCCGCCTCCCGGGTAAAACCCTCCACGGTGCCCGAGACGACGAACGTCGCTCCGGCAAGTAGATCTCCCGGGACGGTCGTGTCGACATCCTCGGTGAGTCGGACACCGGCCACCCCCAGCTTCTCGACGAGTTCCTCGTTTGCGGGGTCCGCCGACCACACGGCCACTCCCTTAGCAATTACGGCCCCCACCCCGGGTATCGACGAGATCTCCTCCTCGGATGCCGCCATCAGGGCCGGCAGGCCCCCAAAGTGTCGAACCAGGGTCCTCGCCATGGTCCCCCCAACGTGACGGATACCTAAAGCGGTCAGAAGCCGGGCCACCGGCCTGCCCTTGGCGTCTTCTATGGCTCGTTTTAGATTGTTGACCGAGATCTCGCCCCAGCCGTCTCGCCCCAGCAATTGATCGGCATCGAAGGTGAAGAGGTCCGCCGGGTCGTCGATGAACCCTTCGGTGAGCAACATGTCGATGGTTTTGTATCCCATGTGCTCGATGTCCATGCCACCCCGGCTGGCGAAGTGGAACAACCATTCCCTGAGGCGGGAGGGGCATTCGTAACCTCCGGTGCACCGGGCAACTGCCTCGCTTTCCACACGAACGATCGGATTGCCGCAAAAGGGACAGTGAGTTGGCATAGACCAAATCTTTTCCGCCCCTGTTCGGACGGCGACCACTGGCCCGACCACCTCCGGTATGACATCGCCGGCGCGGCGGACGATTACCTGGTCGCCGATCCGGACGTCCTTGAGCGCCACCTGGTCCTGGTTGTGGAGGGTCGCCATCCCGACCGTCGCACCCCCGACAAAAACCGGATCGAGAATCGCAAAGGGAGTGGCCGCACCGGTGCGCCCGACGTTGATCATGATGTCGCGTAGAGTCGTTACTTGTTCTTCGGGCGGGAATTTGTAGGCGATGGCCCACCTCGGCGCCTTCGCGGTAAACCCGAGCTGATCCTGGACTTGGAGTGAATCGGCCTTGATCACCACACCATCGGTTTGATATGCCTGGTCGTGACGACGTTTCTCGAAGTCGGACACGAACCTCTCGACCCCGGCTATCGACCCGACCACCGCACTCGCCGGATTGACCGGAAATCCCAGTGAACCGAGATACTCCATCGTTCCCGAGTGGGTCTGGAGATCGGGCCCTCCCTCGATGAGGCCCAACTGATAGATCCAGATGTCCACTCCTCGACTGGCGGTGACCGTCGCATCTTTCTGCCGCACCGATCCAGCGGCGGCGTTACGGGCGTTGGCGAATAGACGATCATCGTTCTCAGCCTGGATCTGGTTGAGCCGATCGAACGCTTCGTAAGGCATGTAGACCTCACCTCGCACCTCCAGAAGAGATGGCACCGTGGCGCCTTGAAGCCGGTGGGGGATTGACTTGATTGTGCGCAGATTCTGGGTGATGTCCTCACCGGTGACGCCGTCACCTCGAGTAGCCCCGGTTACCAACAATCCATCTCGATACGTCAGCACTACCGCCAAGCCGTCGATCTTGAGCTCGCACGCATAGGCTTCGACCGCCCTGCCCAGTTGTCGTACCAGCCTCTGTTCCCAGGCCTCGAGGTCGCCGACATTCTCGGCGTTGTCGAGCGAGAACATCGGCCGGAGATGCTCAACCGGCGCAAACAACTCCCCAATGGGGGTCCCGACGACCTGAGTCGGCGAATCGGGCGTGATCAGAGCGGGGTGTTCGGCCTCGAGCGATTTGAGCTCGGCCACGAGCGAGTCGAACTGAGCGTCGCTTACCGTGGGATCGTCGAGGATGTAATAACGATGTGCATGCTCGCGAATTTGCTGGCGCAATTCTTCGATTCGCTCATTCGGATCGGTCATGCGAAGGGACAATACTGCGGGGTTGCGACAGATTGAACCCGTGCCTATCCGGGATATTTCCGACCGGTGAACACCCTTGCTTCATACTCGATGTCAAACCATCCCCCCGTGGAAACGACGCCCGCTTCCAACGCGTCGAGGAGATGGGTCCGTCGCGGTTCCGGGATCAACATATGGTCGCTGTAGGTCGAACAGAGCCGTCTGAATTGCGCAGGGTCGAGACGGGCCGACCAGGGGTGGGAAAAAAGCTCGCACCCGGCGAAACCATGTTCTTCCAGGTCGGACAGCCAGCCTTTCTGATCGCGCTCAAAGACTCGTCCATCCTGTTCAGCGAGGATTTCCGGGCCATGCTCGCGATAGACATCCACAAAGCGTTCGTAGCGGTCAATGGGGACATTCCAAAGCAGGGCTATCAGACCTCCGGGCCGAAGCAGCTTCATCGCCTTCACGAATCCGACTGGGCCTTCGACCCAATGCCACGACTGGGCGGCAAGAAACAGGTCCACCAACTCCTCTGCTTCCCAATCTTCGAAACGCAGCCCTTCGACTGACACACCGGGAAGTCCTTTCGCATGCAAGATGCCGGCCATTTCCGGGTCTGGCTCGAGGCAGGTGATACGACGTCGGCCGTCAGCGAATTTCTCGGTGGCCTTTCCTGTGCCCGCACCGATCTCCACCATGTAGGCAGGATCCACCTTGCCGAGAATATGGGCCACGACCTCGTCCGGATATCCGGGCCGGGCCAAGTCATAGGCCGCTGCGTCCCGGCCAAAGATAACCGCCCGATCCACCTCTTTCATGAGTGCGTCTGCGCAATGAGGGCGCCGCCGAGCACCCGATCCTCGTGATAAAAGGCGACTGTCTGCCCGGGTGCTATTGCCCGCTGTCGGTCCTCGAAATGGAGCAGCTCTCCCTCGATCCGGGCGCTCACGGCCTCGCCGTGTGCCCGATACTGCGCCATCACATTTCCTGAAACACCCTCGCCGGTGACCGAGGTGGCCGCTCGCAGGAGAGCCGAGACGACGCCGAGTTCATCGAGCCCACCGACGACAACGGTCGAAGTCTCAGGCTCGATCCGTATCACAAATCGTTTCTCGCCGACCGCCACTCCAAGACCCCGACGCTGCCCGATGGTGAAACCCGCGATTCCATCATGAGTGCCTAACGGGGTCCCGCTGGTATCAATCAACGGGCCGGGTTTGAATACCTGTGGTGCGTGGTCGTTGAGAAAACCCCGGTAGTTGCGCTGGCCAACGAAGCAGATATCCATCGACTCCGGTTTGATCGCTGTTCTCAGTCCCATTCCGGCCGCTACCTTCCGTACCTCCGGCTTTGTGAGTTCCCCCACCGGGAGCCGGGTGCGGGAAAGCTCGCGCTGGGTGAGCATCGACAGGACATATGACTGGTCCTTGGCGCGATCCTTTCCGCGGGCGAGGACCCAGTCCGATCCGTCGAAATGATTGCGGGCATGATGGCCGGTGGCGAGAACGTCGCAACCGAAATCACTCAGTCTCGAGAGAAGGCGGTCGAACTTCACGGTTCGATTGCACTCGATACATGGATTGGGGGTTTGACCGGACGCGTAATCGGTGACGAACCGATCGACAACGCCATCGGTGAACTCTTCGCTGTAGTCGAGCACGTAGTAGGGGATGTCCAACTGTGCTGCTACCCGACGGGCATCCTCAGCATCGGAAACGGTGCAGCAACCGGCTGTCGGCGCCTCCCCATTCGGCCCGGCCCACAGCTTGAGGGTGACTCCAACCACGTCGTGGCCTTCATCTTTCATCAGGGCGGCAGCGACGGACGAATCGACCCCACCGGACATGGCGACCAAAACCCTCATCGCAACGCTTCCACGAGTTCGATCACAATGCCAGCGGCCTCATCAGCCTCCGACCCTGTGGACGTCCAGCCAAAACTGAACCTCACGCTCTCGCGAGCTTGGGCAGGCGTCAGACCCATTGCTTCGAGTACGTGAGACACGGTGGCGGCCCCCGACTGGCACGCCGACCCGGCCGAGGCAGCCACGCCGGCGGTGTTGAGGCGCATGAGCAATGTCTCATTGCGCACTCCGGGGAATCGGACATTTAGATGGTGACAGGATCTATGGACCGCCGGGGTGTTCACCACCAGATCGTCTATTTCAGACGAGAGGCGTTCTTCGAACCTGTCACGAATTTGGCCGACCCGACGCTCGAATTCTCCGCGTTCCGCAAGGGCGAGTTCCATTGCCGTTGCCATGCCCACCGCCCCGGCCACGTCGTGGGTACCGGATCGCCTACCCAACTCCTGCCCTCCCCCGTGGACCAGCGGCTCCATCGGCGTTCCCTCGCGGACATAGAGCATCCCGGTTCCTTTCGGGCCACCAAATTTGTGACCGGTCAGGGTCATGAGGTCGACACCGAGGTCACCGACATCGATCGCCACAGATCCAAATGCCTGAACTGCATCAGTGTGCACCAGGACGGAGGGATCTTGGTCTTTGATAGCCGCAACCGCCGACTTCAGATCGTTCTGTGCCCCGGTTTCATTGTTGACCATCATCACCGATGCGACGGCGGTCTCCGGGCCGATCGCACCGGTCAGCCGGTCGGTCTCGATCAAACCATCGGCATCGACGGGCACAATAGCAACGCGCCCCTGGCGGCGGCTGACGAAATCGGCCGTTTCGAGAACAGCGTCATGCTCGGTCGCCCCGACAACGACACCGGTTCGGGTAGTCGAGTTGAACACGGCACCCTTGATAGCCAGGTTGTCACTCTCCGTTCCGCCGGAGGTGAGAACAATTTCCATAGGAGCGCAACCAATGGCGAGGGCCATCCGTTCCCGCGCTTCCTCGAGACCGTTCTTGGCGCGTCGGGAGATCTCGTGCACCCCTGATGAGTTTCCGAAGTGGTCCAGGGCGAACGGGGCCATCGCCTCCCAAACCTCGGGGCGCATAGGTGTTGTGGCGGCATGGTCAAGGTATATCACGACTCCACATTGTCGCAGCCTTCCCATCTTCCGCCACGCCGCCGGGCTGGTGTGCCGCCAAAAGACAAAAACGTGGCAGACTCGAGTCTTGAGCCGGATCGAGATCTCCCGACAGATCGAGGCGCCGGTGTCCAGGGCATGGGAGAAGCTTTCCGATCTCGCTTCACACGACTCCTGGATGCGGGATGCTGAGTCCATTGAGTTCTTGAGCGAACGGAGATCCGGTATCGGGACCCGAATGCGGGTACCGACCAGGATCGGGATTTTCCGAACGACCGATATCCTCGAAGTGGTCGACTGGGTGGATGGCCAATCGATCGCGGTCAGCCATCAAGGTGTCGTCAGTGGTTCGGGGCGGTTCACCCTGAGTGGCGACGACGTCGAAACGACGCTGACGTGGACAGAGGACATTGTTTTCCCGTGGTGGGTGGGCGGAGTGGTCACTGCATGGTTGGCCAGGCCGGTCCTGAAGCTGATTTGGTCAGGAAATCTCAACAGGTTTGCGCTTCAGCTTTCAACCGATTGACGGATAGGCGGAGAATGAGATTCTTGCTCGCTCATAATGCTTTTCGCCGCATCGACGACCACTCTTAGTGTATGTTTCGCGGCAAGTCCTGTCCCAACTCACAAGGAGTCAATGTGAATCGATCGGAACGACTACCAAAGCGCTTGCTGGTGGCCATTGTCGCTGCTGCGATGATGTCAGCGTTGCTGGCAATGCCAGTCGGGGCCATTGAAGACCCAGAGGCCGCCTACAACAGCTATCAGCGAGCTGAGGGGCCAGCCGATATCCCGCTCCAGATACTCGCCATGAATGACTTCCACGGGAATATCAACACTTTCTCCAGTTCGTTCGGTGCAACCGGGGGTGCACAGAACCTGGCCACGAATATCAGGGATCGCGAGGCGGGGTTGGCCAACTCTATCGTCGTATCGGCCGGTGACCTCATCGGTGCCAGCCCGCTCATTTCGGCGCTCTTCCATGACGAGCCGACCATCGAGGCGATGAATCTGATCGGCCTCGACATCAACGGAGTGGGCAACCATGAGTTCGATGAAGGCGCCGACGAGCTTCTTCGCATGGCGAACGGGGGATCCCATCCAGTCGACGGTGATCTCGACGGAGACGGCTTCGCCGGCGCCGATTTTGAGTTCCTCGCGGCCAACGTGGTGGTCGATGCGACAGGCGATACCCTGTTTCCATCGCACACCATCCGGAACTACCAGGGGGTCAAGGTTGCATTCATTGGAATGACCCTGGAAGGAACGCCGACCATCGTGACACCATCCGGTGTGGCCGGTCTCACCTTCAATGACGAAGCTGAGACAGTCAATGCACTGGTGCCGAGGCTGCAGAGCCGTGGCATCGAAGCAATCGTCGTACTCCTACATGAGGGTGGATCGTCAGATGGCGGCCCACAAGACTGCGGGACCGGACTCACAGGCGCGATTGCATCGATAGTGCCTCAGCTCGATGACGCCGTCGACCTGGTGATCGCGGGTCACACCAATGACGAGTTCATCTGTGAAGTGGACGGTAAGTGGGTCACCATGGCCGACAACGCCGGGCGACTTTTCACTGACATCGATGTCACACTGAGTCGGAAGACAAGAGACCTGACCGTCGTCAACATCGAGAACGTCTCCAACCTGCAGAGTGCCGCCGACGCGCCAGACCTTCAGGCCTTGATCGACAAGTACCTGACGCTCTCGGCACCACTGGCGAATCAGGTGATCGGCACCATTACCAGCGACCTGCTGCGGCTCAATAACGCCGCAGGCGAGTCGGCGTTGGGTGACGTAATCGCTGACACACAACTCTCGGCAACTGCGAGCGCTGGATTTGGAGATGCGGTGATGGCGTTTATGAACCCGGGAGGGATTCGTTCGGACTTCCTGTACACCTCGACGGGACTCGAGGCTGATGGTGAGGTCACTTATGGCGAAGCGTTCACGGTGCAACCGTTCGGCAACAGCCTGGTGACGATGACGTTGACCGGCGACCAAATCCACACGCTGTTGGAGCAGCAGTGGGGCGCTACGACAACGAACATTCTCCAGGTGTCCGATGGCTTCACCTACACATGGGATGCCAGCCTGCCCATAGGAGATCGCGTCGACCCGGCCTCGATCATGCTCGACGGCGTGGTACTCGATCCGGCAACCGGCTATAGAGTCACGGTCAATAGCTTCCTAGCCGATGGCGGAGACGGGTTTGCCATCCTGCCTTCAGGGACCGACCGACTCGGCGGCGAGGTCGACCTCGATGCACTGGTCACTTACTTCGGGACAAATTCCCCGATCGCACCCGGACCACAGGACCGAATTACCCGACTCAATTAAAGGGGCAACGCGTAAAACTAGATAGAGAGAGGTTGGCTGCTTCGGCAGCCGACCTCTTCTTTAATTGGGCGACCTTCATCCAATTCTCGACACGGTCTCGAATACTGAGAAACCCGAGAGCACAAGGAGGCTCCCAGAATGAAGAAATTGACAATCCTCGGCATGGCTTTGGCCATGGCCATGGCCGCGGCACTCCCCGCGGTCGCGAGCACCGAATCTGACCAGACGATTGTGGACATCGTCCTTGCCGACGATGGCGAGTTTGATGTATTGCAAGCGGCGGTCATCGAAGCTGGCCTGGTCGAAGCTTTGAATGGTGATGCAAAACTGCGCGTGTTCGCGCCGACAGATGCCGCCTTCGTGGCGACTTTCGAAGGAATACTCGGTGGACCACTCACCGAGCAGGAAGTTATCGATTTTGTCGAAGCAGGCGGGGTCGACTCGGCCCTGGGCGCCGGCTCTCTGGTCAACATCCTCACCTATCACGTGACGGTGGGGCATCGGAGAGACGTACTGTCTCAACGCTCCTATCTCACGCTCAACGGCGAGAGGGTCACTCGCAGCGAACTAGTAGCTGCCGGTGTGTCGACTGAGAACATCTATGCGTCGAACGGGATCATCAACGTTCTGACTGAGGCTGTCCTGATTCCGTAAGGAAAGCTCGCCGAATTGATAGGCCCCGGTCATCCGATCGGGGCCTATTTCGTTCCACATAGCCTCAAGTCACTTCGATCAAGGCGTCATGTCTTGCAAAAGTAGAGCAAGAAGAACGAGCCGAATAAGACGAGCTCGGCCACCGCCACACACGTGGCTAACGCGTACGATCGACGGCGGACAGCGTGAAGGATGTTTCCGAGACCCACGAGTGCGATCCCCAACCAGGGTATGAGGGTTACCCTGTCCACTTCATCAGGACGGCCGATCCAAGCGATAAGAATTGCGACAATCAACAACCCTGTGATCGATATCAGAGAGAGTTTTTCGCCGAGACGCACCAGCAAAACTGTCTTCCCTGCCACGCGATCGGTTTCGGCGTCCGGTATCTCAAAAACCAACATCATCGCCATATGCACCGGGAGCAAAACGGCCATAGCCCACACCAATTCAGAACCGGGAGACATTTTGGTCATCGACACCCCGATCAGCGGCACAAGGACGGTCACGACCAACGAGGTCGCCAACTCACCCCAACCGGTGCTGAGAAGTCGGATGGGCGGAATCGAGTAGATCCAGGAAACCAGCAATGATATGAGGCCGAGAACAGCGGCCAACGGAGAGATGAGCCACACCGCGAGTGCTGCCAAAACGGCAACCGCCGATGAAACTCTTGCCGCTCGTAACGCAGTCGCAGGCGAATGGCCGCCGGTGGAAAGAACCCCACTCCCACCGGAGAAAAAGGTGCGATGGTGCACCAGCTTGTCCGGCTCGACATCGGAATATTCGTTTACATAGTGTGCCGTGAGCTGCGCCGCTGTCACCATCAATTGCCCTAACAGGTACCTGGCGACCGTAGTGCCCCCGCCGCCCACGACCCCGACCCCGTACATGAGGGCACCTCCTGCAAGGAAATGAGGTCGGCTCAATCGAACGAAATCGGCGGTTGCACCCATCGGCGCGCCAGGTTACGCCAGTAGAGGCAACTCCACCACGATCCGTGCCCCGCCCAACGGTGACGAGGATGTCTTGATCGAACCTCCCGCCGAAGCGGCGAACTGCCGGGCAATGTCGAGGCCCAATCCACTCGACTCCACCCCGCTGATGCCCCGGTCGGTGGGATCGAAGCCAGGCGCGAATCCAGGGCCGTTGTCAGCCACCTCGATCTCAACCAATTCGCCGATGTCACGAACGGCGACACCGAAAGCTGTTCCCGACGGCGTGTGGGCGAATACATTGCCTATCAGAGCATCGAAAGCCGCGGCGAGTTCGACCTCACCCACAGCCACCGGCAGGGGTGACTCGCCGATGTCCAGTTTGAAGTCCCGACCCTGGTCGGTTGCGAGCACCTGCCAGAACTCGGATCGCCGCGCAACCACATCCGACACGTCGCAGGCCTTTGGACCGGCATCCGAACGGGTTCGAGCCTGCCTGATCAGATCGTTGACAGCGGAACCCAGGAGATCCACCTTTTCAAGCAGAGCCCTCTTCTCGTCAGAGCCTGGCAACTGTTCCACCTGAAGCCGAAGCGCGGTGAGTGGGGTCCGCAATCGATGGGACAGATCTGCCAGCGATTCTCGCTCCTCGGCGAGCAGCCCTTCGATCCGGTTGGCGAGAACATTGAAAGCAGCGGCGATCGAGACCAGTTCGGGCGGCCCTTCCTCGGCAACCCGTGAACCGAGGTCCCCCTGGCCGAGTCGCTCCGCAGCCGAGGAAATCCTGATCGACGGGCCGACGACAGTCCGGCCCAATCGGTCAGCGACGAATAGAGACGCGAGGATCAGCGCCAATCCGAGCATTCCGAGGAGCATCCAGGCTCGAGCGACTCCTTCCACCAGCACGGTGCTATCGACCGACGAGTAGACCACGACCGTTCCGCCCTGGGTGACAACCGGAATCGCCAAGCCGAAACCATCGTCGCTGTATGCCGAAAGTGCGGTGCGGGCAGCGCCAACCTCTTCGATGAGAGCCTGGTCGGGAAGAGCCGGGCCCAGCGTGGTCCCGTCTGGCAAAACTACCGCGCTTCCTTCCGGTATCGGTCCGATCAGGTCGCCAAAATTCTCCGAAGAAGCGAGAGAATCGGGAGCGGCGGTGGAACGCACGACCACGGCGGTCAGTGTTTGGGCGGTCCGCTCCGCGGTGATCCTTCCCCGTTGGTCGGCCTGCTGACGGACGGCAAGCCCGAGCGGGACCACAAAGGCGATCACGATCAGCGAGGCCACCCCAATCACCAGCAGATTGATTCGTGACCTCACGACTCAACGAGTTTGACGCCAACTCCGTGGACGGTGTGGAGGTACCGGGGTGCCGACGCGGTCTCCCCCAGTTTCTTCCGCAACGTCGACAGATGGACATCGACAGTCCGATCGGCGCCCCCGTAGGGCTCTCTCCACACCTGCGCCATCATCTCCCGTTTGCTGATTACCTGCCCTGAGCGGTCGGCGAGCAAAAAGAGCAGGTCAAATTCCTTCGGGCTCAGATCCAACAGCGAACCGTCGAGCCGGGCCTCGCGGGAGTCGGGGTCGATCACGAGGCCGCCCACCACGCGCCTTCGATCGTCGTCGGGCGGGGCTCCCCTCCGGAGAACCGCCCGGATACGCGCCTCCAGATGGTCCACCGAATACGGCTTCACTATGTAATCGTCGGCACCAGAATCGAGGAGACTTATCGCTGAGGAGTCCTGGTCCCTCGCAGTGGCCACGATCACCGGTACTTGGCTCACCGCTCGGAGCATCCGCAACAATTCCCGGCCATCGAGATCGGGTAGTCCGAGATCCAAAATGACCACATCGGGAGAGGTGGCAACTATTTCCCTGAGGCCATCGAGTGCCGTTGCGGTGCTTTCCACATCATGGCCCCGGCCAGCGAGTGAGGCTGTGACCAAGCGCCGGATCTCCGAATCGTCCTCGACCAGAAGAATTCTTGCCATTTGACGGGAGACTATTCACGCTTTCAAGCCGGCGTTCCGAACTTGAGAAAATCTTGAGGTTTTGCTGACGTCCGCTGAATCCAACCCCGCCATAATCAGATTATGAAACTGTCCGGCTACGCGCTCGGTTGGCTTGCTGCCACGATTCTGGTTACAGCTGCAACTTGGGCTGTGGTGGGTGCTGCTTCAGATGAAGTCAGCGACTCTCCTGGAGCGCCGGTTATCAGCGCGACCACCTCGACCAACCCGAATTCGTCGTCTTCGTCAACAACTCCAGACTCCTCGACCAGTTCGAGCCTCCCGGTATCGACAACGGTCCCGGGTGGCTCCTCCACATCGACCTCGTCGGGAGGCTCCAGTTCGACCACGGCGACGTCGGAATCCGGGGCCAAGACGGTTTCGTCGGCCGGCGGTACCGTCACCGTCACCTACTCGAACGGCGACGTCTTCCTCACCGGGGCGACCCCGGCGGTGGGCTACTCGATGGAAATCGAAGACGCCGGTCCGGATAAGGTACGGGTCGACTTCGACTCAGGGGACAACGAGATTTCGGTGCGGATCGAATGGAAGGATGGGCAGCTCGACATCGAGATCGACGACTGACCGATCAGGTGCCGGTGAAGTCGGCCTCTCTTTTCTCGATAAACGCAGCAACGCCCTCACGGGCGTCGTTGGTGACAAAGAGCCGTTGAAAGGCCTCCCTCTCCTTGCTCATGTCCGACCCGAAGTCGCTGCTTGATGAGGTGCTGTTGAATAGCCTCTTCGCCTCGGCCAGGGCCCGGGTGGGCATTGTCGACAGTCGAGCGGCGTCATTCATTGCTAGTGGAAGAATCTGGTCCGATGCCGCAACCTGGTCGGCCAGGCCGATCTCCAGAGCTTCGCCGGCTGCTACCTGATTCCCGCTGTAAACGAGTTTCTTGGCCCTCTGATAGCCGATCAGGCGAGTGAGTCGTTGTGTGCCTCCAGCACCGGGAATAAGGCCAAGCAGGATCTCGGGTTGCCCGACACGGGCGTCATCGGCGAGGTAGCGAAAGTCAGCACCCATCGCCAACTCCAGTCCTCCACCGAGAGCAAAACCATGCACGACGGCAATCGTCGGCTTCTCCAGGCCCTCCAGCGCGGCAATCGCATCGACCAGGGCGGATGCTGTGGCGTCGGTTTTTGCCCCCGTCTCCATTTGCTCCCTGAATCTCTTGATGTCGGCGCCGGCGGCGAAGTTGGGCTCACCGGTGACCACGACGGCGCGAATCTCAGGGTCCTCACACTCACGGAAAGCGGCGAAGAGATCGGCCGCCAACTCCTCATTCAAGGCGTTCACAGGAGGGCGATTGAGCCGAATGAGGGCGACGGCTCCTTCGCGTGTGGATTCAACTAGCGACATCGGGTGAGGCTAGCCGCACCGGTTCTGTTGCCGGGAGGTCTCTCATCTCGGGCCGCTCGATCGGTTGGAGACGACGGAGCCTCATGCGGGCATCAACCACGGTCACCCCGGCTCCGGGGCCGTGGACCTTGACCGGGTTGAGATCCATCTCAACCAGTTCCGGGACTGCCGAGATCAAGCCGGAAACCCTCAAAATTGCGTCCTCGAGCGCGGCAACATCGCCCACCGGCTGATTCCGATAGCCCTCGAGGATCTTGAAGCCCTTGGTTTCACGAATCACTTCATGAGCGTCGACATCCGTCAGCGGGTGAATCCGAAATGCCACATCCTTGAGGAGTTCCACATAGATGCCTCCGAGGCCGAAAACCACCAGCGGTCCGAAGTTGGGGTCCTGGGTCATACCGACCAGCACCTCGTGCCCCCCAGAGACGTATTCCTGCACCAGGACGCCTGACGCGTCATCGACGACGGCGGTCACAGTCTCGAAGCCGGAGCGAACGTCGCCGTCTCCGGAAACACCGAGCAGGACACCGCCAACGTCAGATTTGTGCAGCGCCGACTCTGATATCACCTTGAGTACGACAGGGCCTCCGATTCGTCGTGCAGCATCCACGGCGGCGTCGGGGGATGTCACCACCTCCGAGCGGGGTATGGCGAGACCCGACGCCTCCAGGAGACGATCGACGTCGGCAGGCTCGAGCCAGGCACCCTCCCCCGGAGAGTCCGCCAGCACCTCCTCGACTATCGCTCGCACCCTCTCCACGGCGCCGTCCTCGAGTCGGCTCTCGATACCGGGATCACGCAGCCGCCATATCCCGTGGTCCACGGCACGTGCCAAAGCGACAGCAGCCGCCTCGGGGAACATATAAGTTGGAATGGTCCGTCGGGAGGGGTCACCGGCAAAAAAACCCGAGGCATCGTCGGATTGCATGAAGACGGATAGCAATGAAACAGGCCCCTCATAGCTGTCCTGGCAACGTCGCACGGCCTGTGCGACTTCACTCGCCCCGTCCGAGGATGTGGGAACGTATATCACCATCACCGCATCGACCTCGCCAGAGTCGAGCATCAGCGAGGTCACCGTCTCGAACTGCCCTGGCCCGCCTGAGGCAATCAAGTCGACTGGATTCCCCGTAGACGCTTCGAGCGGGAGGTATTGGCGCATCGATGTCTGCAGGCCCGTGGAAAGCTGGGGTAGTTCGAGCCCGTTGGCAGCGAGCGCATCCGCCGCCAGAATCCCCGGCCCGCCGGCGTTGGTGACTATCCCGACGCGGCGGCCGGAGGGGATCGGTTGATTCGCCAGCAAACTCGCCGCATCGAACAGCTCTTCGATGGTGTCAACACGGATCACCCCGGCCTGGCGAAACAAAGCGTCCACGGCGACGTCGGAAGATGCCAGGGCACCTGTATGAGAGGACGCCGCCCGACTCCCCGCCGTCGATCGGCCAGACTTGACCGCCACAATTGGTTTCTTCCGCCCGATCCGTCTCGCCAGTCGTGAGAACCTGGTCGGGTTGCCAAACGACTCCAGATAGAGGGTGATGACATCGGTTTGGGGGTCGTCCTCCCATGCGAGCAGGAGATCGTTCGCGCTGACATCGGCTTTGTTCCCAACGGAAACGAATTGCGAGATGCCGATGTTGTTTCGGGTCGCGTAATCGAGAATGGCTATCCCAAGAGCACCTGATTGGCTCGACATAGCGACATTTCCGGCCGGTGGGTAAACCGGGGCGAACGTTCCATTCAAACTCACCGAGGAAACCGTATTCAGAAGCCCCATGCAATTCGGTCCGACCATCCGCATCCCGCCGCGGCGAACGATTTCAAGCAGGCGAGCCTCGTCCCTGGCGCCTTCCTCCCCGACTTCGGAGAACCCGGCTGAGATTACGACAACGCCCCGGACGTCGTTTTCGGCACATTGGGCCACGACGTCGACCACAAAACGCTGCGGCACGACGATGTAGGCAAGGTCGACCGAGTCCGGCACATCGTCGATGGTGGCATACGCCCTGATCGAATGGACGACCTTCGAGGTGGGGTTGACCGGGTAGATCGGACCGGTAAACCCTCCCGAGATCAGGTTGTGGAATAGCTTCCCTCCAATCGAGTCCCGATCATTCGACGCTCCGATCACGGCTATCGACTTGGGGAAGAACATGGGGAGAAGGGAAGCGGCGACAGCCCGCTTTTCGTATTCGGCTGCGGCGGTCAGTGAGTCATCGCTTTCGAATACGGGGAAATCGACCGTGTAGACACCTTCGTCGATAGTCCGTGAGATTTCATAGCCGCTGTTCCGGAAGACACGCATCATCTGACGATTCTCGGGGAGGACGTAGGCGCGGAGTCCCTCGACCCCATTCGACCGGGCATGGTGGGTGAGGAGTTGGAGCAGTTTTGTCCCGATCCCGCGGCCCTGGTGCGCATCGGCCACGGCAAAAGCCACCTCAGCATGTGTCCTGTCGGCACCTTCCCGGTCGTAGCTGGCGACACCGATCATCTCACCGTCGTGGAGCGCAATCAACGCAAATCGGTCGGCGTAGTCGACATTGGTGAAGTACTCGATCTCGTCCGGGTCGAGCGTCTTCTTGATCCGGAAAAACCTGAAGTATCGAGATTCGGGCCCGAGGGTCTCGAAGAACGCGACGATCAAACCCGAATCAGCGGGCTTGATTGGCCTGATTCTGACCACACCACCGTCACGAAGGACGGCATCGAGCTCATATTCTGATGGATAACTGCCCAATTCTTCCTCTCACGTCGTGGTCCAGGCGCTACACGTTACGCCAACCGTTCCACTTTCTAATCAGTGCTCTCCGTTAGAATCTCTCTTACAAGGGTTAGGTCCAGGGTGGAATGAAGTTGGATCTACTCCCGGTCAACGTGGGGCCCGGGTTCGGTTCCTCTCCCCTCCCCCACCCACCGGCCCGGGTCCCGCGACCCTTCTACGCGACACCTCTTGCGGCCCAGGCGACTGCAGAAATCGAGATCGGACCTGGACCAACGATCAGCGCGCATCGTTCTTCGAGTTCACGCAGCTTATCCCGGGAGAGGCTGGACAGGTAGATGCCGGCCGGCCCGACACCACCCAATGTGTAGGGCTCCCACCACTCCTCAAAGGTCTCATGCACCACCTCCACCTGCAATGGCACCCCGGTGACGTTGTGGAACCCGGCGCTCTGGAATAATTCCAGGAGATGACCCTGACGGGTCCCGGCCCGTTCCGATTCATCCTCGATGCCGCCGTCCAATCCCCGAGCAGCTTGCCAGAAGCTCTCCAGGGGGCTCCGCCCACCCGCAAGGTCCCAGACACACGCCGCCACCACACCGCCGGGCTTGGTGACCCTTCCCATTTCGGTCAACCCCGCGACCGGGTCGCTCATGAAATGCACCACCAGTTGGGCGAGAACGGCGTCGAAGAGATCGTTGTCGAACGGAAGGTCCTCCGCAGGGGCGCGGGATACATCGATTTCGGGCCACCGCTGCTCGACGACGGCAACAAATGGCTCGGAAGGATCGACCGCGGTCACGTTCGACAAGCCGACTCTGCTGATTAGTTCGGAAGTCAGCGCACCTGGGCCGCAACCAACATCGAGGACGCGGCCTACGGAATCGATGCCGGCAAAATCGGCAAACCTGGCGGCCAGGGGCTGCGAGTAGCGGCCCATGAACCGGTCGTAAGAGTCTCCGTTTACTGCAAACATGTCCGCACTTTACAGACCCCGCCTGGTGCCCGGGGTGGGAATCGAACCCACACGGGCCATTTCGGCCCAAGGGGGTTTAAGCCCCTCGCGTCTACCGTTCCGCCACCCGGGCAGGGTGTTCAAGTGGACAGGCTTCCGGAGATTAGGGCTCAGAGTAGGGCGAGCAACTCCTCGGCCACGCCATCGAGAGTATCGCGCTCGGAGACTCTTGCACTATCAACTTCGAGGTGGGAAAGGACCTGCTCGGCGACGATGGCACCGGCGACGATCACCGGAGCACGTTTCGGGTCGAGTGATGGAATCTCCTCGACATCGGATAACGGCATCGGTGCCAGAGAATCGATAACGCCGGAAAGGTCGCCGAGTGCGACCACCGATTCGTGCACTTCCTCGCGGTCATAATGATCGAGTTGGAGGATGATCGCCGCCAACGATGTCCAGGTGCCGGCCACACCAACAACCTCAGTGGCTTCGAAACTGATTTCATCGAATAGAGAGCGAACATGGGCCCGGGCATCGTCAACCCGGTCCACCGCAAGTGGGTGAGCACCGAGAATTCGATCGGTGAGTCGCACCGAACCGATGTCAACCGAGATCGAGTCGCTGACGGTCACAAACTCGGTCGAACCGCCACCGATATCCGACACCAGAACATCCTGGCGTCCACCGCCGTTCGCACCATCGTAGGCATAACGCGCTTCGTCGTCCCCGCTGATCAAGGTCGGCCGCACCCCGATTGCTGTCTCCACTTGATCGAAAAACATCTCACGGTTGGCAGCGTCGCGCGATGCGGAGGTCGCGATTGCCTTTCTCACTTCGACTTGCTCCGCATCGAGTTGCCTGCCGAATTCGACAAAAGCAGCCATCGATCGGGCTATCCCATCATCGGAGAGCATTCCGGTTTCATCTATCCCCCGGCCCAAACCGGTAACCCGCACCCAGCGGCCGATCTCACCGCCTCGAGACGTGATGAGGAGGCGCATCGAATTGGTCCCGATATCGATGACGCCAACCTTCACGGCTGTCCCACCCAGTCGGGGTTCCACGATCCTTCACTGACGCAGGGTTCCTCACAATCCAGTGGTTCGATCCATGATCTCACCAGTTGTCCCACGGGGTTCTCTCCCCCGGCCGCCGTGTGCGCAAAGTGGGCGTGGAGACATTTCACCCCCACCCGGGTACCGCCAACTCCACCTGAAGGCCGGGGCTCGTCGTCATCGCGCAGGAGCGAATCGCGCTCGTCGCGATAGGAGTCATGGGCCTCCGCGAGGGCCTGACCGAATGCAGGGTCGACCTCAGACCGCCGCTCCATCCGCTTCACCCCACCGGCACCCTCCAACCGTCCGATCCGTGTGGTGGCCAGCGGGCAAGTCAACCAGTAGAGGGTGGGAAAGGGAGTGCCGTCATCGAGCCTTGGTGGCACCCTGACCACGACGGGGAGGCCCAAATGGCATCGGGCGACGACCTCGGAGTTGGCGCGCAGGGAGCGACCGATCTGGACCTCGACGACCTCACGGTCACCGGCACCGGCCATCGGTCAAGAACCTACGTCGGCGCCGGACAGGAAGTCCCAGACTCTCTCCACCCAGGTGCGCTCGATCTCAATGTCAGCTTGCTGCGAGGAGTCATCCGCGGCGTCAGCCCCGGGAGGATCGAGGACAACGTAGACCGTTTCTCCGGGACGGGCATAGCCGAGCTTTTCCCTGGCCAGCTTTTCGATCTCCTCGGGAGTCTCCAGGGCGGCAACGTCCTCTTCCAGGAGGCGATTCTCTGTCTCCAGGGCGACCAATAGCTCCCGGGCCGATTCCACCTGGCGGTTGGAATCGATGATCTGACGGTATGGAATCAGTTGAGTGAGAAAAGCCGCACCGATCACCAGACAGAGCAATACCACCAGTAGCAATGTCGGACGTTTGGTGATCGTCACTTTGCCCGCCGGAAGGTATTCCAACCCGGATAACGTGCCTGATCGCCGAGAGCTTCCTCGATTCTGAGAAGCTCGTTGTACTTGGCGGTTCTCTCACCCCGTGCCGGCGCACCGGTCTTGATCTGCCCTGCGTTGGTCGCAACAGCGAGATGAGAGATAAAGGTGTCCTCTGTTTCCCCGGAACGATGGCTGACCATGGTCCCGTAGCTCGACCGATTGGCACGGCCCATCGTGTGCAGGGTCTCAGACACGGTCCCGATTTGATTGACCTTGATCAAGATGCTGTTGGCAGCGCCTTCGCTTATGCCACGTCGGAGCAGTTCTTCATCGGTGACGAACAGGTCGTCGCCGACCAGTTGGACGCGGCGTCCCAACCGTTGGGTCAAGTCCTTCCATCCGTCCCAGTCATCCTCGGCCATACCATCCTCGACAGAGACCAGCGGATAGCGATCGACCAGGTCGGCCAGGTAGTCGACCATCTCAGGCGAAGTGAATTCCTTGCCCTCCAGGCGGTAGCGGCCCTCGCGGAACAATTCCGTGGCAGCTACGTCCAGAGCGAGGGCGATCTCATCTCCGACGGTGTAGCCAGCGGTTTCGATTGCTTCCACCAACAACTCGAGGGCCGATTCGTTGGTCGCCAGATTGGGGGCAAATCCGCCTTCATCTCCGACATTGGTCCCCAAACCGCGTCCGGCTATGACCTTCTTGAGCGAGTGGTAGACCTCGACACCCGCCCGTAATGCCTCGCCGTACGACGGGAGGCCGGCGGGAACCACCATGAACTCCTGGATATCGACGCTGTTGGCGGCATGGGCACCGCCATTCAGGACATTGAGGCAGGGGACCGGGAGGGTCCGGGCCGCGGGGCCACCGAGATATCGATACAGGGGGAGGCCGACGGATGACGCGGCGGCGCGGGCATTTGCCAGCGAAACGGCGAGGATTGAGTTCGCTCCCAAATTGGCCTTGTTCGGCGTTCCATCGAGGTCGAGCATCACCTGATCGACCAATTCCTGGTTGAGTGAATCACGTCCGGTGATGGCGGTGGCGAGTTGGCCGTTCACATGTCCGACTGCCCTGGCCACGCCCTTTCCCAGGTAGCGATCGCCACCATCGCGGAGTTCAACGGCCTCGGCGGCGCCGGTCGAGGCCCCGGAGGGCACGATGGCCCGTCCCATCGCCCCGGAGGTGAGGAACACCTCGACCTCCACGGTCGGGTTGCCCCGCGAGTCGAGGACCTCCCGCCCGACGATGTGCTCGATGGTGCTCATGTTGCTCCTGAGGTTCGTGTGGCCAAACGGTACACCGGGCCCGCCGGGGGTCAAGGTCTTCCTCTCGCCCTGATGGGTAGATCGCCGCCATGAGCATCCACGATCCCCTCGGTCCCCAGCCCGACCCCGGCCAGCCCCAGCCCATGCCCGGCGGGCCGACGGAGCCACCGACCCCGATCCTCCCCGACCCCAACCCCTCGCCGACACCGATGCCGGCCGACCCGCC
>JBGTFH010000108.1:0-23314 GCA_041747375.1 Acidimicrobiia bacterium
AGAGGACCCCTCGAGCTGGGAGATCGAGTGCCGTTGGTGGGATCCCCCCACCCTCGTCGGCTCCTAGTTCCCAGGGCCTCCCGTTTTCGGCTGTCCTCCCGCGTGCGCCGAGGTTGGTTCATGCCGGCCCGGACGGGCCGGGAGGTAGGTGGGAGCGATTCTCTATCTAGTTGAAGTTGGCTATTGCGCTTACGAGTAGGGCTATGAACGCTACTGAGAGGATGAGGAGGATCCAGGTGACGACAACGGTGGCGGTGAGGAAGCGATTGTGGTGGTGGTGAGAGCGGACCAGGAGGAGGATGGCGACGATTGCGCCGATTATCGCCCCGCCCAGGACGATCAGGTTGCTGTCAGTCACCCGGGCGGAGACAAAGAGACCGGCAATCGAACCGACCCCGGCGCCGGCAAGGAGCCCGACGACCAGATCGTGGGCCAGCCATAGCGGCGGCGTTGTTTCGGACATCGCTTCTTGTTCCTGCATGCTGGTTGGACCCACCCCTTCGTTAATTGGTACCAGGCGATTCTAAGGAGCGTTACATTGTGCCGATGCCGCAAATTTCCCTGGTTACAGCGAGTTTCGTTACACGCGAGCTCGGTTTCGGATTGATGGGCGACTGGAGCGAAGGAGATAATGCCACTCAGGAGTTCTTCGCACCGGCGGAGACCTATCCCGGGCGCATCGACGCGCTTCTCGGGGAGATTGCCGATATTGGATTCCGGACCATCGACCTCTGGGGTGCCCACCTCCACTACTCCTGGGCAACGGGGGACCACTTCGAAGCGATCCGGAGCTCCCTGGAGCGCCACGGCATCGAGGTCAACAGCCTCGCCGCCTGGTGCACATCTATCGATGCACTCGAGGGTTTCTGCCACGTGGCCAACGAGGTTGGCGCCGGGATCATCGGCGGCGGATCACCGCTCCTCACTGAAGACAGGGAGAACGCCCTCGCCATCCTTGCCAATCACAACGTGCGTTTCGCGATTGAGAACCATCCGGAGAGGTCGACCGACGAAGTTCTGTCGGTGATCGGCGATTCCGAATGGCTCGGGTCTTGCGCGGACAGCGGATGGTGGGCCATCCAGCAGGTCGACCCGCCGACTGCCTTCCGGGAGCTGGGAGACCACATTCTCACTGTGCATCTGAAAGATGTGGATGCAGACACCGGCAAGGGAGTCCGGCCCGGAACCGGATCAGCCCGGGTCGAGGACTGTCTCCACGCCCTGAGCGACATCGACTACGAAGGTGCTGTAGGCATCGAGCACGAGCCGAACGGATGGGACCCCACCGACGACCTCCGCGCCGGATACCGGATGCTCGGGCAGTGGGCCGGAAGCGGCACATGAAGGCCGTCATCGTTGGTTGCGGGAATATCGCCTCCGAATATGCCAAAGACCTCCTGGCCGGGAGCGTCGTCGATCTGGTTGGGTTCCACGACGTCGACCCGCACCGGGCCGAGACTTTCTCCGCAACGCACGGGGGCGAGGCATTCACCACACTCCACGACGCGATCGAGGCAGCCGAGCTCGTTATCAACCTGACCATCTTCGAAGCCCACTACCCGGTGAGCAAGGCAGCGCTCAGCCAGAAGCGTCATGTCTACTCGGAGAAACCGGTGGCGTTGAACCTGGTCCACGCTCTGGAGTTGGCGGAGCTGGCACAGGCCAACGGTGTTCGACTGGCAGCGGCCCCCTTCACTTTTCTGGGCGAAGCTCAACAGACTGCCCTGGAATGGGTCCGGTCAGGCAAGCTGGGGAGGATCAGACTTGCCTACGCAGAGGTCAACCATGGGCGGATCGAGACCTGGCACCCCAACCCGGCACCCTTCTACGCTGCCGGGCCGATGCTTGACGTCGGCGTATACCCCCTGACGATCATGATGGCTGCGTTTGGGCCGGTGGCGAGGCTCAGCGCCCACGCCTCCACCGTGCTGTCCGATCGGCTGGATGTGAACGGGGCTCCTTTCGCCGTCGGTGCCCCCGACTACTGGCTCGTGGAACTCGAGCATGCGTCCGGAACCCGGGTCCGACTCACCGTGAACTTCTATGTCAAAGGCGACGAAGGGATCGAATTCCACGGTGACGAGGGCTCGCTGCGGCTGGGCTCGTGGTTTTCTCCCGGCTCCAGCCTGGTGTTCACGCCATACGAAGGGAAGTCCACCCCGGTTCCGACACCGGATGCGCCGGAGCACGTCGACTGGGCCGTGGGCGTCGCCGAGCTGGTTGCTGCCATCGGAGAGGGCCGCCCGTCTCAGCTCGATCGCCATCGGTCGGTTCACCTCGTCGAGATTCTGGAGGCCGCCGAAACCTCGGCGAACACCGGATCTCCCGTAGATCTCAGCACCGGCTTCGAGTTGGTCTGAGCAAGGCGAAATCGCCTATCGCTACCGGGTAGACCTACGTCGACCTATCGTTAGGCCAGGAATGACGCGATCTCAACCCACCGTGACCAGGCTGACCGACGACGACGTCTACCTGTGGAACGAAGGCACTCATTACCGGCTCTACGAGAAGCTGGGCGCCCATCATGACGGCAACGGGACCCATTTCGCAGTGTGGGCACCCAACGCCGAGCGGGTCTCAGTAGTCGGTGATTGGAATGGTTGGAACCCTGACTCCGACCCCCTCGTGACACGGGGCGACTCCGGGATATGGGAGGGTTCTGCGGCAGGGGCCGGGCCGTCCCAGACCTACAAATACCACATCGTCAACGGCACCTTTAGCGTCGACAAGGCTGACCCTTTCGGGTTCCACCACGAGACCCCACCACTCACGGGTTCGAAGATCTGGAGTCTCGATTACGAATGGGGCGACGCAGAATGGATGGCCGGCCGCGAGGCGGTGAACCGACTGAGTGCGCCGATGAGCGTTTACGAGGTCCACTCCGGGTCCTGGCGTCGGGACGGTGATGGGAGACAGCTCACCTACCGCGAGCTTGCCGACCAATTGCCCGAGTATGTGGCCAGCCTCGGCTTCACCCATATCGAGCTTCTACCGCTGATGGAACATCCGTTCTACGGCTCGTGGGGATATCAGACCACGGGCTATTTTGCCCCGACCAGCCGATATGGCACTCCTCAGGACTTCATGGCCCTCGTCGATCGATTCCATCAGACAGGGATCGGCGTGATCCTCGATTGGGTGCCCTCCCACTTTCCGACCGACGAGCACGGCCTCGGCATGTTCGACGGTACCCATCTCTATGAGCACGCAGACCCGAAGCAGGGTTTCCAGCCGGATTGGAAGACCTACGTCTACAACTACGGTCGCAAAGAGGTCCAGGCCTTCCTCATCAGCAACGCAATGTTCTGGCTCGATCGCTACCACATCGACGGGATTCGGGTCGATGCGGTGGCGTCAATGCTGTATCTCGATTACTCCCGGGAAGATGGGGAATGGATACCCAACGCCCATGGGGGCCGGGAGAACCTCGAGGCCATCGGGTTCTTGCAGAAGTTGAATGAGACCATATATGACGCCTATCCGGGAACCCAGACAATTGCGGAAGAGTCGACCGCTTGGCCCGGCGTTTCCCGCCCGACGTTCCTCGGTGGGCTCGGCTTCGGTCTGAAATGGGACATGGGTTGGATGCACGACACCCTCGAATACATGTCGAAAGAGCCTGTCCACCGCAGCCATCATCACCACGATCTGACCTTCCGTGCGGTGTACGCGTTCAGTGAGAACTTCATGCTTCCCCTCTCCCACGATGAGGTGGTTCACGGCAAGAGATCTTTGCTCGAAAAGATGCCCGGTGACGACTGGCAGAAGTTCGCCAACCTGCGCCTGCTCCTGTCGTCGATGTTCACCCAGCCCGGCAAAAAGCTGCTGTTCATGGGAGCAGAGCTGGGTCAGCGCACCGAATGGGCCCACGAAGGACAGCTCGACTGGAACCTGCTCGAAAGCGACTCGCACCAGGGAATCTCGCGCCTGGTCGGAGACCTCAATCGCGTCTATCGGGAGGAGGTGGCGCTCCATGAGCTCGACTGCGAGCCTGGAGGATTCGAGTGGGCAGTTCCCAACGACTCGGTGAACAGCGTCATCGCCTACTTCAGACTCGGGAGGGACGGCTCACCCGTCCTCGTCGTGCACAACATGACGCCGGTGCCCCGTCACGGCTACCGAATCGGTGTTCCCGAAGCGGGGACCTGGGATGAGATCCTCAACACCGATGCCGAAATCTACGGCGGTTCTGGCCACGGCAACCTGGGGGGGGTTGGCACCGGTCCCCTCCCCGTCCCCCACCACAGCCGTCCCCATTCGATCGACCTCACGTTGCCCCCGTTGGCAACGGTCGCGCTGCGCTATCGAGCCGGTTCCGACACCGGTGCGGGGGCCGACTGATGCCTAGAGCGGAACCGACCACCGGACGGGTCATCATCGAGGCGCTCACCCCGACCGTCGACAACGGGCGTTTCCCCGCCAGCTCGGCCGTCGGCGACAGGGTGGACGTCGGGGCGAAAATCTTTGCCGATGGCCACGACCTAGTCTCGGCCGCATTGCAATACCGCAAGTCACCATCCCGCAGCTGGTCCGTTGCGCCAATGGGACTCGTCGACAACGACACCTGGAGCGGTGGGTTCGCCCCCGTCGAGTTGGGCACCTGGCAATTCCGGGTTTCCGGGTGGGTCGACCACTTCCGAACCTGGGCGGAGGGTGTCTCCAAGAAAGCGACCGCCGACGTGGTCACCGCCGTCGATCTCGAAATCGGGTCCGCTTTGGTCAAGGTTGGCGCGGGTCGTGCGAAAGGAAAGGCTGCAGCAGCACTCGATGAGTTTGCCGAGAAACTCACCGATCTGAGTGTTGAGCTTTCCGAGAGAACGGCGATCGCCGGGTTTGACGACCTCGCCTCCCTGATGAGGGACCACCCCGATCGGACCAGGGCAACGGTTTCGGAGACATTTGAAGTGTTCGTCGACAGGGAACGCGCCGCCTTTTCAACCTGGTACGAGCTGTTCCCGCGATCCTGGTCTCTGGTACCCGGGGAACACGGGTCTATTTCAGATGTGGTGAAACAGCTCGACTACATAGCCGACATGGGCTTCGACGTGCTCTACCTCCCCCCGATCCACCCGATCGGCGCGACTTTCCGCAAAGGACCGAACAATTCCCTCGAAGCGAAGCCTGGAGATCCGGGTGTCCCATGGGCAATCGGGTCCGAACGCGGAGGGCACACTTCTATCCATCCCGACTTGGGCACTCTCGATGACTTCCAGGACCTGCTTTCGGCTGCTGAAGAGAAGGGAATCGAGGTGGCCATGGATGTGGCCCTGCAGTGCTCACCCGACCATCCCTGGGTCAAAGAACATCCGGAATGGTTCCGGCATCGGCCCGACGGGACGATCCAGTATGCGGAGAATCCCCCGAAGAAGTACCAGGACATCTACCCGATCGATTTCGAGACGTCCGACCCTGGAGGCCTATGGGAAGGGCTCAGGTCGGTATTCGACTTCTGGATCGGACAAGGTGTCCGCATCTTCCGGGTCGACAACCCCCACACCAAGTCGTTTCCGTTCTGGGAGTGGCTGATCTCCGAGCTCCGCTCCGAGCACCCTGACATAATCCTCCTCGCCGAAGCCTTCACTCGCCCCGCCGTTATGCACCGGCTGGCGAAGGTAGGGTTCAACCAGTCATATACCTATTTCACCTGGCGCAACACCCGTCATGAGCTCACGACCTATATGCAGGAGCTTGCGCAGGCCGAACACTATTTCCGGCCCAATTTCTGGCCGAACACCCCGGACATCCTTCCCGAGATTCTTCAGGTCGGTACCCGGGCCGCATTCATCTCCAGATACGTGCTCGCCGCAACCCTCAGCTCGAACTGTGGAATCTATGGACCGGCGTACGAGCTGATGGAGCATCTGCCGTTGCGTCCCGGTGCTGAGGAGTACCTCAAGTCGGAGAAGTATCAGATCCGTAAATGGGACCTGGAACGCGCTGACTCACTTGCACCCGTCATCACCCAAGTGAACAAAGCCAGGCATTCCCATCCCGCCTTGCAACGCAACCACTCCCTGGAGTTCCATCATGTCGATAACGACATGATCATCTGCTATTCGAAGCGGTCCGGGAATGACGTGGTGCTGATTGTCGTAAACCTCGACCCGCACCACACGCAGAGCGGCTGGGTCGACCTCGACACCGGCTCGCTCGGCCTGGACGACGATCGCTATCAGGTCCGCGACCTGCTCACCGACCGGATCTATCAGTGGAGCGGCTCACGAAACTTCGTGCGCCTCGACACAACAGGAATTCCGGCGCATATCTTCTCCTTCCTCCGTCAGACTCGAACCGAAAGGGACTTCGACTATTTCTCCTGAATCAACGGGCTGGTACCACGACGCGATCATCTATGAAGTCCACGTCCGCTCCTTTCGCGATGCGAACGGAGATGGCATCGGGGATTTCCCGGGCCTGACGAGCAAACTCGACTATCTCCGCGACCTTGGTGTGACCGCCATCTGGCTGCTCCCGTTTTATCCATCCCCGCTGCGCGACGACGGCTACGACATCGCCGACTACCTGTCGATCAATCCCTCGTACGGGACGATGCGCGACTTCAAGCGTTTCCTCAGCGAGGCCCACGACCGCGACCTCAAGGTGATCACCGAACTTGTGATCAATCACACATCCGACCAGCACCCCTGGTTTCAACGTGCCCGCAAGGCACCCGCGGGGAGCCCGGAGCGGGATTTCTACGTTTGGTCCGACACAACTGACCTCTATCCGGACGCCCGCATCATCTTCCAGGACACTGAGACTTCGAACTGGACCTGGGACCCTGTTGCCGGGGCATACTTCTGGCACCGGTTCTTCTCCCACCAGCCCGATCTCAATTTCGAGAACCCGGCAGTCCACGATGCCATCTACGAGGCGCTCGACTTCTGGCTCGACCTCGGTGTCGACGGGCTCCGACTCGACGCCATCCCCTACCTGTATGAGCGGGACGGCACCATGTGCGAAAACCTCGACGAGACCCACGCCTATCTGAAGAAGCTGCGCGCCCGGGTCGATACCAAATACGAGGACAGGATGCTGCTTGCCGAGGCCAATCAGTGGCCGGAGGACTCAGTCGCATACTTCGGTGACGGCGACGAATGCCACATGTCGTTCCATTTTCCTCTCATGCCGCGCATGTTCATGGCGTTGCGCATGGAGAACCGGTTTCCCATCATCGATATCCTGGAGCAAACCCCGGAGATCCCCGAAGGATCGCAATGGGCCATCTTCTTGCGCAACCATGACGAGCTGACCTTGGAGATGGTCACCGACGAAGAGCGCGACTACATGTACCGGGTGTACGCCGGCGACCCCCAGATGCGGATCAATGTCGGCATCCGTCGTCGCCTCGCCCCGCTGCTGGGAAACAACCGGCGTGAGATCGAGCTCATGAACGGGCTCTTGCTCTCGCTGCCGGGTTCCCCGGTGATCTACTACGGCGACGAGATCGGCATGGGAGACAACATCTACCTCGGCGATCGCAACGGAGTGAGGACTCCGATGCAATGGTCGGGTGACAGAAATGCGGGATTCTCCGAGGCCAACCCGCAGCGGCTCTACTTTCCGGTCATCACCGATCCCGAGTACCACTACGAGTCGGTCAACGTCGCGATTCAGGGAGACAATCCAAACTCGCTGTGGTGGTGGATGAAGCGGGTGCTCTCGGTTCGCAAGAGCCTTCCTGAGCTGTCGAGGGGGCGCCTCGAGTTCGTAACGTCCGACAACCCCAAAGTCCTCACCTTCCTCCGGCGTCTCGGTGACCGGTCGGTCCTCGTTGTCGCCAATCTCTCCCGCCACGTCCAGCCGGTGACTCTCGAGCTCGATGACCTCGCCGGCCATGTCCCGGTCGAAGTGCTGGGGAGGGCCCGCTTTCCTGAGGTCGGCGACACGCCCTACACCCTCACCGTCGGGCCGCACGAGTTCTATTGGTTCTCGATGGAGCCTGCCGAGGCGGAGGCCTATCCCGAAGACCGACCCAGGATCAACCTGCGCGGCCCAATCGACGGGATCTGGCGGGCGCGGGGGCAGTTGCAACGAGCTCTCGTAGACGACATCTCACATCGCCGTTGGTTCCGGTCCAAGGCACGGACGATCCGGGAATCTGAACTGGTGGATTTGCTCGAGGTCCCCGGTTCGGAGTGTCGTGTCGCAATCCTGAGAGTCGAATACATGCAGGGCGACGATGAGTTTTATGTGATGCCCTTGGCGGTGGCCACCGGTTCGGAGGCGGCACGTGTCGAGTCGGATCTACCCGACGCCATCGTTGCGGTGATCCATGTTGCCGGGGAGGAGACCGACTCTTACCTCTACGACGCAATGCACGATGAAAGCTTCGCCCGATCGCTTCTGCGGCTGGCCGCTAGCAACCGGAAGGTCAGAGGACGCCGGGCGAGCCTGTCCTCAGGCTCGATTCCCCGTTCTCGTGCGGTTGCCCAGGGAATGGATGAGGTTCCGGTGCGATTCGCAGGACTCGATCAGACGAATTCATCCGTGTTCTTCGGTGACCGGCTGATGATGAAGCTCTTCCGCAAGATCGAACCCGGACCGAATCCTGAGGTGGAGGTGGGTCGTTTCCTCACCGAAGAGGCACGATTCGCCCACACTCCCGAGACTCGGGCCCTCGTAGTTGCCGAGGTTGATGGGAAAACGGCGGCGCTTGCCTTCTTCCAGGAGTACGTTCCCAGCCAGGCCAACGCTTTCGAACACGTCTACGGGAACGCTTTGCTTGCTCTGGAGACAGTGTTTGCCCGATCCGACGACCTCGGCCCTCCCCCTGCCCCGAAACATGCTCTCGATGTAACCGAGGCCGACCTCGAGCGGGGGCGGGAGTTCATGGGTCCTCTACTCGCCGACGCCCGCCTGCTGGGCGAGCGCACCGGCGAAATGCACCTCGCCCTCGCCTCGAAACCCGACGACCCCGTATTCGGTACCGAGACGATCTCCACCCTGCAGATGCGCTCGGTATATCAGTCGATCCGCTCGACCGTGAAGACGAGCATCGGACTGCTTCAACGGCGCCGATCACACCTACACGAAGACGACGCCACCATGGTCGATGAGCTGATCAGTCGGGAGGCGGCCATCCTCGACCAGATCAAAGCGGTGATGTCCGAGAAGATTGCGGTCGACCGGATACGAATCCATGGCGACTACCACCTTGGCCAGGTCCTGTATACGGGGAAGGACTTCGTCATCATCGACTTCGAAGGAGAGCCGCAGCGCCCCCTGTCGGAACGGCGCCTGAAGCGGCTGGCCCTTCGGGATGTCGCCGGAATGATCCGATCCTTCCACTATGCGTTGCTGATGGGATCCCGCCAGATCGACCGCTCGGGCTGGGACGACGGGAGGCGCCAGCACCTGATCGACTGGACCCAAGCGATCCACCGTTGGCTGACCGCCGAACTCGTGACCGGGTACCGCGATGTGGTGAACGGGTCTCCGATTATCCCTCCCGATCCCACGCACTTCCGAGAGCTGCTCGATGTTCTGATCGTGGAGAAGGCTGCCTACGAGCTCGAGTACGAGGTCAACAACCGCCCGGACTTCGTCAGCGTTCCGCTAAGCGGAATCCTCGACACTCTCCGCTGACGTCAGAACCACTGTCGAACGCGCCGGCATCATCAGCGCCCCGTCGACCCGGTTCCCCACCTCGAGCCCACCACTGGTGTCGACGACAACCGCCCAGCTGTGCTCCAGGCTCGGCGGCAGCTTCCAGTCGAGTTCTTTGTCGTTGGCGTTCATGACCACCATGAACGAGTCGTCTGTGACGGGCTGACCTCGGAGATCGCTGCCTCTGATGCCGTCACCGTTGAGGTACATGCCCAGCGAGCGCCGGTGGCTGGTGTTGAAGTCCTCCTCGCTCATCTCCTCACCATCGACGCGGAACCAGGAGATGTCGACGGTTCCCCGGATCGGGCGGCCCTGGAACCAGCGGCGCTGGCGGAAGATTGGATGTTTCTGACGTAGTGCTATCAACCGTCGGGTGAAATCGAGGAGGTCCCCATCGATGTCGCCCCAGTCGTACCAGGAAGTTTCGTTGTCCTGGGAGTAAGGGTTGTTGTTACCGCCCTGGGTGCGACCCATCTCGTCGCCGCCCAGCAGCATAGGGACGCCCTGGGAGAGGAACAGGGTGGTCAAAATATTGCGCTGCTGGCTGCGGCGGCAGCGGCACACATCGGGATCGTCGCTGGACCCTTCTACCCCGCAGTTCCAGGACCGGTTGTGGTTTTCGCCGTCGCGATTGTCTTCACCGTTCGCCTGGTTGTGTTTTTCGTTGTACGAGACGAGGTCTCTGAGGGTGAAACCGTCGTGGGCGGTGACGAAGTTGATGCTGGCCACAGGGCGCCTGGTGTCTGCCTGATATAGGTCGGAGCTACCGGTCAGCCGGGAAGCCAACTCGGCAACCGTCGACGGCTCTCCCCGCCAGAAGTCGCGCACGGTATCGCGGTACAAACCGTTCCATTCCGACCAGACGGGGGGGAAGTTGCCCACCTGGTAGCCTCCCTCTCCCAGGTCCCACGGTTCGGCGATCAGCTTCACCTGACTGACGAGTGGATCCTGCTGGATGATGTTGAGGAAGGCGGACAGCCGGTCGACTTCATAGAACTGCCTGGCGAGGGTGGCTGCCAGATCGAACCGGAACCCGTCGACGTGCATCTCGGTAACCCAATACCGGAGCGAGTCCATGATCAGTTGGAGGCTGTGCGGGTTGCCGGCGTTGAGACTGTTTCCCGTACCCGTGGTGTCGAAGTAGTGGCGGCGGTCGTCCGGGACCAGCCGGTAATAGGCGGCATTGTCGATGCCCTTGAATGACAGCATCGGGCCCATGTGGTTGCCTTCGGCGGTGTGGTTGTAGACGACGTCGAGTATCACCTCGATGCCTGCCTCGTGCAGCGCCCTCACCATCGACTTGAACTCCTCGACCTGCTCGCCCTGACTGGCGGCATACCCGTTGTGCGGGGCGAAGAAGCCGATCGAGTTGTAGCCCCAGTAGTTGCGGAGCCCTTGCTTGACCAGGTGGGAATCCTGTAAAAACTGGTGGACCGGCATCAGTTCGACGGCCGTGACCCCGAGCTTGGTGAAATGGTCGACGATGACCGGATGACCGATGCCCCCATACTTGCCCCGCAGGTGTTCGGGGATGTCGGGATGCTTCATCGTCAGGCCCTTGACGTGGGTCTCGTAGATGATTGTCTCGTGCAGCGGTGTGTTCGGTCGGTGGTCGACACGCCAGTCGAAGTAGGGGTTGTGCACGACACTCTTGGGGACGTGCGGTGCGCTATCGGATTCGCTGCGGGCCGCGGGGTCTGCGAGGTCGTATCCGAAACATGCGGGGTCCCAGTCGACGCGACCATCGATCGACTTAGCGTATGGATCGAGGAGGAGTTTGTTCGGGTTGCACAGGAGGCCCCTGGCGGGATCCCAGGGGCCTTTTACCCGAAACCCGTAGCGCTGGCCCGGATTGACTTCCGGCAGATAGCCATGCCAGACGTAGCCGTCGACCTCTTCGAGTGGAATCCGGGTCTCGATTCCGTCAACCTCGAAGAGGGACAGGATCACCTTCTCGGCAACCTCGGAGAACAGCGCAAAGTTGGTCCCAGCACCGTCATATGTCGCCCCGAGTGGATAGGCGCTCCCCGGCCACACCTCATGCTTAGCAGGCAATATTGCTCAATTCTCTCGATTATCCAGACGCGTCGGTCATACCCGGCCGGTTTCCTCCCCAGGACCCGACGGGCGGGCGCCAGAACCTGCATCCTGGATCCGAACAGTAACTGCATCCCGGTTCAGATCACATCTGAGAGAGGAAACCCTGATGTACAGCCGATTCCCACGAGGTGGTCTGCAGTTGGCTCAGGCAGCAAAGGCCTGGCGCAATTGAGCCTTCCGGGCTATCGGTCTATCGGGCGGACGAGGGCATGATGGGATGAATGGACAGTCTCTTCATTCTGGCCGGCCTTGGCGGCGTCTTGGTCGCTCTCGTCAACCTCATCCGTCCTCGCGGCTGGCTGGGTCTGGTCAATCGGCAGCGCGCTGGGGCGCTGCTGGGTGCTTCCTTCGTAGTGACCCTGATCGGCGGTGCGATGGCTCCCGCTCCGTCTGCCGGAGACGAGACAGAAGCCGCTGCGACCACCACCGTAGAGGCATCCGCGACTGCGCCTTCCACAACCATTGAGACCACGACAACCGGTAGCGTCGGAACCACCGCAGCTCCGACCGTCCCGACCTTTCTCTTACCTCCTGCCGCCGGCCCATCAGGAGACCCCGGACAGCCAGTCCCCTCCGGAGCAGAGGTCGTTACCGTCGTCTCCATCACCGATGGCGACACCCTCATCGTCGCCCTCGCCGCCGGTGGCACCGACACCGTCCGGCTGATCGGGATCAACACCCCGGAGTCCGGGGAGTGTTTCTCTGAAGAGGCGACCGCGGGGCTGACAGCCCTGATTCCGCCCGGATCGCAGATCGCAATGACGGTCGACGTTTCCGATAGAGATCAGTTTGACCGGCTACTCCGCTACCTCTGGGTGGGTCAGATGTCGGTGAACGAAGAAATAGTGCGTCGCGGGGCTGGCATCGCCAGACGATATCCGCCGGACACCGCGCTGGCAGATCGATTCGAGAGCGCCCAGTCCTTCGCGCAGTCGGCACAGCTCGGTCTGTGGGCGTCGGATGCATGCGGACCCGCTTCAGAGTCGGGTCTTCGCATCCTCGAGGTCTTCTACGATGCCCCAGGAGACGACAACGCAAACCTCAACGAGGAGTGGGTCACGATCCGAAACGACGGTGGGAATATCGTCGACCTCAGCGGCTGGACCCTGAAGGACGAGTCTGCCACCCACCGTTTCGCCTTTCCCGCCCTGTTTGTCCTCGCTGTTGGAGAGGTCATGACCATCCGGACCGGGTGCGGTGAGGATTTCGGGACCGAACTGTTCTGGTGCAACCAGGGTTCGGCAGTATGGAACAACACAGGTGACACTGCTTTTCTCCTCGACCCGAACGGCAACATCCACCACACATTTGGCTACGGGCCTGCGACGACCACGACATCGGCCCCGATCGCCACGACCACGACGCCTCCGTCAACCGCCACTACCTCGGCGGGGAACTGCCACTCTTCGTATCCGACCGTTTGCATCCCTCCCGCACCGCCGGACCTGAACTGCGGTGATATCCCGCACAAGAGGTTCCAGGTGGTTGGGGACGATCCCCACGGATTCGATGGCGACAACGACGGGATCGGTTGCGAGTCCTAAGCGGGAGTCTTCAAAACGGGAGTCACACCCCAGGCGGCAGTGTTGGCGACTGTCATGTTGATAACGCCAGCCGGCTCAACAGTGATCGCGAACTCCCCCGATAGAGCATCGGCGATGTCGCTTTGAGTCTTCGTATGGGTGCCTGAGACAGGGAGGCTGAGGATGAATTCGGTGATCCCCCCAGAGCGCTTGTACTCGAGCTGACCACCCATCCCGAGGGCAAGCTGGCGGCAAATCCAAAGACCGAGGCCGATCGATGACTTGTCCCTGCGCCCGTAGGTCGAACGTCGGTAGGGAAGGAAGATCGTGCCCTCGTCGATGGCAGGAACCCCGTCCCCATCGTCGGCGACGACAATTTCGAGATGGTCGCCCACCAGGCGTGTACTGACCGTGATGTTCTCGCCGCCGTAGCGAATCGCATTCGACAACAGGTTCCGGATGACCTGCCGGATTCTCAATGCGTCCGCCGATGCCAGCGGCAGTTTGTCGGCCAGGTGAATCGCGATCTCTGTGCCGGCACCATTGAAACGCCTCGCCGTATCCCGAGCTTCGGTGTTGACATCGACATTCTCTACCGAAAGCGTGAGCGCCGCCCCCTCGAGTCGGGATGCGGTGAGAAGGTCTTCGACGATCTCCGTGGCATCCAGTGCCTGCTGATGGGCCATCGCGATTAGTTCCGTCGCCTCAGTTGGGTCGAGGTCGGGAGTCGACATCACTACCTCAGTCAGGCCGAGCACCCCGGTGAGGTTGTTTCGCAATTCGTGGCTGACGGTCCCGACCATCTGGGAGCGGTTGGCGTCGAGACGGGCCAACCACGTGCGAACCCGGTACACCACCACGGCAATCGCCCCAAGCGAGAAAAGACTTCCCGACAAGCTTCCGAGCGTCTTAGCTGTGAATCCGGTCGAGTAGATGGAAGATCCGGCGAACCAGACCGCGGTGTAGAAAACGAGACCCACCATCCATCGGCCCTCGGAAAAGAGCACCGTCAGCATCACCATGAATGCAAGGGCGGCAGTCATCCCGGCCGGATCTGCCCCGGCCGAAGCCGTCATCAGCCCCATCAACGTGACGTCCAATACCAGCATCGCCTTGGGTGCCCGGATACTCCGAAGACGGCACCAAGCAGCGTGACATGCCATCACGCCGAGGGACAACAGGAATGGCCACGGAGAACCCACCTGCCACCAACCCCCGAGGAGTATCACAGCAACCAGGAGCAGCCCACCAAGGCTCAAGTACAAGCGAATCGACTGGTACTCATCGAGAAAACTCTCAATCGACGAGCGCTGTCGGGTTGTCGTTTCTGGAGAGTGGGCCACCAGTCTTTATCGGCATTTTCGGGCTCAACTGGAGACACCACCTCCGAGTGTGCCATGCTGGAGGCATGCTGATAATCACCCTTCTCGTCATCTGGCTTATCGTCGTCGTGATGGGGGCAGTGCTCGAAGGTCTGTTCTGGCTGGCCGTGGTCGGGTTCTTCCTCTTCCTGGCGACCGGTGTCTACGGCTGGATGAAGCGCAAGACCAACGCCGGATAGTACGCAGGCTGGTGCGAACTCCCGCGGCCGATCACTCGTCTCCGGATACCTCGCGCACTCCGGATGAGATCGACTCGTGACTGCTCCCGAGATCGTCTGCAACAAACGCATTCCGATTGCCCATCGGTTCTCCTCGGCCGACAGTTGTGTCCACCTCGGTCTGGTGTTCCAACTCTGAGTTGATTTGGGCTCCCAGGATGATGATCACCGTGGTGATGAGCAGCCAGAGCATGAAGATGATGACCGCACCCAGGGATCCATAGATCTGGTCGTAGCTTCCGAAGTTCGAAACATACAGCTGAAAGCCAAAGGTTGCGATTGCCCAGAGGACCACAGCCACCGCGGATCCCCAACTCACCCATCGCCATTTGGGCTCATCGCGATAAGGGGCATATCGGTAGGTGATCGACAGGGCGATGTACATGACGATTGTCACACCGATCCAGAAGATGATGGTGCCTCCAGTGCGCACCCAAGGAGCCACGTCGTCTGATCGCAAAGTGTCCAATACGGAACTGCCCACCATCAGGCCGCCAATCGCAAGGATCAGGATGCCCAGCGTCCACACGAACGCAATCCCTCTCCTGTGGAGGAATCCCCTGGTGTCCTTCTCGTCGTAGGCGGCATTCACCGCTTCGATCAGCCTCGCCGTGCCCGTTGAAGCCGACCACACCGCGAGGAGAATTGCCACGGCTGCGCTCCAACCGAGGCTTCCTCCTGCTTGGGAGGAGATACGTTGCAATTGGCCAGTGAAGAACTCGCTGATCTCAGAGGGCGCTCCGGACAGCAACTGTTGCATCTGATTGATGATGTCGATAGGTGAGGCAACAAGTGCATAGATCGAGATCCCTGCAGCCATCGCAGGGATCATGGCGAGAAAGAAGAAGAAAGCGACGCCGGCGGAGAGCAGGACCACTTTGTCTTCCTCGAATTGCTCGATGACCCGGCCGGCAACATCACGCCATCCTGTTAGCGGGATCTCGGACACCTTCTCGGCATCGCGCCCGCGCCCGTCTGGATGCTTCTGTGGTGTGCTTTTCATAGGTCTGCGGTGCCCGTACCCCGATGACCCCGGACGGAAACAATTGCACCCGTGACCTCAGTTCCACACCGGAACCAGGCGTCACCCTGGGGTCGGCAATACCTCACCCAGCCAGAGTGGCCGACCTCCGCCAGGAACGACCGATACCGGAACCACTCTTTCGTTGGCGGCCAGTTGCTCCGCTGCCGCGGCAAGAGTGTCCGGCTCGCCGAGGACGTACCACCGGGATATGCCCGGGAAACGCCCCGTTTCGCGAACCGTGACTTGCAGTGGTTCCTCGCCGGGCTCGAGCCAGGCAGATACCACTAGATCGTCACCCTCGGCGTGGATGACAGGGCTCGAGGCGAGCATCCGGCGCACCACCTCATGGCGGAGGTCCATGAACATGTACAGATTCTGAACCCTTGAGTCTCTTGTCAAAATCCCGCCCCATTTGGCCTTGAACCACACCGGACCTTTGCCGAGGAACGGCAGCGACCTCCCGAGTGTGGCCCGTTCTCGGTTGAGTTCGATTGACCGCTCGAGGCTCCGCACGATCAGCGCTGCGACCACTCTCTTCTGGCGGACCTCGTCATCGCCGTCCTTGATCCCGATAAACCGCAGCGCGTAGTGGCTTCCGTGGAGAACGTTGTAGATGCCGGCAACCCATTCGCCGTCGATGTCGGCGCAGACCAGTTCTCCCCCGTTGTCGAGCGTTTCCAACAAATCGTCTAGGGCCGCGGTGTGACCGTCGTCCGGAAAACGCGCGGTTACGAGTGGTGTGTAATGGCGAGCGTGAAACTCACGAATCTGTTCAGGATCATTCGTGACCCGGTAGGTAAACCCGGCCTTCCGGATACGTCGGAAGTCCTCGCGCGTGGTGGAGGTAAGGAGATGTTCCGGCAGATCATCGGGGTTGTCAGGTAGCAAGGTATGGATATCGACCAGGGCCGGCGCCGCAATTGCGCGGTGCAGGATTTTCTCTATCTGTAGGCCCGGCTCCCGAAGTTGCAGGATCGCGAGCCCGCCGTCACTAGCGAACTTCTCGATCTTGTCCGGCAGTCGGTCACGCCAGACTCGACCTCGCTTGCCCGATCGCACATCGTCGCCGCTGAAGAAAGCTGCGATGCTCGGCGCACGTTGGTCGAGGCCGACCATCCATGCCGGGCCGTTGGCTCCCTCATATACGGCACTACGTGGGAAGCGGCGGCGCACTGCCTTTCGAATCCTTCGTAGAACGCGGCTCACCGCTTCACCAGTTCTGCAAACACTTTCAAGATCCCCCCATACCCTTCCCGCTCAGACGCGACACCATACGACTCGACTCGACGCGACGTCGAGCCGTCCCGAGTTGACCCCCTCACCTCGGCAGGCCCCAAGAATAGCTCCCAGCCTCAGGCTAACTTCAAAAACAGATCGGTGCGTGTGTCACCTGGCCAAGTCGGCAGTCATACCTCCCGGTCGGATTGGATGATGGGTGGAGACCTCACCTACGCCCAACTAGAGGGTTACAGCGTCTTCGAACTGTCCTTCACTGCGTCCGACCCCGTAGCTCGAACCAGGGACGCCCCACCCGGTCAACCGGCTCTGTTAGGGCCGCCTCGCGGAGATTCCATCATGTAGCCTTCGCCGTGGACAGCGAAGGAATGGAGCCACCGGCGCTGGGTCGCCATGCGATCGTTGTGGTGCACGGGATGGGCGAACATTTGGCGCACGAAAAGCAAGAATCCCGATCGACGCATCTTCGCCAATGTCGTCGACGAAATCATCAGGATACCGAGGCCCAAGTGCATGCGGTTCCATCACCCGTTAAGCAGGGCCGATACGGGAAGCTAGTTCAGGCAGACGCGAGTGAATCTCGAGGCAGCAGGTGATAGAGCAACCAATCTTCATCCAACGTGGTTCTTCCTCCGACCTCATCGTGATGATTCATGGGTTCTCCGGCAGTCCGCTTTCTTACGCATCTGTATGCGGCGTTATCGAGCAAGTGGCTGACCTCGAAAACGCCGACTTCTTTATCCCTGCAATGCCGTTCGGCACTTTTAGTCGGACCAAACCGGCCAATGCCGTCGCGAGCATTATCGCTGCGATCGACAAGCTGTGGAGCCAATCCGTAGCGAGGAATTCACCCTACGAGCGCATCTATTTCATTGGGCACAGCATGGGAGGTCTCTTCGTCCGCAAGGCGTACGTCTGTGCAACGGGCACCCATCCCGACGCACCGATCGAGTCCGAATACGATGACGCCCTCTCAGCGGTCGAAGCTCCTCGTTGTGGTGAGCCAAGACCCTGGGCATCCCACGTCGAGCGGATCGTTCTCCTCGCAGCACTCAACCGCGGATGGTCGATCTCTCATCATCTCGGGTTCAAGAACGCCTTGTTGTGGTCGTTCGGATCGTTGATCGGGCATTTTTGGACATATGTTTCTCGGTCCGACGAGCGTCATCTGGTCTTCGCGATGCGGCGGGGTAGTCCCTTCATAACTCAGCTTCGCGTTCAGTGGATTCGCATGCGGCAACGAGCTGCGTCAGGAGACGACGGGCAACCAGGGAGTGCGGTCACGGTGCAGCTGCTCGGAAGTGTCGATGACATGGTGTCGCCAGAAGACAGTGTCGACATCGTTGCAGGGGGCGATTTCTACTACATCGACGTGCCGTTTTCGTCGCACGCGTCGATCTTGGACATGACGACGTCGAGCGAAGAAGGTGTGGGTCGCGCGGCGTGCCTGGTCACGGCACTGACTTATTGCGCGGTGTGCCTCGATCGCGAAACAGTCCGTCCGGCTGATGAGGGTCTCACGGTGCGAGAGGACGTCACCGACGTCGTGTTCGTGATCCACGGTATTCGCGACACCGGCTACTGGACGCAAAAGATCTCTCGGCGGGCGATCGCCCGCGGCGCACAACTGGGAAGAATCGTCGCGTCCGAAACCTCCACATACGGGTACTTCCCCATGCTTCCGTTCATCCTGCCGGGTACCCGCCGCAAGAAGGTCGAATGGTTGATGGACGAATACGCCGAGGCTGTGGCTCGCTATCCCAATGCAGAGTTTGCGTACATGGGTCACAGCAACGGCACCTACATGCTGGCGGCAGCAATAATCGACTATCCGGTCGCCAGGTTCACCAATGTAGTTTTTGCCGGAAGTGTCGTTACAACCGACTACGACTGGTCTACGTACATAGCATCCGGGAGGATCGGCGCCGTGCTCAACTACACAGCGTCGAGCGATGCAGTCGTAGCCTTCTTCCCGAAACTGTTTCAGAAGCCGCGCTGGCAGGATCTAGGCAGCGCCGGCCACGACGGGTTTGACCAAGCCAGAACGAACCCTCGAGTGAAAGAGTTAGGCCCGATCAAAGGTGGGCACTCCGCAGCCCGCCAAGAGTCCGAGTGGGATTCGATCGCCACGTTTCTCATCGAGGGAACTGCAGCAACACCATCTACCGAGGCCGGTCGCCGAAACCGTTTGGTGGCTGCGCTTGGCAGAGCACCGATCGTCGTTTGGGTCCTGATCATCTCCGCCATGATGTATGGCGGAGCCCAGATTCTCCGGATCCCAGCCGAGGGATGGAGGGTCTTCGCTTTCATCCTCTACGGTGTCATTCTCTGGCGCGTTGTCACGAGGGTGTAGCCAGGGGACTATTACCCAGGCTGAACCTGGCCGATCGGCGAACCACTCCGGCCTCGCCGACGCCACACGCTTGCCTGTGATCAGGCCGTTGTAAAGGATCGCCGAAGACCGACATTTTCCGCAACCCCCTCGGCCCGTATTGGGTAGGATTGCATACTGGATGAGCGGGGCACCGTTTGGCGCCGGTTGACTCGATGCGGAAGGTGGATTGGATGAAACTCACCTGGCTGGCCGATGAATTCCGCGGGGCAGGACTCAGAGTTGCTGAGGAGCCCGGTTGGGAAGACCGAGGAGCCCATTGGCGCACCGGCAGACCGGTCGGCGCTATCCAGCATCACACGGCGGCCCCGGTCCCGTTCAATGTTCGCTCTCTGACGACGCCGCTCATAAAGTGCAACTTCAACGTCAAGCCTGACGGAACAGTCCATGTGATCGCGGCTGGATCCTGCGACTTCTCATCGGGCAAAGGTTCACAGATCGTCCTTGACGAGGTGCGAAAAGATGTCAGCCCGTCAGGTACCGCCAAGAAGCGCGGACTGTTGGAGAATGTCTCCGGAAACCCCCTGTTTATCAATAACGAGACCGACCATTTTGGGAAGGGTCAGACGATCCCCGAGGTCCAGTACGACACTGTGATCAAATGTTGGGTCGTGATCTTTGAGAAGATGGGATGGCACTCAAACCGGCTAATCGGGCATGCGGAGTGGCGGTCTCGCAAGTCTGATCCCGCCTGGAACGACAAGAACAGCCACAACAACATGGAAGACATGCGCGCCGACCTGGCGGTCGCCCTCGCTGGAGGACTACGTTCTCTCCGGCGGTCTACCACTATCACCGAGGAGGACGACACGATGCTCCCGCTTCACTTCAGCGACGGTTTCAACGACCCGACCGGGCAGGGAAGAACTCGAAAACGCGACGACGTCAAAGTTCTCCAAGCCATGCTGGGCTTCAATGACGATGACATCGACGGAAAGTACGGAGAAGAGACCGTGCTCAAAGTCAAGGCTCTTCTTGGTGGAAACGGGAAGACCGTCGACGGTAATGCCTACATCCGGATCCAAGAGGCGTACCTGCAATCGTTTCTCCGGAGCAGTGACAACGGTTGAAGTTCAGCGCTGCGACCCAATCGAGGAACGGTTGCCGTACGGGAGATTCCGGTGGATGGGATCAGCAGCTACCTGACAGGGACCACTCCTTAACGGATGGGCCGCCTTCGTACAGCGATACCACTCGCCTCTTGTGGAGCTGAGGGGATTTGAACCCCTGACCCCTTGACTGCCAGTTCTATCCAACACCCGGTTCCACCAACCATCCGTTGGTTGGTGTTACCCCTTGTGTGTCACAAAACCTAACTGTTGCAGAGTCGCGGGAGGATTAGCTCCGACAAGA
Source organism: Acidimicrobiia bacterium (assembly GCA_041747375.1). GTDB lineage: Bacteria > Actinomycetota > Acidimicrobiia > Spongiisociales > ZC4RG35 > MA-ANB-1. The sequence continues at coordinate 20,838 of JBGTFH010000108.1, forward strand.
CAGGGTCCGAGAATTGACCTCCTTGGAGAACGGAGCCAAGATAATTCAAGAATTTGGGGCGACGAAATCCCCACCGCATGCAGCTGCTTGGCTGCCTCGGATCGGTTGGTGGCAGGAACCGATGGCCATATAGCTCCATGGCTGGTTAGCCCATCCACGGCAACGACTGAATGCTCGTCGCTTGATTCTCCTGCAAATGACCTCTGGACTCTCAGATCTCAGCGGTTGAGACTGCGATGTCCACGGCAAGGGAGAAGAGGTTCCATGCGGATACGATTGAATCCACGGGATGCACAACGTCGAGATGAAAGAATACGGCTGCACCTTGAGCTTATGCGCTTCGCTCGTCCCAGCACAGTGGGCACGTCGATTCTTCGACGGAGAAGAACTGATCGGACTCATGGTCAAACACCAGCTCGGAGTTCGGCGTGAGAACCAGGTTGTCATCGAATTGGATGACGATGCCCTTTGACCGTCGGCCCCGGATACTCTCCCCGGAATCTCTCGATTTAAAGAACAGAGTTCCTTTGATCCACCGCACTCTGGCCTGCGTGATGCGTCGATGAACCTTTGAGAGTGTCGTGCGGGGCTTCTTTAGTGTCCCGGCGGCCCCTGCGTGGGGGATCCTGCCTGAGCATCGCGCACCAAACCACAGAGGAACTTGCGCTCAATCCTTACCGATCATTTCGATGAAGCCTGCAACGATGGCGGCCCTAATACAGATCCCACCGACGGACACCCACTCGCCGTCAGTGTGAAAAGACCCTCCAGGCGGGCCGAGGCCGTCAAGGGTAGGAATCCCCATGCCGGCGGTGAAGTTGCCGTCGGAGGAACCTCTCGCTGGCCGTGCCGACACTTCGACACCGGCCTCTTGTGCGAGCCTACAAAATAGAGCGGCATAGCGCGTGGACTCCTCCGTGGGAACGAACGCCGGCCGATCCTCCAGCGGTTCAAGCCAGCCAGATACGTCACTGACTGGTATCGACGAGGCAACCCGCGCCAGTTCCTGGGCGAGTCGATCACCGGCCTCTTGGGTGGGCACGCGCCCGTCGATCAATATCGTCGCTTCAGCGGGCACGATATTCGGTCGCGAACCTCCTTCAATCGTCGCTACTGTTACCGTGCCAAAGTCACCCCGCCGATTCACCTCAGCGACCGCCAGCACCACATGCGCGACGCCCTCAATAGCGTTACGACCTAGCTCGGGCTCGACACCAGTATGAGCGGAACGCCCCACGGTCCCTATTCGAAAGCGACGAACTCCAGGCCGACCGGTGACGATCGCCCCGTCGGGCTCCCCTGGTTCGAATACGAGTACCACGTCGGCTTCAGGGGCGAGGGCCTCAATGAGGGGACGCGAACCTATCGAACCAGACTCTTCGTCCCCGTTAGTCATGACCATGAGGTCACAACGATCGTCGTCGAGGACCGACATGGCTGCGGCCTGCACCACGAGTCCAGCCTTCATGTCCGCCGATCCGGGACCCTGGGCGCGTCCCTCGGTCACCTCGAAGGGTCTCTCGGCCGCTGTCCCGGAGGGGAACACAGTGTCGTAATGCCCGACCAACAAGATCCTCGGTCCGACTCCGGGTCGACGTGCCAGAACCACCGGCGCTCCGGCGTGCTGTACCTCGACATCCCACCCCAACTCTTTCCAAAGGTCTTTCAGGATCCCAACCATCCGATCGGCCCCGTCGGTATCTCCTGGCCCGCTGTCCACTGATACCATTTCGGCCAATGTGTTGACCCAATCAGCCTCGGATTTTTCAAGCAGTGCCAATTTGTCCTGAATTGAAATCCCCATCCCGCCTTCTCTGTCGATCAATTTATGTTTAAAGTCACTCTAGAAGTTCAAGACGAGTTGAGGCATGGAAGAGAGACATCATTATGCAGAAATCCCCAAGGTACGGCGTACGAATTCCTGTTGCAGGACCACTCGCGAATCCTACGTCGATCGTCCGGAGCGCCAAGGAAGCCGAGAGGCTCGGGTTCGACACGCTTTGGGTACACGACTACCTGGTGTGGAATGAACTGCTCGACTCTATCCACATCTCCTGCGGATCCAAGGAGGCTTTCCTAGAAGCGGTCGCCAGCGCTGACTACGAACCGATCTTCTTCGAGTCGATCACCAATCTCGCCTTCCTGGCGGGTGTAACAGACAAAATTCGGCTCGGGATTGCCGTGCTGTGCCTCCCATACCGCGAACCCCTGTTCACCGCCAAGCAACTGGCTTGCATCGACGTACTCAGCGGTGGGCGCCTGGAGTTTGGTATCGGACAGGGGGCAGCCAAGTCGACCCACAACGTCGAGTTCGAGGTGATGGGCATCGACCGAGCCACCAAGATCCGTCACACTAGAGAGGTCTTCGAATCCATCCGAGAGGTCTGGACCAACGATGTCGCATCCTACAGTGGCCGCATGATCCAATTCGAGGGGGCCGAGGTGTTTCCTAAGCCGGTTCAGAAGCCTATGCCGCC
>JBGTFH010000109.1:0-1699 GCA_041747375.1 Acidimicrobiia bacterium
ATCGTGCCAATAGTGGCCGATTCTGGAGGAGGAATGGCCGGCCCAGAGAGACTAGTCCCTCAACCGCGAGGTGTTTGGTGCCACTATTGGCACGCTTATCCGTCGGAACGCGGATTTGGAAACACACAGTTCACAATTCTGCAACTACCGTGAAACGGCGTACCGATACAAAGTTCCAGTTCACCGCCAAACAACAAGGAGGCCAACAAGTGAGCAAGACGGCTGCTGACGTCTTATCCCTTATCAAGGATGAGGGATACGAATTCATTGATCTGAGATTCTGCGACCTGCCCGGCCAGGTCCAGCACTTCACTGTCCCATCGCATCAACTTACCGAGGATTCATTCGGCGAAGGCTTCGGTTTTGATGGTTCTTCGATTCGTGGCTTCCAGCAGATCCAGGAATCGGACATGATCCTCATACCCGACCCCACCACGGCAGTCGAGGACATGTTCCGGGATCGGAAGACCCTCATGCTCTACTGCTTCGTTCACGATCCTCTCACCGGGGCGCCTTACGACCGAGACCCCCGCTATGTGGCGAAGAAGGCCGCTGACTATCTCATCAGCACCGGGATCGCCGACATGTCCTATTGGGGTCCCGAAGCGGAGTTCTACATCTTTGATGATGTCAGATTCGGTCAGAACCAGCACTCAGGCTTTTACTACCTGGACTCCGAAGAGGGCGCGTGGAACTCCGGACGAGTCGAAGAAGGCGGCAACCTGGGGCACAAGCCCAGATACAAAGAGGGCTACTTCCCGGTCCCACCAACCGATCACTTCCAGGACCTGCGGTCGGAGATGACGGCCAATCTCGAAGCCGCTGGTATCGAGATCGAGGTTCAGCACCACGAAGTTGGGACTTCGGGTCAGGCCGAGATCGATATGCGTTTCGGTGAATTGCTCCGCACGGCTGACAATGTGACGCTCTACAAATACATCGTGAAGAGCACAGCGTGGAAGGCTGGCAAGTCGGTTTCATTTATGCCCAAACCGGTTTTTGAGGACAATGGGTCAGGGATGCACGTTCACCAGTCGCTCTGGACTGACGGCAAGCCACTTTTCTTTGACGAAGGTGGATACGCCGGTCTATCCGATATGGCCCGCTGGTACATCGGCGGATTGCTCAAGCATGCTCCAGCGGTTCTGGCTTTTGCTGCTCCGACCACTAACTCATATCGACGGTTGGTACCCGGCTATGAGGCTCCGGTGAATCTGGTCTATTCGAGCCGCAACCGGTCGGCAGCAATTCGGATCCCGCAGTACTCGCAAGCCCCGGCGGCGAAACGCCTCGAATTCCGTTGTCCCGACCCGACCGCAAACCCTTACCTCGCCTTCTCGGCGATGTTGTTGGCAGGCTTGGACGGTGTCCAGAACAAGATCGAGCCACACGATCCGGTCGACAAAGACATCTACGACCTGCCACCGGCCGAACTTGCCGATCTGCCAACTGTTCCAGGTTCGCTCAGCGAGGCGCTACAGGCCCTGGCCGATGACCATGAGTTCCTACTTCGTGGTGGAGTGTTCACCGAGGACCTGATCGCTGCATGGATCAACTACAAGACCAAGCACGAGGTCGACCCGGTTCGTCTCCGTCCCCACCCATACGAGTTCCACCTCTACTACGACATGTAGATGGAGTGGGTTTCTTGCTCTCCCTCCGCACGCGGAGGGAGTACCCGGCGACGGAGGAGCCGGGG
>JBGTFH010000110.1:0-32454 GCA_041747375.1 Acidimicrobiia bacterium
CCGCGGGCCGACGTCTCCAACCGACGACTCTCACGACATTGCACGTCCCAACGGCGGGATTACCCTCAACCCGACGCCGGTTTACCTTTCCGTTAGGAGTTGTCAACCGCGTTTTCAACCCATCCCGCCCTCGTAGCTCAGTGGATAGAGCACGGGTTTCCTAAACCCGGTGTCGCAAGTTCGATTCTTGCCGAGGGCGCCAGCCCAAACTATCAGGAGTTGGGAAGGTCTTCAGAGTCGGTAATGCAGTTCGGGTCTCCACCACTGCGTAGTCGCGCTCCAACGGGTCAGTCGGCGAATGCTCTTCTGGCCAGGATGGCCAGGCCAGCGCGATTCTCTTCGATCGATCGGAGCGGAACGAAAGCTTCAGCATCGAGAGCAGAGGTCAGTTCGCGGCGAAGGGTTGCTTTCAAAATCCTCCCCCTCCTTCGGCTCGACCAAGCGGCCAGAAGACGGGCCAGACCACCGACCAGGAAGCTGAGAAGTGCGGATACGAAGAGCAACGCCAGAGGCGTCGGCACCGCTCCGAGGAGAGGAAGGTCGAGGCTGTCGACAGACAACCCGCCAGGGCCGAATATGACGAGCACATACCAGGCCAACGCAAAAATGAATCCGATCGTTGCAATCCATTGCAAAGGGGCCAGTATCCACATCAGCCAAGCCGGGGGGTCTTCGAGATCTCGGGCGGTGGCTCGCACGGAACGGTCGATGGCTTCCGACATCGACCGGCTGATCTCCTCGGGCTCGAATTCGCTGAGAATATGAGCGCGCCCATCCGGGCTGAGCGGCAGGGTGATCGCCAGATAGGCAGCCCGAACCGGGTTGACCGCGCGTCCGATGTCGCCCCGACGCCTCCAGTTAAGCAGATACGTTTTGGGGTCGGCGTGACGACGTCGGTGTCCCCCGACATACCTGGCGAGAGTCCCGATCCGACTCAGCAGCGAACCGGCACCAATCCGGGCACGTTCCATATAGAGATTCCGCAGTTGGAGCGCAAGACCCTCAGGATCGACGATGTCGATTGCGGCGGCGGTGGCATCGCCACTTGCCACCTTGATTGTGTCGCTAGCGCCGACCGCCGACGCTTCACCGGCGGCGACGCCAGCTGCCGAAGCGAGTTCGCCCATCCGTCTTCTCACTTCCGATCGAACTTTGGAGAGGATCACCTGTTTGGCGTCAGCCCCCTGCTCGAGGCTGTTCCGAAAGTCCGCCAGCCCCTGACCGGTCGCAGCGGACACCTGGTTTATCTCTGCAGTGGCGAACCCCGACAGCTTGAGTCGGCGTTGTAGATCCCCGATGACCTCCGAAAGCTCTGCTTCGCTCAGCTGGTCGACTTTATTGAGGATCACCTGAAGGCCACCTCCACCCGAGCTCGCGCTGCGAAGGTACTGATGGAGTCGTTCGTCGTCGTACTTCTCCGGATCGACGACCCAGATGACCAGGTCGATTCTCGGAAGGAGCTTGTCGACAAGTTGCCTGTGATCGGTGACGACACTGTCGATGTCAGGCAGATCTACGATTGCCACCCCAGGGAGGACGCCGTCGGGATGTTCCACCACACGGTCGATATCGAGCCAGTCGAGTAAGGGTTCGAGGTCACCCCGGGAGGAGTGGCCCACCCACGCCGTCGCTTGCTCGGTCGTAGGTCGAAGGACCGACGCCTCAGAAACCATGGTCCCCGCCAAGGCGTTGAGGATGGAAGACTTCCCCACGCCCGTGCCTCCAACAAGGGCCACGACAAAACTGTTCTCATTCAACCCGATTCGGCGGCGTGCGTCATCGAGGGTGATAGCAGCCTCGCCAACTCCGAGGCCGATGGAGCGGCCCCGGACGACAGCCTCGTCGAGCAACTCGGTTAGCTCGGCCAGATTCATCCCAATCCTCGCGTTGCGAGGGTCTCGGCGACCTGAAGTAATTCCTCAGCCGTTCCTGCCGAAGACACCGCGACGGGCAGAGACCCGTCAAAACGGCTCGCCTCCGCCTCCACCACTTGCGAAATGATGGCGTCGAGCCTGGCCCTGGCGCTGTCGACAAATTTCGCGACGTTGCCTTCTCCGAATATGGCTTCAAGGAGAGTTTGATTGACGATGGCCGTCACTGCGGCCACCCCCGCCTCGGCGCCGGTGAGCCCGCCGGTATGGATGAACACGGCGAGGATGGCACCAGTACCGACCACGTTGACACCGAGACTCGCAACTTTGGCAAACCCACGAAGATTCTCCCCCATTTCCGCGATTTCGCCCGAGATGCCGGTGGCCCAGGCCTCAAGTTCGGCGTCGAGTTCGTCACCCAGCCCCGGACTCACGCCCCAGAGCGCCGGATCGGCCTCAAGGGCAACAGATCCGTGTGGATTCGACGCCCACGACGAAGCGGCCTCGGCTGCGGCCTCATCAACCTGAGAAAGCACTAGGGCGATCAGGTCGGCAAATGCCGACTCCTGGACATGTTGGGTCGGCGCAACCGGGCCGGGGTTGAATGCAGAGCGAATTGCGGCGGCGAGCTTGCCAACCCCTTCGGAGATAACCCGGGCCACCCGGTTGGCGCCGACAAAGTCGTGCCACTCCCGCAGAACCTCGGAGCGGAGAAACGTGCCTCTGTCAATCCTGTCGTCGATCACTTCCCGGTGACGCGCATAGGCCGCATCACGCTTCTTGAGAAGGTCAACAGCGTGGCGAGCCTCCGCTGCCATCTCCTCGGCGAGCTCCCGCACCGGGGCTACCAGACCGCTGAGAGACCGCTGCAAGGCTTCGCGGGCCAGTTCCCGCCGTTCAGCGTCGTTGGCTGCCAAACGATTAAGCGCTCTGTTTACGGGTTCGATTGCGGCCGCGGCGAGGCCGTCGACTTGGGGATCCACATCGTCCCTATCTACTCCGACGATCTGCACCTGGTCGCCGATAGCGAGTTCCTCGATTCCACCCGCAACAAGCAGTCGACGGAAGTCGTCCATGATCGTGACCTGATCTGCCTCATTACGGGGTAGGCGGTTTATTACCGCGAGCAATGGAACTCCTCGCTCCCTGGCCCGCCCGAGAATCGTCCATGGGACATCATCGGCATATCTAGTGTCGGTGGTCACATAGATGACGAGATCGGCCGCCTCGAGAAGGCGTCGGGCCAGAGCCCGGTTGTCTGCTTCGACACTGTCAAAATCAGGTGCGTCGATCAAGAGCAAGCCCCTTTTCCCGGAGGGATGACGCATCGACTCGAGCAATCCGGCCGCCTCCATAGCTTCGAGCGCCGGGGGCAGCGTGTCGCTGGGGTGAACGAGGGCCTGACCTGTCATCGTCGTCGGGCGAACCACCCCAACCTTGCTCAAGGAATCCCCCGCCAAAGCATTGAAGAGGCTGGACTTCCCCGCCCCGGTGGATCCGAGGATCACAACCACCAGGGGTGCGTCGAGGTCGCGCTCGCGCGGGATCACATACTCGACGAGGTGATTTCGCAGTGTTCGTGCCCGCTCCGCGGCCTCCAGTCCCGGAGCGGATCCGATTCGCTCCTCAAGGAGGTCAGCGAGCGTGGAGAGTGTTGTCTGGATCATGGGAGCGCCACAACACCCCGCCATATCTGGCGCCTGGAGTTGCCTTCGGGAAATTGGTATCGACGCACCTAATTCTACCGGCCACTCTAAGGTGTGCCGCCCGGATCAATTACACCCAAATGTGTCGGTCGATCGCGGTACGGTCGAATCATTGAAGAAATTGCCGATCGAGATCATCAGGAGTGCGCGACGCCGGCGCACGGTCCAAGCGTCAGTGCGAGGCCGGCGCATCGAAGTGCGGGTGCCCGAGGGGCTCGAGTCCAACGAGGAGCACCGCCTGGTCAGTAAAAAGCCCTATGTCGCAACATCGATTCTTGCCGAGGGCGCTGAATGTCGGCCTTCCGACAAGCGTTACGTCAGGTCGCATCGTTTCCCGGCGAGCGATTTAGGATTTCGCGATGCGCCGATGGCTCGCCATGTTGATCGTTCTATCCGGATTGACCGCCTGTATGGGTAACGGATCCTCGCCAGAGGAATCAACGACGACCACCCTCCTGGCCGCAACCACAACACTATTGGCCAATCCGTTCCTGGACGTTGTCGAAGAGCCCAGCAACTTCGCGGCCGGGGACCTCATATCAGTAGTTGGGCTGCCGCTGGAGGAAAAAGCCTGGGTGGGCAGCTTCCCTGCCGCCGATGTCGAGTTCTTCGGCAATTTGTGGCCGGTCGACCGTCTCCACGCCAACCTAATCGCCGTCGGAGAAGCGGCGAGCTATCTCGGAGGGCCAGTGTGGGAAATGGTCGGCCAGGACGGTCGCGAACAGGGCTATTTCCCGCAGGCCCGAACCGGGGTCCTCGGGCCTACGCGAGACATCACGCTCGAAGTGGCCGACCTCCAAGGGGCGTCGGCTGATGAGTTGTTAGCCGCGGTGGCGAGCACGATCGCCGACTTGCAGAGCCAGCAGCCAATCCAGATTTCACAGCGTGAGTTTGGCGGTCGTGAGGTCTACTTCGACCTTATCGGGGGTTCCGACCCCAAAACCCGGGGCCAGCGTTTGCGGGTTGTCGTCGAGGAGTCGGGGGGGGACCCCGACTCCTTCACAGTGGCCCTCGTCGAGAGCTCGATCATATGCGTCGCCGGTGTCGACAGCCAGGGTGTCTGTACCTGAAGGTCGAGGTCCAGCGAAACCCAGCCGCCTGAGAGGCCCCGGACTAGGGCCTCACAGCTTTCAAACGGTCAGACCGGCTTGTTGTTCTTTTTGCCCTGGTCGTGGGGAACCTCGACCGTGGCACTGAACTGGGTCGAATTCCCACACGGATCGGTGGCCAGATAAGTGATGGTGTAAATCCGGCCATCACCCGAACCGTCGCGCTTCGCCCGCACCAAGAAGTGGGTGTCATCGACTATGACAACGTCGCCAGGGTTGATCGACTCATCAGCAGTCACCGATACAAGTTCGACAATGACGTCGTTGGCATCGCTAACACTCAGAGTCACGGTCACCGCCTTCATCTTGCCGTTCGGCGGCCAGATCGAACTGGGGCTGGCAGTCGCCGAAGCCGACGGTGCGACAGCTTCGCAGTAGCCGACGACGACCGGATCGTGGTCCGAAGTCCTGAACTCGTCCGGCGCGTAGAGGATATTTATGTGGTTGGCTGTCTTGAAGTCGGTGTTGTAATCCAGCACGGAGGGCTCATCGGCATTGATGTGGTACTCACCAGCGCCAGTGACTTTCGCCGCCATGCTCGTCGACGCCAGGGCATAGTCGAGGTAACCCCATTGACCATCGAAGACATACGAGTAGGTGTCGTCGCCATCGAAAAGCCGTCCGAGGTCGATGTAGCCGGCACCGACAAACACGTCGATCGGGTCTTCCATGGCATAGGAGTTGAGGTCGCCGAGAACCAGGAAGTCATCATCGCCGACGTTGGTGGGATCAGATGCAATCCAGTCGACTTCCGCCTCGGCAGCTGACGTTCGCGCCAGATTGAAACAACCTGCACCGTCACCCTGGTCCATGTCCAGACCGATGTCGCCGCCACATCCCTTCGATTTGAGATGATTCACCACCACTGTGAACACCTCGTCGTCGGAGACGAAACTCTGGGCTAGCGCGGGACGGTTGAGATCATCATCGAATCGAGGGTCGACGCTGGAGTCGAGAACCGCAAAGTCACCAACGGGTGTCGCCCTGTCGGGCTGGTACACAATGCCGACCTTGATGACATCGGTTCCGATCGTTCCGGTCTCGATGTAATCGTAAGTTCCGGGTCCCGCGATATCGTTGAGGGCCCCAACGATGTCATCGAGTGGCTCTACTCCCGTCGTATTCTCAAGTTCGATCAACCCCAGCACATCGGCATCGATCTGGAGAAGCGCCGAAACCAGCTTGTCGCGTTGTCGGTCCAGCTCAAACGTCGAGTTGGCTCCCCGACAGTCCTGCAAGAACCCCACCGGGCCACACTGGTTACTCCCTGCATCCAGAGTGACGAAATAGTTGAGGACGTTGAAGCTTGCGACTTTCCCACTGCCTCCGACCACCGGCGCGGCGGAGGGGCGTGGGTTGGCGGCCTGGAATTCGGGGACCACGCCACCGGGCACCAGGCCCGAATCGCTGAGATCGCCCACCGGCCGAAGTCGATATGCGTTTCCCGACGCGGCATTTCCTGCCCATGTGTAAGTCATGACACCTACAGCACCGGTCAGGGTGTCTCCACCCCGCAGGGTGTTGGCCGCGGTCAACTCGTTTCCACCCCGTCCGAACACGATCGGGTCCTGGTTCTGGCCGTTATCAGCATCATCGATGATTAATCGGTTCAGATTGTTGGCGGCCTGGATGGCGACTGCCGCAGCACCCGGCTCGGCAATCGAGGTCGGCTGGAGAAGCCGATCACCCGATGAAACCACCACCTGGCCAAAGCGGCCCAATTGGAAAAACTCGGTCACGTAGAGTGTCTGCGGGAACGTCACCAACATTCCCTCGTAGCGCTCCAGGTCGTCGGCAGTGGACAACGGGAGGGACGCCACCGCTGCGGTGACGATTTCGTTGGACGAAAGGACCTCTACCGAGTCGGGAAACCCGAGTTGGGTTTGGCCCTGAAATTCAGCCACCGTCCCCTGCACCCGAACCACATCCCCGAGGCTGACAGTGTCCTCGCTGCCGTGGAAAACGAAGATTCCCTCCGAAGTTGCGGGATCGGCGTCTTGTTCATCATCCTGCTCCTGGACATAGAAACCCCGTAGAGTCGGTGCAATCCCCTCGTAATCGCCGACTACCACACCTTCGATGGCCACATCCTGGCCCGCGAACGGGCTGGTGTCCGTGGCGCCTTGCACGGTGTGTATCGGAGTCAACGCGAGGACACCATGGACCACTACCGTCTGGACACACTCTCCGGTCTGAGCCGGGTCGTCATTGTTCGACGCGGTAATCGTGGCCTGGTAGGTACCGGCCGGAACGGATGAATCCACGACAAGGTCAGCGCTGGCGATATCCCCGGGTGCCGCCGCCGGAACCAGATTGTTGATCGCAATCGAGCCAGACGCCGGAGCGGGATCGACCACAGCGGAAATGTCGACAACGGTTCCATCGGCGTCACTTGCCGATAGCGAAGCGGTTGCCGAAACGCCTTCATCAGTGACCAACGGGCTGTCACAGACTGCGACAACCGGGGCATTGCCTCCGCCTCCGCAGTTGGCGGTGTGTGACCCCAGGAACGTGAACGTATTTTGAGCACTCACTTCCCACTCCAATGACGCATCAAAAGCATCGGACGGGTCGGTATCACCAGCACACACATCAGCCATCCGAACCAATGTGTCATCCAACCCACCACCAAGCCACTCCGTCCCGGGATCGACACCCACCTGGCCAAAGGAATCGACAACTCCGCCCGACCCCTGCAACACGACCGCGTCATCACCGTTGAAGTTGATCACCGCACTCGACTGCAGATCAGTATGCGCCAGAATCGCCGGGTCGGCGCTGGCATGGGCAACCACATAGACATCCCCATCAGCCAGCAAGCCAGCCAAAGCGACGGACTGACTGACCGTGGCCGACCCGTTGGAATACAACTCCAACGTATAAGTCGAAAGGTCAACAGTGGAACCAGTCCCGTTATAGACCTCAACCGCCTTGTTGAAACTCGACCCCTCGATGTACTCAGAGATGATCAGATCTGATGTGGCCGCACTTGCCTTTAGCTGGGGTGGGGCGAAGGCGAGCGTGGTGGTTACCAGCAGGAAGGCGAGGAGTGCACTGCCCCCTCGACGAATCGGGACGGCTGTTCTCATGGGGGTCACCTCGTGGCGGTCGTCAACAATGGGTCACTAACCGTAGCAAATGAACGCTGTCGGCGAACCCGGTCGGCGTACTTTCCCCGATTGGTGCCACATGTGGCGTGACATACCGTCGGAACGATGTTTGATGCCGCGGGAACGGGTATGTTCACGTTTGCATGACTCACTTTCATTACGAGGCGCTGACATTTCTCGATTCGTCGTTTCTGGCTCTGGAATCGCGGTCGATTCACATGCATGTGGCCGGTGTTGCCATTTTCGACGCTAAACCGCTGCTCACCGATAGCGGCGGGATCGACATCGACGAGGTCAGGGCCCACATCGACTCGAAGTTGCAGTACATCCCCCGCTATCGACAGCGTTTGGAATGGGTGCCCTACAACCGGAGGCCGGTATGGGTCGACGACGCCCACTTCAATTTCGATTTTCATGTCCGCCACACCTCACTTCCCCGCCCGGGGACCGAAGAGCAGTTGAAGAGGCTTGCAGGGCGCATCATGTCAACACCCCTCGACCGGGAAAAGCCCCTCTGGGAACTGTGGGTCGTCGAAGGTGTCGAAAACGATCAGTTCGCCCTCATCGCCAAGATCCACCATTGCATGATCGATGGTCTCTCCGGGGTGGACCTGACGACAATCCTCCTCAACGTCGTTGCCTCGGCTGAGATCGAAGAATCACCGGAATGGGAGCCGAGGCCCGAACCAACGCCGAGTCAGCTTGCTGTTGCCGAAGCAGCAAAGGCAACACGTCGGCTCACCGACCGTCTGACCAACCTCTCCGACAACATCCGTGAAGGTAAGGGACTGAGCGATAAGACCCTCGACAAGTCGGCCGCAGCCATGAGTTCCCTTCGATCAGGGTGGCTGACAACCACCGATCGAACCCCACTGAATCCGGACATCGGTCCCAACCGTCGTTTCGACTGGACTTCGATGCAGCTCGACGAGGTGAAAGAGATAAAGAAGGGCCTGGGCGGCACCCTCAACGACTCTGTGCTTGCTATCACCACCGGAGCGATCCGGTCATTTCTCATCGAGGAACGCGGGTTCGACGTCTCCGACTCGGAGTTCAGGGTGATGAATCCGGTCTCAACCCGGGTGGCGGACCAAAGGGGCGCCCTCGGCAATCAAATCGCGATGTGGCTGATCGAACTCCCGGTCAGCGAACCGGACGCTGCCCGCCGTCTCGAGTTGATCCGGGACCGAACATTCAATCTGAAGAAGACGAATCAGGCCCTCGGGGCCGCCACCCTGGTTGGACTCAGCTCAGGCACGCCCATTACCCTTCTCTCCATGGCCAATCGCGTCGCAGGCCCCAAGATGCGGCCCTTCAACATGACGGTCACCAATGTGCCCGGACCCCAATTCCCCATGTATCTGCTGGAGTCAGAGATGCGAGCCAACTTTCCGCTGGTACCGCTCTGGTCACAACACGGGCTCGGCGTTGCCTTGTTCTCCTACAACGGCGAGTTGCAATGGGGCATCCACGCCGACTACGACGCCGTTCCCGACACGGATCGATTTATTGCCGCCCTGCACACCTCCGCCGGAGAACTGCGGCGACTGGCCGGAGCGACGTCCTAGACCCGGTACGGAGTGCACCTAATCTGCTTCGATGAACGCACCGCTGGTTGAAACTGCTCACCATTCAGCACGCACGCTCGGTGCGGCGCTGATTGGCGCTGTCGCCATATCGTTCTCGGCGATCTTCTTCGCCCTGTCCGCCGTCGAGCCGATCACCGGGGCATTCTTCCGGGCTGCTTACTCGCTTCCGATTCTCGCCATTATCTGGTGGATCGGTCGGGCGAGAGACAACCGCCCCAGGCGTAGCCAATGGCTCGCGATTGGAGCGGGGCTGATGCTTGGTGTCGACGTACTTCTATGGCATACCTCGATCAACTTCATCGGAGCCGGGCTGGCGACCCTGATAGCCAACTCGTCCGTCATCTGGGTCGCATTGGGCGCATGGGCATTCCTGGGTGAGCGCCCAAGTTCGAGGATCATGGTTGCCGTTCCTGTGGTGCTCGTCGGCGTCGGATTGGTGAGCGGGATCGGCCAGAGCGACGCCTTCGGGGCAAACCCCCTCCTCGGTGCGGTGTTGGCACTGCTCGCAGCCCTGTTCTACTCATCATTCATCCTCGGATTCAGGGCATCGAATGACACCTTCGCTCCGCCCGCCGGTCCTCTGGCACAAGCAACATTTGGGGCGCTACTCACCCCTCTCTTTCTCGGGATCTTCATCCGGCCGGGGATCGACTTCGTTCCTTCATGGCCGGCGCATGGATGGCTGGTCGCTTTGGCGCTGATGGCCCAGGTGGTGGGTTGGCTCCTGATCGGCTACGCACTCCCCCGCCTGCCGGCGGTCGAAACCGCAACCATCATCCTCATTCAGCCCGTATTGACGATGATCTGGGGCGCATTCATCTTCGACGAGCGCCCATCCCCGGTTCAGATGGTGGGTGCTGCAATTGTGCTCGGCGGTGTCGCGTACGTGGCGACCAGCCCGGCGGCGGGCGACACGTCGGCGGGATCAGCCACCGAAAACGACGATGAGAAGGAACCCGGTGGGGCCCTGCACTATTGAAATCCCGACGCGATCGAATTCTGCGGATTCCAGCAGGACCCGTGCCTCTTCGTCATCGAACAGGGCATCGAGCGCGGCTCTGGTTGATGAGGCGAGCGCGATGTCTTCACCGGACGTCTCCAACCTGATGCCGGCCACCGAAAGGTCATCACCGACCGATCCTCCGACCGGGGTTTCCCGGCTGACCCGACCTGACGAGTACATCGTCGTCGCCCGAGATTCAGCTACGTTCACAAGGTCGGGTACCAGAAGCAATGCAGCTTTTCCCGCACCGGCCCTTGCTTCGTTGATCCGACTCGTTGCCAGATCGACGTCGTCACGCACCTGGCGGAGTTCATCCACGGGTGCCGGTGGGATCGAGACCACTTCGTCGCCCTGGGGCACAACCCGAGACGTTCCGAATAACGACTGAAGCGAGTGCAACGGGCCGAGCATGCCCTGAAGTCCAATCGAGCCGACGAGGCGCTGCGGGACTGCCTCAGGCCCGGCGATAGCGGTGACAACGTTCGACTCTGCGACGGCCTGATCGACGCTCTCCGGCAGAGGAAGGACCCTGCCCACATTGACCAATACCAATACCAGCGCAATACCCCATGCGACGGCCACGGCCGAGCCGCCGAGGCGATTGATGAGGTTGAGACCGGGAAGACGCATGACCTGGGATAGAAAGTGTGCAGCAATGCTCATCGCAACGCCGAACAAAACAAACAGGAGAATCCCTGATCCAACTCGGGCCACTTCAGGTGAAACCGAAAACCGGTCGCTGAGGAAGTTTCCGAGCGGCCCGCTCAACCAGAACGCCACGAGTAGCCCAAATACCAGGCTGACCAGGTCCATCACTTCGCGGACAAAACCGCGAAACCAACCTCGTATTGCGAGCGCGGTGAGACCAATTCCGAGGATGAAGTCGATCATTCCGACTACTTAGTAACAAGGAACCCCAGGAAACAGGGGATTTGGACCTGTGACCGACTTCGACCACGGCGATCAGACGATGACAGCCTTTGACGGGTGATACCGGTACGGGTAGCGTCGGGCTATCTTGAGAAGCGCCACGTGTCCCGCGACTACCACGCCCACATTCGAAATGTGGCCGGGATTCGCTGCGCACTAGCCATTTCACAGCCCAGCACCTCGAATCCCGCACCAGCTGGTGCGGGTTTTTTTGACTGAAAGTTAGAGCTCAGAGCTGCGGATTCGGTAGAAATGCAGAAGCATCCGACGGAGTAACGATCGAAGACATGACAGACGAAACTCGATGGATTACCCACAAATTCGGGGGCACGAGCCTGGCCAATGCCTCCGGCTACCGACAGGCGACATCGATCATCGCCGGGCGCACCGACAAACAGGCGGTCATCGTTTCGGCCGCCGGAGGCGTTACCGATTGGCTGATTCGCCTCGTAGATGCCGCCGGTCACAGGGATAATTCCTGGGAACGAGAGTGCGCAGAGCTGAAGGAACATCAATTGGGTCTGGTCTCGGATCTACTCGATGGGAGCGGCGCCTCCGATTTGGCCGCCATCATCGACCACGATTTCACCGAGATCAGAGACATTCTCAGGGCATCGAGTGCAATCGGGGCGACCCTCGACAGCGCGGTCCGGGTCGTCTCCGGATTCGGGGAGATATGGTCAGCCCGGCTTCTCGCCTCGTACCTGGCGCAGACCGGTGAATCTGCGGTGTGGATGGACGCTCGGCAAGTGCTCGTGGTCGAGAGCCTTGACCCGGTACCCACCATCGACTGGACACAAAGCGCGGCTCTGCTCGATGCCTGGGTTTCCGGGCACCATCAGCCAATCGTTGTCGTCACCGGGTACATCGCCAGCGATGAAAAGGGCTCACCAACCACGCTGGGCCGGAACGGGAGCGACTATTCCGCTTCCATAATTGGTGCCCTCCTCGGCGCTTCCGAAATCAACATCTGGACCGATGTGGACGGGGTGATGACCGCGGATCCGGCGCTGGTCTCACAGGCACAGGTCCTCGCCGAGCTTTCCTACGACGAAGCAGTCGAACTCGCCTACTTCGGGGCGCGGGTGCTTCATCCGGCGACGATGGCGCCGGCGATACGTCGGCAGATTCCGATCACCATCCGCAACACGTTCAAACCAGAACAACCCGGCACCCGAGTACATCTGAGCCCCGATTCCGAGCTTCCGGTAAAGGGATTTGCATCGATCGAGGGCGTTGCGTTGTTGAACGTCGAAGGAACGGCGATGATCGGAGTGCCTGGTATCGCCGAACGTCTCTTTGGGGCACTACGCGGCGCCGGAGTATCGGTCATCCTCATCTCACAGGGCAGTTCGGAACACTCGATCTGTTTTGCAACACCCGAGAACCAGGCCGAAACAGCGCAGCGGGCCGTCGGAAGGGCATTCGCACCCGAGAAGGAGCACGGGCATCTCCAGGAAGTGGAGGTCACCCCGGGTTGCACGATATTGGCAGCAGTTGGGGACGGTATGTCAGGCACGCCCGGAATCGCGGCAAAGTTCTTTGGGGCGCTCGCTCGAGCCGGAGTCAACATCCGCGCCATCGCTCAGGGGTCGTCGGAGCGCAACATCTCCGTCGTCATCTCCTCCGACCAAGCAACGAAGGCGCTGAGGGCTGCCCACGCAGGCTTCTACCTGTCGAGGCAAACTCTTTCAATCGGACTCGTCGGACCGGGCCATATCGGTGCGGCACTTCTCGATCAGATGCACCGACAATTGGAGCGCCTCCGCGATGAGTACGGAGTCGATTTGCGAGTTCGCGCTATCGCGAACAGCACCTCCATGATCGTTGACGAAAATCAGATCGACCTCGATTCGTGGAGAGAGAGGATGGCGGTCAGTGAACATGCCATCCCGGCCGATCTCGACACTCTTCTCGACTCCGTCCACACCGAGGCCGTCCCTCATGCTGCCATCATCGATTGCTCCGCTAGTGAAACCGTCGCGGCTCGTTATGGCGCCTGGCTGGCTACGGGAGTTCACGTGATAACTCCAAACAAGAAGGCCAACAGCGGCGATATCGCGTACTACCGGGAACTGGTAGAGCATGGACGGCGGGCCGATGCCCATTATTTCTACGAGACCACCGTCGGGGCGGCGCTCCCGATTATCCAGACCTTGAGAGACCTGGTTCAGACCGGGGATGTCATCCACCGGATCGACGGGATCTTCTCCGGTACCCTCGCCTACCTCTTCAACCGTTTTGACGGATCGGAGCCCTTCTCGAGCATCGTGTCTTCGGCCCGAGACCAGGGATACACAGAGCCCGATCCCCGCGATGACCTTTCTGGAATGGACGTAGCGCGAAAGGTCGTGATTCTCGCCAGGGAGATGGGCATGGATGTGAGCCTCGGCGACGTGGAGATCGAAGGTCTCGTCCCCGGCGGCCTCGAGTTCGGATCGCCAGAGGACTTTCTCGGGAACCTCGCCAGGCACGACGATGCGATGTTCCAGGTCTTCGAAGAGGCACGGGAACGAAACGAGGTCTTAAGGTTCGTCGGCACGATAGACGCCGGTCTCGGGTGCTCGGTCTCCTTGCAGTCGCTCGGAAATGACCACGCCTTCGCTCGGGGGAGACACACAGACAACATCGTGATGTTTCGGACCGACCGATACAGCACCAATCAGCTGGTTATCCAGGGGCCGGGAGCAGGACCTGACGTCACGGCCGGAGGGGTGTTTGCCGACGTCCTGCGGCTGGCCAACTACCTCGGTTCCACCCTTTGAGAAGATAGATAGCCGACCACCGACTGATCCCCCTAGGTGAGCTTGATCCTCATACGTTTATTGGCCTTGCCTTTCGACTCTGTCTTGACCACCTGGACATATCCCACCTCGAGGGTCGAGGCGACGTGAGTGCCACCGTCGGCCTGGCGATCCAGGCCGACGATGTCGATAACCCTGATCTCCTCCACCCACTCCGGGATCAGGTTGACCTTGGTGCGGATCAAATCAGGATCCTTCAATGCCTCCTCACGGGCCATGTAAAGGATCTCGGTCGGATAGTTTTTGGTTAGCTCCGAGTTCAGTTTTTCCTCGACCCGCCGCCCGAACTCGACTGATATCCCGTCGAGTTCAAAGTCCATACGGGCTTCACCATCGGGGGTCATGTTCCCACCGGTCACCTTTGCGTCGAAGTCGCGAAAAACCAGACCGGATAGGGCATGGAGTGCGGTGTGGACTTTCATTGTTCGATAGCGCCTCTCCCAATCGATCGCCGCTTCAACCGGAGTACCCGGATCCGGCATCTCAGATCCGTCGGCCACCACGTGAAAGGGCTTCCCCTCGCGGCGTACGGTGTCGATCACCTCCAGGGAACCGCCGTCCCATTTGATGATTCCAACGTCACCCGGCTGTCCGCCACCACGGGAGTAGAAAACGGTCCGATCGAGGAAGAGGCCGTCTGGTGCGACCTCGAGGACGCTTCCCTCTGAAACTCGCGCATAAGAATCGTTGGCCGAGATTTCCTCAACGGGTCCATTGCCAGCCATGCGCCGACCTAACTCGAAGTATCTGCCGTGGGCACGAACGGCTCACCATGCCCGGGAACTATCAACGTGGCCACCTCGAGGACGCGTTCACGGCCTCGATGCAGACCGGAAGGATCGGTCGCCAGGGGATCATCGAAGGGTGCTGACTCGTACCACCAGAGATGTGTGAAGGCGATCACATCGTCACCGTCGGAAACGATGGTGGTGATGTCCTGCGGAGTATGACCCGGAGTCTCCCAGAGCACGACGCCTTCGGCGACCCGGGTCCCTTCAGCGGGTCTCGCCGTCCACTCGTCGTTGAGATACATCGCCCAATGGTCGTGGACCCTGGCGTTGGGGAACAGAGCAATGTTGACCGTGTGGTCGGGGTGGTGATGAGAGAGGACGACGTCCGTCACGTCCCGGACATCGAAGCCCAACTCCGAGAGGGGGTCCAGGATGGCCGATCTCGCCGAAACCATTCCGGGATCGATCACCACCAGGCCATCGTCGGCAACGATCAACGAGACCGTCGACGCGACACGGTCGCCCCCGTATCCGGCGCTGAGGAGATGGAATTTGGCCATTTCAGGGTCCCGTCCCGTCCTCGGGGGGGACATCACCATCCACCAACCCCTGCATCTCGGCGGTGTCGAACAGGCGGGTTTGATTGGCGGAACGCCGTCTGATCCCGGCAATCCTCTCCGGAGGCTCCGTACGCTCGATCATGGCCTCACTAGCCTCCTGCCACGATTGTCCCAGAATCCTGGTCCGCCAGATGTGCCCGGCGACGATCCTGATCGCAGCGGTGACCGGCACCGCGATCAAAACTCCCAATAAGCCGGCGAGCGAGCCTCCGATGACGAGGGCGAGCACGATTATCAACGGGGACAGCTTCACCCTTGCTCGCTGGACGAGCGGCGTGATGACGTGGTTGTCGACCTGTTGGATCGCGGTAAAGATGACCACGGCCCAGATCGCTTGGGATACGTCACCGTTGAGCAGGCCGATCACGGCGGCGAGGGCCCCCCCGACCAGAGGCCCGAGGAACGGAATCAGGTTGAGGAATCCGGCGATCATGCCCACCAGCAGCCAGAACGGAAGATCGATGGCCCACATCCCGATCGAAGATGCAACTCCGACTATCGCCGCGACCAGTAACTGGCCACGAACGAAGGAGCCGAGCGCCGTCCCCACCTCACTGCCCACATAAGCCACTTCTTCCCGGTAGGGCGGAGGTGTCAGATCGAGGGCCTTCGCCCGATAATTGTCGGCGTCGATCAATAGATAGAGGGCGATAACCGGGGAGAGGCCGAGAACGAGGAGAGCCTCGGTGAATCCACGGATCACCGTGCCTGCCCCGGCGCCGAAGCCGAATATCAAACTCTGCAGCGTCTCCTGGTTCGCCGGGTCGGACAGCCACACCTCGATCGCATCCTGGCTGAAGAAGTCGTCGATGTTGTAGCCCAGGCTCTGAGCGACGCCCCGAAGCCAGTCGACCAGGCCCAGCCAGAGTTCCGGAAGACGGTCGATGAATTCCGCCGCCTGCTCGCGAATGGTCGGAAGCACGAGAACAACCATCGCAATCACTAAGGCAACAAGGGCGAGAAGTGCGAATGAGGCGCTAAACACACGCCGGAACCCCATTCGGTCGAAGGCGCGGACCGTGGGTTCGAGCAGAAACACCAGACCAGCACCAAAAGCCAGAGGCAGCCAGATTATGCGGATCGACTCGGCAATACGGAGGAAGACCCAGAACAGGGCGATCCCCCCGACCACGGTCCAGACGATGAGGGCGCTCTGTTTCAGACGCTCGGAAGGCACGTCGGCGAGTTTACCTAGTAGGTGCGGATGCGAACGACTGATCCATCAGCTATCGAAATGATCCAGCCGTCTCCGGTTGTAGGCGACAGTATCCCATCCTCATTGCGGGTCCAATCGTCGGGGACCTCAGCAGGCCCGATAACACGCACCGGTTGGCCGCTGGGAACCTCGATCGTGAACTCTCCATCCACGGTGGCCGGCACGTTTCCGTTCGTCGGGGGCAATATCACCAGCCCCGTCCCTTCGACATGGAGGGAATCCACCTGCAAGCCGGTGAGATCGGCATCTACGGAGCCCTCCAAATTGATCTCCC
Source organism: Acidimicrobiia bacterium (assembly GCA_041747375.1). Taxonomy (GTDB): domain Bacteria; phylum Actinomycetota; class Acidimicrobiia; order Spongiisociales; family ZC4RG35; genus MA-ANB-1. The sequence continues at coordinate 16,964 of JBGTFH010000110.1, forward strand.
AGTGAGGCAACGGGGAAATGGAAACGCTCCAACCCTTGAACAGATACCAACCCGGATCCTCGACCGGAGTGAGGGCCACCGAGACCGTGTCGTCCTGAGCGCGTTCCAGGGCCTGCGGCAGAGCGGTCGAACCGCCACTCCGCTGTGGCCCCGCAACGTAGAGAGTGCCCTCGAACCCGGCCGTGAGCCTGAGGGCACCATCTCCGACGCGGGCGGAGATCTCGGCGGTGTTGACCCCGCTGTCAGACCCTCCCGTCAACTCACCCTGGGCAGAAGGCATCATGGACCACCCCTGAAAGTGACCGATGAGGAACACGACAAGGAACACCGTCGCTGTGATCGAGACGAGGCCGGCGAATTTGAACTTCCCCCATTTACGACCCCGGCCGGCAAAGCCCGCCACCAGCAACAGAACCCAGAAGGGCCACCACGAGATGAAGTCCACAACCACCGAGCGGCTCACGATCCCGAGAAGACTGCTCAGCCAGATCGCGACAATCGTGGCGACGGGGATGGCCCATACACCTCCCCTGCGCCGCCGAACAGCGGCGTGAGTCATTCCTGGTAACCGGTCCCCAACACGACGATCAAATCCGCACCGGGTTCCAGTGACTCATCAGACAGTGCCACGACCTCTGTCACCGTGCCGGAATCTTCGAGCATCCACGCCGAGAGGGCGTTTGCCTCGGTTGAAAAGCCATCCCGATACCAAATCTGGGTCGGATCCTGTTCCGGCCGGTAGTCACCTGCCTCCAGGGTCTGATAACCCTCGTCCGCCAAAGTCTGAGTGAATCGACCTGCGATTCCGGCGATTCCGAGTGAGTTGAGGACCACGGCCCGCACCTCCTCATTGGGCCGGACCGGAATCGCCGTCGTCGTGGTGTTCCCGTCCGTGGAACTGGTCGAATCCTCAGTTGAAGTGGTGTTCTCAGGGGCGGTTGAGGTGGTGGAGCTGGTGGTGGTCGTCTCAGATGTGGTGTCGCGCGCGATCAGAAAAAGCACGAAGAAAACGAGTGCTCCCACACCGAGGATTCCACCGACCATGATCAACAGATCGCGGTAGAAATTCCCATCTTCCCCGGAATGACGCCCCTTGGTCGACATCAGCCAACCGCCTCACCGGGCGGCCCGCCTGCGATCAACGCCCGAACTCTGTGAACGGTCAGCGGATCGTATGAGCGGGCATTGGAGCTATAGGCGAGAAAACGAAGGCGGTCGTAGTACCTCTCACTGCTCAGACCGAGCACTGCTTCGATTTCGAGATCTTTCGGGCCCTTCTGTGTGATCCATGACCTTTCGAAGTCGAGGATGGAGCGATCGAGAGCGTTCAGCATGACCGTGAGGGTATTTGAAGACTAACTATTAGTTGAGGATTTACCCCGATTTGTATCGCTGGCCCGGCCGAGATCAGCTGGTTGCGTCGCCGCCGGCGACGACCCAATCGGCGAGCCTGACATCCCGAGTAAACGCCCGGGCCCCGATCGCGGTCACCACCACGACAACAACCGTTGCGACAGACCCGAGAATCAGGTACATGATGACCACCTGGACCATCACAGCGCTCAATGCATCGGCCCCGGCAAGCAGCATCCCTGTCATGGCTCCAGGAAGTGCGATCAATCCCACCACCTTGGTGCGCTCGATTTGAGGGATCAGGGCGGTACGCACCGCTCTCGGAACCAGTAGTCGGTTCACCTTGTCGGCATCGAGACCAAGCGCCAGCGCTGCTTCGATTCTCCCCGGGCTGTCGGTAAACGCCTGCGATGCCGTGTTTACGGCCAGGACTGCCGAAGGCAACGTGTTGCCGAGCGTGATTCCCGCCAGAACCACCAATGTCACCGGCTCGAACTCGAATATCCGCAATCCGAACACCAACCCCAGGGAGACGACCAGGGCACCGCCGAGCGAGAGATAAGCGGCGAAACGCACCGAGGGGATACCCGGGGTTCGTCGATTGACTATCTCAGCCGAAATCACAGTCATTCCCACCACCCAGACGACTGCCCACAGCACTGCGGCCGCAGACTCGAAGATGACCGTAAAAACAAAACCGACCGCTAGAAGTTGAATGGCGGCCCGTGCTGAGGCGATGAGGATCGACTTCTCGAAATCGAGGCCTTTCCAAACTGAAAGGATCACCGCGACGGCGATCAGGGCCCCCGACGCTGCCAGTTGATACCAGCCTATCTCCATGAATCGCTCCTCTGGCTCACGCCCGCTGATCGATTGAAGCAGTTGACCGACGTATCAGCCGATCAACTGTTGAAAACGATCATCGAGCAAGGGACTTCTTCCAGTAGCCGGTCGACCTTCGGCCCGAGATATAGACGGGACGACCCGGCCCGCAGATTCGTGCCCAATATCAGCAGGTCAACTTCGTGGCCCGCCCTATCGACAATTGCTGGCACAGCGGCCTCGCCCATCACTACTTCTGTCACCACAGCAACCCCTGCTTCCTCTCCTACCTTCCGGAGGGTGTCGACGACGTTGTGTCCCATGTCCAGACGGACGGGTGCCGAGCTGTGTAACGAGGTTGCCGTCAAGCTGGCGCCTTCAGGATCGATGACATGAAACAACAAGACCTGACCTGATTCGCCGCTTATCGAAAAGGCGAGGTCGGCTGCCCTGTCGGCAGCCGCCGACCCACCGGTTGGGACCATGATGCGACTCGGCGGCCAATGACCGAGCCGCGACGAGAAGATCATGCTCGGGCACGGTGCCAACCTGACAACCTGGTCGACCGTCGCCTCGAACAAGTGCTCTGAGTCCATGACCCGTTCCGGCGCCCCCAGCGCAATCAGGTCATAGTCCTTTTCCGCTTCGTTGACGATGGCTTTGACGGGATCACCTATCGCGACCCTCTTGGTGACTTCTATGCGGGGAGGGAGTCGGCCCGCCACCTCATTGAGGTAGCGCATCGCGGCCCGTCTTTCACTCGAGTTGACCACGGTGAACAAGGTGACCGCCGGAGGGTCCCCGCTCAAGGTGCCGAGTAGCGCTATGTCGAGAGGACGGATATCGCCCTCGAAATTCTCGCGTATGCGGAGTGGGACCAAAACCCTTCTGAAAGCGAGTGGAGCCTCACCCACACGCGCAGCAGAGTCGGTTTCGCTGCCCATCAACCTCCTCAGACCGATGGGCGCCGCAATCGAGGTGATCACCGAGACCAATACCAGCATCGAGTAGAGCTCGGAGCCAAAAATACCCATCGAGAGCCCGATACTCGCAACGATTATCCCGAGGACTCCTCTGGCATTGAGAGCAACCCCGTAGGCAAGCGAGTGTCGGTTTCCGACACCAGCGAAGAATCTGCCGCCAACGTATGAACCCACGACCTTGCCGGCCGCAGCGACGACGAGCAACGCCAGAGTTATCCAGATCAGGTCTCCCTCGAAGAGGAGGTGGACCTGGAGGCGAAGACCCGCCGTGGCAAGGAACAACGGGGCAAATATCCCGTAGGTGATGCTCTCCAGTTGTCGCCCGACCTCGACCGGTAGACGTTTCAGCCTCCCGAACAAGATACCCACTGCAAAGGCTCCAAGAATTGGTTCGAGATGGAGCGCTTGGGTCACCGCCCCCCATCCGAAGGCCATGACGATGATCAGCGTCAGTATCCGATCCCGGGTTCGGGAGTGGTCCTGTATGAAGGAAAGGCTCCACCGGGAGAGAGGCCCGATGACAAAAACCGACCCGAGGAGGAAAATCAACACCGCGCCCAGAGTCGTCCCCACGTCCGTCAGCGTGATCGCACCTGCCGTCGCCAGGGATGTGACCAGACCCAACAAGGTCCAACCCAACACGTCGTCGATCATGCCCGCGGCCAGAGCAGTCTGGCCGAACTCCGTACGGAGCAGTTTGAGGTCGTTCAGGATCTTTGCCAGCACCGGAATAGCCGAGAGGGCGAGCGCGACGGCAATGAAGAGGTTGAATGCAAGACGATTCGAGGCCGGGCCAACGAGGCTATCGGGAAGTAGATAGCCCAACGCAAGGCCAAACACGAATGGGACGATCAGGCCACCGATGCCAACAGCGGTGGCGACGCGGATGCGGGCCCGGATCAGCCCGAGATCTGTCTCCATTCCAACGAGGAGAATGAGCATCATCACGCCGATCAGAGCGACGACATCGAGCAGCTGGGACTGGATGGGGGTGGTGGGGACAACCAGATTCTCAAAAGCAGGAAAGATCGAACCGAGTATTGACGGCCCCAGAACCACTCCGGCGAGGATCTCACCAATCACGGCAGGCTGGTTGATCCGCTCCATGAGCTCCCCGAAGAGCCGGGCAGTGCCCAATAGGAGCGCAACAGAGAGGACAAGTTTGAGAAGATCAGCGTGCGCGATCGCTGCAAATGGTTCCACTAATCGTCCACCTTCCTCGGGCCTATGGGGTTAGCTGGCGGGCTCGAGCTGGAAGGTGCTCCACCCGGGCCTACCCCGGGATTCGCCCCGAACAATCGGGTTCCCCACCCCGGCCGACGGCCGGGTTCGGCATTTGCGGCACTATACCGGTTGGGTGTGGTGAGTTACCAAAATGGAGCCGGGTACCGGATTTGAACCGATGACCTGCTGATTACAAATCAGCTGCTCTACCAACTGAGCTAACCCGGCATTTTCGAACGCACCCTCATTATCTCAAAGACTGCAAGGGCAGCGGAAACCGAAGCGTTTAGAGACTCGGCGCCTTCCGCCATGGGGATTGCCACACGAATGTCACATCGCTTCGAGACGAGCTGGCTTAGCCCCGCTCCCTCGGCGCCGACCACAATGGCAACCGGCTCAGTCAGAAGGCCCAAACCGAAGAGGGAAGTGTCTGCCGTTCCCTCGAGACCGACAATCCACACGTCCAGGGACTTCAACCTTTGCAACGCTTCTGCGATCGATCCGACAATTGCAACAGGCAAATGCTCAAGTGCACCGGCGGCGGCTTTGAATGCGGAAGCCGAGAGCGGTGCCGAGCGCCGGCCGGAGATGACAAGACCCGTACAGCCGGCGGCAGCGGCACTCCGCGCAATCGCTCCGACATTCTGGGGATCCTCCAGATGGTCGAGGACGAGCACCGACGCCCCGTCGACGGCCATGGAATCAAGCTCGATCGGGGCGATCGGCGAGCACTCGGCGATCAGGCCCTGCGGTGCTTCGCTATCGGCAAGCATTCTGATGTCATCGACGTAGCGTACGTCGGAGACCTTGTCGATCAGTCGAACCACTTCCGGCCGATCCCGTCTCCTCGACTCCACCGTCAGGCTCATGACCCGGCCAGCCTCGACCGCGGCCGTGACCGCATGGACACCTTCGACCCTAGCTCCGTAGCCAGCGGGTGCCATCCGGCCCGTCCTCGAGCAAAATCCCAACAGCTTCAAGACCAGACCGTATCGAGTCGGCTTCATCGAAACGCTTCCCGGCACGGGCGACATTTCGCCGATCGATCAGTTGTGCAACCATGGAATCGAGGTCTCCGTCAAAGACGCCAAACTGCCCGGCCAGTACCGAGAGGTCGACGTCGACCGGAGTCGGGCCTGACCCCTCGTCGATCCCAAGCACGGCCACGATTTGTTCCACGGCACCGAGAAGGGCCGAAGCGTCCTCTCCCTCGTCGAGCAATCGATTGCCCTCGCGGACCGTGTCGAACAGCAGGGACACTGCCTGGGGCGTCCCGAAGTCGTCATCCATCGCCTCGATGAACCGCTCCATCACCGTTAGGTCGGGTTCGCCGGCAGTCGCCCGGCCTCGGAACCGGTCGAGTCGTTCCAGGGCTTCAACTGCCTCACCCAGCAGGGCCTCCGTGTATTCCAGAGGCGATCGATAGTGAGCGCGGAGCAGGAGAAATCTGAGTGGGCGGCCCCCTACCTTCGATGCCACAGTTGCCAGATCGACGAGGAGGCCGGTCGACTTCGCCATTTTCTCCCCACCCAGATTGACCATTCCGTTGTGAAGCCAATAACGGGCAAAGATATCACCGGTGGCCCCCTCCGATTGGGCGATTTCATTCTCATGGTGGGGGAAGATCAGATCGGTGCCACCCCCATGGATATCGAAACCCCTGCCCAGGTATTTCTCCGCCATTGCGGAACACTCGATGTGCCAACCCGGTCTACCCGGGCCCCATTGCGAATCCCACGCCGGCTCGTTGGGTTTGGCCGCCTTCCACAACGCAAAGTCAAGAGGGTCGTGCTTCGCCTCATCGATCTCGATGCGATAGCCGGACCGGAGTTCGTCGGGCCGGCGGCCCGAGAGCTTCCCATACGACTCCAATGTCCTGACGGAGAAATAGACATCGCCTCCCGCCTCGTATGCCAGTCCGCGATCGATGAGGGTCCGTACCATCATGATTATCTCCACGATGGTCTCCGTTGCCTTGGGTTCGTGATCCGGTACCGGTACGCCCAATGAGGCATAACCCTCACGGAATCGTTGGGCCATTGTCACGGCCAATTGGTCCACGGGTATACCTGACTCCTCCGAAGCCTGGATGATCTTGTCCTCGATATCGGTGATATTGCGCACCAGGGTTACTTCGAGGCCTTTCCACACGAGGTACCGGCGGATCACATCAAATGCAACTGCCGACCGACCGTGACCTACGTGCGGCTCCGACTGGACAGTGGGCCCGCACAAGTAGATCCCGACTTTCCCGGGATCTCGTGGTGTGAAGGTCTCCAGGTTGCGGCCCAGAGAGTTGTGAACGCGGAGCATGTGGCTGGTGATGTTACGAGAAGGTGATGAATGACGCGGTGCAGGTCAATTGGGATGGACCGTCACTACGGCGACGGCAGCAATTCCCTCGGAATTGCCTACAAATCCGAGACCGTCTGTTGTCGTCGCCTTCACCGAAATCAGCGCGACCGACATACCCAAAGCGTCAGCCAATCTGGCCCTGATCTCACTCCGGAACGGAGCGACTCTGACCTTCTCGGCGACGACAGTTCCGTCGACATGGGCTATCGAAAACCCGGCGTCTGCGGCCATAGCCACAACCTGACGGAGCAACGAAACAGAGTCCGCCCCTTCATGGGCAGGATCGTCAGATGGGAAGTGCTGTCCGATGTCTCCGAGAACACACGCCCCGAGAATCGCATCGGTGATGGCGTGAGAAAGGACATCGCCGTCCGAGGTGGCGGCGACGCCGAGGTCCCCGGATACCACGACTCCTCCCAGAATCACCGGCGGGGTGTCGTTGAGGGCATGTGCATCGAACCCCCACCCGACTCGTGTCGTCGGGAAAGGAGCCCCGTCACTCATTCGTCGTCTTCGGCCTCTATTACGGGAAGAGCGCGATCGAGCTTCTTGATGGCCTCTTCTTCATCGACCTGGAGGCTGAACGCCAACTCCGAACTGAGCGTGGTCCGTGCCTTGGACAACATCCGTTTGAGTGCCGGGCTGATCCCCTTGGTCTGTTGTGCATACGAGAGATCCCGAACAACTTCGGCCACCTGGAAGATGTCGCCTGAGGTCATCTTCTCAGTCAGCACCTTGTACCAGCGGGACCAGTTGGAACCGGCCTCTTCTGGTTCGGTTTTGAGTGACTTGAGGACTTCTCGCGACTTCGTCTTCGAGATAACCGGCCGGATCAGGTCATCGGCCTTGTCAAATGGAACCATCACGGTCAACTGCTCCGTGGCGATCTCCAGGATGTAATAGTCCTGCTTCTTACCTGCGAATTCTTGTTTGACCTTCTTTTGGACGGTGGCCGCCCCGTGTTGCGGGTGTACCACTTTGTCGCCGATGTTGTATCTTGCAGTTTTGGAAGCCATGTGCGGGGGCGGATTGTAACGGTGCCGGGATTCAATCCGACAAAGGCTCCAATTCATCGGCCATCAGCTGGAGCCGGTCAAAGTAGGAGCGGAGTTGCTCGGCTCGGGTTTCCCCGACCCCCTCGACCGCGGTCAGGTCGTCCTGGCTGGCGCGGAGGATCCTTCGCAGCGACCCGAAATGGCGGACCAGATCGTCACGGACGTGATCGGGCAACCTTCCCACCTGTGAAAGGATCCGATGGCCCCGGGGCTCTGCCGGGTCGTCTATTTCGGGGAAACCGATCTCTTTACCGATTCGTGCCAACTCCTCGAAGTCACTTCCCGGAAGGGTGCCGAGAACGTCGGACGCCTTTCCGACCGAATTTGCTCGAAGTGGTCGCAGATAATCCTGGAGAACAAGTCGCTTTGTCTGCTCCACACCGGAGAGCAGATCATTCAGCTGCAGAGAGACGATTCGCCCCTCGTCGCCTAGAGTCGAGGCCCGGCCGGCAACCAAACCACCAAGTCTTTCCACCAAAGCCGCCCTCTGGATGACCGTCAGGACCTGGCGATATGTGGCCAGGCCTGCCACCTCGAAGCGGGTGAGGCGCGATTCGGCATCGTCGAGTCGGCGACGGAGGCGATCGAGGCTCTGTAGCTCCTGATTCACGTGAGCCGCAACCTCTGCTGGAGCCGCGAGCTCTATCTTCTCTTCGTTGTAGAAGAGCGTCGCAACACGTCGGCCTTCGCTCACGGCCACCACCGGTTTTCCGGTCTGCGCTGCCAATCGCTCGGCGGTCCGATGCCGTGCACCGGTTTCGTCCGTGGGAATTGCACCGTCGGGTATGAAGTGGACCGCCGCGTTGACGATCCTCGTCCACGTGTCATCGAGGACGATGCCGCCGTCCATCTTGGAGAGTTCGGCCACCCGGGCCGGTGTGAAAGTCGAATTGCGGAGGGCAAATCCGCCTGAGCTGGTCTCTTTGACGATCGGGCCATCGCCCAAGACCAGGAGTCCGCCCTTGCCCTGTTGGATTATTCGCTCCAGGGCACGACGCATCGGGGTCCCGGGAGCGAGACGTTCTAGAACTTCCTGTGTCTGTTGACCACCCACGGGATCAGGCTATCACCTGGGAGTCAGCCGAGAAGACCGAACTCTTTGAGGGCCTCGGTAAGACGCATGGACTCACCCTGCCCGGGAGATATCCTGCGCTCAACACCCATCCGCTCCAACTCGTCGATCCTCCTCGACTCGAAGGGTATGTTTCGGACCTCGCCGGCCAGTCCGACTTCGCCGTATGCCGCAACTCTTCCCAGGGGCCGGTCGAGAGCCGAAGATGCAATGGCCAGGGCCGCGGGCAGGTCGCATCCGGGGTCGTCGAGCCGCCAGCCTCCGACAACATTCACATAGACCTCGTGTTCATAGAGTTTCATTCCTGCATGCCGGTCGAGCACGGCTATGACCTGGTTGACCCTCGTCGGATCGAGTCCCCTGATCGAACGACGGGGCTGGGGCTGGTTCGTTCTTGTCACCAACGCCTGGATCTCTACCAGGACTGCCCTCCTGCCCTCTACGGCCGGGTAGACGACGGTTCCGGCAACTTCAGTCTCCCATCCGGCAAGGAAGAGCTTGGAGGGATCGTCGACCTCGACCAGGCCCTCACTCTGCATGTCGAACATTCCGGAGACATGCGTCGGGCCGAAACGGTTCTTCACCGAGCGGAGCACCCTGAATCCCCGATCAGGGTCACCTTCGAGATAGAGCACCACATCGACCATGTGCTCGAGGAGTTTCGGGCCGGCCAGACCGCCGTCCTTTGTGACGTGGCCGACGAGAACCACGGGTATCTGGCTGGTCTTGGCCAGGCGAACCAGACGGGCCGAAGACTCCCGAACCTGGGCAACTCCACCCGGGGCTCCCGAGATCTCGCTGACTCCTACGGTTTGGATGGAGTCGACCACGAGGAGATCGGGCCTCGCCTTCTCAGCCAGGGCCACAATGGCATCGGTGTCGTCGTCGGACACCAACTGGATGAGGTCTCCCCCGAGCCCCAGCCTCTCCCCTCGCATGGCGACCTGGTGGGCCGACTCCTCGGCGCTGGCGATCAACACTGAGCCGCCCTTTTCCGCCATGAACCCGGCGACCTGGAGGAGCAGCGTCGACTTGCCCACACCCGGCTCTCCGCCAAGGAGTATCACCGATCCGCCGACCAGCCCCCCACCGAGCACCCGATCTATTTCGCCCCAGCCCACAGCGAAGCGTTCGCCGATTTGGTCGCGCGCCTCATGCAGGCCCACCGAAGTGGACAGCTGCCTCTTCTTCCTGGCGGTTGTTGTGGTTTCGAGGAGAGGAGTATCCGCACCGCATTGCGGGCAGAATCCCATCCACTTCGGGGAGTCATGACCGCACTGTTCGCATCTAAAGGCCATCGATTTCTCTTCCCGGGTTAACGATTACGGCCCTTAACGACCAAAATCAAGGCTGTCACCCCGATTATGGCCATCACCATTGCCGCTAGCAGGGACCACGCGGTCCAGGGTTCGTAGGTTCTGATAGCAAAAACGAGCATCACCGTGGCACAATAGGCGATGAAGGAGCGACGTGGCAGCACGGAAATGTAACAATTGCAGCGCGAGCGTTCCGACGGATGAGCAGTTCTGTCCCAATTGCGGCGCCTTTATCGACCCTTTGACTCCCGATGACCGCTCCAATGTGATATCGGTCAGCTCGAGCGGGTTCGAAAGATTCGACCTCAATGAGCCCCCACCCCAGGAGCCCCGTCCCGCGGCCAAACAGACCACTCGCGCCGGCGGCGAGATCCAGTGCCCCTCTTGCGGAGCGATCAATCCCTCTTCCAACCGTCACTGTGAGGAGTGCGGTGCCCGACTGAGCCAGGCACCTCTCCCCACGGCGCCTCGCCCGGCAGTGCAAGCAAATGCCGGTGTCCGGGCGGCGCTCGGCATCAGTGGACTTCTATTTGCAGTAGTGATCGGTGCCCTTCTCTTCAACTTCTTCGGAGGCGACGAAGATCCAAGCGCCAGCACGGTGGCCAGCACTACGACGACTGCTCCGACGGCGGCAGAGAACGCTCCGATTCCTGTTATCGACCAGACGTGTTCACCCGAAGGGATAAGCACTTTCATCTGCGCCAACCTCACCTCGGGGACCCCAGATCAATACCAGGTGAACTGGGAGGAGATTCCCGAAGGAGAAAAAGTAACCATTCGCCTCACCTTTGCCCAGCCGATGATCGTATCCCAGGTTCTTTGGACCGGGATTACGGATCCGGTCAAGTTCGAACAGAACTTCCGGGCCCGCGGTCTCGTTATCGCGAGCTCCGACTCGATTTCACCGATAAGTGTCGAGCTTGAAGACACCCCGGGTCAGCAGTCGATCACGTTCGCAACCATCGGGGCCAATTGGATCGAGATCGAGATTCAAAGCGCCTGGAACGCCACGCCAGTCGAAGGGAACGTTTTCAGGGAACTGGCGATCGACGAGATAACGGCCATCGGCCGGCCGGCCGCCACTCAATCGACATCGTCTTCAACCACGACGACGACAGTTGCACCCTGAACCGGGCACGCTACTGCTTGATATAGGGCTGCCCGTCGGCGGCCGGGGGACGTGAACGGCCCACCAGTCCGGCGACGACAATGATCGTGGCCACGTAGGGAAGCATCAGCATGAACTCGGATGGGATTCCGGTGCCGAGGATGGCCACCTTCTGGGCCAGGGCACCGGAGAACCCGAATATGAGTCCGGCGGCGAGTGCCCCAAACGGCATCCAGCGTCCGAAGATCATCGCGGCGAGTCCGATGAAACCGATGCCTCCGGTCATGTTCTCCTCAAAACGGGATATCTGTGCGAGAGCCAGAAATGCGCCTCCGAAACCGGCTATGAGTCCCGCCCCGATGACATTTCGATATCTGACCTTGAGGACATCGATGCCCAGGGTGTCCGCCGCTTTCGGATGTTCGCCCACCGATCGCGCCCGGAGCCCCCATCTGGTCCGGAAGAACCCGAAATGGAGGGCAACAACGAGTAGAAAAGTCACGTAGACGAAGAAAGTGTGGTCGAAGAACATCGGCCCGATCACCGGAATATCAGCCAGGATCGGGATCCGGATCGAAGGGACCCGGGCTGGTGCGTTGAGATTCTGAGCTTCGGAGAGGATCCGACTCGCCAGGAAGGATGTAAGGCCAACGGCAAGGATGTTGATCACAACGCCGGCAATGATCTGATCGACACTGAACCTGATTGCAAGCCACGCCAGCAACGCTCCGAGCAGCGCGCCGACGATCAGTCCACCCGCAACCCCTGCCAGTGTTCCAAAAGCACTCGACAACACCACTGCGACGAAGGCTCCTGAAAGGAGTTGGCCCTCGATGCCGATATTGATGACACCGGCGCGTTCGCAGGTCAAACCGGTCAGGGCTCCCAGCGTGATCACCACTGACGAAATAACGGTCGAGCGCAACATCCCGACGAGGCTGAACGAGCTATCGGCGGCGGCCCAGGCGAGGAACGCCAGGACAAAGAGGAGAAGTCCAATACCGAGGGCGGCATTGGTCCAACGAAGATTCCGACGGCGCAACCGGTCGACACCTAGAACAAAGATGAGAACGGCGGCGACCCCGGAAAAGAGTCGAGAATTGAAACTCACGGACAAGTTCTGGATCGCGTCGGTGGGCAGGCTCAGGTTGAAAGTCGAAGTGGCGTCGGGTGGAACCCCGAAGGCGAAGACCCCGAGAACCACTGCGGCGAGCACCATCAGGATGATTCCGATGATTGTCGCCCGACGCTCCTCGGTGCTGGTTCTCTCGACGACTTCCGGGGCCTCGACTCCCAAGTCGACAGCGGTTGTCATGATCCCCACCCGGTGCTGACCTGTGTCACTGTCTCACCGTCGTCGGCCTTCACCCTCCAAATTGCCCTGATCAAACCGGGCGCCGCCACAAAAATCACGATCAGCGCCTGCAGGACCACCACCAGATCGATCGGGACCTGCGCCGCGCCTTGCATCTCACGCCCACCTGCAGAAAGCGCTCCGAAGAGGATCGCCGCCCACATCACCCCGATCGGATTGGATCGACCCAGCAGAGCGACCGTGATCGCGTCGAACCCGACGAACCCTGCCAACGACGGCGTGGCCTTGTACGGCTCCAAACCCATCACCTGATTGGCTCCGGCGATGCCGGCGAGACCACCTGCGATGGCCATCGCCAGAGTGACAACCACTGCCACATTCATACCGGCGTATCGGCCGGCCTCGGGGTTGGAGCCGACCGCTCGAAACTCGAAACCAATTGACGAGCGATACAGAAGCCACTGCACCACGAACACAGCGGCAATTGCAATGAGAAATCCGATGGTCACGCGATATTGAGAGCCGAAGAGCTTGGGCAGTTGCGCCGATTCGGGGAGAGCGGCAGACACCGGATTGTTTCGCCCCGGATCCTGAATTCCTGAAGTTGTCAGGACCCACTGCATGAAGAAGAGTGCGATGAAGTTCAACATGATGGTGGTGATGACCTCGTGGGCCCCGGTCTTTGCCTTGAGGAGACCTGCAAAGCCACCCCAGAGCATTCCACCTGCAAGACCGCCGGCCAACGTGAGAGGAATGTGGAGTATCGCCGGCAAATTCAGATAAAGACCTACATAAGTCGCTATCAGACCACCGATGAGCATTTGGCCCTGGGCGCCGATATTGAACAGGCCGGCGCGAAATCCAACGGCGATACCAAGGCCGGCGAGCAATAGAGGGGTCGCGGCGAAGAGCGTTTCGGAAATGGCGTTGATCGAGCCCACAGATCCCTGGAATAGGGCCTTGTAAGCCGCCAGCACTTCGTTCCACATCTGGCTGATGGCCGTAGCCGGCTCGGAAAACAGGAGCTTGAGACTGTCGATATCGGAGAGGGCGATTATGAAACCGCCGATAATCAGCGCGGTTATCAGGGCCAGCGTTGGTAACAGCAACGATCGACCCACGGATGTGCCGACCCCGGTGACCCGATCCATCCACGACGGTCGCTCTGGTGGGGGCGACTTGCTGGCCATCGGTGTCTTGACTTCGCTCATCCGGTTGATCCGAGCATCGCCAGACCGATATCGGTCACCGCCGCATCGGGTGCAAACTCACCGGCGATCTGGCCGTGATAGAGGACGAGGATGCGGTCGGCGAGGGCCAGAATCTCGTCGAGTTCGGACGAAACCACCAGAACGGCTGCACCCGCATCGCGCCGCGCCACGATCTGAGAGTGGATGTATTCGATGGATCCGACGTCGATACCCCGGGTCGGCTGGGCGGCAATCACCAACTCGACCTTTCGCTCGAACTCCCGGGCGACAATGACCTTCTGCTGGTTGCCTCCGGACAGGGTCGAGACGGCCACATCGATTCCCGGCGTGCGGACATCGTATTGTTCCACCAACCGCTCGGCCATCTCCTTGGTGACATCCCAGTCCATCAGCACTCCTCTTGAGAACGGCCGCGCATAGTAGGAGTCGAGAATCATGTTTTCGGCGACGGTGAAATCGAGGACCAGACCACTCCCTTGCCGATCCTCGGGTATGTGCGAGACACCTAGTTGATGGAGTTCACGAGGTGGAGAGTCGGTGATGTCGACCTCGCCGAGCATCACCGAGCCCGACAGGACGGGGCGTAGACCGGTGATTCCTTCGATCAGTTCGGTTTGCCCGTTGCCCTGAACACCGGCGATTCCAACGATCTCTCCCTTGTGGACCTTGAAGCTGACCCCATTGACCGCTTTGACGTTACGTTCGTCGAGGACCACGAGGTCACTTATCTCGAGCACCATCTCCGTTGGTGTAGCCGGTTGTTTGGCAACGGTCAGATCGACTGGCCGGCCCACCATCATGTTTGCCAGATCCTGTTGGGTGACATCGCCTGGCAGTGCCTCGCCCACGACCTTGCCCCCGCGCATCACCACGATCCGATCGGCCACCTCGATAGCCTCCCCCAACTTGTGTGTGATGAAGACGATTCCCTTGCCATCGTCTTTGAGTCCCTTGACGATCCCGAAGAATTCATCGACCTCCTGCGGGGTGAGTACCGCTGTGGGCTCGTCAAAAACGACGAACCGGGCCTCGCGGTTGAGGACTTTGATGATCTCGACCCGCTGTTGAACCCCCACCGAGAGGTTCTCAATCAAAGCGTCCGGCTCGATCCGGAGGTTGTAACGCTCCGAGATGTCAACGACGGTCGATCGCGCCCTCTCCCTGTCGATTACCCCACCAAACCCGGTCGGTTCCTCTCCCAGGACCACGTTTTCGGTGACCGTAAAAACAGGGACCAGCATGAAGTGTTGGTGGACCATCCCGATCCCGTTGGCGATAGCGTCAGCCGTGGAACCCAGGACAACTTGCTCACCATCGATGGTTATGGTGCCTTCATCGGGCGTGTACAACCCGTACAGGACATTCATCAAAGTGCTCTTGCCGGCACCGTTTTCACCGAGAAGTGCGATCACCTCACCGGGAGCCACTGATAACGAGACATTGTCATTGGCGAGGACACCGGGGAATCGCTTGGTGATCCCTTCTAAAACCAGCGCCAAGTCGTCTCCTCACTCAAAGATTGGAAATGTACCTTAGAACGAACCAGGCCCCGGCGTTTGCCGGGGCCCGGTTAGTTTTGTGTGTTGGTCTATTTACTAGCCAGCAGGTGCATACCTGGGGAACTCGAGTGCACCCGAAGCGATGTCAGCAAGGATCTGCTGCACTTCAGCGTCGAGC